>JBBIKV010000006.1:0-89386 GCA_037445285.1 Nevskiaceae bacterium | reverse complement strand
CTGATGAATTTTCGGAAAGAAGAATCATCAGCTTCGTTTCGCGTCGCACTCAGAATTTGTACTTCACGTCGACCGCCCACTCGCGCGGCGCCCCCGGTTGACCGGTTTCCATGCCCTCGCCGAAGGCCCGCAGGTCGAACAGGCTCACGTAGTACTGCTTGTTCGTGAGGTTGGTGCCCAATCCCGCCACCGACCATTTGCCATCCGGGGCATCCCACTGAATGCGCCCATTCAGCAGCGAATGGCTGGGAATGACGGCCTGGGGGGTGTTGTTGATGACGTCGGCGAACACCTGGGTCTGATAGGTCACATCGAGCCGCGGCGTGACCTTGCCGCCGCCCGGAATCTGGAATTCATAGCCGGCACCCAGGTTCGCCTTGAGCTTCGGCTGGCCCGTCGGATAGTCGCTGTAGCTCGGGTTCCCGGGAACGCACTGGCCGGCCGCGATCGCCGCGCCCTGATTTGCAAAGCCGCCGCAGCCGACGTTGACGCCCAGATCCTTGTACTTGAAGCCGGTATATCCCATCGAGGCGTCGATCATCAAGCCGCCCACCGGCCGCGCCTGGATCTCGACCTCGTAGCCGTAGATGTTCGCGCCGCCGATGTTCTGGATGCCCGTATACGGGATGCCGTTCTGAATCAGCTGCGAGTTGAATTGCAGCGCCTTGTAGTCGCCATAGAACGCCGCCACGTTGGCGCGCAGCCTATGATCGAACCAGTCGCTCTTGATGCCGACCTCGTATTCCAGGAGCTTCTCGGGTTGGAACTCGTTGATCTGGTTCGCGGCAAACGGACGCGGATTGAATCCACCCCCGCGAAAGCCCGTGGACGCAGACGCATAAGCCAGCACATCCGGCATGATCTTGTAGCCGATGTTGGCCTTCCAATCGGTGTGGCTGTACGCCACGCCGTACGGCCCCAGACGGCCGAAGAAGCTCTGATAGGTGTATTCCTTGTCCTCGTGCGTCTCACGCACGCCCACCGTCAGGTCCAGCTTGTCGGTGATGTGCTCCGTTCCCTGCGCGAATATCGCCTCGTTCTGGTCCACCGCCGGGCTGTTCTGGTCGAAATTCAGACCGAACAACGCGACGTTGATTTGTCCGCGATTCACGCTCGTACCGCGGTAATAGAACGCGCCGGTGGCCCAATCGAGCTGATCGTTGGCAAACGCCTTGCCCGTGAACCGGAACTCCTGCGTGAACTGCTGGTGATCGACGACGTTGTAGGCCCAGGCGAGCGGCAGCGGGGTGTTGCTCTGGTCGTCCGAGAAGTCCGTCCAATAGCCCAGATACGCCGTGATGGACTTGAAGTGCGCCTTGTCCGTGAAGTCCCAATCGTAGACGTCGCTGAACCCCCACTGATGCATGGAGTTCGTGTTCGGGATGGATTCCTGGAGATTCAAATCGTAGAAATTCGAATAGTTCGAATAGAAATTGTGGGTCAGGAACCGAGAGTCGAAATTCTGACCGTATTTGGCGAACAAGCTGGAGTTGAAGCCGACGGGCTGCGCGACCACGAGCGTTTCCGCGGCGGCTTGCGAATTGTCGTCGACCACGTAGGCCGTGAAATTGTTCTCCATCCTGTCGTTGATGAGCCAGCGCAACTGGCCGCGGGCACCGCGGACGTCGATGCCGCCTTCGGTGCCGATGTTGCAGCCGCCGCCCAGGGTGTTGGGTGCATTGCCCTGCAGGTAGTTGGGCGCGTTGGTGTTGACCGAATAGCCCTGCGCATTGTTGACGACGCCCTGGCCCGCGGCGGGCTGGGGATTCGCGCAGCCATAGGACACGCGATTCACGTAGCCCGTCCGATATTCCTCGAATGCGGAAACCCGAAAGAACAACTTGTCGGGAATGACGCTCATGTCGTACGCAGCCTTGAAGTCACGGCGGCTGTAGTCGCCCAACGTGACGTCGACGAACCCCGTGCCGTCGCCGGTGGGCTTCTTGGAATGCATGTTGATGGCGCCGCCGATGGAGTTCTTGCCCTCCAGGGTACCCTGGGGACCGCGCAGGATTTCCACGCTCTCAAGGTCGTACAGGTCGAAGGCCGAACCCAGCGTCGTGGCGAAATACACATCGTCGATGTAGATGCCGACGCCGGGTTCGCCGGCCGCGAGGTTGAAATCCCCCTGGCCGATGCCGCGGATGAATGCCGCATTGGTCTTGCCGTACGCGGCGGAATTCTCGAACATGGTGACGTTGGGCGCGACGTTCGCCACGTCCATCAGGTTGGTCATGTTGCGCGATTCCATGCCCTCGGCCGACACGGCGGTGATGGCGATGGGCACGTTCTGCAGGTTCTCCTTGCGGAACTGCGCCGTGACGACGATTTCCTCCAGACTGTCGCCGGCCGCCGCGCCGCCCGCCTCGACCGCGTGGGACGGAGCGGCGAGGACCGTCAGGACACCGGCGGCGGCCAACGCCGTCCAGCCATTGCCACGTGCGGATGCACGTGACAGCAATAACCTACGCTTGAAGGAGACGCTCATTCTTTGACCTCTGATGCTGTTGTATGGCCGCAAACGACCGCAAGGACCCCGAGCCGTACGGGGATACCGCCAATGTCCGTCTGCAGATTCCCAAGTCGCATTTGGCGGGTTTCGCCGCTTTTATTACTCGACCCAGGGGGAGCGGTGAGTCGATTCCCAGCGAAGCCTCCCTGAGCCTGGAATGGTTCAGAATGAACATCGTTGTTGTCTAATTCCCACAGCGGAGTCCGGCGTGCCCCGCGGAGGAGCAGGTCCATGTCGTTGGTCGTCGAGAGATTGGAGGGCCCGTTCGGTGCCCAACTCCTGGGTGCCGACCTGGGTGAGGCGCCGGATCGGGAGCTGGTCGCCGCCGTGAATGCGGCGGTGGCCGAGCACGCCGTCGTGGTGCTGCGCGGCCGGACGATCACGGACGATGAGCAGATCCGGTTCAGCCGCGCCTGCGGGCCGCTCGAACTGCCGCTGGCGATGGGGTTGCGCGGGAATTTCAAGCGGCGGGTGAGAAAGGAGCTCTACGACGTCTCGAATCTCGACGAGCAGGGCAATTTCCTGCCGGCCGAGTCGCTGCAACTGGCCTCGAATCGTGCCAACGAGGAATTTCACACCGACAGCTCGTTCAACGCGCTGCCGACCAAATGGTCGCTGCTCTCGGCGCGCATCCTGCCGCCCTTCGGCGCGGACACCGAGTTCGTCGACACCCGCATGGTGTACGACGCCCTGCCGGAGGAGCTCCGCGAGCGGGCCGAGGGCGCCGTGGCGGAACACTATTTCTGGAAGACCCGCGGCCGCGCGGGCTTCGGCACCATCACCGAGGAGATGCGGCGGGCCATGCCGCCGGTCGCTCATGCCGTGGTGCGCGTGATCCCGGAATCAGGTCGTCGCGCCCTGTACATCGGCAATCATGCCACGCACATCGTGGGCTGGCCCCGCGAGGAGGGCGAACGGTTCCTGGAACGGTTGAACGCCTTCGCCGCCCAGCCCCGGTTCGTCTACTCGCATCGCTGGCGGGAGGGCGATTTCGTGATCTGGGACAACCGCTGCACGGTGCATCGTGCCACGAAGTACGACGTGTTCAAGTACAAGCGCGACTTGCGCCGCACCACCATCAACGAGTACGGACCCGAAGTCGCGTCGACCGGTTAGCCCAGGGCGCCGGCGCGCCGCACGGCCTTGCGCACCTCCACGACACCCCGGTCCGCGTCCACGGCGACCCAGTCGCCGGTCTCGATGACCTCGAGCGGATTGACGTCGAAGTCGGTCATCGAGGGTATCCGCATGACGACGGCACCGAGCGCCACCTTGGAAGTCATCTCCGTGAACAGCATCGCCTTGGGCGCGGTGCCGCTCAACCGCGTCATGTGAAACATCGCCGACCACCCCGATGAGCCCTTAGCGCCCGGAAACACCAGGATCTTGTCCTTGAAACTCACGCCGCGCAGCTCGTGACGCGTCTCGATGATCGTTCCCAGCATCGGGTTGATGCCGCCCCAGCCGGAGATGGTTTGGTGGGTGACGAGCGCCTCGCCCTCCACGGCGCCTCCGACCACTTTTCGCCCCTTCAGTACAACGGTGTTCACGCTCATGGCCGCACTCCATTCCATCGGCCGGTCACGGCCGCGTTGATGCAATCCTGGGTATCGCCGAACCAGGCCTGAATATTCATGAATGCCGGCAGATAGTGGGTCTGCTTGGCCGAATCCAACGCCGCCACCCGGGTGCCCGGCGGAACGGCCTGAGCGATGGACGAGCAGGTGTCGGTGACCAGTACCGCGCCGGCGTCGCGCAACCGCCGGGTGTGTCCCTGCGCGTCCGCCGCCGCCTTGACCGCCCGCGACGTGAACACCCAAAGCTGCGTGTTCGAATTCACCCGCCTGCCGTCCAGCAGAGCACAGGCATTTTGTATCTGCTCGAGGGAATAGTGCGGACAACCGAGCATGACGTAATCGACGTCCTTGTCCTGCGCCTTGGAATTCAGGTTGTCGTACGTGCGGCGCATCTCCGCCAACCCGTATTTGATGGTCTCCACGGGTTTCGTGCCGCCGAAAGCCGCCGCAAGGGTCGGCGCTTCCGGCGTGACGCCGACGACGTGGTACATCTCGACTCCACCGGAGGACGCCGCGGCGGCGCCGAAATGTTTGTGACGGATCAGATCCGCCTGGAATCGGCCGCTCAGGACCGGGATGCGTTCGCCCACCACCTCGCCTGCAAAGTACCCCAACATCCCCCAGTCCATGACCGATTCGATCGGCAACTCCACTTCGATCAGGTGGGTGCCGCGGCGGTTCTCGTCGCGGTGAAAGCCCCAGTCCGGAATCTTGCCGGTCAGCATCGCCGCGCTGGTGCTCTCGCGTCCCTCGGTGTTGGTGCGGGCGCCGATCACGGAGTTGCAGTACACCACCGCCGAGGACTCCATCCACGCACAGTGATCGCCCAGCTTGGGCACGTTGCCCGCCAGATAGGGCGTGCAGGTCTTCAAGATCCGCACCCCGCGATCCTTGATGAATGCCTCGCTCTCCTGGCTGATCCTGAAGCCTTCGGCGGTGGCGCCGAGGAGCTGCCAGTTGTCGGGGTCGTAGCCCCCCTGCAGGTGACAGGTATGCGCCACGGCCTTCGGCACTTCGACGAGTTCGTCGCTGTCCAGGTCGAAGAACGAGAAAATGGCCTCGTAGCCGCCGCCGTGTTGATGATAATACTTTTGCAGGAACGGATTCGACGAGCCCGGCACTCCCGCGATGTTGTCGGTCGCAACCAGCCGCTCGGCGCCCAGCGCCTCGCCGTAGCGCACCAGCAGTTCCATCGCCTTTTGCTTGGCCTTGCCCTGTTCACCGTCGAGCAGGCTTCGTTCTTCGCTGGTCAATTTCATGGTTTGCCGCCTTGATGTAAGCGATCGGCGCCGAACAGCCGTCCCTGCGCCTCGTTTGCCGTTGCGATGATATAGGCATGAATCGCCTCGACGTCGTCGACGCTGACGGAATCCGCGAACGATGCCATCCCGCGGTCGGCCCGCGCCCCACCCAGCACGATGGCCTCGAATTGCCCGTGCGTCGCCGTCGACATGAAGCGCAGGTCCGGCGTCATGCCGCTCGACACGAGGTTGCCGCCATGACAGATCCGGCAGGTCTTGTTGTACGCCGCTTCGCCTCGTTTGATCGTTTCCGCCGTGACGCTTTGCGCCGGCGGGGCCGGCATCACTCGGGGGGACGGCAGGGGAATCGGCGTGGTGCCGCCCAGCTTGAACACGAGCATCCGCGTGGGCGCGTCATGGATCGCCGACAATCCGCCGCCGATGATGACCAGCGACCCGGCCCAACCTGCGGAAACGGCGATGTATTGTTCGCCGCCGACCGAGTAGGTGATCGGACCGGCGACCGCCCCGGTGCCGATGGGCATCGACCACAGCTTCTCGCCGTTCGTGGCGCGGTACACCACGAAATTTCCATCCTCGGTGCCCTCGACCAGCAGATTCCCGGCAGTCGTCAGGACGCCTCCGTTCCATGGACCGTCGTGCGGAATGCGCCACGCCTCCTTGCCCGCCACCGGATCCCATGCCACGGTGAAGCCGGCGGTGGGAATGTCGGCGAGCGGCGGCGGATACTTCGCCTTCGGGTTCTGAGAAATGTTCCATGCCATGGGCTTGTAGTCGAACGCCGGCGTGCGGGAGTACGGCCACGCCGACTCCTGGGCGGGGATGTAGACCAGGCGCGTCAGTGGGTCGTAGGACATGGGCTGCCAGTTGTGCGCGCCGAAGGGCGATGGCGCCACGTTCTTGGCCTCGGTATCGGTGTACAGGTTCTCCTGGATTTCGACCGGCCGGCCGGTCGCCATGTCGACATGAGACGCCCAATTCACCTTGACGAACGGATTTGCCCTCAGGAGCCTGCCGTTCTCGCGGTCCAGCACATAGAAAAATCCGTTCTTCGACGCCTGCATCAGCACCTTGTGCCTGACATTGTCGATGGTCAGATCGGTGAGCGTCATTTGCTGCACGCAATCGTAGTCCCAGTTCTCGCCGGGGGTTTCCTGGTAGTGCCACACATACGCGCCCGTGTCGGCGCGAACTGCGACCACGGAACACAGGAACAGATTGTCGCCGCCTCCGGGGCTGCGCAGATCGCGCGCCCACGCGTTGCCGTTGCCGGTCCCGAGGTAGATCAGGTTCAACTGCGGGTCGTACGACAGACCGTCCCAAACCGGTCCGCCGCCGCCCGACTTCCAATACTCCCCTTGCCAGGTCTTGGCCGCCATTTCCATGGCCTTGTTTTCGAATCCCCTGGCGGGGTCGCCGGGCACCGTGTAGAAACGCCATACCTGGCGGCCCGTCTCGGCATCGTAGGCGGTGACGTAGCCGCGCACGCCGAACTCGCCCCCGGCGTTGCCGATGATGACCTTGCCGCCGAACACGCGCGGCGCACCGGTGATCGAATAGGCAACGTCGGCGGGCGTGGTGCGCACGTCCCACACCGGCGCACCGGTTTTCGCATCCACCGCAAAGAGGCGCCCGTCGATGGTGGCGGCGATCACCTTGCCCCTCCAGACGGCAAGCCCGCGCGCCGCCGGGCCGCAGCACATGTACCGCAGCCAATCGCGGCGCGGCTTTGGATCGTATCGCCACAGCTCGCGGCCGGTCCTGGCGTCGAGGGCGAGCACCACGTTCCAGGCACCCACCGTGTACATGACGCCGTCCACCACGAGGGGAGTCGTTTCCGAACCGATCTTGGTATCCAGATCGACGAACCAGGCCAGGCCCAGCTCGTGTACGTTGCGCTCGTCGATGCCCGCGAGCGGACTGAAGCGCGACTCACCATAATCGCGGCCGTAGCTCAGCCAGTTCTGCGGTTCGGCGTCGGCTGCGACGATGCGCGCCTGATCGACGTCGGCGGGTCCCCGGGCAGGCATGGGCTCCGGGCGATGACACGCACCGAGCGCCATGGTGCAACCGATCACGAACACTGCCTTGAACATTCCCCCTCCAGGGCGTCGGCGCCGGACTCGCGGGGCCCGATCACCAGCCGATCGATGGTAGTGGCGTATGCTGGATAAGAGAAGCGAACGTTCGGAGCGAACAGAATTCGCGATTGGCAACAGCCGGCCGACGGGCGCCCTGTCCCGGGCGGTGCATGGCTTCGCCGCGCATCGCATTGCGGTTCCCCGACCGTCGAGTTTCGGACCCCAAACCCGTGCAGCCTGGGGAACCATGTCAGTCACTCTCTATCATTGGGAACCGAACGCCAATTCCGGCAAGCCCATGCTCACGCTCGCGGAGAAGGGCGTGGCCTACGAAAGCCGCTATCTCGATCTCCTGCAGTTCGATCAGCACAAGCCGGACTACCTCGCGGTAAATCCCGACGGCACCATCCCCGCCATGGTGCACGGCTCACGCGTGTTCACCGAATCGACGCCGATGATGGAATACATCGACGACGCCTTTCCGGGACCGGCGCTCAAGCCGGGCGATCCGGCGGCGCGGTGGCGCATGCGTTGGTGGATGCGGTTCTTCGACGCGTATTTCGCGCCCTCGTTGAGCATGATCGGCTGGAGCGTCTTCGTCGGACCCGCCGCGCGTCAGCGGCCGGAGGCCGAACTGCGGGCGGCCATCGATCGGATTCCGCTCGAATCGCGGCGGATCGCCTGGCGCAAGGCCGTGTTCAATGAATTCTCGGCCGAGGAACTCGCCGAGTCGAGGCGCCGGGTGCTGTTTGCCACGTTGGCGCTCGAGAGGCACCTCAGCCGCTCGACCTGGATTGCCGGCGACACATACTCTTTGGGCGACATCAACGGCTTCAATCTCGGCTACGCCCTGCCG
Source organism: Nevskiaceae bacterium (assembly GCA_037445285.1). Taxonomy (GTDB): domain Bacteria; phylum Pseudomonadota; class Gammaproteobacteria; order Steroidobacterales; family Steroidobacteraceae; genus Bog-1198. The sequence goes on along the minus strand of JBBIKV010000006.1, from coordinate 81,098 downwards.
CTCTCGCAGCCCGATCAGTGCAACGACGCCAGGACGCCCCACATCATGGAGTGGCTGCGGCGCATCTATGAGCGGCCCGCGGCGCGCGAGACCTGGGCCAAGGGGCGCACTCAGATGGCTGCGCGCATCAAACTCCTGGAGCGCAACTCCTAGTGCTCGAACTCTACACGTCGGAACCGAACACGTTCTTCCTGAAACCGCTGATCGCCCTCGCGGAAAAGGATGTGTCCTTCGCGAGCCATTATTTCGATGCCGCGAATTTCGAGCAGTTCGCGCCCGGCTTTCCGTCCGATCTCGAATCGAGCCTGCAGTTGGAGCGGGAAGGGCCGATCCTGGTGCACGACGGCACCCTGATCTGCAGTACCTCCTTCATGCTGGAGTACCTCTCGGAAGCGCTGCCCGGCCGTTCACTGATGCCCACCGACCCCTACGACGCCTACAAGGTGCGCGCCTGGGCCCAATACCTGGGCGCTCATCTGGGATCGGTGGTGCCGGTGCTGGGGTGCGCAAAATACCTGGCACCGCATCTCGCCACGCTCGACCATGGCGTCGTCGCGGCGAAGATCGCCGCCATCGAGCCTGCCGAGCGCCGTGCCGGCTGGCTTGCACTGCTCGATGGGACCTACTCGGCCGCCTATCTCGAGGCGGCGGTCGCGCGTCTCGCCGGCCCGCTGGCGCGCCTGGAGAAGACCCTGGCGCAGGACGCGTGGCTAGCGGGGCCGGAGTTCTCGGCCGCCGACATCGATGCCTACCCCCTGCTCTGCGTCCTGCCGGATTTGGCGCCCGCGGCGGTCAATGCCCGGTCCACCCCGCGCATCGTCGAGTACGTCGCCCGGATCGCCGATCGCGCGTCCGTGCGCGCGGCGTTGCGCAGCGCCAGGACCCCCCATCCCGAACGGTATTTCGTCCCCGGACTGGAAGCGTCCCGCTGGGGATGACGGCCCGCGCCGCCGCTACAGCGCGGCCGCGGCCTCCGTTTCGATCGACTCGACGGCCGCCGATTTGAACGGGACCCACCACACGGCGAGGGCCGCGAGCAGGGGCCCTGCGCCCAGGGTGAGCGAGACAAATTCGAGGCTGTATCCCGCGTGGAACAGGTAGCCGGCAATGATCGGCGCCAACACCGATCCGGCACGGCCCGTCCCCACCGCGAAGCCGGTACCGGTGGCCCTGACGTGCGTCGGGAACGCCTGCGCCAGGATTCCATATAGACCGACGACTCCGGCGTTGGTGAAGAAGCCCGTGATCGCGCAGACCCATGAGAGCTGCACCAGGGTGACCTGGCCCAGACCGAACACCCCCACCATGATCGTCGAGAGCACCAGCACCAGCATGGTGAGGTGCTTCAGGCCGTAACGCAGCGACAACAACCCCAGCACCACACCGCCGCTCGCGCCGCCGACATTCGCCCACACCAGCACCCCCGCCGCCGAGGACGGGGAGAACCCCATGTCGACGACGATTTTGGGAACCCATTTCAGGATGTAATAGAAGGTCGTGATATGAAGGAAATAGGCGAGCGTGACGAGAACGGTCACCCGGACCAACTGGGGACTGAAAATATCGCCGACGGAGCGCCTGCGGGCCTCGGCGGACAGGGCCGGCAATTGGGCGATCGGGTGATGGCGCATTCGCACCAAACTGCGGTTGATGCTGACGAGGGCACCCTCGGGCTGTCGCTGGCACAGCCAGGCAATGGACTCCGGCACCAGAACATACACCAACGGTATGAATGAGGCGGTCGCCATCGCTCCGAACCGAAAGACCACGCGCCAATCCCCCTGCTTGAGCAGCACCGAGGCGATGGATCCGCCGATCACGGCCCCGAGCGGATAGCCGATGGCCATCAGCGATACGTTGAGGCCGCGGCGCCGCGTGTTGGAGAACTCCGCGGCGACGGCGTTGATCGCCGCCAGCATGCCGCCGATGCCGAGGCCGGTGAACACTCGCCAGACCGACAGGTCGTACACGCCCTTGGCCCGGGTCGCCATGATCATGCCGATGGACATGACGACGAGGCAGCCCAGCAAGGTGCGCCGGCGTCCAAGCTTGTCGGCGACGCCCCCGAGCAGCACCGAACCCAGTCCCATGCCGATCAATTCCATCGACAGGACGAACCCGAGGGCCTTGCGGTCGATGCCCCATTCGCTCGCGATGCCGGGAGAGGCAAAACTGATGGCGAGCACGTCGAAGCCGTCGAGCGCATTGAGCCCCACAGTGATGGCGACCGCCGCGACCTGCAGGGCGCTCATCCGGCTCGCATTCAAGGTGTCGCGCGGATCCGAACTCATCAACATCGATATCTCCGGTCGGTTGGCGTCACTTCGGCGGCGCACAGGGCAATTTCGCCAGACGCTCGAGCAGCGTCAGCAGCTGCAAACGGCCCTCGGGACCGATTTGCTCGATGACGCGACTTTCATGCTGCGACTGCAATTCGGTGGCGTGCTGCAGCAAACCCCGCCCTCGGGGGGTGAGCCCGAGCGAGTAGGTGCGCCCGTCCGTGTCGGACTTTCGGCGCCGCACCAAGCCGCGCCGCTCGAGGTCGGCAATCGTGGCGACGAAATTCGCCTTTTGAATGCCGAGCGCAGCCGATACGTTCGACTGGCTCGCCCCCGGATTCTGATCGATCAAGACCAGCACGGCAAATTGGCCGGGCCGCAGGTCCAGCCCGGCCAGCGTGTGGTTGAAATCAGCGAATATCACTCCCTGCGCCCGGCGCAACGCGTACCCTACATAGCCGCTGAGTGGCGTCAATTTCACAGGCGTCCTTGTGCGTCGCCCGCATCTCTCGTCCCGGGACGGGCGGGATGCGTTGCGCGTCTCCCCTATCATCGTGGCGTCAGCGCCGGCCGACTCCCCCGCGGATGATGACGTGAATCAGGCCACGAAACTCGACGTACAGGGAGATCGATTCTGATGCGTCTTGCAGCCTATTTGTTGCCCCTTCACAACGTCGGGGCCGCGGGATACTCAAATATCGGCTATTTTCGTCACCCGGTGGGCGCTGCCCCTGGTTTTTCATATAGCTCGTATAACCCAAATCGATTGGTTCCGAGAAATGATTGTTTCGTATAACTATCTCCACGACAAGTGTAGGCTTGAACGCACAATAAGATCGATTTCGAAGCTGATGCCCGTAAAAAACGGGGGAGTGAATACATGGCAACTATTGAGTCGTTCTCCACGGCTGGCCTGGACCCGCGCCGCAAACTCGCCTTTTGGAACGATCGCGCCAGCGAGAGCTTCTCGCCGCTGGTATCCGAACCCGAAGACATCCGGGTGTTCAACGGCTCCATCGTACGTGGCTTCATCGGCGACATGAGCCTCGCCGAGGTGTATTCGGATGCGCAAATCGTCAGGCATTCGCGGGCCCACGTCGCGCGCACCAAGGATGCGATGTTCTTTCTGCACCTGCAGCTCGAGGGAGAGAGCATCAGCCGGCAGGACGGCCGCGAATCGCTGCTGCGCGCCGGCGATTTCACGCTGTGCGACAGCACCCGCCGCTACGAAATGATCTTCACCGGAGCGAACCGCATGTTGGTCCTGGGGATCCCCAACGCGACGCTGCGGCGCCAGGTCGGTTGTCCCGAGTCGCTCGCCGCCATTCCCATGCCCGGCAGCCGGGGAGCGAGCGGGCTGCTGTCCCAGCTGCTGCGCAAATACTGGAGCGAATATCACCAGGGACTGGAGGAACAGACCGGCGCGCGGATCGCCGTCGCCATTCTCGACCTCATCGGCGCGGCGTACGCGGACGTGCCGCAGGCGCTCGGTGATCGATCGTCGCTCGGAACGGCGCATCGGATCCGCATCATCAATTACATCGAGGCGCACCTGAACGATCCGGATCTGACGCCGACCCGTATCGCGGAAGCCTGCAAGATGACGGCCCGCTACCTCCATCATCTGTTCTCGGATCAGGACGAAACGGTGGCCCGGTACATTCTGCGGCGCCGCCTCGAGGCGTGCTCCCGCGCGCTGCAGTCGGGGGCGCAACGCGGCCGCACGGTGACCGCCATCGCCTTCGATTACGGATTCAACAGCCCGACCCACTTTGGACGGGTGTTCCGCGCGAAATTCAACGTGACGCCGCGGGAATTTCGCCGCGAGAAGACCGGAGTCGCCTAGCTTCCGGCCGCCTAGCTGCCGGCAAAATCACGCCCCCCTGGGGGGGGGGCTCGACCGCACACCAGACGAACGGAGACGAGATGCCCCACGGGTATGACGCCGATTTGAAGCTCTACATCGACGGCGAGCGCCTCGGCGCCGGCGGCCGCGCGACGCATCGCGTGGTCAATCCCGCGAACGGCGAGACGCTCGGCGAACTCCCGCTGGCAACGCCGCAGGATCTCGACCGGGCGCTGGAAACGGCCTCCCGCGGCTATCGATTGTGGCGTGCACGCAGCGCCTCCGAGCGCGGCAACGTACTCGCCGGCGCGGCGCGCCTGCTGCGCGAGCGCATCGACCGGATCGCCCGCATCGCCACGCTGGAGGAAGGCAAGACCCTGCCGGAGGCCAGGGGCGAAGTCATGATGGCCGCCGCCCTGTTCGACTTCTACGCCGGCGAAGTGCATCGCATCTATGGGCGGGTGCTGGTGCGCCCGGCAGGCACCCTGTCGCGGGTGGTGAAGGAGCCGGTCGGTCCCGTGGCAGCCTTCTGTCCCTGGAATTTCCCGATAGGCAATCCGGCGCGCAAACTCGGCGCCGCCATCGGCGCGGGATGCTCGATCATCATCAAGCCGCCGGAAGAAGCGCCGGGCTCCGCCCTCGAAGTGTTGAACTGCCTCCTGGATGCCGGCCTGCCGAAGGAGGTGGCGTGTTGCGTGTTTGGCGTGCCCGATGCCGTGTCCCGGCACCTCCTGGCCTCCCCCATCATCCGCAAGGTGAGCTTCACCGGCTCGGTGACGGTGGGCAAGCATCTGATGAAACTCGCCGCCGAGGGCGCGAAGCGCACGACCATGGAACTGGGTGGGCACGGACCGGTCCTGATCTTCGACGATGCCGACATCGACAAGGCGCTCGATCTGTTGGTCCCGCACAAATTTCGCAATTCCGGCCAGGTGTGCGTCTCCCCGACGCGTTTCTACGTCCAGGAGGGCGTGTACGAGCGCTTCTCCAAGGAGTTCGCCGCGCGCGCGTCCAGGCTCCAGGTGGGCAGCGGCCTGGAATCCGCAAGCCAGATGGGTCCGATGGCGAATCCCCGGCGGCCCGACGCCATCGAGGCGTTCGTCAGCAATGCCGTCACGGCGGGTGCCCGGGTCGCCACCGGCGGCGAGCGGGGCGGCGGCCAGGGGTTCTACTTCCGGCCGACCGTGCTGACCGACGTACCGCTGACGGCGCGCGTGATGAACGAAGAGCCCTTCGGCCCCATTGCGCTGATGCGGCCGTTCAAGACCTTCGACGACGCCGTGGAACAGGCCAACCGGCTCCCCTACGGCCTGGCCGCGTACTGTTTCACCGAGAACGGGCGGCGTGCCCTGCTGCTGGGCGATGCGATCGAGAGCGGCATGATCGGCATCAACACCACCATGATCGGCGGGGCGGATTCGCCCTTCGGCGGCGTGAAGGATTCGGGCCATGGCTCCGAGGACGGTCCGGAGGGCCTGGAGGCCTGCCTCGTTCTCAAAGCCATCCACCAGGCATAGTCGCGGCTACGCGCAAAGGAACATCGTCATGACTGAACTCGAGACCGGCGGCAGCCGGGGCTATCTGCGTATCGCGACCGAAGAGGCATTCATCACCAAGGAGGTGTTGGCCGCGTACAAGCGCCTGATCGCGGACGGCTTTGACGACCCGGGATTCACGAGCCTCTGGGGTTTTTATTCCGGATCGCCCTCGGCGCGCGCCACCGAGATCATCGAGCGCCTGCAGGACCTCGACGCCCGCCGCATCGGCGACATGGACGCGGCCGGCATCGACAAGGCCGTGATCGCGTTGACCGCCCCGGGCACCCACGTGTTCGCCGCCGCCGAGGCCAGGATGCTGGCCGCCGACGCGAATGCACAGCTGGCCGCGGCGTGCCGACGTCATCCCGGCAGGTTCATCGGCATGACCGCGATAGCGCCGCAGGACCCCGCCTGGTCCGCCCGGGAGATCGAACGCGGACGGACGCTCGGCTTCAAGGCGGTGATCCTCAACGGTCATGTCGGCGGTGAATACACAGATCACGAGAAATACTGGCCGATTTTCGAGGCGGCCGAAGCGCTGGGAACCCCGGTATACCTGCATCCCCAGGGACCTTCGAAGGGACTCATCGGTCCGCTGCTGGAGCGCGGCCTTGACGGCGCGGTTTTCGGCTTCGGAGTCGATACCGGCCTGCACCTGCTGCGCCTGATCGTCATGGGTGTCTTCGACCGCTTCCCGAAACTCAAATTCGTCGTCGGTCACGGCGGCGAGGCCCTGCCGTACTGGGCCTACCGTCTCGACTACATGCATGCGGCGGGCATCCGCGCGGGCAGGTACTCGTTCCTGAAGCCGCTGGCCCTGCCGATCTCCGGCTACTTCAAGCGCAACATCTACGTCACGTTCTCCGGCGTCGCCTGGGAACCGGCGATCCAGTTCTGCAAATCCACCCTCGGCGCCGACCGGATCATGTATGCCATGGACTATCCCTACCAATACGAGCCGGATGAGGTGGCGGCGCAGGATGCGATGACCATGAGCGCCGACGACAAGAAGGCTTTTTTCCAGACCAACGCCGAAAGGGTGTTCGGACTGTAGGCTCATTCGAGTGGCCACGACCGTCCCGGGTGTGATCCCTGCCGATGAGTTCACACGCGGCTATCGCGCCTGGATGCTGTTCATCCTGATGCTCATGAACGCGCTCAACCTCGCGGACCGCCAGGGGCTGGCCGCGGTGGCGCCCGTCCTGAAACGCGACCTGCATCTCTCCGACACCGAACTCGGCGTGATTCAGGGACTGGGCTTCGCCATCTTCTACACACTCCTGGGACTGCCGATTGCCCGGCTCTCGGAACGCCGCAGCCGCGCGCGCATCATCGCCGTGTCCATCGCCCTCTTTTCGGCGTGCGGCGCCCTGATCTCCCAGGTGCGAACCTTTGTCCTGGTGCTGGCGTGCCGGATCGGGGTCGGCATCGGCGATGCGGGGGCCGTCGGCCCGCCGCTCTACTCTCTGCTCGGCGATCACTATCCCGCCGGTCGGCGCGGTTCGGCCACCACCATAGTCTGGCTGGGCGCACCGATCGGGGCGCTGGTCGGAGCCGCGTTCGGCGGGGAGATGGCGCAGCATGGGCATTGGCGCAGTTGGTTCATCGCACTGGCGATTCCCGGCTTCGCCGCAGCGCTCCTGGCATTTTTCACGCTGCGCGAACCGCGGCGCGGTGCGTGCGACCCGGGGGGCGTCGCCCGGGGCCCGGTCCCCTCGGCCGGCGCCGCCATGCGCTTCCTGCTCGGCAAGCCCTCCATGCGCCATGTGCTGGCCGGGGCCGCCTTCTCGGCGATCGCCCTGAACGGCATGGGTCAATTCTTCGCCCGCTACTTCGTGTCGGTTTTCCACGTGGGTACGGCGCAGGCCGGCAAAATGCTCGGCATGCTGGTGGTGGCGGCCATGAGTTCGGGCTTCGTCATCGGCGGCTTCGGCGTCGATTGGGCCGTCAAGCGCGACCGCCGCTGGTACGTCTGGTTGCCCGGCATCTCCCTGGCCGTCGCGATGCCGCTGTTCGAGGTGGGACTCTCCCGGCCCACCGTCGCCGGCGCCATGGCGGTGCTCCTGCCCGCGCATGTCGCGCTGTTCGTCTTCTACACGCCGACGCTGACGATCGCCCAGAACATGGTGGATGCCGGCATGCGGGCCTCGTCGTCGTTCACCGTGGCCATCGTCTTCGGCCTGGTCGGCGTCGGGCTCGGCCCCACGCTGGTCGGCGTCGTCAGCGATCTCGCCGCGAACCACTACTTCGGCGCCGGCCGCTTCGCCGCGAACTGCCCCGGCGGCGCGGCGCCGCCCGGATCCGAATCCGCGCTGTCGGACGCGTGCACGGCGGCGTCCGCTCACGGCATTCAGTTCGCGATGGCCGCGGTCGCGGTGCTGTTGTTGTGGGGCAGCCTTCACTATTTTCTCGCCGCCCGTTGCCTGCGCACCGACCTGGACGCGCACTACCGCCCCCCTGCGCCTGCGGCCTGAACAGAGCCACCCGACGGAAACCAGGAAGACGACATGCAGCATCCCTTCGAACCCCAGATGGAATTTGCGTTCACCATCGGCATCGAGCTGACCGGTGCGCGCTGGCTCAAACCCACGAGTGCGGGCATGACCCGGGCCGCCGTCTATGCCGGCAGCGGTGCGATCGAAGGGCCGTTGCTGCGGGGCAGGGTCATACCGATGTCCGGCGGCGACTTTCCGCTCGTGCGTGCGGACGGGGTCATCGACTTCGATGCCCGGTACCTGCTCGAGGCCGAGGACGGCACCGTCATCTACCTGCAGAACCGCGGCTTCCGCTGGGCAAGAACCCCCGAGGTCGCCGCCAAGATGAATCGCAACGAGGCCGTCAGCGATGACGAGTACTACATGCGCGTTTCGCCCAAATTCGACGTACCCGACGGTCCGCATGCCTGGATGAGCAGGCACGTCTTCGTCGGCGTTGCGGAGAAGATTCCCGGCGCCAACCGCATCCACTACTTCGTCGTGCGCTGACCGGACCCGGTCCATGAGTTCGCGGCGCGCGGCCGCATCGACGAGTAAATGAAGCTGAATCACCCCGAGGAAATGTCATGATCGATCTGTATACCGCGGCAACCCCCAATGGCTGGAAAGTCTCCATCGCACTAGAGGAACTTGGCCTCCCCTATACCGTTCATCCCCTGGCGTTCTCGAAGCAGGAGCAGAAGGCGGAGTGGTACCTCAAGATCAATCCCAATGGCAGGATCCCGGCGATCGTCGATCGGGCCAACGATGATTTCGCGGTGTTCGAGTCCGGGGCGATCTTGATGTATCTCGCCGAGAAGACCGGCCGGTTGATGCCCCTGGATCCGCAGGGACGATCCCGCGTCATCCAGTGGTTGATGTTCCAAATGGCGGGCGTCGGCCCGATGATGGGACAGGCGAACGTGTTCTACCGTTATGCACCGGAAAAGATCCCCTACGCCATCGATCGCTATCAACGCGAAGTCCGCCGCCTGTTCGAAGTGCTCGAACGCCAGCTGTCCTGCCACGAGTACGTGGCCGGTGCCGACTACTCGATTGCCGACATCGCGCATTGGTCATGGATTCACGGCCATGAATGGTCCGGCGTGACCCTCGAGGGCCTGCCGCACCTGCAGAAATGGACGCAGACCATCGGCGAGCGGCCGGCGGTCAAGAAGGGCCGGGCGGTGCCGCCGCCCGGCGATGTCGGCGAGAAGGACAAGAGAACCCTGGACACGGGCCGCAAAATCCTCGTGTGATCCCGCGACGGCCGGGGGCGGCTAGTGGGCGGCGACCGGATTTTGCACCGTCTCCGCTGGGGTGTTCTCGTCCTCGTTCGCGCGATGGATCACGTAGGCGCGGATCTTCTCCAGGTCCTGCGACGACACCTCGTCCTTGAACGCCACCATGCCGTTCGACTGCAGCGAGCCCTGCCGCACGATCACATCCATCGCCTTCGCGTCCTTGATGACGGACGAATGGCGCAGGTCGGGTATCACGCCCGAGCTCGTTGCGCTGTCGCCGTGACAGTTGGAACAGAACGTGTGATACAGCTTCTTGCCCGCGCCCACCTCGGCCGCCGAGGCCGTGTCGGGCGGCGGGTCGAGCACCGCCGGTGCCGCCGCCGGCAACACGGGCAGATTGGCCTTGCCGTCCAGCTTGTACACCAGGATCCGGGGCAGATTCGCCGCGGTGTGCGACTTCAGCGCCAGCTCCCCGGCCGCGAGGCCGAAGGCGCCCCCCCAACCCACTTCGACCGCGACGTATTGCTCGCCGTCCACCGAATAGCTGATGGGTGCCGCGAGCACGCCCGCCTGGGTTTGCGCAGACCACAGGCGCTTGCCCGAGTCGGCGCCGTAGGCGATGAACTCGCCCATGGCGGTCCCCTGGAACACCAGGTTGCCTGCGGTCGACAGCACCCCGCCGTTCCAGGGATGCCCGAGCTCGACGCGCCACACTTCCCTGTTCGCCACCGGATCCCAAGCCACCAGATGCCCCTTGAGGCTGGCCAGGATCTTCGCCTTGATCGCCGGCACCTGCGGCAGGCTGCCCGAGTCGAAGTCGACGCCGGTGTTCCACGCCAGTTCATGATGTTTGGCATCCTTCTCCGGCACGAATGGAAACGCCAGTTCCGTGACCGGGAAGTACACGAGACGCGTCAGGGGATCGAAGGACATCGGCTGCCAGCTATGGCCCCCGCCCGGTCCCGGCATGGAGACGAAGGGCTTTCCGGACTCGCCGTACTGCGCCCCCTTCTCGACGACCGGGCGGCCGCTCTTCTTGTCGATGGATTTCGCCCACGTGGTCGTCGTGAAGGGATCCGCCGCCAGGAGTTCCCCGGTGCGGCGATCGAGCACGTAAAAGAAGCCGTTCTTCGGCGCCTGCAGGATGACGGCACGCTGCACCCCGCCGATCTGCAGGTCGGCCAGGATCAAGGGCGAACAGGAATCGAAGTCCCATTCGTCGTGCGGCGTGGTCTGGTAGTGCCACACGTACTCGCCGGTATCCGCCTTCAGGGCCACGATGGAGGACAGATACAGGGCGTCGCCGCCGATCTTGCCGCGATTCCAGGGGGCGCCGTTGCCGACGCCGATGTAGACCAGATCCAGCTTGGGGTCATAGACGATGGCATCCCAGACCGGCCCCCCGCCGCCCAATTTCCACCACTCACCCTTCCAGGTCTTTGCCGCCTTTTCCAAGGCCTGGCTTTCGAACGGCTGCGACGGATCGCCGGGCACCGTGTAGAAGCGCCAGACCTGCTTGCCGGTGTCGGCATCGTAGGCCGTGACGTAACCGCGCATGCCGTTCTCGGCGCCTCCGTTGCCGATCAAGACCATGCCTTTGACGATGCGCGGCGCACCGGTGATGGTGTAGCGTCCGCCGTCGGGAACGGTCATGACCTCCCAGACCAGCTTGCCGGTGGCCGCGTCGAGTGCGATCAACCGCCCGTCCAGGGTGCCGGAATAGATCCGGCCCTTCCACGCGGCGGCACCGCGATTCACGACGTCGCAGCATGCGTTGACCGCCGCTTTGCCGGGTACCTTCGGGTCATAGGTCCAGATCGGGGCGCCGGTTTTCGCATCGAGGGCGAACACCTTGCTCCACGCGCTGGTCACGTACATGACCCCGTCGATCACCAACGGCGTCGCCTCCTGGCCCCGATGCGCGGTGTCCAGATCGTAGGACCAGGCCAACCCGAGGTGCTCGACGTTGCCCGTGTCGATCTGCTTGAGGGGACTGAAGTGTCCCTCGTCGTAGGTGCGCCCCGGCGCCATCCAATTGCCCGGCTCGCCGTCCGCCGCCGCGAGGCGCGCGGCGTCCACCGCAGCCGGCTTCGGCGCCGGAGGTGGGGCGGCAGCCGCGGGTGGTTGCGGGTGACCGCAGGCCGCCAGGACGAGCCCCAACACCGCAGGGGCCAAAATCCGCTGAGTCATGGGCGCATCCTTCACAGCATGATGCAAACGGACTTGGTTTCCGTGTACATCTCCACCGCCACGCGGCCGTGTTCACGTCCGAAGCCGGACTGCTTGAACCCGCCGAAGGGCATGTTGGGATCGACCAGATTGTGACAGTTGACCCATACGGTTCCCGCCTTGATGCGTGGAATCAGCCGATGCGCCGCCGACAGGTTGTTGGTCCAGATGCTGGCTCCCAAGCCATAGGGACTGTCGTTCGCGGCCTTGACCACCTCGTCGAGATCGTCGAAACGCTGTGCCACCAGCACCGGCCCGAAAATTTCCTCGCGCACGACGCGCATGTCCTTGTTCACGTTCACCAGCACGGTGGGTTTCACGAAATAGCCGGGATGCGACGGCGCCTCGCCGCCGCTCATGATCGACGCCCCCTGCTGGCGGCCTGACTCGATGTAGCCGAGCACGCGTTCCTGCTGCTCCTTCGACACGAGCGGGCCCATCTCCGTGGCCTGCTCGAGCCCGGGTCCGAGGCGGATCGCCGATGCCGCCGCGCTCACGCCCTCGACCACCTTGTCGAATATCGAGCTATGAACGTACAAGCGCGAACCGGCGCTGCACACCTGGCCCGCGTTGAAGAAGATGGCGCCGGCCGAGCCGCCGCTGACCGCCGCCGGATCCGCATCCGGCAGCACGATCATCGGCGACTTGCCGCCGAGTTCGAGCGACACGCGCTTGAGGGTATCCGTCGCGCTCTTGTTGATGAGCTTGCCGACCTCCGTGGAGCCGGTGAAGGCGATCTTGTCGACACCGGGATGCGCGACCAGTGCGGCACCGGAGACTTCGCCCACGCCGGTGAGAATATTCACCACGCCGGGCGGAAACCCCGCCTCGCGAATCAACTCGCCCAGGCGCAGCGCGGACAGCGGCGTCTGCTCGGCCGGCTTCAGAATGCAGGTGCAGCCGGCGGCCAGCGCCGGAGCCAGCTTCCAGGCGGCCATCGCCAACGGAAAATTCCACGGCACGATTTGCGCCACCACGCCGACGGGTTCGCGCGCCACGTAGGTGTGGAATTTCGACCCGGGCGGACCCATCGAGGTCTGCATCGTGGTGCCCTCGATTTTGGTGGCCCAGCCGGCCATGTAGCGAAAATAATTGAGGGCACCCGGCACGTCGATGATGCTCGCCATGAAGCGGGTCTTGCCGTTGTCGAGGCTCTCGATCTCGGCGAATTCGGCCGCATCACGTTCGATGAGGTCGGCCAGGCGCCATAACAGGGCTTCGCGACCCGACGGGGTCATCGTGGCCCACGGACCGGTTTCCAGCGCATTGCGCGCCGCCGCGACCGCGCGGTCCACGTCCTCCCGGCCCGCATCAGCCGCAAGGCCGATCTGCCGGCCGGTCGCCGGGTCGAACACCGGGACCGTCTTGCCCGAGCGCGCCTCGACCCACTCGCCGTTGATGAACAGGCGCGGCTTCAGGGCGAGAAACTTGGTGACGCCGGCGGACGGGCTGGGCTGGGCGGCAATGGCGCTCGCGGACGGGTTGACGGATGCGTTCACGGGCGGTTCTCCACAGGGGCTGATGGCGGATGCCAGGGCGACATCAAGCGCTTCCCGGCGCCTGCCAAACTCCACCGAGGGAGAGCATGGAATCGATCCATAGCGAAGCCTACAATTGGTAGTCCTGCTGGGTACGGGCGTATTCGATGAAGAAATCCAACGCCTCGACGTTCGCCATGGCCGCGCGATTCGCCGCCTTGTCGACGGGAACACCCATCAATATTCGCCGCACCGGCACTTCCATCTTCTTGCCGGTCAACGTGTAGGGAATGGCCCGCACTTGATGGATCTTGTCGGGGACGTGGCGCGCGGAATAGGTCTTGCGCATGCACGCCCGCACCTTCTCCACCAGCGCCTCGTCGAGCGTCGCGCCGTCGTGCAGCTTCACGAACAGCGGCATGAAGAAGCCTCCGCCGGGCAGGTCGAGGTTCACGATCAGCGAGTCCTCGATTTCCGGCACCTCGACCAGGGCCCGATAGACCTCCGCGGTGCCGATGCGCACGCCATGCCGGTTCAGCGTCGCATCGGAGCGGCCGAGCACGAAACACCCCCCGCGTTCATTGACCTTGAAAAAGTCGCCGTGCCGCCAGACTCCGGGATATTGATCGAAATACGACTCCCGGTAGCGGCTGCCGTCGGCGTCGTTCCAAAATCCCACCGGCATGCACGGCAACGGCTGCGTGATCACCAACTCGCCCACCTCGTTCACCACCGCTTCACCGGCCTCGTTGAAGGCGAATGCCGCCACCCCGAGCTGCCGCGCCTGGATTTCGCCGGCGTAGACCGGCTGCAGCACGGCGCCGCCGACGATTCCGGTGCACAGATCCGTGCCGCCGCTGCCGGAACCCGCCCACACATCCGGCTTCACGTTGCGGTAACACCACGCCATGACTTCCGCCGTCACGGGGGAGCCCGCCAGCATGATGGACTGCAATCGCGACAGGTCGAAGCGCTCCCCCGGCACGATGCCGGCCTTCTCGAGGATGTTGATGTAGGTCGGACTGGCGCCGAAATAGCTGGCGCCGGCCCGCTCGACCATGGACCACAGCACGTCGGGCTGGGGATAGGCCGGGTTGCCGTCGTACAACACCGGGACCACGTCGACCATCAATGCGCTGACCAGGAAATTCCACATCATCCAGCCGGTCGTCGTGAAGAAGAACATGCGTTCGCCCGGATGCATGTCCATCTGCAGCGAGAGCGCCTTGAATTGTTCGACGATCATGCCGCCGTGACAGTGGATGATGGGCTTCGGCAGTCCGGTCGTGCCGGATGAAAACAATATCCACAGCGGGTGTGCGAACGGCACCTGTTCGAACCGGAAGGAGTCCCGCGCCACCTCCGGGCCGTCGAGTGCGTCCTCCCAAAATATCGTATTGGCGGTGAGCGGCGTGGCGTTTTCGGGCTCGAGATGCCGCAGATAGATGACCCGTTCGAGCGACGGCAGCTCGCGCAGGATGGTGCCGAGTTCGGGGCGGCGATCGAAGGGCTTGCCGCCGTAATGATAGCCGTCGACGCAGAAGGCGAACTTCGGCGCCAGTTGCAGGAACCGGTCGACCACGCCCCGCGGACCGAAGTCCGGACCGCAGCTTGCCCAGATGGCGCCGATGCTGACCGTCGCCAGCATGGCGACCACCGCCTCGGGCGAATTCGGCAGATAGGCCACCACCCGGTCGCCGGGCTCGAGGCCGAGCGCACGCAGCCGCGTCGCCAGCCTTCGCACCTGGCTGCCGAGGTCGGTCCACGACAGTGCGGTGAGTCCGCGGCGTTCGCTCAGATGGAGCAGCGCGTCGGCGCCCGCGCGCTCGTGGCGCAGCGCATGCTCGGAATAATTCAGCCGCGCCCCTGGAAACCACTCGGCGCCCGGCATGGTGCGCGATCCCAGAACCCGCTCGTAAGGGTGCGAGGCCTTGACCTCGAAGTAGTCCCACAAAGAGCCCCAGAAGCCCGGGAGATCATCGATGGACCACCGCCACAGGTCGGCATAGGACTCGAAGCGCCGGCCGCGCCCGGCGAGCCAGCCCATGTAGTGGGTCAAATTGGCCCGCTCGAGGCGTTCCGGACCCGGAGTCCAGAGCAGGTCGCCGTCTTTGACTGCAGTCATGAAATTGCTCCGTCCTTCATACTTCGAGTGCCGCCTGATCCGCCAGTATCGTGACCGTGGGCCGCCGGGTAAAGAGCAGCACGACGGCGCTCACGAAACCCCAGGCCGCCAGAAAATGGAAAGTCGATCCGTAACCCACCCCCTGGTCGAACAGATGACCGGCCACCTTCGGAGCGATCGCCGACAGCGTGGTGTTGACCGCCACGGCGAGTCCCGCCAGCGATGCGAACGCCCGCGTGCCGAAGTAATTGCTCAGCACCGACATGAAGGTCACCAATCCGCCGCCGAACCCGATTCCCAGGCAGGTCGCGAACAGGAACACCTGCCACAGGGCGCGGGCATCGACGATGATGAGCAGTCCGACCGCGAACACCGCCATGAACACCGCGAAGATATAGCGCGGATCGAGGCGGTCGCCGAAGATGGCGAGGATGACTTTGCCGATCAGGCCGGTCGCCGTCATGGTGCCCACGGCCCAGGCGCCGACGCTCGCCGAGTGGCCGAGGTCCTGCAGGTGTACGACGCCGTGCGCGAGGAACAGCGTGTATCCGCCGCTGGTGCCGATCAGGGAAATCAGGAGCACCCAGTAGGCCGGATTGCGCACCGCCTCGCGGAAGCTCCATTCACGGCGCGTCACGAACGGCGGGCGCGTATCGGCGGCGGGAAGTCCGTCGGCGGCAGCCGGGCCGAATCCGTCCGCCACCTGGCCCAGATCCTCCGGGCGCTCGCGCACGAAGGCCTGGGCGATGCATCCCGCGACGGTGGAGAGCGCCGCGAGCAGCCACCAGCCGGCGCGCCAGGTGCCGGTGAGCTGAATGAGCTTGTTGAGCAGCGGCGCCGCGACGAAGCCGCCGATGGCGCCCGCCGAGTACAGCACCGACAGCGCCAGCGACCGGCGCCGCACGAACCAGCGTGCGAGACCCGCCTGCGACGCCAGCGCGGCGCCGGTCGCAACGCCGGTTCCCACCAGCAGACCGAAGCACAGCATCGCGCCGAAGCCGCTGGTGACGACGGTGGCCATCAGCAGCGCGCCGACGGCGATGCAGGCGCTTCCCAGGACCAGCGTCAGGCGTACGCCCAGCCGATTGACCGACAGCGCCACGAGGGGGCCGGGCAGCCCCGACATGATCATGTACACCGAGAACATGTTGCCCAGCGTCTCGCGATGCAGGCCGAGGGCCCTGGCCATGGCGGCATTGATGACGGCCGGACCGTAAGCCGGGAAGCCGAGATTCAGAAACATGACCCCCCAGAGCGCCGCCAGCAGGGTCCAGCCGTAGAAACGGTGTTTGGGCAAATCAGCTCTCCGTTGCACTGCGACCCAAAATGAGGTCGACAGCCTTCTCGGCAATCATGATGGCAGGTGCGTTGGTGTTTCCGCCAACGATGTCCGGCATCACGGAGGCGTCCGCGACGCGCAGGCCGTCGACGCCGCGTACCCGCAGCTGCGCATCCAGGACCGCGTCGGGGCCGACGCCCATCGCGCAGCTGCTGGTCGGATGCATCGCCGTGCGCACGTTGGCCCGCGCAAACGCCTCCAGTTCGGCGTCGCTTTGCAGCGCCTCCCCGGGGAGGCGTTCATGCTGCACCACGGTCCGGGCGTCGACGCTCGCGAAAAACCGGCGCACGAAGCGCAGGATGCGGGTAAATGCGGCACGATCCTCGGGCGCCTGCAGAAGATTCAGCTGAATGCGCGGCGCGGTGGCCGGATCTGCCGAGCGCAGCGTCACGCTGCCCCGGCTCGCCGGGTGCAGCAGAACGCAGGCGACCGAAAGGACATGACCGGACGCGGCGCGCCAACCCGGGAACCAGGGGCGCGCCATCATGGACACGGGGCTCACGAGCATCTGCAGATCCGGTCTGTCCAGCTCCGGCAGGGTTCGCACGAACCCCTGCGCGGACACCGGCAGGCCCGCGACCGGTCCCGTGCGCAACAACACCCATCGCAGCACATCGAGCGCCAGTCGGTCGGCCCGCAGGCGCGAATCGAACGTGATCGGGCCCCGCGCCTCGTATGTCATGGCGATCGACTGATGCTCCTGCAGATTCCCACCCACGCCGGGCAACTCCTCCACGACGCGGATGCCATGCGGCTCGATGCCACCGGCCGGCCCGATTCCCGACAGCAACAAGAGCTGCGGTGAACCGATGGCGCCGGCGGCCAGAACGATCTCGCCTCCGCACTCCAGCCGGTGCAAGGAGCCCCCCACGCTGTACTCGACGCCGCACGCACGCCGGCCGTCGAACACCACCCGGTGCACCAGCGCCTTCGTGATGACCTGCAGGTTGGGCCGGCGCAGGGCCGGCCGGAGGAATCGGACGGACGTGCTGGCCCGTTCGCCGCGATGCACGTTGAAATCCGGCACCGCGAACCCCTCGGCTTCACCGGCATGAAAGTCCTCGAGTTGCTTGAACCCCAACGCGCGCGCCGCCGCCATCATCCGCGGGTGGATCACGGCGTCGGGCACGTGGCGGGAGACGGTCAGCGGACCGTCGGCGCCGTGGTACCGCGACGCACCGCGCCAATTGCTTTCGGAACGGCGGAAATACGGCAGCACGCCGGCATGGTCCCAACCGGGAAGACCGGCCCGCGCCCAGCCATCGTAGTCGGCCGCGCAGCCCCTCGAATACATCATGCCGTTGACCGATGCGCAGCCGCCCAGAACCTTGCCGCGCGGCACCGGTATCACGCGGTTGTCCGCATGCGGTTCGGGTTCGGTGACGTACCCCCAACTGACTGCGGGGTCCATGAAGGTATCGCGCCACGCCAGCGGCATGCGCATGGCCCAGCGCCCGACATCGGTATCTCCGGCTTCGAGCAGCACGACTCGGACCTGCGGATCCACCGATAAACGGGCGGCCAGCACGCAGCCGGCCGAGCCGCCGCCGACGACCACATAATCGGCGCGGTTCATGGCACGTACCGCCGGGTTCATAGCGCCGCGTAGTAGCGGAACAGGGTGTGGTCCGGAGCCGTGGCCGTGGCCGCATGGCGCTCACCACCGCCGATGACCACGGTCCGATTGAGCCAATCGTGCGGTCCCTGCGGGGCCCGGAAGTAGGGCGTGCACCGAAAATAGCCTCCGGCCGCGGGATTGGCGGGTGAGCGCGCCGCATCCACCGCGGAGCGCGGTCCGTAGACATAGCCCAGATTGCGGATGTATATGTGCGCACCATCGTCGGCCTCGAGGACGTAGTGGGCATTGAGTTCAACCACGCCGTCGGCGCGGATGATCGGCCAGTCGGCGCCGCTGTAGTCGAGCACCTTGCCGTTCAGGCGCGGGCCGGACACGGTGCCGCTCTTGACCGACGTGTAGGCCGCCTTTTGGCCGCCGGGCATGGCGTCGAAGACCAGCCGCTGGTGGAAATCGATGCGCACGTCAAAGACGTGCTCCAGCACGAGCTGCAGCGGGCTGATGGGATCATTCGGGACGGTGGTCGACATCGGCACTCCAGCGGTCAATGCCGGGCAACGGCGCGGCGCGCCGGCTCGGGCGGTAGCGCACGACCCAGAATGAGGTCTGCGGCCTTTTCGGCGATCATGATGACGGCGGCATTCGTGTTGCCGCCGGGTACCGTGGGCATCACCGACGCATCGATGACGCGCAATCCGGCGACGCCGCGCACGCGCAGCCCGGAATCGAGCACGGCTTGCGGCCCGCCGCCCATCGAGCAGGTTCCCACCGGGTGCTGGGTGACGGCGGCACGGGCCCGGATGTAGGCGTTCAATTCCGCATCCGACTGCACGGCGGGGCCCGGTGCGATTTCACGCTCGATGAGGGCGGACTGCGGCGCGGCGGCATAGATCCGGCGCGCCAGACGGACGCCTCTGCGTGCAGCCGCGAGGTCGGCGTCGGTCGCCAGCACGTTCAGGAAGATTCGCGGCTTGTCGGCTGGGTCGGCGGATCGCAGCGTCACCCTGCCGCGCGATTCGGGATGGAGCACCACCGCGTCGGCGGTCACGCGGTGTTCCTGCCGCGCACCGAGGAGCGGCCACCAGATTTTCGCATCCATGCGCACCGGATTGCTCATCAACTGGATGTCCGGCCGTGCCTGAGCGGGATCCGTCCGTACCACGATGTTGCAGCTGTTGATCTGGGTCGCAAAGACGCCCTTGCCGAAAACGACCCATTGCAGCAACGAGCGCGCGACCCGATCCGCGCGCAGTTCGTTCAGGAAGGAGATGCCGCCGCGGGTGGCGAATTCGACGGGAACCCGCGCGTGCTCCGACAGGTTGCATCCGACCCCCGGCAGGTCCACGCGCACGTCGATCCCCAGGGATCGTAGATCGTCGGCCGGCCCGATTCCCGAGAGCATCAACAATTGCGGCGAATTGAATGCCCCGCCGCAGAGGATCACCTCGCGCTCCGTGCGAGCCTCGAACAAGCCGCCGCTCTGCCGATATCGAATCCCGGCGGCCCTGCCCGCATCGATGAGCACCTGCGTCACGAGGGCGCCGGTGATGATCTGCAGATTGGGCCTGCGCATCGCCGGCCGCAGATAGGCGCGCGCGGTGCTGGCGCGCCGCCCCCGCGCGTCGACGGTGATTTCCCCGCGGGCGAACCCCTCTTCATGATCGCCGTGAATGTCGTCGGTGGTCGAAAAGCCGGCGGCCGCCGCGGACTGCATCAGCGGCTCGTGCAGCAGCCGCCGGGTGTCGATCGGCATGACCTGCAAGGGTCCATCGCCGCCATGCCACGGCCCCGCGCCCCGCCAACTGGTCTCCATCCGCTTGAAATACGGCAGCACGTCGGCGTAGGCCCAGCCATCGCAGCCCAGCCGTGCCCATGTGTCGAAGTCGCTCGAATGGCCGCGCATGTAGAACATGCCGTTGATCGACGATGAACCGCCGAGCACCCTGCCGCGCGGCAGCCAGACCGAACGTCCGTCCAGCGTGGGCTCGGGTTCGCTCATGTAGCCCCAGGAAAGGGCGGGGTCGAACAAAGCCCGCAGGAAGCCCAGCGGCATCTTGATGAGGAACCGGTCGTCCGATCCGCCCGCCTCCACCAACAGCACCCTCACTCCGGGATCGGCGCTCAGGCGGCTTGCCAATACGCATCCCGCGGATCCGGCGCCGACGATGACGTAGTCGAAGGAGGCCGGACTCATCCAACGGCCTTCAAGCGAGCCCGACGGTCACCGACTTCACTTCGGTGTAGATTTCAGTGCCTTCACGGCCGTTTTCCCGGCCCCAGCCGGATTGCTTGAAGCCGCCGAGTGGCAGCGCCGCATCCACCGAGCCCGCGGTGTTGATGCGCACCGAGCCGGCCTTGATGCGACGCGCCAGGCGGTGGGCGACGCCGATGTCGCGGGTCCAGATGCTGGCCGCCAGCCCATATTCGGTGTCGTTCGCCATGCGCGCGATGGCATCCACGTCCGCATCGGCGAACTTCATCGCGCAGAGCACCGGCCCGAAGATCTCCTCGCGCACCACTTTCATGCCGGCGGTGGTGTCCGCGAGCACGGTCGGCTCCACGAAGAACCCCGGGCCCGGCACCTCTCCGCCGCCGGTCAGCACCCGGGCCCCATCCTCGATACCGGCGCGGATGTATCCCGTCACCCGGCGGCGCTGCACGTCGGACACGACGGGACCCAGGTCGGTCGCCGCGTCGGTGCCGGCGCCGAGTTTGAGCAACCGCGCGCGTGCCACCACGCCTTCTATGACTTGATCGAACACCCTTTCATGGACGAACAACCGCGACCCCGCCGCACACACCTGCCCCGTGTTCATGAAAATGCCGCGCGCCGCCACCTCCGTGGCCGGGCCCAGATCGGCGTCCGGGAATATGATCACCGGCGACTTGCCGCCGAGTTCGAGCGTCACCCGCTTCAGATTGCCCGCACACGCACGGAGGATTTCCTTGCCAACCGGCGTCGACCCGGTGAAGGCGATCTTGTTGACGTCGGGATGGGCGACCAAGGCGCGTCCGGCCGTCTCGCCGTACCCGGTGACGATGTTCACCACGCCAGGCGGAAATCCGGCCTCGAGCACGAGTTCACCGAGGCGCACGGCGCTCAGCGGCGTCTGTTCCGCGGGCTTCAACACCACCGTGCAGCCCACGGTGAGCGCCGCCGCGATCTTCGCGACCGCCATGGCGAACGGGAAATTCCAGGGCACGATCTGTCCGACGACGCCCACCGGCTCGCGCAGCGTGAAGGCATGCCACTCCCCGGGCACGCTGAGATTGACGGTCTCCCCGCCGATCTTGGTGGCCCAACCCGCGTGGTAGCGCAGGCTCTCGGCCGCACCGAAGGTGGCGACCATGCGGGCCATGCGAAACGGCATGCCGTTGTCCAGCGTCTCGAGCAGCGCCAGTTCGTCGCCGTTCGCCTCGATCAGCTCGGCGAGCTTGAGCAGCAATCGGGCCCGGTACGCGGGCATCGAGGACCCCCAGGAACCCTCGAATGCCGCGCGCGCGGCGGCCACCGCATCGTCGATGTCGGCGGAATCGCCCGACGCCGCATGGGCGAACACCTTGCCGGTGGCCGGATCGACGACGTCGAAGCAGGCGCCGGAATGGGCCGGCCGCCAGCGGCCGCCGATGAGCAGTTCCCGGGGACGGCCGGTGAACGTCTGCGCCTGGGCGCGTAAATCGTCGGATATCAATGTGCCGTTCATGGGCCGCCATCCCCTTTGGTGATCGTCGTTGAAGTGGGCGACCGGTGCCCGCGCGCCCGGCCCCATGAAGCATCCTGCGCCGGACGCATGCTCGACCCTCGGGGAATATCCGCTCCACCGCAAGCGCAACCCGGGTCCGCCGCCGGACTCATCTGGTAGAGTGGGCGGCCTTTCCCGTCGGCAACGCGCATGCAATTTCACCGCTTCGACCTGAATCTCTTGATCGCGCTCGACACGCTGCTGCGCGAGAAGAACATCACCCGGGCCGCCGAAAAGGTGTTCGTATCGCAGCCCGCCATGAGCGCCGCACTGCATCGCCTGCGCGATTATTTCGACGATCCGCTCCTGGTGCGGGTGGGTCGCGACATGGAATTGTCGCCGCGCGGTCAATCGCTGGTCGATCCGGTCCGCGAGGCGCTGCTGCTGATACAGACCGCGCTGGGTTCCCAGCCCACGTTCACGGCCGCGACCACCCAGCGCGAATTCACGCTCATCATGTCGGAGGAGGCGGTGCCCGGGCTGCTGCCGGCCATCCTGGAGCGGGTGTCGAGCGAAGCGCCCGGCATCCGTATCAACATCGAACTCGTCTCCCAAGGCGCATTGTCCCGGCTCGAGTACGGCGACGCCGACCTGTGCCTGTCCATGGACAGCCTGCGCATCTTCGACGTCCGCGCGTTTCCCGACACGCTCCACAGCATCCGGCTGCGCCCGGTACGCTGGATTTGCGCCGTCGACCGCGACCATCCGTCGGTCGGCGACAGCATCACCTCAGAGCAATATTTCTCGCTGCCGCACGTGTTCGGGAAACCGAGCGGCTCGAACGTCTCGGCGGAGCAGTTCGTCCGCCGGCTGCTCGGCATCGACCTCCCCGTGCACATCACGGTTCCGAGCCTGCTGCACCTGCCGCTGGTGCTGCCCGGCACGCGGCTGGTCGCGACCCTGCCCGAGCGGATCGCCCGGATGTTCGCCGCGACGTTTCCCCTGAAGGTCTTTCCGCTGCCCTTCGAAATGGAACCGGTGCAGGAGATCCTGCTCTGGCACAAGCGCAATGAAGCGGACCCGGCCCATGCCTGGTTCCGCCAACTCATCGTCCGGCTGTCGATGGGCGCCGGCTCCTGAGCCCCGCCGCCCGCGGCGGCGGGAGTTCCCTGTATGGCGAAAAGCCGCTCACCCTGGATACAGATCCCGCCGCACACGGGTGGATGATGCAAGCCTATGGCCAAATTTCCGAAGACGCCGGGATTCACCGGCACGCTGCGCCCCGCCCGGTTCGAAGGGGACATCCATGATCTCGAGGTCGAAGGCGACGTTCCGGCCCAGCTGATCGGCACCTACCATCGAGTGCATCCCGATGCCCATTTCCCGCCCAAGTTCGAGGCGGATCAGTTCTTCAACGGCGACGGCGTGATCAGCCTGTTTCGTTTTCGCAACGGCAAGATCGACTACAAGTCACGCTATGCGCAGACCGACAAGTGGAAGCTCGAGCGCAGTGCGGACCGCTCCCTGTTCGGCGCCTATCGCAACCCCCTGACCGATGACGAATCGGTCAAGGGACGGATCCGCGGCACGGCGAACACGAACGTCATCGTGCATGCCGGCAGGCTCTTTGCGTTGAAGGAGGACAGCCCCCCCCTCATCATGGACCCGCTCACCCTGGAAACCCGGGGGTATACGGATTTCGGCGGCAAGCTGCAGGGTCAAACCTTCTGCGCCCATCCGAAAATCGACCCGCTCACCGGCAACATGTGCGCCTTCGGCTACGCGTCGAAGGGCCTGCTGACGCGCGACTGCACCTACATGGAAGTCAGTCCGACCGGCGAACTCCTGCGGGAGACGTTCTTCGAGGCCCCCTACTACTGCATGATGCACGACTTCGGCGTGACGAAGGATTATGCCGTATTCCACATCGTACCCATCGTGGGTTCCTGGGAGCGGTTGAAGGCCGGCCTGCCGCATTTCGGGTTCGACACGTCGCTGCCGGTCTACCTCGGCGTGCTTCCCCGGCACGGGGACGTCAAGGCGATGCGCTGGTTCAAGGCACCGACCATTTTCGCGAGCCACGTCATGAACGCCTTCAACGACGGCACCCGCGTGTTCTTCGACACCCCGGTCGCGAAGAACAACATGTTTCCATTTTTTCCCGACGTGCGCGGCACGCCGTTCAATCCGATCGAAGCGATGAGCTTTCTGACGAGGTGGACCGTCGACATGGCCTCGCCCGGTGACGCATTCGAGAAGGTGGAGAAGCTCACCGACCTCTTCGGCGAATTCCCGCGCATCGACGACCGTTACGCGACCCAGCCACACCATCACGGATGGCTGTTGGTATCGGACCGCGAAAAGCCGTTCGAGGGGCCGGGCGGACGGGCCTCGGGGCTCGTCATGAACTCGCTGGCCCACATCGATTTCACGACGGGCAGCCAATCGACCTGGTGGGCGGGACCGCAGACCATCGTCCAGGAGCCCTGCTTCGTCCCGCGCAACCCGACCGCCCCAGAGGGCGACGGTTATCTGGTCTCGGTGCTCGACAATCTGGTCACCAACTATTCCGACTTCGCGATATTCGACGCCCAACGGATCGGCGAGGGACCGATCGCGCGGGCCAAGCTGCCTTTCCGGTTGCGCTCCGCACTCCATGGAAACTGGGCGGACGCCGCCCACCTGGCCGCCTGAGGAACCCCATGACGACCAAGACCCGGCGCTGCATCACCGTGCTCTATCCCAACAAGCCCGGCGTGACCTTCGATTTCGAATACTACCTGGATCATCACGCGACGTTGATCGAGCGGCTGTATGGGGAGGGCATCGCGAAGCTCGAACTGCGCCGCGGCATCGCGACGCCGGACAATTCACCGGTCCCCTACGTCGCCATCATCAACATCTGGATCGGCTCGCAGCAGGCGTTCGACGAGGCAGGCGCCAAGCATGGCGCCACCCTGGTCGCGGACGTCAAGAACTTCACCAATTCCATGCCCACCATCCAGATCGACGAGATCGTCGGATAAGCGGCCGGGCGCCGCCCGGCACCGGGTGGCGTTCACCGGGGTGTTGGGCCAGTATTGGCCGATGGCGATCAAGCGTCCGGTATCCGCAAGCACCCCGCCGCGCCACGGCGTCGCCCGCGTCATCTCCAAGCTGGGTCTGGCCTCCCGCACGCAGGCGGCGAGGTGGGTCGGCGAGGGCCGGGTGCGCGTCAACGGCAACCTCGTGTGCGACGCCGAATTCCCCGTCGTCATGGGCGTGGACCGGGTCGCCGTCGCAGGGCTCGAAACGCAACCGGCCTCCCGGCTCGTCGTCATGCTCAACAAGCCGCGGGGCCTGGTGACGACCACGCGGGACGAGCGGAACCGGGCCACCGTGTATCGATGCCTCGAAGGATCCGGCCTGCCCTGGCTGGCGCCCGTGGGACGTCTGGACAAGGCCAGCGAGGGACTTCTGTTGTTCAGCAACGATCCCGTGTGGGCCGCCCGCATCGCGTCCCCGTCATCCGGTCCGGACAAGCAATATCACGTGCAAATCGACGAATTGCCGGATGCGGCGCTGCTCGCGAATCTGGTACGCGGTGCTGAAATCGACGCCGAATGGCTGTCCGCCAAGTCCGCGCGGTGCCTGCGCACTGGAACGAAGAACGCCTGGTTGGAAGTCACCCTTGCCGAGGGCCGCAATCGACAGATCCGCCGGCTGCTGGCCGCCTTCGACGTGTCCGTGCTGCGCCTGATACGGGTCGCGGTCGGCACGCTGGAACTGGGCGATCTCCCGAAGGCGCAGTGGCGGAAGCTCACACCGCAGGAGGTCGAGTCCCTGTCATGAGAGGCCCTCGCCCTCGCGCCTTGAGTTCGCCTACACTCGGCGCATGCCCCCGACTGAATCGCCGCGCACCCGGTTTCGCAGGATGAACCCTTGACCGCCAATTTCACCCGCCGTGACTTCCTGGCCCTCGCCGCAGCCGGCGCCGCCGCGGCCGGCGCACGGGCCCAGCCGCTGCCTCCGGCCCACGAAGCTCCTTTCGATACCGTCGTGGTGCTGATGATGGAAAACCGCTCCTTCGATCATGTGCTGGGATGGCTGCCCGGCGCGAACGGCCGGCAGAAGGGATTGGGCTTCCACGATGCCGGGGGAAATAGGCACGAAACCTGGCCTCTGGCGCCGGAATGGCAGGGCTGCAGCTTCAGCGATCCCGATCACTCCTGGCAGGGCGCCGCAACCCAGTACGCCGACGGTCGCTGCGACGGCTTTCTGCGGACCGCTCCCATGGGCGACCGGTTTCCCATCGGGTACTACACTGCGCAGGACCTGCCGATTTTGAGCGCCTTGGGCTCCGGCTACACGACCTTCGACAATTATTTCTGCTCGATGCTGGGCCCGACGTGGGAAAACCGCCTGTATCAGCTGTCGGGAACGACGCAGGTCGACATGCCGGACGGATTTCCCAAATCGGACGCCGAGCGCCCATGCCTCATCTCCACGACGATTTTCGACCGCGTCGAGGCGGCCGGACTCCGCGCCGCCTACTATCATCACGGCGAACCGATGACCGGGCTCTTCAGGAGCAAGAAGTACGATCACCTGACCCACCCGATCGAGCGGTTTTGGGAGGACTCGGAGCAGGGCAGGCTGGCCAACGTGGTGTTCGTCGATCCCGATTACACCGATGCCGCCGAGGACAACGGAACCTCGAACGACTATCACCCGAAAGGCAGCGTGCTGGTCGCCGAGCAGTTCGTGGCGCGGGTGCACGACGCCTTGGCGGGTGGCCCGCAATGGGGGCGCATGGTGTTCGTTTTGAACTTCGACGAACATGGCGGCTTTTTCGATCATGTGCCTCCGCCCGCCTGCCTGGACGACACCGTGCAGGCGGGGCACGGTCCGTTTCCGGATCTGAAGCGCCTGGGATTCCGGGTCCCGGCCATTGCCATGGGGCCGTTCGCACCGCGCAAAATCGAGTCGGCCGGTCCCTATGAGCATTGCTCCATCCTCCGCATGATCGAATGGCGCTGGGGCCTGCCGCCCATGCGGGCACGTGATCGCAATGCGAAAAATCTCGCCGACGCCCTCGACTTCACGACGCGGCGCGGACCGGTGGTCCTGCCCGGATTCAGCGCTCCGCCGCCGCGGGTGTGCTGAGGAATCGGTTCCGACGCGCCGGCATCAGGGCGGCTCGTTCTTGAAGATCCGGCCGGACTTCATGACGAAGGCGACCTGCTGCAACAGATTCACGTCCTGCAGCGGATCGCCCCGGACTGCGATGATGTCCGCCCACTTCCCGGTGTCGAGTGATCCGACCTTGTCCGACCACCCCATCAGGTCGGCAGCGTTCAGGGTGCCCGTTTGAATGGCCGCCAGCGGCGTCATGCCGAACTGCTCGACATACACCTCGAGTTCGTGGGCGTTCAGCCCATGGGGATAAACGGCGGCATCGGTCCCCAGGGCGACCTTGACGTGGGCGGCGATCGCCCGCTTCGCGCCCGCCTTCTCCACCGCACTCACGTCCTTCATTTTTTGTTGGTAGAAGGGCGGCAGCTTGCCGTTCTGCCGGACCCAATCGATCAGATAGGCCGTGGGCACGAAATAGGTTCCATGCGCCTTCATCGCGGCGATGTCCTCGTCGTTCATGTAGGAGCCGTGTTCGATCGAATCGACTCCGGCCTGAGTCGCCCACAGGATGCCCTGGGCGCCATGCGCATGCGCCGCCACCTTGCGTCCGAGGCGGTGCGCGTCCGCCACGATGGCCTTCAGTTCCTCCTGGGTGTACTGGGAAGCCTGAGGATCGTCGCCCTTCGACAACACGCCGCCGGTGGCGCAAATCTTGATGAGGTCCGCGCCGTATTTGATGACTTCGCGCACCTTGTGCTGTACGGCTTCGACGCCGTCGGCCACGCCGCCGCCCTGCGCGTGGTACTGAAGCGGCAGCAGATTTTCGTCGCAATGGCCGCCGGTGATGCCGAGCGGGGGACCGCTGACCTGCATGTGGGGGCCTTCGATCAGCTCCGCGTCGATGGCATCCCGCAGATCCACATCCGCAAAGCCCTCGGCGCCGACGTTGCGAACCGTGGTGAAGCCCGCCTCCAAGGTAACCCTGGCGTTGCGCGCACCGATCAGGGCGCTCTTCGCGACGCTCGTGGACAGTTCGTGGTAGGGATCGAAATTGCTGTCCATCGTCAAATGGGTGTGCACGTCGATGAGCCCGGGCAACACGGTCATCCCGCGCAGATCGACCTCCTGGTCCCCGGCCTGCCTCACCGCGGCACCCGTGTCCATGATGCCGGCAATCAATCCGTGCGTGACGATCACGGTCTGGTCGGCCGCCTCCCTGCCCGTGTGCACGTCGAGCACGTGGCCTGCGCGTATCAAGATGCGCGATTCGGCAGCCGGTTCATCGGCGCAGGCGTACGGCAAGCCCGACGCAAGGCAGAGGGGGAGGCAGAGCGCGAGAGCTGGAACGATTCGGCGATGCACGACGGCGATGTCCATGAAGGGATCCCTGTATGACGAACCAAGCGAACCGGGAGTCTACCAGGCAAGCCGATGATCCCGATCGCCGCGACCGAGTCGCAGGCGCGCGTATCGTCGGCGCCTCGCGTATCATCCGTCCATGCGCGCCGCCAAAATCCTTCTCTTGACCGGCCTGTGCAGCCTCACCGCGATACCCCCGCCCGCCAGGCCCGCGCCTGCATCGCTGGGCGGTTTCAAGACCGTCGATAGCCCCGGTGGGGGACGCTGCATTTACGGGCCGCTGACGGGCAGGGGAACGATGCCCGACGCCATCGTGTACATGCTGCGACAGGCGCACACGTATTTCGGCGATCGCCCGCAGGTCGGCAAGTTCTTCCAATCCAAGGATGGCGGTTCGGTCGCGGCCTTCTTCTCGGTCAACGCCGGCAACGCGGGCAACAAACCCATGACCGGCCTGCTCATCGTGAACCGCACCCGCGACGGATCGGCATCCGCCGCCGTGCTCTTCGACGACAGATCACGCTTCGGAAAGACGGAACCCGGCATGATGAAATCGCTGGCCGCGATTTGGCCTCCCGCCGGCGGTGGCGATCCGTCGGCGGGCACCCCGGCGGGCATGCCAGCGCCCCTGTGGTCGACCGCCACCGCTCTCGTCGAGACCACGGGTGGCGACCACAGCGCCGTCATCGGCCTTCCGGCCGGCTGGAAGCTCAATCAAGTGGCGGGGGGCAGCCTGGTGGCTGTCGGACCGAACGGTGAGATGATTTTCCTCGGCCTGCTCTACCAGGGCTTCGCCATGGGGCCGGATCTGTTCACGAATTTCGTCGAGATCAGCAACCAAAATCGGCGCCAGAAGGGATTGCCTCCGGGGGCTTATGCGGTGACGGGCCGTACAACCCTGCCTGGACGCGCAGTTCAGGTCTTGTTCACCGTCGATTTCCACGACGGGATCGGTTCACGCCGGGGCAGCGTGCGCCTCGACTCGTGGGGACCGCGAGCCATGGCGGTCAACGGCTCGAACGTCCCGGAACGGCTCGCCGACGCCGAGAACGCCACGCTGCTGGCCATCATCCGCAGCTACAAACAGAACGCGGCGATCGTGGGTCGCCTGCAGCAAGGAGCCCTCGACCGGGTTCACGCGGACGCCGCCCGCGCCAATGCGCAGTCCGCCGCCATCAATGCCCGCCGGGAGGCGAGCAACGCCGCCTACGACCGGCACATGCAGAACATCGACGCGCAGGGTGCGGCATTCGACGCGCACATGGACGGCATCGACCGCTCGAGCAAGGCCAACCAGGACTACATACTGGACCGCTCGGTCGTTCGCGACACGAAAAACGGCGATCGCGGCACCGTCATCAACGGATACGCCGACTCGCTGGTCCGCGGCAACCCCGACCGGTTCCAGGTCGTGCCCAACCAGGACCTCATCAAGGGCAGGGACTTCTGAGGGCAGCGCCTCACTCACCCAGGGTCTTCTCGCAAATCGCGGTGGCCTCCACCGCGGCGGGAATTCCGCAATACAGCTGACTGTGTAGAGTGAGCTCCCGCAGTTCTTCCGGGGTGACCCCGTTGGCCAGGGCGCCGCGCACGTGCGCGGGGAACTGCGTGAACCGGCCGGAGGCGATCAGCATCGCCAGCGTAATCAGGCTGCGCGTCCTGCGATCCAATCCGGGCCGCTGCCAGATTTCGCCGAAGCAGAAGCGCGTCACCGCCTCCTGCAGCGGCTTCGAAAACTCGCTCGCGGCGGCCAGCGCCTGTTCCGCCCCCGCCGGCCCGAACATCTCGCGGCGCAGCGCAAGCCCCGTGGTGAAGGCCTTGTCGTCATTTCCCATAGGTATTACCTCGAACCCGCACTGTCGCCTGCCAGGCCAGGATCGCCTTCGAATGGTCCGCACCCGCACCGAGCGCCTCGCGCGCGGCGGCCCAGCGCTCGCTGCTCAGACGGATGTGAGGTGCGTCCGCAGCGAGGGAATCCCCCAGTTCGACCGCGATATTGACATCCTTGGCGAGGAGTCCAACGGCGAAGCCGGTGTCGAACGTGCCCGGCAGCACATGCTGCGACATGACGACGGTCGAGCAAAACGATTGACCGGTCGACACGTTGACGATGTCGACCAGCATCTCGGGATCGAGCCCGAAGCCCTCCCCCACGGTCATGGCATCGGCGAGCACGGCGTAGTTGCTCGCCGCCACGGCGTTGTTCAGCGCCTTGGCCGCATGGCCGGACCCCAATTTGCCGACCTCGAAGAATTTGTTGCCGAGGCACACGAGGAATCCCTTGGCCGCGGCGATCGCCGCGGGATCGTCGCCGCCGATCATGATGGTCAAGGTGCCGCTGGCCGCGCGCGCCACCCCGCCTGAAACGGGCGCATCGATCAACGTGATCCCGCGCGCCGCCAGCGCCGCACCGGTCTGCCGCGTGACCATCGGTTGGCTCGAACTCATGTCGATGACAATCGTGCCGGCGGGTGCCACGGATGCAATCCCCCCCTCGCCGAGCGCCACGGCGCTGACGACGTGACCGTCGGGCAACATCGTGACGATGAGGTCCGCCGCCGCAACGTCGCGCAGCGCGCCGAGCGCCTTCGCGCCGATTTGCGACGCGGCCGCGGCCGCCGCCTCGGGATTCGCATCGAAGACCATGACCTCGTGCCCCGCCCTGACCGCATTGGCCGCCATGGGCCTGCCCATGTTCCCCACACCGATGAACGCCACCTTCATCGCGTGCCCGCCCGCCCGCCGCCTCGTCGACCGGTGTTCATGCATTCGTCGGCTATGGTCGGCATGCCAATCCCCTTGAGATGTCCGCGGCAAACTATGCGCGCTGCGGCGTTCCCATGGCAATTGCCGCGAATCGACCAAAAGCGAAATAGGAATCGTCATCGAGCGCATGCGGCCGGTCCGGGCGTCTAGTACAGACGCGCGGAGCCCATCCGGGCCGGGGATGCTGGCAGATGAAATGCGAGACACGCCTGATCTGGGTGCTGGGGATCACGTTCGGTTTCGTGTTTTTCGACCGAAACGCCGTCAATTTCCTGATGCGGTTCATCGCGGCGGATTTGCATTTCACGAATCAACAGATTGGCTGCATCGCCTCCGCACTGTCGCTTACCTGGGGCATCGCCGCAGGACCCATCCTGCCGGTGTCGCAATCACTCGTGGCGTTTGAGTCGGCCGTCGGCCGCCGCGGCTTCAACATGGGCGTGATGCAGAATTTCGGCAGCAACCTTTTGGGTTCATTCGCGGCGCCGCCCGTACTCGTGGCGGTCGCGACGGCCCATACCTGGCGTACCGCCTTCTTCGTCGCGGGAGTGCCGGGTCTCATCATGGCGGCCATCTTCAGCTTCGTCGTTCCTGGGCTCTCCGACCGGCCCGGCCCACGCCCTCGCCGCGCTCGTGTTCCTCGTGTGGTCGGCGAGCGGCACCATGCCCCTGTTGATGGGAACCATCCCATCAGAGACGATTCCCGCCCGCTAAGAATCCGCAGCTTGCGCTCCGGCAGGCTCCGGCTGGCACGTGGGCGCGATTTCCGGCATCATCCGCGAGCCTGCCGCAACACCCCGACCCCCTCATGCCCCTGACCCGCATCGAGCACTACCTGGTGCTGACCGACGATCTCGTGACCACACGAGACTTCTATTCCCATGCGCTCGGCATGCGGGTCGGCCCACGGCCGCCCTTGGAATTTCCGGGATATTGGTTGTACATCGGGGACGTGCCCTGCATTCACGTTGCGGAATGGGAAAGCTACCGCGCTCATTCAACGGCCGCCGGAATCAGCGTGTCGTCGCGGGCGCCCGGAACGGGTCCCGTCGACCACATCGCCTTCAACGGCGTCGACATCGGGACCATCAAGGCGATGCTCAGCGCCTACGGGGTGAAGTTCGCGGTCAACGACGTGCCGGGCGCCCATCTGACGCAGCTCTTCCTGCACGATCCGAACGGCGTCAAACTGGAGATCAACGTCCGCACGGCGGATTAGCCGCGATTCCCGAGGAGTCCCTTCTTGATGCCGCTCTCATGTCCCTGTTAGCCGACCTCCAATGGCGCGGCCTGGTCGCCGACTGCACCGATCTCGAGGCCTTGGGTCAGCGCCTCGCCCGGGGCCCCCTGACGCTGTACTGCGGCTTCGATCCGACCGGCGACAGCCTGCACGTCGGGCACCTGGTGGGGCAACTCACGCTGCGGCGCTTCCAACTGGCCGGCCACCATCCCCTGCCGCTGGCGGGCGGCGCGACCGGGATGGTCGGCGACCCGAGCGGCAAGTCCGCCGAACGCAACCTGCTGACGCCCGAACAACTCGCGCACAACATGTCGAAGATCAAGACACAGCTATCGCAGCTCCTCGACTTCTCGACGCCCGTCAATCCCGCGCGGCTGGTCGACAATGCGACCTGGACCGCACCGCTCTCCTATCTGGATTTCCTTCGCGACATCGGCAAGCATTTCTCGATCAACGGCATGATCGCCAAGGAGAGCGTGCGTGCGCGCATGGAGGGAGAACACGGCATCAGCTACACGGAGTTCAGCTACATGCTGCTGCAGGCCCATGACTTCTATCATCTGCGCCGCACTTACGACTGCGAACTGCAGATCGGCGGCAGCGATCAGTGGGGAAACCTGACGGCGGGCACGGACCTGATCCGCAAGAAGCTCGCCGCCACCGCGTGGGGTCTTACGTTTCCGCTCATCACGCGGGCCGATGGCAGCAAATTCGGCAAGACCGAGGGCGGTGCAGTTTGGCTGGATGCCGCGAAGACCAGCCCCTACCGGTTCTATCAGTTCTTCATCAACACCGAGGACGGCCGGGTCGGTGATTATTTGCGGAAATTCACCCTGCTGCCGCGCCCGGCCATCGAGGAGTTGGACGCAAGCCACGCCGCGAATCCCGCCGCGCGCGAGGCGCACCGCGCCCTGGCGCGCGAAGTGACGACGCTGGTGCACGGTGCGTCCGCCTGTGCGGATGCCCAGCGGGCCAGCGACATTATGTTCGGCGGCAGCCTGGATGGGATTTCCGAGGCCGCCTTTCGCGACGTCGTCGGGGAACTGCCGACCCAGGAGGTGGAGCGGGCGACACTGGAAGAGGGCGTGCCGTTGATCGACCTGGTGGTGCATGCCGGACTTGCCGCGTCGAAGGGCCAGGCACGAAAGGACATCGAGGGCGGCGGAATATACGTGAACAACGTGCGGGCCACCGGGACCGGCCGGGTGGCGACGAGCGCCGATCTGCTTTTCGGCCGGCACTTGCTGCTGCGCAAGGGCAAGCGGACCTATGCGGTGCTCACGGTCCGGTAGGCCGTGCCTCAGGCGTCCGCCTCCTCGCGCCGCCGCCGCCGCTCCTCGGCCTCCCGGCGCTCCTCTTCGATCTGGTCGAGCACGGCGTCGACGTCGGGTGCCGTCGTGTCGCGCACGCAGCGTCCCGTCAGCACCGACTCCGGGGTCAATTCACTCGCCTCGTACAGCTTCCATATCTCGCGCGCATACTCCGTGTCGAGCAGCTCCGGGGCGCTGCGCCCGAAGGTCTCGCGCATGTTGTTCACGTCGCGCTCGAGCATGGCAAAGGCGTTGTTGTTGCTCGCGGCGTTCACCGCCTGGGGCAGATCGATGATCACCGGGCCCTCGGTGTCCAGGAGCACGTTGAACTCGGACAGATCGCCGTGGATCAGGCCCGCACACAGCATCCGCACGATCTGCGTCATCATGAAGTCATGCCAGGCTCGCGCCTGGTCGGGCGTGATCTCGACGTCGTTGAGACGCGGTGCCGGATTGCCGAGCGCGTCCTGGACCAGTTCCATCAGGAGCACCCCCTCGTGCACCAGGTACGGCGTGGGCACACGCACCCCGGCGCCGACCAGGCGGTAGAGCGCGTCCACCTCGGCGTTCTTCCACTCCTCCTCCTGCACCCTGCGGCCGTGCCGCCCGCGCTTTCCCATGGCCCGAGCATCCCGGCTGTTGCGGGTTTTGCGTCCCTCCTGGTACTGGGCCAGCTTGTGAAAGCCGCGCTGTTCGGCTTCCTTGTAGACCTTGGCGCAGCGCAGTTCGTTGCCGCAGGCGACGATGAACACCGACGCTTCCTTGCCGCTCTTGAGACGCCGGACGACGGAATCGACCATGCCGTCGTCCATCAGCGGTTGCAGACCCTTGGGAATTTTCATGACAATCACGCCCGATCGATAGCTTGACGCGCTAACCCTGGCGCGAAGTGTAAAGGGATTCCCCCTGATCGGCCCGACGACTTGACCCGGCGCTCCCGGCAACGCGCGGTGCTCCTGGCAATGCGCGGCGCGGCGTGCTATCTGAGGGTGGTGAAACTCTTCGGCGGGCTCAGGCCCTTCAACCGATCCGGCGTGCTGCGCGACTTGCTGGCCGGCGTGAGCGCCGCCTCGATCAACATACCGCAGGTGCTGGGATACGCCCGGATCGCCGGTGCGCCCGTCGTGACCGGACTGTACACGGTGCTGCTGCCGCTCGTCGCCTTCGCGGTGTTCGGCTCGTCCCGCCACCTGGTCGTCGCCGCGGATTCGGCCACGGCCGCCATCTTCTCCAGCTCCCTGAGCCACATGGCCGCGCCCGCAAGCGCACAGTATCTGGCGCTCATCAGCATGGTCGCGCTGCTGACCGCCGGATTGCTGCTGATCGCACGGGTGTTCCATCTGGGGTTTCTGGCCGACTTCCTCTCGCGCACGGTGCTGGCCGGCTTCATCTCGGGGGTCGGCGTTCAGGTCAGCATCTCGATGCTGAACGACATGTGCGGGATCGCGGTCGACTCCCGCTACTCGCTGGTCCGGCTATGGGAGGTGATCCTGGGCCTGGCTCACGCTCACCTGCCCACGACGCTGCTGTCGCTCTCGGTGGCGGCGGCCATTTTGCTCGGGAACCGCCTTGCGCCGCGCATGCCGTTGGCGCTGCTGGCCGTCGTGGGAACGATCGCGGCCAGCGCTGCATTCCATTTCGATGCCAGGGGCATCGCCGTGCTCGGGCCCGTTCCGGGCGGTCCGCCGTCGCTGACGCTGCCCCACCTGACCTGGGGCACGATCCTGGCCCTGGTGCCGGTGGCCGGCTCCTGCTTCGTGATGATCATCGCCCAAAGCGCCGCGACGTCGCGGGAATTCGCCCAGCGTTACCGCGAACACGTCGACGCGAACGCCGACATTCTCGGATTGGCGGCCGCGAACGCCGCGGCCGCGCTCTGCGGCACGTTCGTGGTCAACGGCAGCCCCACCCAGACCGCGATGGCCGACCACATGGGGGCGCGCAGCCAGGCCGCGCAACTGGCGCTGGCGGCGGTCGTGCTCGTGGTGCTGTTCTATCTCACCGCACCGCTGCAGTATCTGCCGCGTTGCGTGTTGGCGGCGATCGTGTTCTCGATCGCGGCCGGCATGATCCAGGTATCGAATCTGCGCGACATCCACCGCGAGAGCCCCGGCGAGTTCTATCTTGCCATCGCGACGGCGGCGACGGTGGTCGTGCTCGGCGTGGAACAGGGCATCCTCCTGGCGATCGCCCTGTCGCTGTTCCGTCACGTGCACCACAGCTACAGGCCTCATACGATGATGCTGGAGCCCGACGCCGCGGGTCAGTGGGAACCTGTACCCGCGGTTCCCGGACGCACGACGCAGCCGGGCCTGATCGTCTACCGATTCGGCGCGGATTTGTTTTACGCGAACGAAAACCGCTTCGCGGACGAGGTCCGCGCGCTGGTGCAGTGTGCACCTGCCCCGATTCGCTGGTTCATCGTCGACTGCGGCGCGATCACGGACATCGACTATTCCGCCGCACAATCCATCCGCGATCTGCTGCGCGATCTCGCGACCCGGGGGGTCTCCGTCCTCTTCGCCCGGGTCAACCCCTACATGCGCTCGGACATGGACCGGCACGGCATCACGGCGGTGGTCGGAACGTCCCGCATCTTTACCACGCTGCACGAAGCGATTGCCGTGACCGGCAGCGGGCCGCACACCAAGGCCCCGCGAGGCGACCCGCCTCAAGCGTCCGACCCGGATCAGGCGTCTTCGTCGTAAATCCGGTTCGACAGGATCCACTTCACCGAGTCGGCACGTGCCCGGTCGACGGGCTCCGCGCTGATCGACGCCTCGATCTTCGCGTGACGGGCACGCAGGACGTCCCGGAACTCCGGATGGCTGATGATGAAGAGCTGGTTCTCCTTGATGCCGCGCAGCACGTGGCGGCCGGCCACCACGGCGTCCATGGCCACGTCCATGAAGGAATCGTCGCCGGGCGGCGCAGGCTCCTGCGGAGCATAGCCGCTGTCCTTGAACTCCGCGGGGCGCATCCTGCCGCCCTCGCCGATGTTGGACTTCACCGTTCCCGGACAGTACACGGACACGCCGACGTTCCGGCCGATCATGTCGGTGCGCAGCGCCTCGGACAAACCCACCACGGCGTATTTGGTGGCGGTGTACACGCCGGCGGACCCGAGGGCGGCGATTCCGCCCATCGACGCCACGTTGACGATGTGCGCCTCGCGACCGCCGGCGATCATGTCCGGCAGGAAAATGACCAGTGCGTTGACCACGCCGCCGATGTTGACGCCCATGACCCAGTCCCAGTCGCTGAAACTCGCCTGCTCCATGAGACCCAATATGCCCACGCCGGCATTGTTGACGAGCACATCCACGGGACCATACACGCGTTCGATCTCCCCCTTGGCGGCCGACAGGCCGGTGCGATCGGTCACGTCCACCCTGATCGGATGCACAAGCAACCCGGGTTTGGCACGAAAATAGCCCATGGCTTGGTCGAGGTGGTCCTGCCGTCGATAGCTGAACGCCACCTTCATGCCCTCCGCGGCAAGCACCTTGACGATCCCAAGCCCGATGCCGCTGCTGCCGCCCGTGACGAACGCCACCTTGTCTTTCAGGTCTTGCATCGCATGCCCGTCCTCTCGAGTGGGTGTTTCAAACTGACGCGCGGGGCAGGGTCATGCCCCGCAGCAGGTCCGCGCCCTTTTCGGCGATCATGATCGCCGGCGCATTGGTGTTGCCGCCGGGCACGTCCGGCATGATCGAGGCGTCGATGATGCGCAGCCCATCGACGCCCCGCACCCTGAGCGAGGCATCGACGACCGCGCCGGGATCGGTCTCGGGGCCCATTCTGCACGTGCCGACCGCATGCTGCGTGATGGCCCCGGTGGCGCGCACGAATTGCTCGAGGTCGG
The DNA here is from genome assembly GCA_037445285.1 of Nevskiaceae bacterium. Classification (GTDB taxonomy): domain Bacteria; phylum Pseudomonadota; class Gammaproteobacteria; order Steroidobacterales; family Steroidobacteraceae; genus Bog-1198. Next base: position 43,632 of record JBBIKV010000006.1, on the reverse strand, counting down.
CGTCGCTGACGACCCCCTCGCCGGGAACCACCTCGCTGCCGATCAAGCCGCGCAGCGGCTCGCGTTGATAGACGTCGCGGATCACCCTGAGGCCCCGGATCGCCCGGTCCATGTCGGATCTCTCCTTGAACAGGTTGAACAGGATCCGCGGCGGATCGGAAGGATTCGCGGAGCGCAGGGTCATCTCCCCCCGGCTGTCCTGCCTGATCATGGAGACGCCGACCCCCAGCGTATGCACCGGCTTCTTGCGGATCACGGGGAACCACAGCTCGCGTGCGCTGATTTCGCCCGACATGCAGGTGAACTGCATGTCGGGGCGGTCGAGATCCGGAGTCGTGCGGACGAACAGATTGCCGGCCGCGCCATTGGTGGCGAACAGGCCGCGGCCCTCGAGGCCCCAGCGGAGCACCCAGGCCGTGGCACGATCGACGCGCAGTTCGCTGCGGAACGCCCCGGGACGCACGTTCCAGCCGACGAACAGGAAGGGATGCTCGACGAGATTTTTGCCCACGCCCGGCAGGTCCACCCGCGGCTCGATGCCGACGCTCGCGAGATGCCGGGCGGGCCCGACGCCGGACAGCATGAGCAGCTGCGGCGAGCCGTATACGCCCCCGGCGAGCAACACTTCGCGTGAGGCCAGGGCCGAGCGGGACTCGCCGCCGCGCGTGTAATCCACCCCCACGGCCCGGCCGCCCTCGATGCGCACGCGTCGGACCAGCGCCCGGGTTTCGACCCGGAGATTTCGGCGGCTCCTGACCGGTTCCAGGAAAACGCGCGCGGCGCTGCCCCGCCGGCCGCCGACGATGGTCATTTCACTGCGCTGAAACCCTTCGGAGTGCGCGCCGTGATAGTCGTCGGTCGGCGGAATGCCCGCCGCGAGGGTGGCGGCCCGAATCTCCCGGTAGGTCATGTTGTCTTCGGGCACGACCACTTCGAGTTCGCCCGACCCGCCATGATACGGCCCCTCGCCCAGCCAGCTCTTTTCGGATTTCCGGAAATACGGCAGCACGTCGGCGTAGGCCCAGCCCGGCAGTCCGCGGGCCGCCCAGTCATCGTAGTCGCGGCGATGCCCGCGCGCGTACACCATGCCGTTGATCATCGACGATCCGCCGAGACCCCGGCCCCGCGGGATCTCGATGATCCGGCCGTTGCAATACGGTTCGGGCTCGCTCTGGAAGTTCCAGTTCAAATCCCTGCGCAGGACGTATTTGGGGAATGCCATGGGCATGTCCTTGAACAACCCCGTGGATGCCCCGCCCGCCTCGAGCAAGAGCACGGAAGTGTCCGCATCCTGCGTCAGGCGGTTGGCGAGCACGCATCCAGCCGAGCCCGCGCCGACGATGATGTAATCGAAGTTCGGCGTCGCGGCGCCCGCCACTCAGTGCACCTCGCCGGTGAACGTGCGCAGGGCCGGATTCGTCCTGTCCGGCCCGGCCAGCGCCCCGGCCACCCCCGGCCGGGCACGCGTCCGGGACACCCAGTCGAGCAGGCGGGGACAGCGTCCGGAATTCCCCAGGTCGGGAAACATCCGCTGCAGCATCATGCCGCAATGGCTGAAGAAGTTCGCATCGGCGAGGGTGAACATGTCTCCCGCCAGCCAGGGCGCTTCGGCCAGCCGCCTCTCCACCTTGTCGACCGCCACTTCGATCTTGCGTGTCGCATTGGCGAGGTCCGCCTCGCTGAACCCGGAGCGCGCGGTCCTCCACTTCTCGCGCTGTTCGTGCAGCGGAATGCGCTCGAGCAGCTTCTCGAACTCGCCGCTTTCGACGCTGCGCGCGATCACTCCGACCATGCGGTGCCAGCCCCACATCGACACGTAATTCATCACGTGTTCGTCGACGAATTTGTTCCAATAGCGCATGCGCGCCCTGCCCGCCGGATCCGCGGGCCGCAGCGGCGGCGAGCCGGGAAACGCATCCTCGAGGTACTCGTTGATGACCGTCGTATGGGTGACGATGACCCCGTCGTGATCCAGCACCGGCACCTGGCCCTCCGGATTCAGGGAGACGAACCAGGGCTGATGCTGCTCAAATTTGTGCAGGTCGACATACACGCTCTCGAAAGGCAGCCCCTTCTCGTGCAGGGGAATGAGGCTCTTCAAGGAATTGGCGACGGGCTCGGCGTGATACAGCTTTAGCATCGGGCGTCTCTCGAGAGAATGTGGGTGGGGAGCGCTTGTGATCTCGAGCGTGTATCTTATAGAAGCGGGGAAATCCCGCGTTCCCTGCGGGTGGAATGCGGATTCGGTCAAAGTCGATCATCCGACGCGTTTTTCTGGCTGAATGACGCGTTTGCTTGGAGGGCTATTCACATGCGCGCCTATGAAATCATCGCCGGCAGTACCCATATCGACGGCTTGCGCCTCGGAGCGCGGCCGGATCCGGTCCCGCAAGCGACGCAGATCCTGGTCCGCATGCAGGCGGCCTCCCTGAACTACCGGGACTTGTTGATTCCCCGCGGCCATTACATGGGCGGCACGGTCAAGACCGACACCATTCCGCTGTCGGACGGGGCCGGCGAGATCGTCGCGATGGGCGCCTCAGTCACCCGCTTCCGGGTGGGCCAACGGGTGGCAGGCACGTTCTTCCGAGGCTGGACCGACGGTCCGGCGCCGCGCCGGCCGCTGGTCGCCCTGGGCGCGCCCCCGGCGGATGGCGTGCTGGCCGAGTTCGCGGTGTTCGACGAGCAGGACGCGGTCGCCGTGCCCGACCATTTGTCCGCGGTGGAGGCGGCGACCCTGCCGTGCGCGGCGGTGACGGCCTGGCACGCCCTGGTCACGATCGGACATGTGGCGCCCGGCGAGACCGTGCTGTTGCTCGGCACCGGAGGGGTTTCCATTTTCGCGCTGCAATTTGCCCGCCAGGCCGGTGCGCGCGTCATCATCACCTCGTCGAGCGACGAGAAGCTCGCGCGCGCCCGTACGCTCGGGGCGGAGGGCTGCGTCAACTACGCGAAGACCCCCGAGTGGGACCGCGAAGTGCTGGCGCTCACGGATGGCGTGGGTGTCGATCACGTGCTGGACGTGGGGGGTGCCGAGACCCTGGGCCGCTCGATCGGCTCGCTCGCCGTCGGCGGCCGGGTGGCCATGATCGGCGTGCTCACCGGCACCGGGGCGGCCGGCAGTCCGTACGGGCTGCTCGGCAAACAGGCGAGCCTGCACGGCATCTTCGTGGGGTCGCGGGGCGACTTCGAGCGGATGAACGCGGCCATCACGGCGAATCGCATGAAGCCCGTCATCGATCGCGAGTTCAGCTTTGCCGACGCGCCCGCCGCCTATCGCCACCTCGAAAGCGGCTCGCATTTCGGCAAAGTGGTGATCCGCTTTTGAGCGGCGGGCTCACCGTCCGTGACGCCGCCTTCGCGCTGCTGCGCGAATTCGGACTGACCACGGTATTCGGCAATCCCGGCTCGACGGAATTGCCGATGTTCCGGCACTTTCCCGACGACTTCCGCTATGTGCTCGGCCTCCAGGAATCCGTGGTGGTCGCCATGGCCGACGGCTTCGCCCAGGGCCGCAACGACGCCGCACTCGTCAATCTGCACTCGGCCATCGGCGTTGGCCATGCGCTCGGCAGCATCTTCACCGCCTTCAAGAATCAAACGCCCCTGGTCGTCACGGCCGGACAGCAGGCCCGCTCCATCCTGCCTTTCGAGCCGTTTCTCTACTCCGAACAGGCGCCTCAGCTGCCGAAGCCGTACGTCAAATGGAGCGTCGAACCGGCGCGCGCGGCCGACGTTCCCGCGGCGATTGCGCGTGCCTACTACGTGGCGATGCAGCCGCCGCGGGGTCCCACCTTCGTGTCGATTCCGGTCGACGATTGGGACCGGCCCGCCTCGCCGGTGACCGCCCGCACGGTCAGCCGCGCCCTGGGCGGCGACCCCGGATTGCTCGCTCGGGCGGCCGATTCGCTCCAGGCGGCACGACGACCCGTGATCGTGGTCGGTGCCGCGGTGGCGCGCGACGACGCCTGGGACGAAACGATCGCCCTGGCGGAACAGCATCGGGCGGCGGTCTGGGTCAGCCCCATGTCGGCTCGCAACAGCTTTCCGGAACGTCACCCCCTGTTCGCGGGTTTTCTGCCGGCCAACCGCGGCGCCATCGTCGAATGCCTGCGGGGCGCCGATTTCATTCTGGTGCTGGGTGCCCCGGTGTTCACGTATCACGTCGAAGGAGAAGGGCCGCACATACCGGACGGAGCGACGCTCGTGCAATTGACCGACGATCCCGCGGCCGCGTCCTGGTCCCCGGTCGGCACCTCGGTCGTCACGAACTTGAAACTCGGCGTGGCGGCGCTGCTCGGCCGGCCGGCGGCCGCCGAACGCGCCGCGCCGGTCATTCCCCCGCGACCACCCCGTCTCGTGCCGCCACCCCAGCTGAGCGATCGATATCTGATGCAGCAGATCGCCGCCCTGCGTCCGAAGGACAGCATCGTCGTCGAGGAGGCCCCCAGCAGCCGCGCGGCCATGCACGATCACCTGCCCATGGTGGAGCGCGGGACGTTCCACACCTGTGCGAGCGGTGGTCTGGGTCACGGACTGCCGGCGGCGGTCGGCGTGGCGCTGGCACGCCCGGGACGCAAGGTCATCGGCCTGCTGGGCGACGGCTCCGCCATGTACTCGATACAGGGCCTGTGGACGGCCGCGGAACTCGACCTGCCCATCGCCTTCATCATCGTCGCCAACAACAGTTATCGCGCGCTCGAGGAATTCGGCCGGCACTTCGACATCCGCACGCTGCCCGGCGTGAAGCTGCCGCATCTCGATTTCTGCGCGCTGGCGGAAAGCCAGGGGGTCAAGGCGACGCGGGTCGATCGTTGGGAGGAGTTGGACGCGGCCCTCGCCGCCGTGTTCGCCGCCGACACACCCACCCTGCTCGAGGTGCGCGTCGCCTGAGCGCCCGCGTCAAATGAACGAGCGCACCGGATCCGCCCCGTCCCAGCCGATGCTCGCCCGGTAGAACTTGCTGAAGGTCGCCTCGAATGCCGGGCCGATCTCGATGAACTCCACGTAGCCCGGAAGGATGGCCGTCGTATCCATGTACGCCACGCTGCCGCCCGACGGCACTCCGGCGAGGAAAACGAGATCGTGCCCCGCGGCCCGATATTGGGCCACGTCCCGCTCGAAATGGTGCGTGGCGCGCCCCCAGTGATGGAACCCGAAGCCGTGGCGGTCGATCCACTCGCGGTACACTGAGGGATGTTCGTCGTTGGGTTGGATGAGCTCGATGTTCATGTGGCCCGCAAAGCTCATGGCGAGCGATACGTCCGCCTTGGAGTCCTGGCCGCGGTACTTCGGGTTCGTGCCCGAGAAGTGGTCCAGCAGGAACCAGGGTCCCACGTGCAGCTTTTCCACCCAAGTCTTCATGGCCGCTTGGATGTCCGGCACCAGATAGCACATTTGAATGACGCCGTCGTCAGGTTGTCCAAAGCCCACGAGTCCCATTGGCGCCCTCCCCCCGGTGGTTAATCCGCGAAACCCAGCGACCAGCCGCCGTCGATCGAGATCTGCTGGCCCGTGACATAGGCCGAGGCCGCGGACGACAGGAACAACGCCAGGCCCTTCAGGTCGTCGGCCAGACCCACCCGGTGCATCGGTATGATCTTGCCCATCGCCTGCTGCGTCTGCGGCTGTTTCGCGTGGCCGCCGCCGATGTTGGTGGCGATGAATCCCGGCGCGATCGCATTGACCGTGATCTGGTAGGCGGCGAGTTCCAGCGCCACCATCCGCATCAGATGCGTGGCGCCCGCCTTCGCCGCCATGTAGGCCGAGCCGATGGCGGGCTCGCACTGGAAGGACGCGACCGACGACGTCACGATCATGCGGCCGGAACGTTGCGGCCGCATGAGGCGCGCGCCCGCGCGCAGCGTGGCAAAGATCCCGTTCAGGTTGACGTCGATGACGCGGTTCCAACGCTCGTCCGTGTAGGCCTCCAGGGCGCCCGCGGGGTTGCGCTGCCGCTCAGCCCCGACCCAGCTGCCGACGAAGCCCGGGCCCGAATCGATGCCCGCATTCGCGAACACCACGTCGAGCCGCCCATGGGCGGCGAGCGCGGCATCGAACGCGGCGTCGATGGCCGCATGATCGCGCACGTCGACGACGGCCCCGCGCACGGCATGGCCCAGCTGCCGCAGGCGCGCCGTCTCCTCGTCGATGCGCGCGGCGTCGACATCGAGGATGGTGACCTTGGCGCCGTTCTCCGCCAACGCCTCGGCATATCCGAGTCCGATGCCGCTGGCGCCGCCGGTGACGATGACTCCGTACCCGTCGACCTTGAACAATTCATGGCTCTTCACGTGTGCGCTCCCGTGGCATGGCGCGCGTCGGCCGCCCCGACCGACCGCCCGCCGGATCCGACATCGACCAGGATCTTCAGCCCCTCCTGACGACGCAGACGTTCGAGGCCATCCTCGATGAGGTTGTCGAAGGGAATCGTCTCCACCCACCCGTCGAGCGGAAAATCGCCCCGGGCCATGGCCTCTATGACGCTCGGAAAGTCGTGCGCGGACATCGCGACCCCCGTGAGATTGACCTCGGGCATCAGCAGATCGAACGGTGGAACGACCACCGGTGCATGGTGAATGGCGACCACCACGGCGGTGCCGTCCACCCGGGTGGCGTGCAGCATGGCACGAAAAGCCGCCGGAACGCCCGCGGCATCGATGGACGCATGCGCCCCGAGGCCGCCGGTCAGATCGCGGATGGCGGACACGGGATCGCAATCCTTCGGATCCAGGACCGCCCGCACGCCCAGCCGTTGCATCACGGCCCGGCGCAGCGGCGCCGGGTCGACCACGATGACGTCGACGCCGCGCGCCATGAGCGTCAGGGCCACGCCGATGCCGATCGGTCCTGCGCCATGAATCGCCGCCGTTTGACCCGCCTCGAGCCGGCAGCGGTCCGCCGTGTGCCAGGCCACGGCCAGCGGCTCGATGAGCGCACCCTGCATCGGCGTCATGCCGGCGGGCAGGCGATGCGCCATGGAGCGCCGCACGACGGTGTATTCCGCGAGGCCGCCGCTGCTGCGGTTGTAGCCGTGCAGCGCGAGATCCGGACAGTGGTTGTATTGACCGGCCGCGCACCACACGCAGCAGCCACAGGTTTCGAACGGCTCGACGGTCACGAGATCGCCGGGGCTCAGATCATCGACGCCCGCACCGCACGCGACCACCTCACCGGACAATTCGTGGCCGAGGATGACGGGGTTCTTCACACCGGTGAGCGGGTGCGGCGTGGTTCGGGTGGTGACCGGCCCGTCGTAATACTCGTGCAGATCGCTGCCGCAGATCCCATTGTAGAAAACGCGCAGCTTGACGTCGCCGGGTCCCGGTTCCGGTTCGGGGACGGACTCGAGCCTGAGGTCGCGGGGACCGTGAAAAACCGCAGCGCGCATGGATCGGTGCACCTCTCGAAGCCGGGCCATCATGGGACCCGACTGCGGCGGCGCGCGCTCAACCAGTCCTGCAGCCCGACTCGACCCGCAGCGAATTATACCCGCAAACCATTGCGCAATCGGTGGCGGACGTCGAGAATCGGCGCCCATGGCAACCTACATCCTCGTGCACGGCGCCTGGCATGGCGGCTGGTGCTGGTATCGCGTCGCCAATGGTCTGCGCCGGGCTTCCCATCGGGTATTGGCGCCGGACTTGATGTCACTAGGCGTCGACAGGACCCCGCCGGGCGGGATCACACTCGACACCTGGACCGGCCAGATCGCCGCGCTCGCGGCATCGCAACCGGAACCCGTGATCCTCGTCGGCCACAGCCGCGGCGGCATCGTCCTTTCCGCAGTGGCGGAGCGGATTCCGGAACACGTGCGCACGCTCGTCTACGTCACGGCATTCCTCCTCGAGGACGGGCGGTCCCTGCAGGACGCCGCCGACACGGATCCCGAATCCCTGGTCGGCCGCTCGATCGTGGTCGCCGAGGATCACAAATCGGCGTCGATCCGCGCCGGGGCCGCGCGCGAGGCTTTCTACGGTCTCTGCAGCGACGCCGATGTGGCGCTTGCGGAATCGCTGCTGGTGCCGGAGCCGCTGGCGCCGCTCGTCACCCCGGTCCACGTCACCGCCGCGCGGTTCGGCAGCGTGCCGCGCATCTACGTCGAATGCAGCAACGACTGCGCGATCACCCTGGGAGCCCAGCGCCGCATGCAGCAGGCCCTGCCCTGCCGCGAACGCATCACGCTGGACGCGGACCACTCGCCGTTCCTCAGCCGCGTCGACCCGCTGACCGACCTGCTGCTGAACCTCCAGGATTAGGGTGAGTTCCTCGCCAGGTACTTCGCGAGCGCATCGAGTTCCGCATCGCTGATCTCGGTCTTGCGGAACTGCGGCATCACCGAAATGCCGTGGCGGACCAGCACCTTGACGGTCGATGCCTGCAAATCCTTCCACTCCAACAGCACGCCCGGCTTGACCCCGCGGTATTTGACGGTCAATGCGTTCGTACCGGGATGGCTGACTCCCGGATCATGGCAGGGGGCGCACCATTTGACGTACACGGCGCGGCCCGCGGCATGCTCGTCCGCATGCTCCCGGCCCGCCGCCGCCGACACCAGCGCGCACAGCATCGCCACACAGCCGGCGACCCCTGAAATGCCCCGGAGACGGGCGCTCATGTCCGCGCATCCCGCAGCTGTTTCGGCCAGATCGCGTAACGCCCCGGCGACAGGACGCCGTTTGGATCGATCGCATCCTTCAGCGTTTCGTGAAAACGCTGCAGCGCGTGATTGTTGAATGAATACACGTCCATCACGGTCTTCTGGAAGACCGGCGCGGTGCGGTATTCGCCCCAGCCGTGCCGGCCGCCGACTTCGATCAGCTTTTTGAATCCCTCCCTGTACCGCTTGTTCGTCTCGGGATCCTCGGTGACCGGCGTCGCCAGAATGAAGATGAACGAGCGCTCCCAAAAACAGGCGGGCAGCGTGAACGATCGGAACAGCGGCATCCCGAGATCGCGCGCCGCCTCGCTGAATACCCGGTTGGCCTCGATGATCGCCGCACCGGTCCGGGGGATGATGGGCGAGAACCACATGTGACCCTTCGAGGGCGTGGGATTCCAGGGCGTGCGGGCACCGATCGAAAAGGCGCGCAGCGAGGGGATCCCGAATTCCGGTTCGTGGTACTCCTCGACCTTGGCGGGGTCGAGCGGCAGGGTCACCTGGTCGATGATCTTGAATTTCGCTCCCTCGACCGTCGAGAAGTGCCTCTGGGCGGCGCGCCACTGCGCCTCGATGACCTCCATCGGACCGTGGAAGCTCAGCCACAGCTGCCAATAGGGAATCCCCGCGTTCAACCCGTAGGCTTCGAGCTCGGCCGAATACCCCAGCGTGACGCCGCCGAGCAGGCGGCGGTGTTCTTCCGTCATCGACGGCGGTCCCGTCTCGTTCCACAGCTGCACCTGTCCGATCGGCGGGTAGCCGATCAGCGGCGAGGCAATGTCCGGGAAGCCGGAGGTGATGCGGGCGTTCTCGAGATAATTGAGCTTCTCCACCAACGGCGACAGATCCGCATAGCGCGGCAGGGACACCGTGCAGCGCAGGTAGGCCTCGGGCTGCGGCATGAGCCAGAAGCCCATCTTGGTGACGATCCCGAAATTGGATTGCGAGAACAGCCCGTCTATCCACGGCCCGCAGCCGGACTTGTACTGCTGCCAGGTTTCCGCGTTGGGGATCGCGCCCATGCCGGTCCGCAACAGCTCGCCGCTCGGCAACACGACCTCCATCCCGCAATGGGAGTCGAAGTGATTACGATAGTTGGCCGACGTATAGCCGCCGCCCCGATCGATCGCGTTGCCGACGACGCTGCCCCAACCGGGATCGGGACAATCGATCCACACCTTGAGCTTGCGCTCCTGGATGTGGCGGTACAGGTCGAAGTAGCTCACGCCCGGCTCGACCAGCGCAAACGCGTTCGCCTCATTGACCTCGATGATGCGGTTCATGCGCTTGAGATCGACCACCACGCAGCCCGACATGGCCGGCGCCGAAGAGATAGACCGGCCGCCCCGCCGCCGTACCCCAGATTCTTGCCGGTCGAAATGGCGTACAGCGGCACGCGACGGCGGTTGGCGATGCGCACGATCTGCTGCACCTCCTCCGTGGTGGACGGTGCGACGGCCGCGGATGCGACGCGCTCCTCCGCTTCGTGCAGGAACGGCGAGTAGGCATCGCGATACAGATCCAGGTCGGCGTCGCTGGTGAAGACCCACTGATTGCCGACCGCCGTCTCGAATTCCCGGAGGGCGCTCGAAAAGTCGCTCTGATTGACGCCGGGCGGTAATGTCATAACTGTCGCATCCTTGGGATATACGGCGATTCCGGAGTTCCTACGATTTGGCGATCACCCAGGAGACGAGATCCACCCCGGCCGCCGAGCCGGCGCAGGCCGCGCGGGAGAGGGCCAGGCAGGCCCGGATGACGGCCGGATCGGCCGCGGTCGCCGCCGGGCCGGCCCCGATCGAGGACGAGCGGCGGTGGTCGATTCGCACGACCACGCGCAGCCAATGATCCTTCGCCATCTGCTCCAGGCAAAACAGGCTGGCCGCCGTCGTCATGCCGGCGACCGCGCCTCCGCCGCCCGCCCAGTGCGGGTCGAGGTGGCTGAGCCACAGGCCCGTGACGTCGCCCCGCAGCGCAGCCGTTGCGTGGCCCGAGCGCGCGGCCGCCGCGCCGAACGCCCTGCTCGCACCGTAGCGCGAATCGAACAACACGCTGCCGAAGTGCCGGGGGCGGGAATCGGCCCCCGCGCCGGCGGCCGCCACGGCGGCTCGCGCGCTGATCAAGAGCGCTCCCGCGGCACCGGATACGCAGAACGCGCGACGATCCATGACTCCCCGTCGATGATTTCCCCGGACGAGGAAAATACCCGATGTCCGGGGCGGCCACTCGTCCATCAGTGAAATGGGGTCGTCGTCCCGCGTACCGACCGGGCCGCGGGGTCAGGCGCTGCGCTTGACGCCATGCAGCCGGGAGACCAGCTCCGCCTCGGCGCTGGTCAGGCCGAACTGCTGCGCGAGTTTGTCGGCATCGACGCCGCGCCGCGCCCAGCTGATGGCCTCGTCGAGCGACCCCGGCATGGCGGCGCCGCGCGATTCCACGAGGTCGATGCGCTCGGCCACCCCGGAGAATTCCTGCTCGACGCGCTGCACGTGACGTCCGGTACGCGCGCTGATCGAGGCCAGCATCTCCAATTCGCGCCGCAACCCCGCGAGGCCCGCTTCGAGGGACTCGACCCGTCCCCGCCACGAGCCCAATGCGCGCAGGGCGACCGCCGCGGCCACCATTGCCGCAATTCCAGTGCCCGTCGCGACGACGCTGAAGACGACCGCGCCGTTCATTCAGGCGTACTCGTCGATGCCGGACCTGGGTGGACGGGGTGAATCGGATGGGGATTTGTCGGCGTCCTTCGCCCCCGGGCGATTGCCGCGGGAATCCGGCGGCCCGCCTGCCGATCCCTCGCGGTCGTGCTTCTTATCGGCTATGGGAAGTGCGGGGTACAGGCCCGAGTTGCTCAAGCGATCGACTTCGCTCATGGATCACCTCGCTCACTCGTGATGCGACGGCTGCGGCGCCTTCGCCTCGGTCTGTCCGGGCCAGTCGAACTCGACCGGCCCGATGTGCTGCGCCGGAGCCCTGGGCCTTGCCGGTCCGTCCGGCTTCCCGTCATCCTTGACCAGCAGCGTCCTGTCGGCGACGGCGGGAATCGATGATACCCGATTTGCGGGATCGGCGGCATCCACCGCGGCGGCACCCGGGGCCGGGGATTCCGGGGCACGGTCGCCGCTCTTGGCCGTCACCGTACCGCGTGCCGCCACCTCGTCCAGGACCAGGATCGCGACGCGCCGGTTCGCATTGCGGCCCACGGGCGAATCGTTGGGCTGCCGCGGATGGAATTCACCGAAGCCGACGATCTCCAGGCGCAGCGGATCGATGCCCACCTTGGTGAATTCGTGCACGACGCTGGCTGCGCGCGCCGCCGACAATTCCCAGTTGGACGGGAATGCGGCGGTGCGGATGGGTCGGTCGTCGGTATGCCCCTCGACCCGGATGGGATTCGGAAACGGCTGGAGCACTTCCGCCAATTTGTCGAGCACCGGTGCGGCGGCGGGGGAGAAGCTGCCGGCGCCGCTCGGAAACAGGATGTCCGTGTTGATCTCGATTTCCAGCCACGTGTGCTCGCGGCGCACCGTCACCATCTTGCTGTCGATCAGCGACTTCATCGCGTCCTGCACCTGGCGCTCCATGCGGACCAGCGCATCCGGCACGACCTCGTGGGCAGGGCCCTTCTCGTCGGCGGGGGGGCCGGTCTTCGGATCGCCGTCCAATGTGTGCTCGGATGGATCCTTCAGCTTCATCAACGCCGTCGGCGACACCCCCTCCAACTGCTTGTCGCCGCCCTTGCCCGACTGCTTCTGGCCGACGTTGATGGGCTGCATGCTCTTCGGCGCTCCGTGGAATGCCGCGATCATCGAATCCGACAGCACGCGGAACTTGCCTTCGTTCACCGAGGACATCGCGTACATGACCGTGAACAGGGCGAACAGCAGAGTCACGAGATCGCCGTAGGGGATCGCCCAGGCCTCGGCGTTCACGTGTTCTTCATGCTTTTTCTTGCGAGCCATGGTCGACCTCCTTTACTTCGCCGGCCCCGCGGGACGGTCAGTGGTGAAAGTAGCCCTGCAGCTTCGACTCGATGTTGCGCGGGTTCTCGCCCTGCGCGATGGCGATGATCCCCTCGATGACCATCGTGCGGATCTGGATCTGCGCGTGGATGACCGACTTCAATTTGTTGCTCATCGGCAGGAACAGCAGGTTGGCGAAGGCGATGCCGTAGATGGTGGCGATGAACGCCGCGGCGATGCCGTGGCCGAGTTTGGACGGGTCGGCGAGATTTTGCATCACGGCCATGAGCCCCATCACCGCGCCGATGATGCCCAGGGTCGGCGAATAGATGCCCATGGCCTCGAACACCTTGGCGGCCTGATTGTCGAAGTGTTCCATGGTGTCGAGTTCGATCTCCATGCTCGACCGGATCGCCTCCGGTTCGCCGCCGTCGACCAGGGACTGCAGGCCCTTCTTCAGGAACTCATCCTTCTCGCCCTCGACCGCGGACTCCAGCCCCAGCAGACCCTGCTTGCGCGCGATGTTGCTCCACTCGATGATCTTCTCGATCACCGCCGCGGGGTTGTTCGCCGGCGGCATGAAGACCCAGGCGATGATCTTCCAGGCCCGCAGAAAAGTCGCCATCGGCGTCTGCACCAGGCTCGCCGCGAGGGTTCCCACCACGACGATCACGAAGGCGGCGCTGCCGACCAGCGCGCCCGCGCTGCTGCCCTTGAGAATCGCGCCGCCGATGATCGCGATGAGGGCCAGCACGATGCCGATGATGCTGAGGATGTCCATGGCGTCAGTCGGGAGTCAACCATTCCGCCAGCCTTGCCCGCAGGCGGACCAACGCCTGACCGTGAATTTGACAGACTCGGGACTCGGAGACTTCGAGCACCTCGCCGATCTCGCGCAGGTTCATGTCCTCGTCGTAGTAGAGCGACAGGACCAGCTTCTCGCGCTCGGGGAGCCCGCCGATGGCGCCGGCCAGGGCGTCGCGGAATCCAGCGTCCTGGATATGGTCGAACGGTCCCGGGCGTTCGTCGCGCGCATGATCCGCGGGACTCGATTCGTCCTCGCTGGAGCCCATCTGGTCGAAACTGAACAGCCGGCAGCTGGCGGCGTCCTGCACCAGCTTGTGATACTCCTCGATGGATACGCCGAGACCCACGGCGATGTCGGTGGGGCTCGCGTCCTGTCCCTTGGCGTTCTCGATCTTGCGGACGACGTCGGCCATCTCCCGCATGTTTCGATGGACCGAACGGGGGGTCCAGTCGGACTTCCTCACCTCGTCGAGCATCGCGCCGCGTATGCGGATGCCGGCATACGTCTCGAAATTGGCGCCCTTCGTGGCGGAGTAGTGCTTGGCCGCATCCAGCAGACCGATCATGCCGGATTGGATCAAGTCGTCCACCTCCACGTTCGGCGGCATGCGGCTGACCAGGTGATAAGCGATGCGTTTGACCAAATCGGCATGCTTGATGACCAATTCTTGCTGCGGGACCTCACCGACCGGAACGTCGACGTCCGATCCAGGCTTGGAACCCCGCTTCTGCGTGTTTGTGTATTGTGTGCTTGCTCTCATTGCAATACCGTCGAAGGACCAATCCGGGCCCCCACCATTCGTTCCACGAAGAACTCAAGGTGACCTCGTGCTCCTTGTGGCACAGACCACTTATCGGCCTTCACCGCCAGATTCTTGAGGGCCATCGATGAAATAGAGGCGGGATACGCGTCGACGACGGCGCTTTGCCTCTGCACGGCGCGCCGCAGGTAGTCGTCGAACGGTACGGAGCCCGCGAACTCGAGCGTCACACTGAGAAACCGGTCACAGACCCGGGATATTTTCTGGAATAGGCCGGGCCCTTCCCCCGAACGGCGGGTCTGATTGGCCAGGATCTGGAAGCGCTGCACGCCGTGCTCGCGGCTCAGCACCTTGATGAGAGCATAGGCATCGGTGATGGAGGCCGGTTCGTCGCACACCACCACGACCACGTGGTGCGCCGCCTGGCTGAACGTCAACACGCTGTCGTGCAGGCCGGCCGCGGTGTCGACCACGAGCACCTCCACCCGATGGTAGAGGTCGCTGAAGGCGCGGATGATCCCCGCCTGCTCGGCCCCGGACAGATTGGCCATGCGCTTGATGCCCGAGGCCGCCGGAACGACCTGCAGGCCGTGCGGTCCGGTGACGATGGTGTCCTCCAGCGCGCACTCTCCCTTGAGGACGTGGCCCAGATGGAACCGGGTGTGCAGACCGAGCATCACGTCGACGTTGGCCATGCCGAGGTCGGCGTCCACCAGCATCACCTCGCGGCCCTGCGCGGCGATCGACACGGCCAGGTTGGCCGAGACCGCGGTCTTGCCGACGCCGCCCTTGCCGCCCGTGACCGCGATGACCTTCACCGGTCTCGACGCATTGAGCATCTCCAGGGTCTCGGCCTGGGTGCGGGATAGCCGTGTGTTACACATGGGCGCTTTCCCGGCCGAAATTGCGGGCGTAATAGCCGTCGCTGACGCGCGGCGCCGCCGCCTTGAGCTTCTGGGCGGCGCGGACCAGCCAGATCCGCCGTTCGTGGGCGGTATGCAGATCCTCGGGCACCCGCTGCCCGTTGCAGAGGTACGCGATCGGCAGTTTGTGACGCAATGTCGTCGACAGTACGGCGCCCAGGCTCGCGGCCTCGTCCACCTTCGTCAGAATGCAGGCTGCCGGTGACACCCGGGCGAAGGAGCGTACGATTTCCTCGAGCGCGTGCGCCTCGCCCTGTGCGGGCAGCGCCAGCAGCACCCTCGCGCGCGCCGCTCCGAGCTGCAGCGCAGCGAGCTGCTCGGTGAGCCGCACGTCGCGCGGCCCCATCCCCGCGGTGTCGATCAGGATGAGCTTCTTCGACTTGAGCCGGTCGAGGATGCGGGCGAGCTCCCGGCCGCTGTTCGCGGCATGCATGGGCGCGCCGAGAATGCGCGCGTAGGTCATCAGTTGCTCGCGTGCGCCGATGCGGTATCCGTCGGTGCTGACCAGCGCCAGATCCTGGCTGCCGTGACGCATGCTCCAGCGCGCGGCGAGCTTGGCGATGGTCGTCGTCTTGCCCGCACCGGTGGGGCCCACGACGGCGATGATCCCGGAATTGACGGTGCTCAGCTTGTCGACCACCGGCAGATGCCTGACGAGCAGGGCGAGCGGAATGTGCGACGGGTTCTTCAGGCGGGTGTGCCGGGGCGTCGACCGGGCCAGCGCCATGGCGATGTCCGGTGCGACGTCCATGGCCGTGAGTTCCTCCAGAACCCGCGCCTGCAGCGGCTCGCGCAGCCGCTTGTCGTTCCAGGACATGTGGGCCAGCTCGCCCTGCAGCATGTCGCGCAGTTCCTTGATCTCGCGCCGCATGTCGAGAATGCCTCCCTCCGCGGCGCGGGCGGGCGCAGGCGCGGCCACCAGGGCGGGCGGGACGAACGGCTGCGCCGCCGGGACCGCCTTGACGGGGGTCGGCGGTGCGGCCCGCGGCGGCTCGACGACCTCGGCGGACGGGGCCGGGGCGCGCTTCAGCGTGGCATCGACGAACAGGGCCTCGTCGTAGTCCACGGCCGCGATGACCTCCATGCCCTCATCGACACGGCGGCTCGACAATATCACCGCATCCGGACCCTGTTCGGCGCGCACCTGGGCGAGCGCCGCCCGCATGCTGACCGCCATATAGCGTTTGATCTTCATCTCGACCTCCGTGAATCAAGCAATTGGTCAACGCCCGATCGCTGCAATGACGCGAATGCGGCGATTTTCTGGAATCTCATTGAAGGCCAGCACCGACAGCGTGGGCGTCGAGTAGCGCATCAGGCGCGCGATCCACGGCCTGATCTTCGGTGCGACCAACAGCACGGCGGGTTCGCCGGCCGCTTCCTGGCGGCGGGTGCGGTCGGTCAGCGCCTGCTGGATGCGGTCGGCAAGTCCCGGCTCGAAGCCCGGCGCACCGTCGCCGCCCGCCATCGCATCCTGCAGCACCTGTTCGAGCGCCGGATCGAACGTGATGACCGGCAGCTCTTCGCGAAGGCCTCCGATGCTCTGCACGATGCTGCGTCCGAGCGCGACCCGTACGGCGGCAACCAGCGCCTGCGGCTCCTGGGTCTTCGGCGCAAGTTCGGCAAGCGACTCGCAGATGGTGCGCAGATTGCGGATGGGCACCCGCTCCAGGAGAAGGTGCTGCAGCACCTTGACCAGCACGCTCATGGGCAGCAGTTTGGGCACCAGATCCTCGATCAATTTCGGGGCGCTCTTTCCCAGCCGGTTGAGCAGCTGCTGCACCTCCTCGTGGCCCAGCAACTCGTGCGCGTGGGATTGCAGCAGGTGGCTCAGATGGGTGGCGATCACGCTGCTGGCGTCGACCACCGTGTAGCCCTGCGCCTGAGCCTGTTCACGGCGGCCCTTGTCGACCCATACGGCGTCCAGGCCGAAGGCGGGATCCTTGGTCACCGTGCCCGGCAGGTCGCCGGAGACCTGCCCCGGGTTGATCGCCAGTTCACGGTCGGGGAAGACCTCCGATTCACCCACCGGCGCACCGAGTATGGTGATGCGGTACGAATTCGGGCCGAGTTCCAGGTTGTCGCGGATGTGCACGGCCTGCACCAGGAAGCCGAGCTCCTCGGACAGTTTCTTGCGCACGCCCTTGATGCGTCCCATCAACTCGCCGCCCTGGTTGCGGTCGACCAGGGGAATGAGCCGGTAGCCGACCTCGAGACCGATCAAATCGACCTGCTCGACGTCGTCCCAGGACAGTTCGCGCTGTTCGAGGGGGGTGGCCGGCACGACGACGGGCTTCGCCGCCACCGCCTTCTCTCTCTTGCGCTGTTTGGCGAGCAGATAAGCGCCGAATCCACAGCCTCCCGCCATGCACAGAAACACCAGGTTCGGCATCCCGGGAATGATTCCGAGCAGCGCCAGGATTCCGCCGGTCACGCCCAGCGCCCGCGGCTGGCCCAGCATCTGCGACATGATCTGCTGGCTCATGTCGTGCGAACGGGAGACGCGGGTGACCAGGATCGCGACCGCCACCGACAACAGCAGGGCCGGAATCTGCGCGACCAGGCCGTCGCCGATCGTGAGGAGGGCGTAGGTGCGTCCCGCGTCCGCCAGCGACATGCCGTGCTGCGCGGCCCCGATGATGGTGCCGCCGAAGAGATTGATGAACACGATGAGGATGCCGGCGACGGCGTCGCCGCGAACGAACTTGCTCGCGCCGTCCATGGCGCCGTAGAAATCCGCCTCCTCCCGCACTTCCTGGCGGCGCACGATCGCCTCGGCCTGGGTGATGATGCCGGCGTTCAGATCCGCATCGATCGCCATCTGCCGGCCCGGCATCGCGTCCAGGGTGAACCGGGCGCTGACCTCCGAGATGCGTCCGGCGCCCTTGGTGATGACGACGAAGTTGATGATGACGAGCACGACGAACACCACCATGCCGACCGCATAATTGCCGCCGACGACGAACTGGCCGAAGGCCGCGATGACGTGGCCGGCGGCATGCGCGCCGGTATGGCCGTTCATGAGCACTATGCGCGTCGAAGCCACGTTGAGCCCGAGACGCAGCAGCGTCGCGCCCAGCAGCACGGTCGGGAAGGTCGCGAATTCGAGGGCGCGGCGGACGTAGATGACGGCCAGCAGGATGATGAGGGACAGGGAAATGTTGAACGTGAAGAAGATGTCGAGCAGGAAGGCCGGCAGCGGCAGCACCATCATGGCGATGACCGCCATCACGAGAACCGGCACTCCCAGGCCGGTGCGGGCGAATTCGTTGAAGGCGGCGAAGGCGGCGCGGCCGTTCATGCGTCTGCGTACTCGTCGCCGACCGTCGGATCCGGACGTTGCATGCGCGCGGCGACCGTCGGATTCAGCGTGCGCACCCGGAAGACGTACGACAGCACCTGCGCCACCGCCACATACAGCCCCGCCGGAATCTCCCGGTTGATGTCGGTCGATTTATACAGCGCCCGCGCCAGCTTCGGCGCCTCGAATATCGGCACGCGGTGCTCTTCGGCAATGCGCCGGATGTTCGCGGCCACCAGGTCCGCGCCCTTGGCCAGAACGCGCGGCGCCCGCATGTCCTTCGGATCGTATTTCAGCGCCACGGCGAAATGCGTCGGGTTCACGATCACGACGTCGGCCTCCGGCACCTTGTGCATCATGCGCCGCCGCGCCAGCTGCTGCTGCATCTGCCTGATCCGCTGCTTCGTTTCCGGGCGGCCGTCCGACTCCTTGGCCTCGTCGCGCAGTTCCTGGCGCGACATGCGCATCGACCGGTTGAACTGGAACAACTGCAACGGCACGTCCACCGCGGCGATGATCGCGAGGGAGGCGCACAACCAGACGAAGGACCACCCGATCAGGCCGGCGCCGCGCCCGATCGCCGCCCGCGGCGCCATGTGGCCGAGGGCCATGACATCGCCGAACAGCCACGACACGATGCCCGCACACACCCCGCCGATCACCGCGCACTTGAGCAACGCCTTGCCGAGTTCCGAGGCCCCGCGCAGGCCGAACAGGCGGCCGAGTCCCGCTATCGGATTCATGCGGGAGAAATCCGGGGTGAGCGCCGCCGGACTGAAGTTCCAGCCGCCCAGCGCCACGGAGGCGAGGAGCACCACGGCGACCAGACTGCCGAACACCGGCATCAGGGCCATCAGGGCCGTCGTGACGGCCTCGCCCAGCGCCGCCGCGGCCGATCCGGGGTCCGCCAGCCGCTGCGGGTCGACGCCGAGGGACTGGCGCATGACCTGCGACATCCGTCCGACCAGGGTGTCGCCGATGGCGATCAACGCGGCGCTCCCGCCGATCATGGCGGCAAAGGTGGTGAGTTCCCTCGAGCGCGGAATCTGACCGCGTTCGCGCGCCTCGTCCAGCCGCTTTTGTGACGGCTCCTCGGTTCGCTCGCCGCCCTGTTCGGATTCGGCCATCAGCGCACCCCCGGCGCCGCGGTCAGATCGCCGACCGCTCGCAGGGCGCCCTCGATGAGTCCGGTGATGCCGGTCATGAGGCCGTCGATTCCGGACATCAGCACCGCGAACCCCCCCAGCAGGGTGATGGTGAAGCCGATGCCGAACAGGTTGAGCTGCGGCGCGGCGCGCATCACAACGCCGAGCGCCATGTTCACGATCACCAGCGCGATCGTCGTCGGCAGGGCCACCAGCAGGCCGGTCTCGAAGATCCGCCCGCCCCAGGTCGCCACCGCCAGCAGGAAATCCCCGTCGATGTTCCGGCCGCCGATCGGCAGCGATTGAAAGCTGTGCGCCAGCGCTTCCAGCAGGACCAGGTGTCCGTTGATCGCGAGATAGGTGAGCATGCCCATGGTCATGAAGATCTGGCCGAGCACCGGCACGTTCGCGCCGCGCTGCGGATCGATCAGCGTCGAGAACCCCAGCCCCATCGTCACGGAAACCGTCTGACCGGCAAAGGTGAGGGCCTCGAAGGCGAGCTGCATCGTCATGCCGATGGCGACGCCGATGAGGATCTCCTGCGCCGCCGTCAACGCGCCCGCGCCCGAGAAGATCGACAGTCCGGCCGGCGCCCGGGCGAAGGGCGCCAACACGAACGAGAGCGTCAGCGCCAGAACGATCTTCACCCTGTTCGGTATCGTCGTCTCGCTCGCGATCGGCGCCGAGGCGACGAAGCCGCCGATCCGCAGGCTCGGCCACCACAGGCGCCCGATCATGTCGGCGACGTCGGCCGCGTTGATGA
This sequence comes from Nevskiaceae bacterium, assembly GCA_037445285.1. GTDB lineage: Bacteria > Pseudomonadota > Gammaproteobacteria > Steroidobacterales > Steroidobacteraceae > Bog-1198. Next base: position 23,311 of record JBBIKV010000006.1, on the reverse strand, counting down.
CGACGGGTTGCACCGGCGCGCTCAGCCGATCACGGTGGGGATGCTGGTGTAGAGGTCGTGCGTGAAGTCGACCAGCACGCGCAGCATCCACGGACCGATCGCGAACAGCGTCAGCACCAGCAGCAACAGCTTCGGGATGAAGCTCAATGTCGACTCGTTGATCTGCGTCGCGGCCTGCAGCATGCCGATCACCAGACCGGCGATGAGCGCGATCAGCAGCAGCGGCGCCGCGAGCATGGATGTCACCATCAGCGTGCTGTGCGTCAGATCCATTACATTTTCGGGCGTCATTGATGAAAGCTCGCCGCGAGGGTGCCCATCAGCAGCGTCCAGCCGTCGACCACCACGAACAGCATGATCTTGAACGGCAGCGAGATCAGCGCCGGCGACAGCATCATCATGCCCATCGACATCAGCACGCTCGCCACCACCAGATCGATGACCAGGAAAGGGATGAACACCATGAAGCCGATCTGGAAGGCGGTCTTCAGCTCGCTGGTGATGAAGGTCGGCAGCAACACCGTGAGCGGGACGTCGTCCGGGCCCGGGAATTGAGCATGTCCCGACAATTTGGTGAACAGCTGCAGGTCCGCTTCGCGCGTCTGCGCGAGCATGAATTTCTTCAGCGGTTGAACGGTGCGGTCTATGGCGGTCTCCCCGGGGATTTGCCCGTCCAGATAGGGCTTGATGCCGTTGGCATAGGACTGGTTCAACGTGCTGTTCATGACGAAGAAGGTCATGAACAGGGCCAGGGCGGTCAGCACCTGATTCGACGGCGTGGTCGCCATTCCCAGCGCCTGCCGCAGGATCGACAACACGATGATGATGCGCGTGAAGGAGGTCATCGCCAGGAGGATGGCGGGCAGCAGCGTCAGCACCGTCATCAGGATGAGCACCTGGAAGGTCAGCGAGTAGGACTGGGCGCCGTCCGCCGCCGTCTTGATCGCGATCGCCGGCAGCGCGGCCTGCGACATCGCCGCGGCGCACGGCAGCAGCACCAGCGCGGCGATGAGCGGCAGCGACCGCAGGCGCCGGAGCGTGCTCATTTCTGCGACCCCGGACCCTTCATCAGGTCGCGCAGACGGTCGGCAAAGGCCGGCGCGTCCGCAGCGCCGCCCAATGAGATGTTCGCCGCGAGCGGCGTCAGGCAGACCAGGGTCCCTGCGCCGATGCCGAGCAGCACCTGGCTGTCGCCGACACGGACCAGGAGAATCCGCTCGCGCGGCCCCAGGGTCAGTTGGTCCAGCACCGAAATTCCCCCCCGTCCGTGCGGACCCGCCAGCTTGAGGCGCTTCAACACCCAGCTGATGGCCAGGATCAGGGCGACGATGGCGATGAGGCTCAGGGTGAGCTGCGCCACGCTGCTGACGGACAGCGGCGAAGCGGCGGGGACCGCGGCCGTCATCGGGCGTGCTCCATCCTTTCCGTTTCGCTCACGACGTCGGTGAGCCGGATGCCGAATTTTTCATTGACCACCACCACTTCGCCGCGGGCGATGCGCACGCCGTTGACCAGGACGTCGAGCGGTTCCCCGGCCAGCCGGTCGAGTTCGACGATGGCGCCCGGCGCCAGCTGCAGCAGCTCGCGGACCGACATGCGGGCCCGGCCCACCTCGAGCGCGAGCGTGACCGCGACGTCGAGGATCAGGTTGAGGTTCATCTCGGTACCCGCGCCGACGGTAGCGTTCGGGCCCAGGTCGTTGAATTGGGCGCGCGCCACCGCGGCGGCCTTCGGGTCGGGAACACTCATGCGGGACCTCCGGAAAGAATTTTGAGCGCATTGCGCCCCTGCGAAACGCCGAACCGCCCGTGATACAGCGGGACCTCCCCGGCGAGCAGCGTGACCTGCTGGGGCGATTCGATGGGAATGATGTCGCCCGGATTCAGGCGCACGAGCGCCCGCAGGCTGATCTGCGCCTGGGCCAGGATCGCCCGCGTCTCCACCTGCGCCTCCTGCAGATACGCGCCCAGGAGGGGCGCCCAGGATTCCTGCCTGCGCGGGGCGACCTTTCCGCCCTCCGATGCGAGCGCCTCGCGCACCGGCGCGAGCAGGGTCTCGGGGATGAGCCAGTCGACGCGGCCGCTGTGGGCGCCGAACTCCACGGTGAATCGCAGCACCACCATGGATTCCAGGGGCGCGCCGAGCTGCATGAGGCGGGGGTTCGTCTCTTGCTTCACCAGCTCGAGTTCGAGCGGCGCGACGGGAGTCCATGCCGTGCTCAGATCGGCCGCGAAGCTTCTCAACATCAACGCCAGGAAGCGTTGTGCGGCGGGCGCGATCGCCGCGCTGTTGTCGCTCGTCGCGCGCCCCGACCCGCCGAAGAACCCGTCCAGCAGGGCGAGCAACAGGCCTGGGTCGACGCTCACGAATGCGAATCCCGGCAGCGGCTTCAGGCGCAGAATGGCCAGACTCGCCGGCACCGGCAGCGCGGCCTGCAGTTCCCCCGCCTTCGCCGAATCGAGCGCGGTGAAATGCACGGTCGCATCCCGCCCGAGGAGCCCGGAGAGCGTCGTGCCCATGCGATCGGCAAAGCTCTTGCTGACGATCTCGAGCATGGGCAGCTGAGTCCGGTTGATGCGCTGAGCGGTCAAATCATAGGGTCGGACCTTGTCGTGGGTGCCCTTTTCGAGCAGCGCCGACACCTCCTCCTCCGATATCGCGCTCGCGGCGGCACCCGGGGCGTCGGTGCCTTCCGCTGCCGGGTCCGCCCCGGCGGTCGACGCGCCGGCGTCGGAATCGGCGCCCGTGCCGCTCGCGGCCATCACTGCACCACGAAGCTGGTGAAGAGCAGGTCGTCGACGTCTTCTCCGCCCTGCTTCTTTTGCGCGGCGCGAATTTCGGCGAGCGCCTCCAGCCGCAGCTTCTCCTTCCCTTCACGCGACATCAACGACGAATAACTGCGGTTGCTCATGAGGAGCAGCAGGTTGTTGCGGATCAACGGCATGTTTTGCGTGACGCTGTCGAGGGCCTTCTGGCTCTTGGCCATGACCGACATGCTGATCTGCAGGAAGCGCACCGCCGAGCCGTCCTCGAAATTGACCACCAGCGGCGGATCGATGGCGTAGAAGAGCGCCGCCTTGCCACTCTCCTCACCATGGCCGCCGGACGCACTCACCGGTACGACGGCGGTGATCTTGCCGTCCTTGTCGAGCTTGAAGTCCGGGATCGGATGCAGTTTGGCGTTGATGGTGCCCCCGACCACGACCGCCCCCAGGGTCAGCACGAAAATGCCGAGTCCGTTCACCAGCATGCCCATCACTCCGCCGGATTTTTTCGCGGGCGGTGGAGTAGCTTCTCCAGTTTCTTCGGCCATAGTTGTCGATTCCTAGCGCGGCGCGACTGCCGCACCATGCGTGGAGCAAGTTCCATGCCATACGCTGCCTATGTCATTTTATTCTTATTGTTCAATGGGTTGGCAATCCGGGTGGAGGGTCGGCACGACGGCCCTTGTGCGGATCGGCGCCGAGGCGCCGATAAATTGACGCCCGCGGCCGGCGCTACCTTCAGAATTTCAGGGAAACGCGCAGCCCCGGGGCCGCATCGTCGAGAACCAGCCGGGCGCCGTGCAGCTTGGTGACTGCGGCCACGAGCGACAGTCCCAGCCCGGACCCCGGGAACTTGCGCGCCTCGTCCAGCCGCACCCGCCTGCCGAGCACGACCTCGCGCTTGTCCGCGGGGATCCCGGGTCCGTTGTCCTCGACGATCACTTCCGGTTCGGTGGGCGGACCCTGCAACAGCACCCGGATGCGCCCGCCCGTCGGGGTGAATTTGATGGCGTTGTCGAGCAGATTCGCGAGGGCCTGGGCGAGCAGTTGCCGGCTGCCCTGCACCTGCGCGCCCGGCGCCACGCGGCTCTCCAGGGCAATGCCCCGCTCCTCGCCCACCGGGGCATACAGTTCGACCATGCTCGCCACCAGTTCCGACAGATCCACGGGTTCGCGCGCCACGGTTCCGGTCTCGGCGAGCGCGATCCGCAGCAACGCGTCCAGGGTGCTGCGCATATGGTCCACCTCCGTGGAAACGCGTTCCAGCACGCGACGCTCGGCCGACCCGGGAGCGAGTTCATTCATCGCACCCTCGGCGGTGGCCTGCAACCGGTTGAGCGGGGTCCGCAGGTCATGTGCCGCACTGTCGAGGACCGTGCGCATGCCGAGCGTCAACTGCTCGATCTTGTCCAGCATGCCGTTGATCTCGCGTGCCAGCTTGTTGATCTCGTCATCGGCCTCGCGCACCGGCAGCCGTTGCGACAGATCGCCGCGCATGATCTGCATCGCGACCGCCGAGATGGCCCCTGCCTGGGCCAGGATCCGGCGGCCCATCCAGAACCCGCCCCCCAACCCCAGGAGCAGGGTCATCACGACGGCGGCGATCAATCCGCGCATCATCAGATTCTTGACGTCCTGCCGCTCCTGAATGTCGTGCCCCACCAGCATCCGGTAGCCTCCGGGCAGCGGAAAGCGCCGCGCGCGCATTTCATGCTCCCGGGTCTCGTCGCCGAACGGTACGGACACCTTGAACTGGATCCACTTGCCTTCGTCGGCATCGATCTTCGGCCACGCGGGCACATTGCCCGCCACCGGCCGCAGTTGCGGATCGACCATCAGATACACGGCGCCGCGGACGTCCTGATCCTGCGACCGTTGCTCGATCAGCTCGATGAAGTCGGCGCGCGACAGCACGAGAACCTGTTCGCGCAGGCCCTGCACCTCGGCCTCGATGAGATTGTCGGTGCTGCCGTCGACCACCCGCGACACCGCGAAATCCACGGCGCCGAGCAGCACCGCGGCGCCGCAGGCGAACACGATCGAGTAGACGATGGCGATGCGGAACGGCGACGTGTCGAGCACGCCGAGGAACCGCTGATCGGGGCTGACGGTGCGTCGCCGCGCCACGCTGCTTATTCGTCTTCGCGCAAACTGTACCCGGCGCCGCGCACCGTGTGCAGCAGGGGCTTGTCGAAATCCTTGTCGATCGCCTGACGCAGGCGGCTGATGTGCACGTCGATGACATTGGTTTGCGGGTCGAAGTGATAGTCCCACACGCCCTCGAGCAGCATCGTCCGCGTCACCACCTGCCCGCTGTGCCGCATCATGAACTCGAGCAGCTGGAATTCACGGGCGGTGAGCTCGATTTTCTTGCCGTTGCGCGTCACCCGGCGCGTCATGCGGTCCAGTTCGAGATCGGCCAGCTTCAGCCGCGTGTTCACCTCCGCGCCGCCGGAATCGCCGCGCCGCGCCAGCGCGTCGATGCGCGCGAGCAGCTCCGCCATGTGGTAGGGCTTGGTGAGATAGTCGTCGCCGCCGGCGCGCAGCCCCGTGATCCGGTCGTCGACGTCGCCGAGGGCGCTCAGGATCAACACGGGCATCTTGCGCCCGGTGGCACGCAGCGACTGCACCAGGGCGAGCCCGTCGAGCTTGGGCAGCATGCGGTCGACGATGGCGAGATCCACGCCCAAGGAGGATGCCATGTGCAGCCCCTCCAGGCCGTTCGCCGCGACGTCGACCGTGTGCCCCGCCTCGCGCAACCCCCTGGCGAGAGTGTCGCGCGCGACCTCGTCATCCTCGACAATCAAGATGTGCATGACCGCCTATCTTACAGGCGTTGGACCCGCCTTTGTCGCCGCGATAGACTCCTCCGCGTGGACCCCCGCCCGCAAAGTTCCGCCCCCGGCGCCCCGTTTGGCGCGGTCGCTCGGGATGCCGCGGTCGCCGGGGCATGCGACATATTGATCATCGGCGGGGGCCCGGCCGGATCCACGGCGGCGATCCTGCTCGCGGAAAAGGGCTTGCGGGTGGTCGTCCTGGAAAAGGACCGGCACCCCCGATTCCACATCGGCGAGTCGCTGCTGCCGGCCAATCTGCCGCTGCTGGAGTGTCTCGGCGTCGCCGCCAAGGTTCGTGCCATAGGGATGGAGAAATGGGGAGCTGAATTCATCTGGCACCGGGACGGACGGCGCCAGGAGTTCCTGTTCGCCGACGCCTGGGACAAGACTCAGCCGATGTCGTACCAGGTCCGGCGCTCGGAATTCGACGAGATCCTGATCCGACGCGCCGCGGAAGGCGGCGCCGATGTCATCGAGGGATGCCGGGTGCGGGAGGTCGACTTCCTTGACGACGCCAGAGTGCGCGTGCATGCGGAGCACGAGAATGGCCGCGCCCAGTCCTGGGACGCGCAATGGCTCATCGACGCGTCCGGCCGCGACACCTTTCTCGGCAACCGGCTGCGCAGCAAGCGACGCAACAACAAGCACAACAGTGCCGCGCTGTATGCCCATTTCGTCGGGGCGCGGCGCGATTGCGGGAGGCGCGAGGGCAACATAGCGGTCTATTGGTTCGATCACGGATGGTTTTGGTTCATCCCGCTCGCCGACGGCACGACCAGCGTCGGCGCCGTCGTCTGGCCGGATTACCTGAAGACGCGAGACGCGTCCCTGCGGGATTTCTTCCTCGCCACCATCGCTCTGTGCCCGCCCTTGGCCGAACGCCTGCAGGCCGCCACCATGAGTTCCGACGTCGAGGCGACCGGCAATTATTCGTATTGGTGCGAGCGCAGCTGCGGCACGAACTATCTGCTGATCGGCGATGCGTATTCCTTCATAGACCCCGTGTTCTCATCCGGCGTCATGCTCGCGATGAACGGCGGCGCGGCCGCCGCGGAGACGGTGGACCTATGCCGTCGCGAGCCCGCCCGGGCGCGGCGCGCCCTGCGGCGGTTCGACCGGCTGATGCGGCATGGCCCGAGGCAGTTTTCCTGGTTCATCTACCGCATGACCAACCCCACCCTGCGTGAGGCCTTCCTCGGCCCGCGCAACGTTTTGCGCATGGAGGACGCGCTCCTGTCGCTGCTTGCAGGCGACATCTTCGGCCGCACGCCGATCTGGACGTCGCTGCGCCTCTTCAAGGGATTGTACTACGTCGTTTCGCTCGCCAATCTCGGCCGCTCCCTCCGCGCAGCGCGCGCCCGCGCGGCCCACATACGCGCCCCCGATCCAGAACGCATTTCCGGCGGCTGACGGTGACCGGGCCCAATGCCGCTGCGCAACGATTGCGGGCGCCGCGGCATGCCTGAGCCGCGGCAAATGCCCGACCCTCCCCGCTTCCCGATGCAGACCCTGTACGAATATTTCGCACTCTATTCGTCGCTGGCCCTGCTCGGCATCATCTGCCTCGTGTGGTCGCTGTTCGCCCTGCCGCTGTATTTCATCCTGCCCCGCGGACTCGGCACGGCGGTGGGCCGGCGCGCCATCATGATCGGCTTCCGCCTCTATGCTCGGTCCCTGTCCGTGACCGGCAGCTATCGTCTCGACCTGTCGGAACTCGACCGCCTCGCGGACGCCCCCCCCATGGTGCTGGCCCCCAATCACCCGAGCCTGATCGACGCGCTGCTGATCCTGACCCGACATCCGAACGTGGTCTGCGTGATGAAGGCGGAATTGATGAGGAACGTGTTCCTCGGAGCCGGAGCGCGCCTGGCGCGCTATGTGCCCAATGAATCCTCGCGCCAGATGGTCAAGGAATCGGTCGCGCATCTGCGGCGCGGCGGATTGTTGCTCCTGTTCCCCGAGGGTACGCGCACCACCCGGGCACCGATCAACCCCCTGGTGGCGAGCGCGGGCCTGATCGCGAAGCACGCGTCGGTCCCCGTGCAAGCGCTCATCATCGAGACGGACTCCCCGCATCTGAGCAAGGGCTGGTCCTTGTTTCGCCGACCCGACCTCCCCGTCACCTACAGGGTCCGGCTCGGCAGGCGCTTCGATCCCCCGACGGACGTGGCCAGGTTCACGGCCGAGTTCGAGGCATACTACCGGACGGAACTCGCGGGCGCCCCGCAGTCTCGCTGGCTGGCAAGGGCTGAGGCATGACTGCGCAGTCCACCAGCCATCTCGTCTTGATCCCGAGCTACAACCCCGGCCCGAAGGTGTTCGACACCGTGCACGATGCGCTCGCCCACTGGTCGCCGGTGTGGGTGGTGGTCGACGGCAGCACCGACGGATCCACCCAGCGGCTGCTCGCGATGATGGCGGAAGAGCCGCGACTGCGGATTTTGGTGTCGCCGCACAATCAGGGCAAGGGGGCGGCGGTGCTGCACGGCATGCGCGAAGCGATGCGCGCCGGGTTCACGCATGCATTGACCATGGACTCGGATGGGCAACATCCGGCGGATGCAATCCCCGCCTTCATGCGGGCCTCGCTGGCGGACCCCGGGGCCATGGTGCTGGGACTCCCGGTGTTCGATGCCAGCGCCCCGCGCATCCGCGTCCAGGGACGGAAAATTTCCAATGGATGGGCCAACCTGGAGACTCTGTGGGCCGGCATCGGCGACTCCCTCTATGGCTTTCGGGTCTACCCGATGGCCGCACTCGAGGCGGTGATGCGCCGGCAGCGCTGGATGCGGCGCTTCGACTTCGACGTGGAGGCGGTCGTGCGCCTGTGCTGGCGCGGCGTCCGGCCGATCAACATGACAGCCCCCGTCCGCTATTTCCGGCCGGAAGAAGGCGGCGTGTCGCATTTCCATTATTGGCGCGACAACCTCCTTCTGACCTGGATGCATTGCCGCCTGTTCTGCGGCTTCCTGCTGCGGCTGCCGCGACTCGGCGCGATGAAACTGCGGCGCCTGTGAAGGGACCGTCTGCGGCCTCGGGGTTGCCGCTCCGGTGGACAGCTATATAATGTCGCCTCCGGGCAGACAGGCGCCCGAAATACTCCAGAAACCCACTCGAAGTTCAAGCATATGTCCGACAATGCGTCGCTTTTGCAACAGCCGGCGCCCCTGGCCGATGAGGGTCTTCTGCGGGAACTCGCCGTCCTGTTCGTCGATGCGTTGAATCTCGAGGTCGCCGCCCCGGACATCGACCCCGAGGCGCCGCTCTATGGCGAAGGCCTGGGTCTCGATTCGATCGACATTCTCGAAGTGGCGCTGCTGCTGTCGAAACGTTACGGCATCCAGCTGCGGGCCGACGCCCAGGAAAATCAACAAATCTTCAGTTCATTGAAGCACCTGGCTGACTATATTGCGGTGCACAGGACCAAGTGAAGCCGCGGGTGTCCCGGGACACCCGCCGAGCGCGAACCCGAATTCCATCCCTCTCTTAGGTCATGCATCGCCCGGGGAGGTCGTGGCCTACCGCGACGGCCTCGCCATCGATGCGGCACGGTTCCTGGCCGATGCCGGGCAGCTGGCGGATGGCATGCCCGCGGGGCGCCACGTGCTCAACGTCTGCCGCGACAGGTACCAGTTCACGGTCGGCCTTGCCGCCTGCCTCATGACGGGACGGGTGAGCCTGCTGCCCTCGACCCACACCCCCGAAGTGATCCGGCATCTCGACGACTTCGCGCCGGACGTGTTCTGCCTCACGGATGATCCCGCCTGCGGCATCGATCTGCCCCGCTTCTGCTTTGAAAGGACCGGGCAGGGCGCCCGGCGCGCCTGGCAGGTGCCGCAGATTCCGCCGGATCAGACGGCGGCGATCGTGTTCACCAGCGGCTCGACGGGGATGCCCCAGCCGTACCGGAAAACGTGGGGAAAGCTGGCGCGCTGCGTCCGCGAGGGCGCCCCCCGCCTCGGCCTGCTGGACGGGAGAACCCATGCGTTGGTGGGTACGGTGCCCGCGCAGCATATGTACGGCTTCGAATCCACCGTTTTGCTCGCCCTGCAGAGCGGCAATGCGTTCAGCGCGGCACGGCCCTTCTATCCCGCGGACATCGTCGCCGCCGTGGCGGCCGTACCGCAGCCGCGGGCGCTCGTGTCGACGCCACTGCATCTGCAAACGCTGCTGCGTTCAGGTCTTGCGTTTCCGCCGATCGATCTCGTCGTCTCGGCCACGGCGCCGCTGACACAGGAACTCGCGCGACGGGTCGAGGAGGCGTTTGGCACCGAAGTGCTCGAGATCTACGGTTCGACCGAAACCGGGCAGATCGCCGCGCGCCGCACCGCCTTGTCGCATGCCTGGCAGCTTTGGCCCGGTGTACGGCTGACAGCGCGCGACGGCCGGGTGTTCGCCCAGGGCGGGCACGTCGAACAGACCACACCGCTCTGCGACGTCATCGAGATCCTGGACGAACGCGAGTTCCGCCTCCTCGGCCGCACGGCCGACCTGGTCAACGTCGCGGGCAAGCGCAGCTCGTTCGCCTCCCTCAATGCGCAGCTCAATGCCATACCCGGAGTCCTCGACGGCGCGTTCTTCCTGCCCGCCGCCGACCCGGCCGCCGCGACCGGCGTCGTGCGTCTCGCAGCCGCGGTGGTGGCTCCCGCATTGAATGCGGCGCAGCTGATGGACGAACTGCGGCAACGCATCGACCCCGCGTTTCTACCCCGCCCGCTCCTGCTGGTCGCTGAACTGCCGCGCAACGCCACCGGCAAGCTGCCGCACCAGGCGCTGCAGGATCTGGTCCGACGGCATTCCCAGGCGCTCCGGACACCGTGACCACCGCCCGTCCGCAGGGGGAGACACGAGTCGTTCTCGAGGTCGCCCGGAACCACCCGGCCTATGCCGGACATTTTCCCGGCTCGCCGGTGCTGCCCGGAGCGGTGCTGCTCGACGAGGCGCTGTACGAGATCGCACGCAGCCGCGGGATCGACCCCACCCGATGGCAGCTGGCCTCCGCGAAGCTCCTCGGCCGGGTCCGTCCCGGCGATGAATTGATCCTGCAACACTGCGCGCCTGCCGCCGGTCTGATCCGCTTCACGATCCGCTCCGCGGGCGCACGCGTCGCGGCAGGCACCCTCACACGTGAGGATTGACCCCACCAGGAAGGCGCACGCCAGTGCGGCATGGGCGGCCAGCCCCGAGCGGGGCAGCCCCCGGTTGCTGCGCATCATGGCGCTTCTGTCGCTGGGCATGGGGCGGCGGCTGAGCCGCGCCGCATTGTATGGAATCGCGGCCTACTTCTTCCTCTTCGCGCCCGCGGCGCGGCGCCATTCGAGATGCTATCTGCGCCGCGCCCTGGGCCGCGAACCGGGTGCGCGGGATTTGTTCCGGCATGTCCTGTATTTCGCGACGACCATCCACGATCGCGTCTTTCTCATCGGCGGGCAGTATGATTCCTTGCGGATCACGGTCGAGGGCGAACCGCTGATGCGTGAACGACTGGCATCGGGTCAGGGCGCGTTTCTGATGGGTGCGCACCTGGGAAGCTCCGAGGTCATCGGCAGCGTCGGCCGGCGTCATCCGGGTCTCGAAATCTCGATGGCCATGTACGAGGACAACGCGCGCAAGATCGGCGCCATTCTGGGTGCCATAAACCCCGCCGCGCGGTCCGACATCATCGCACTGGGCCGCTTCGACTCGATGCTGCGCATCGCGGCGAAACTCGACCGCGGCGCCTTCGTCGGCGTGCTCGGGGACCGCACGCTGGGAGAGGAGCCGGTCCACGCCGTCACGATCCTCGGGCAACGGGCCTACATACCCCTGGGACCGATGCGGGCGGCGGCCATTCTGCGCCGTCCAGTGATCTTCATGGCGGGCTTGTATCGCGGCGCCGATCGCTATCACGTGGTGTTCGAACGGGTCGCCGATTTCTCGACGGTCGCACCGCGCGGGCGCGACGCCGCGGTGCGCGGTGCCGTCGAACGTTATGCCGTGCTGCTCGACCGTCACTGCCGCAGCGACCCCTACAACTGGTTCAATTTTTTCGACTTCTGGCGCGCACCTGCGGGGCCGGTCGCGTGAAACGCACCATTCTCGCGCTGATGGCCCTGATGCTGACCCCCATCTCCGCCCTACCCGCCCAGGACGACCTGGACGGAGTTCTGCGTTCGCTCGCCGCGCGCCGCCACGGCGAGGTGGATTTCGTCGAACAGCAATTTTTATCGATGCTGAAGCGGCCGCTGGAGTCGTCGGGCGTACTGGTCTACGACGCACCCGACCGGTTGGAGAAGCGCACGCTCGAGCCGCGCGCCGAGAGCATGCTGTTGAACGGCGCTTTGTTGACCGTGCGGCGCGGTCAACACAGTCGCGTGCTCGACTTGAAGTCCTACCCGCAAATTCTGCCGTTCGTCGAAAGTATCCGGGCGACGCTCGCGGGCGACCGCGCCGGCCTGGAACAGGTGTTCCGGCTGGAGTTTTCCGGGACCGCCGCCCGCTGGACGCTCGTGCTCAGGCCGCTCGACGCACGGCTTGCCGATTCCGTCGCACAGATTCAGATCGACGGCTCGCAGGACGAGCTGCTGCGCGTGGAGATCCGCCAGCCGGACGGCGACCGTTCGCTGATGACCCTGCGACCGCGCGGGGCGCCATGACCGCCCGCGCAGGACGGGCCATCGCGCTGTGGCTGGTCGGGATCATGGCGGCCGTGTGGGTGGTCGCCCACGCACGCTACATCACCGATCTGTCCGCCTTCCTGCCCTCGAAACCGACGCCCATGCAGAGGCTGCTGATGGATCAGCTTCGCGAGGGTCCGGCATCCCGCCTGATGCTCGTGGCCCTGGAGGGCGGCGGACCGGAGCTGCGCGCTCGGGTGGCCTCCGGCATGAGGCGCCGGCTGCGCGGGGATCCGGCCTTTTCCAGCGTGGAGGACGGCGAGCCGCTGTCGACGGAGCGTGACCGCGATTTCGTGTTCCAACACCGCTATTTCCTGAGCGATGCGGTCACCGCAAGCCTCTTCTCGCCGCAGGGCTTGCAGGCGGCGATCGAGGACACGATCCAATCCCTCGCCACGCCGACCGGTCTGCTGTTGAAGTCGCTGGTGCCGCGGGATCCCACGGGCGAGACGCTCCGGATCATCGATCGGTTGTCCGGCGCACGGGCGCCGCGAACGCTGGACGGCGTCTGGGCATCGGCCGACGGAACGCGCACCTTGCTCGCGGCGCAGACGTCCGCATCCGGCTCCGACACGGACGCGCAGGAACGGGACCTTGCCGTCATCCGTCGCGCGTTTCGGGACGCGACTGCCGCGTCCGGTCCGCAGGCCTCGGTCATCGCACTCAAGATGAGCGGCCCGGGGGTGTTTGCGGTGGCGGCACGCGCCACGATAAAGACCGCCGCGACCCGACTGTCGGTCGTCAGCAGCATCCTCGTGATCGCCGTCCTGCTGGCGGTATACCGATCGGCGCGTGCCCTGGTCCTGGGGCTGTTGCCGGTGGCCACGGGCGCCCTCGCCGGCATTGCCTGCGTGGCGCTCGGCTTCGGCGTGGTGCACGGCATCACGCTCGGCTTCGGGATCACCCTCATCGGTGAGGCCGTGGACTATTCGGTGTACTTCTTCATCCGCTCCGCCTCCGGATCCTGGCAGCAGCTTTGGCCGACGGTGCGCCTCGGCATGCTGACGTCCGTCTGCGGGTTCGCCTCGCTCCTGCCCTCGGATTTCCCAGGACTCGCCCAACTGGGGCTCTATTCCATCAGCGGCTTGATCGCGGCCGCCCTGGTGACGCGGCATGTGCTGCCGGCACTGGTGCCTCCGGGATTCGCGGTCCGCGACCTTACGCCCCTCGGGCTGCGCCTCGGCCGGATGCGGGACACCCTGCGCCCGGGTGGCATGCCGGTGCTGCTGGGCATCACCGGCGGCATCGCAATCGCCGCGTTGCTCGCGCTTTACGGCCATCGGGGCGGCTTATGGAACCGGGACCTGTCGGCGCTGAGTCCCGTGCCGCCCGCCGACCAGCGCTACGACGCACGCTTGCGGTCGGATCTCGGTGCGGCCGATCTCGTCAGCGTCGTCGTCGTGTCGGGACCCGATCTGGAATCGGTTCTGCAGGGCGCGGAACGGGCCGGCAGCACGTTGCAGGCGCTCGTGGACGACGCGGTCATCGGCGGCTTCGACAGCCCGGCGAACTTCCTGCCCAGCACCGCCACGCAGGAAGCCCGTCGCCGCGCACTGCCCGACGAGAGCACCCTGCGGGACCATCTGCGGCGCGCACTGACGGAGGTCGACCTGAAGGACGGCACGTTGGAACCGTTCGTCCGGGATGTCGAGGCCGCGCGCGGCGGTGCCGTCGCGACCGCGGACGACTTGCGCGGCACCTCGTTCGCCGCGGGCTTCGGAGCGCTGATCCTGCATGATGCCGGGCGCTTCAGCGCGCTGCTGCCGGTGCACCCTGCCGGCGGTGCGGGGACGACGGCGGTCGACGGCGCCCGCATCGCGGCGGCCATCGGCGCCGCTCATCTGCGCGACACGCAGGTGCTCGACATGAAGGCCGAGGCGGATGCCCTGTACGCCGGCTATCTGCACGAGGCCGCCCGTCTGTCGCTGTACGGTCTCGCGCTCATCGTGCTGCTGCTGCTGGCCGCGTTGCGCTCCGCGGCGCGAGTCACCCGCGTGCTCGCGCCCCTGCTGCTGGCCGTGCTCACGGTCGCCGCCGTGCTCGCGCAGGTCGGCCAGCGACTGACCATCCTGCACTTGGTGGGAATGCTGCTCATCGTCGCCGTCGGCTCGAACTATGCGCTGTTCTTCGACGCCGAGGGCGACGCGCGTCGGTCCGCCGATGCGCCCCTGATGTTGGCCTCACTGTGCATCGCCAATCTCAGCACCGTGATCGCCTTCGGGCTGTTGTCGTTCTCCCGCGTGCCGGTGTTGGAGGCGCTCGGCGTGACGGTCGCTCCCGGCACGTTTCTCGCGCTGGTCTTCTCGGCCGCAATGACCTCGCGCGCATCGGGCGGTGGACATGCGTAGCCTGACCGGTTCGGCCGTGATCCATGCGGGCGCCGCGACGGCGTTCATGATTCATCCGCGGCTCTGGCCATGGGCGCTCGGCGCCGTGGCCGCGAACCACGCCGTGTTGACCGCGGCGGGGCTTTGGCCAAGGAGCCGGTTGCTCGGGCCCAATTGGACCCGGCTCCCGCGCGACAGCGGCGCGCGCGGCGAGATGGCGATCACGATCGATGATGGTCCCGATCCTCTGGTCACACCGCAGGTTCTCGATCGGCTGGCCGAGCACCGCGCGAAGGCGACGTTCTTCTGTGTGGGCGAACGCGTCGCGCGCCATCCGGATCTCGCCCGGGAAATCCTCGCCCAGGGTCACGCCATCGAAAATCACAGCCAGCGGCATCGTCACGATTTTTCGCTGCTCGGGCCCCGCGGCATGACCGCGGAGATTGCCCGGGCGCAGGACGCGATCACGCGGACGACGGGGACCGCACCGCTCTTTTTCCGCGCGCCCGCGGGTCTGCGCAATCCCTTTCTCGACCCGGTGCTCACCCGGCTCGGTCTGCGGCTGGCCAGCTGGACACGGCGCGGATTCGACACCGTCGAGGGCCGCGCGGACGTGGTGTACCGACGCCTGACACACGCCCTTTGCGGCGGCGACATCCTGCTGCTGCACGATGGGAATGCAGCCCTGACGCGCGCCGGACGGCCGGTCATTCTCGAGGTGCTGCCGCGGCTGCTCGAGACGCTGCAGGCACATGGACTGACTCCGGTCACGCTGCGCACGGGCCTGACATGATGCCGCTCCACCTCAAGAACTTCACGGCGACGAGTTGCATCGGGCAGGGCAACGCGCGCACGCTCGAGTCGCTCCTGGCGGGCCGCGGCGGCCTCGCGCCCTGCGACTTCGAGACCAGCGACATCGCGACGCATATCGGCGCCGTTCAGGACGTGGACGGCGTGCGGCTGCCGGGGGAGCTTTCCCGGTTCACCTGCCGCAACAACCGGCTGGCCGAACTCGCCCTGCGGCAGGATGGATTCCTGGAGACGGTGCGGCAGGCGGCCTGCCGGTGGGGCGGCGGACGAATCGGCGTCTTCATCGGCACCAGCACCTCCGGAATCCTCGAGACCGAGCAGGCCTATCGGCGCCGCGATCCGGTCACCGGGGCGCTGCCGCCGGACTTCGCATACGCCCCGACGCACAATGCATTCGCGGTGGCGGATTTCGTGCGGCGGCGTCTGCAATTGTCCGGTCCCGCCGCCGCGGTGTCCTGCGCCTGCGCTTCGAGCGCCAAGGTGTTCGGTTCCGCCCGGCGCATGATCGAGGCGGGGGTGATCGACGCCGCGGTGGTAGGGGGTGTCGACTCCCTTTGCCTGACGACCCTGTACGGCTTCCATTCCCTGCAGTTGTCCTCGCCCGCGCCCTGCCGCCCCTTCGATGCCGCGCGGGACGGCATCTCGATCGGCGAGGCGGCCGCCTTCGCGCTGCTCGAACGCCCGCTCGAGGGCATCGCCGCGGACGACGTCCTGCTGCTCGGCGTCGGCGAGTCGAGCGATGCCCACCACATGTCCGCGCCGCATCCCGAGGGGCATGGCGCACGCCGCGCCATGCAGGCAGCGTTGACCGCGGCGGATATGACGGCGGATGCGATCGATTACATCAATCTCCATGGGACGGGCACCCCCAGCAACGACCGGGCCGAGAGCCGCGCCGTCACGAGCCTGTTCGGAGGCGCCACGCCCTGCAGTTCGACCAAGGGCGCGACCGGACACACGCTCGGAGCCGCCGGCGCGCTCGAAGCGGTCATCTGCGCGGTGGCGTTGCGCCACGGCTTCATGCCCGGCGGGATCAACACCACCCGCTTGGACCCGACGCTGACGGCGCACTACATCCGGGAGAATCGACGCGCGCGCCTCGGGAGGGTGATGAGCAATTCCTTCGGCTTCGGCGGCAGCAACTGCAGCCTCGTGTTCGGGCGGGCCGGATGAACCTTGCCGCCTACGTCAGCGGCATCGGCCTTCTCGGTCCGGGTCTTGCCGACTGGCCGGCGGCGGCGGCCGTGTTGTCGGAGGAGGAGGCCTACCTTCCACGGAGCACGGTGCTCCAACCACCGCCGCTGCTGCCTCCGGCCGAACGCCGGCGCATCGGGCGCGTCGTGCAGCTGGCGCTGGCCGTCGCGGCCGAGGCCACGTCGCGCGCCGGCACCGACCCCGCCGGACACGCGGCGGTCTTTTCGGCCTCCGGCGGCGACGGCCACAATTGCCACGCCCTGTGCGAGGCGCTCGCACGGGAGGTCCGCGAGATATCGCCGACCCGGTTTTCCAATTCAGTGCACAATGCGGCGGCCGGCTATTGGAGCATCGCGACCGGATCGGTGCTCGAGTCGAACGTGCTGTGCGCGTTCGATGCCAGCTTTTGCGCGGGACTGTTGGAGGCGATGACCCAGGTGGCCGTCGATGGCAGATCGGTGCTGCTGGTCGCCTACGACACCGAGTATCCGGAACCGATCCACGCCAAGCGGCCCGTGCCCGACGCCTTCGGGGTCGCCCTTGTGTTGACGCCCCGGGCGGCCTCGACGTCACTGGCACGCATCCGGGCGACGCTCGGCGATGGTACAGTCGACGTCATGTCGAATCCCCATCTCGAATTCCTGCGCGGATCCATTCCGGCGGCGCGCTGCCTGCCGCTGCTGCAGCGCCTGGCGCGCCGCGCAGCGGGGCAGAGCGTCCTCGACTACCTGGATTCATCGCGTCTGATCGTCCAGGTCGACCCGTGCGCCTAGACCGGTCCTGGATCGAGTCGCATATTCCGCACGGGGGCGGCATGTGCCTGCTGGATGAAGTGCTCGCGTGGGGTCCCGATCGGATCAGCTGCCGCACCGCGAGTCATCGCAACGCCGGCAATCCGCTGCGCGCGCATGGACGGTTGGGGATCGCCTGCGGCGTCGAATATGCGGCGCAGGCCATGGCGGTACACGGCGCGCTGCTGGCGGTACTGTCGGACCCCGACGGCAGGGCGCCGGACGCCGGCTACCTGGCGGGGGTGCGCGGCGTGAAACCGCATGTCGGCAGTCTCGACGGCGTGCCGGGCGACTTGATCTGCGACGCCGTGCGCTTGGCCGGCGACTCCGATGCGGCGCTGTACGAATTCGCGTTGAGCTCGGACGGCCGGCCGCTGCTCACCGGGCGGGCCGCCGTCATTCTCGATGCCGGTGGGCGGATCCGGCCATGAACCGCACCGCGATGCGGGCGCTCGTCACCGGCGGCAGCGGCGGAATCGGCGCAGCCATTTGCCGCAGGCTCGCGTCGGACGGCCACCTCGTTCACGTGCACGCGAACCGCGGCGCGGCCGCGGCCGAAGCCGTGGCCGGAGACATCGCCGCCGCCGGAGGACACGCGCGGACGGTCGTATTCGACGTGACCGATGCGGCATCGACCCGCGCGGCCCTCGAGGGCCTGCTGGAGGAGGCGCCGATTCAAATCCTCGTCAACAACGCGGGAATCCACGACGACGCGGCATTTCCCGGAATGAGCCCCGAGAAATGGCACCGGGTCATCGATGTCGCGCTCGACGGCTTCTACAATGTGACGCATGCGCTGATGATGCCGATGATCGGCACCCGTTGGGGCCGGATCATCAACATTTCCTCGGTCACCGCCCTGTGCGGCAACCGTGGACAGGTGAACTATGCAGCCGCCAAGGGCGCCTTGAACGCCGCGACCAGATCGCTGAGCCTCGAGGTGGCGAGCCGCGGCATCACCGTCAATGCAGTTGCCCCGGGCATCATCGCGACGGGCATGGGACGTCCTGCCTTCGACACCGAGGCCATTTCGAACCTCGTCCCGATGAAGCGTGCCGGCACGGCCGCGGAGGTCGCGAGTCTCGTAGGGTACCTCGCATCGGAGGACGCCGGGTACATCACCGGGCAGGTCATCTCGATCAACGGCGGGATGATCTGAGGTGAGCGTGCCGGGCGCCGCCGCGATCGCCGGCCCTCACAAAAGCGAGCTCCTGCTGTTCTTCACGTTGCTGGAGCTCACCGTCATCGTGCTGGCCGGCCGCATCGGCGGCGCCGTCGCCGCGCGCTTCGGCCAGACCGCGGCGGTCGGCGAGATCATCATCGGAATCCTGCTCGGACCCTCGCTGTTCGGCTGGGCCGCGCCGCATGCGTTCGCCTTCGTGTTCCATTCAGCGCCGCCGGAGCCGCTGCTGGTACTGTCCCAGCTGGGACTGGTGCTGCTGATGTTTCAAATCGGGATGGAGTTCGACTTCGCCCACTTGAGCGAGCGCTCGAACCGCAGCGCCGTCCTTCGGGTGTCGATGGCATGCCTGGCGCTGCCCTTCGCCGGCGGTTATGTACTGGGCTACCTGCTGGCTCCGCCGGCTGCCGCGACCGTCATGCGCGTCGATTCCGCACTGTTCGTCGCCACCGCCTTCTCGATCACCGCACTTCCCATCCTCGGCCGCATCCTGATCGACTTCGATCTGACGCGCACGCGCCTCGGCGTCATCGCCATCAGCGCGGCCGCGGTCAATGACGTGGCGGGCTGGCTGCTGCTGGCGCTGGTCACCGCGCTTTCCATGTCGCAGTTCGCCGGCGGCGATTTTGTCCTGCGGGTGACGGAGGTCGCCGTGTTCGTCCTCGTTTGTGCCAAAGTCGTCCGACCGTTGCTCAAGCGCGCGGTCCGCCGCCATGCGCCGCACGCCGAAGCGCTGCCGGGACAACTCCTCGGCGGCCTGCTGGTCGTCATTTTCCTGGCGGCCATGACCACCTATCAGATCGGCATTTTCGCGATCTTCGGCGGGTTCATGATCGGCGTAATCCTGTTCGACGAGGCGGCGCTGGTGACGGCGTGGCGGGAACGGGTGGGCGGATTCGTCACGGTGTTTTTCCTGCCGATATTCTTCACGTACACCGGGCTGCGCACCTCGATCGGGGGCTTGGACACCGCGGCGGACTGGTTGCACTGCGGCCTGATCGTCACGGTGGCCTGTCTCAGCAAGTGGGGTGCGGCCTACTGGGCGGGGCGCCGCTCCGGCTTCGACCATCCGCAGTCCGCCATGCTCGGATTCATGATGAACACCCGGGCGCTGATGGAACTGATCGTCGTCAACGTCGGTTTCGATCTCGGCGTCATTTCCCCAAAAATGTTCACGATGCTCGTGGTCATGGCGGTCGTCAGCACGGTCGTGACGACGCCGGCACTGCGCCACTATCTGACCCGGATGGCCCTGCCGGGGGGACCGCAAATTACCGTGGCGCCCTAGGTACATTCCGCGTTCACCCGGCGCAGCGGTTGCGCTAGGGTAGGCGCTCGGACGCTCATCAATCACCGCGCCACGACGGCGCCCTCGAGGATCAATACCATGCAAAACTCCATGTCGCGGCGCGCGCTCATCAATCAGGCACTGATGGTGGCGGCGCTGATACCCGCGGCCAGAATCGGCACCGCGAACGCGGCGGCCGCGGCTCCGCCGGTCGATCCCAACGATCCGGCGGCGAAATCCCTGGGCTACAGCGCCGATTCCTCGAAGGTCGACGCCGCGGCGAATGCGACCCACAAACCCGACCAGGTATGCGCCAATTGCGCCCAATACCAGGGCAAGGCGGGGGACGCCGAAGGCCCCTGCGCCATTTTCCCCGGCAAGAGCGTCGCCTCGAAAGGCTGGTGCAAGGTCTGGGCAAAAAAGCCGGGTACCTGAAGGCTGGGCAACCGCGGTGCCGGGTGCCGGTCTCGGTCGAGCCCATGGCTTGCCGGGGCCGGCGCTGGCGTGGTCGCGGCTTTTCGAGCCGCTACCGGCTCCCGGGAGGGTCTACCAGGACCCACTGCCCGCTTTTTTCACGAAAGATCTGCTTAAGTTAAACGGAGACCTGCCGATGCTGGGGACTGGCACGTGTTTCACATGCCGCGGTGCCTGCGGCGTCAAGGAGCAATCATGGTCTCCACCATCGGAGCGATCACCCCAGCGAGCACGAGCGCCCAGATCGCGGCGCTCGAACAGCAACTGGCCCAGTATCAGAGACAATTGATCAAGGACGAGAGGTCCGGAGGCACGGCGGCTCAAGCCATGGCGCTCCAATTGGACGCCGCGCAAATCGCCCTCATCGAAAGCCAGATCACCGAGGTGGGCGACGCCCAGGCAGGGCCGGGCACGCTCGGCGGGTCGAACCCGTCGCCCGTATCCGTCACGGCCCGCCCCTCGCCCAGGGGAAGCCTGATCAACGTGACGGCCTGACCGGCGACCGAGCGACCGGTTCGTCCGTCCCTGCCTAGGCGTTGTAGGTGGAGGACGCCACCGATCCGCCGGTTCCCGTCCAGTTCGTGTGAAAGAATTTTCCACGCGGCTCGTCGACCCGCTCATAGGTGTGCGCGCCGAAATAGTCCCGCTGTGCCTGCAGCAGATTCGCGGGCAGGCGTTCCGTTCGGTAGCCGTCATAGAAGGCCAGCGCGGTGGAGAAGGCCGGTGTGGGGATGCCGAGGCGGACCGCGTGACCCGCCGTCTTGCGCCAACTCATCTGATACCGGTTGAGAGCCCCGGAAAAGAAGTCGTCCAACAGCAGATTGACGAGCTTGGGATCCTTGGCGAAGGCCTTTTTGATGTCGCCGAGGAACACCGACCGGATGATGCAGCCGCCGCTCCACATCAACGCGATGCCGCCGAGGTTGAGGTTCCACGCCCGATCCTTTTCGGCGGCGCGAAGCAGCATGTAGCCTTGGGCGTAGCTGATGATCTTCGAGCAGTACAATGCCCTCCGCACGTCCTCGATGAACTCCTGCCGCGCGCCGCGGTCGATCGGCTGCCGCGGCGGCCCCTGCAACACCGTCGACGCCCGTACGCGCTCGCTCTTCAGCGCGGAGAGACAGCGCGAAAACACGCTTTCGCCGATCAACGTGAGGGGCATGCCGAGATCGAGCGCAGAGATGGCGGTCCATTTGCCGGTGCCTTTCTGGCCCGCCGTATCCAGGATCTTGTCGATCAGCGGATTCCCGTCGGCGTCCCTCTTGGCGAATATCGCCGCCGTGATTTCGATCAGGAAGCTGTCCAATTCCCCCGTGTTCCACTCCTTGAACACGGCAGCCAATTCGTCCGGACCGAGACCCAGCCCATCCTTGAGCAGTTGATAGGCCTCACCGATGAGCTGCATGTCGCCGTATTCGATCCCGTTGTGCACCATTTTGACGTAGTGACCGGCGCCGCCCTCACCCACCCAGTCGCAGCAGGGAGAGCCGTCGAGCGCCTTGGCCGCGATGGATTGCAGGATGTCCTTGACGTGCGGCCATGCCCTCGGATTGCCGCCCGGCATGATCGACGGACCGTGACGGGCACCCTCCTCGCCGCCGGACACGCCGGTGCCGACGAAGAGGATTCCTCGCGCATCGAGACTCTTCGCGCGCCGCTCTGAATCGGTGAACAACGAATTGCCGCCGTCGATGATGATGTCGCCGCTTTCCAGATGCGGGACGAGTTCCTCGATCGTGTGATCCACGGCCTCCCCCGCCTTGACCATGAGCATCACCCGACGCGGCGCCTTCAATGCCCGGCAAAATTCCGCCACGCCGTGGGTGCCGACGACGTTCGTCCCCCGGGCCTGGTTGCCGGTGAATTCGTCGACCTTGGACACCGTGCGGTTGAACACCGCGACCTTGTAGCCGTGATCGTTCATGTTCAGCACGAGGTTCTGTCCCATCACGGCAAGTCCGATCAGGCCGATATCGCACGTGTCATCCGCCATCGATCATCTCCTTGCACGCGAAAAGCGCGCGTGCGCCGGTGTAGGAACAGCCCGGCGCCATGTCGCCATCGTTTCGCCCGGATGTCAATCGGCGCGGGGTCCGACCTCGGGACGGCTCAGCCCGGTGTTGCGGGGCCAGTGTGAGCACACCCCTTCAAGCGTAGGCATCGAGCGCGCCGAGCGGGATGCGCGGCGCGGCGCCGCCGACGCTGGTCACGGCCGCCGCCGCACCCGGGCTGCGCTGGTGGGTTGGTCCCGGCTCATAGGGGCGGGAAAATGCGGAGCGATCCTGAAATGAGCGTTGCGATATGTCCACGCTCACCTGGCCGAACCCCTGCGCATTCAGCATTTCGCGGAGCTTCGGCGAACTCGATTCCAGTGCATCGCGGGTCACGGCGCTGTGCGTGACCATGGCCACCAGCGCATGATTGCCCTGCACGGTGATGCTGAGCTCGATGGGACCGAGTTGGGGCGGATTGACCTGCAACTTCGCGCCGTTGACGCTGTTGCCGACCATCCACGACACGCGGTCCGCCAGTCCCTGGGCGAAATTGGCGCTGTCGACGGGAGCGTGAATCTGCAATGTCGGCGTGGCGGCCGCCGCAGTAACGCCGCCCTGTGCCGACGCGCCAAGCGTGGCCAACCCCGCCGCCGCATCGCCCCCCGACGACGATGATCCGTCGCCGCCCGCCGAGTGCTTGTCCGCGGCGGCGGTGGCAAGGGTGGTCAACGCATCGAGCGAAGCTCCCGCACGGACCCCGGCATGCTGTGCGGCCGGGGTCGGCACATCGACGGTCCCGGCGGCGCTGCCGGGTGCGGTGCCGGCCCGCGACGAGTCGGGCGCCGCAGATCCACCGACGGTCGATGCGACGGCGCCGGTCCTCGGTGCCGGCACCATCGCCGCCACGGCCGCTGTGGCGGCGGCCGCCGCTGCAGTCGAGGACGGACCCAGCGCCGCCGCTGCGGCCGGGCTGGCCGCGGCGGCAGGGGCGGCCG
>JBBIKV010000005.1:76532-89835 GCA_037445285.1 Nevskiaceae bacterium | reverse complement strand
TGTACGCCGTGCTCGTGGGGTATCTCGGCTTGCTGAGCTACGAATATTGGCTGCTGGGCAGGCTATTCAACTTCGCCGATCTTTGATTTTCACGGCCTGCGTCACATTCCATATTGTGTCGCATTGGGCTAAACTAGCGGTCACTGCCCGTTCCCGGCGTTTCTTCCCATACCCTTGAGTTAATTGAGGTTTTTGCAGTCAGACACACTCATGAGCCAATCACTCGCTGACCAATTAGCCACCACGGCTCTTTCGGGCGGAAATGCTGATTATATCGAGCATCTCTATGACAATTTCCTGCGTGACCCGGCGTCGATCGACCCGGCGTGGTCCGCCTATTTCTCCGGGCTGAAGGGGAACTCTCCGCACGAAACCGCCCACGGCGACGTGCGTGCGCGCCTGGTTCTGCGCCAGGAGCGTCCACCGGCGCCCCAGGCGGTCGCGAACGCCGCGTCGGATGTGGCGAGCGCCAAGCAGGGCGCGGTGTCGCGATTGATCCAGGTGTACGCCAATCGCGGCCATCTGATCGCCAATCTCGATCCGCTGGGCCTGCAGGAGCGCACCAAGCCCTACGTCCTCAATCTCGAATATTTCGGCCTTTCCGATGCCGACATGGAGACGGAGTTCTTCACCAACAGCCGCACCGCCGCCATTCCCGAGCGCAGCAAGCTGAAGAACATCCTGAAGACGCTCCAATTCATTTACGGCGACACGATCGGCGCGGAGTTCGCGCATGTCTCGGACAGCGACGAGCGCCTGTGGCTGCAGGATAATTTTCAGGCGGCGCGCATGCAGCGGCGCTTCACCCCCGACGAGAAGAAGAACATCCTGTGGCAGTTGACGGCGGCCGAGGGGCTCGAGCGGTATCTGCACACCAAGTACGTCGGCCAGAAGCGCTTTTCGTTGGAGGGCGGCGACAGCCTGATTCCGCTGCTGGATGATCTCGTGCAACAGGGGGGCAGTGCCGGAATCGAGGAGACCATCATCGGCATGGCACACCGCGGCCGGCTCAATGTCCTGGTGAACCTGCTCGGCAAATCGCCGAAGGACCTGTTCAACGAATTCGAGGGCCACTACGATCTCGCCAAATTGCGCGGCTCGGGCGACGTGAAGTACCACAAGGGATTCTCGTCCGACCTGAAGACGGGCTCGGGCAACGTCCATGTCGCCCTGGCGTTCAATCCATCGCACCTGGAAATCGTGAATGCGGTCGTCGAGGGCTCCGTGCGTGCGCGCCAGGAGCGCCGCAGCGATGCGAAAGGCGACAAGGTGTTGCCGGTGCAGATCCACGGCGATGCGGCGTTCGCGGGGCAGGGCGTCATCATGGAGACGCTGCAGTTGTCGCAGGCCCGGGGCTTCTACACCGGCGGCTCGGTGCACGTGATCGTCAACAACCAGGTGGGCTTCACCACCAGCGATCCGCACGACGCCCGCTCGACGCTGTACTGTTCCGACGTCGCGAAAATGGTCGAGGCGCCGATTTTTCACGTCAATGCGGACGACCCGGAGGCGGTGTGCTTCGTCACCCGTTTCGCACTCGAGTACCGCATGAAGTTCCACAAGGACATCGTCATCGATCTGGTGTGCTACCGCCGCCACGGGCACAACGAGGCCGACGAACCGGCCGCGACCCAGCCCCTGATGTATCAGGTGATCCGCAAGAAGCCGACCGTCCGGCAGTTGTATGCGGACAAGCTGGCCGCGGAAGGGGTGCTCTCGGCGGCCGATGCGGCCGCGATGATGGACCAGTATCGCAATGGGCTCGATGAGGGCAAACCCCAGGCGCGCGCCGCCCTCGGATTGATCGGCAACAAATACACGGTGGATTGGAGCGAATACCTGGGGGCGGATTGGTCCGAGCCCGTCAAGACGGCGGTGGACATGGGTCGTCTGAAGGCGCTCGGCAAGGCAATCACCACCTATCCCACGGATTGGAATCTGCACCCGCGCGTGCTGGCGATCATGCAGGCGCGCGAGCGCATGGTGGCGGGCGATCTCGCGCTCGACTGGGGTTGCGCGGAAAATCTCGCCTATGCCAGCCTGATCCAGGAAGGGTATCCGGTGCGCCTCACCGGTCAGGACAGCGGCCGCGGCACGTTCTTCCACCGGCATGCCGTGCTGCACGATCAGGCTACCGGCCGCCGCTTCGTTCCCCTGCAGCACCTGGCGACCAGTCAGCCGACCTTCACGGTCACGGATTCCGTGCTGTCCGAGGAGGCCGTGATGGGCTTCGAGTATGGCTTTTCGTCCACCGAGCCGCACTGCCTGACGATCTGGGAAGGTCAGTTCGGGGATTTCTGCAACGGTGCGCAGGTCATCATCGACCAGTTCATCAGCTCCGGCGAGGCCAAGTGGGGCCGTCTGTCCGGCCTGACGCTGTTCCTGCCGCATGGCTATGAAGGACAGGGGCCGGAACATTCCTCGGCGCGGCTCGAGCGGTTTCTGCAGCTGTGCGCCGAATTCAACATCCAGGTGTGCGTGCCGTCGACGCCTGCGCAGATGTTCCACATGCTGCGCCGGCAGATGGTGCGGGCCCTGCGCAAGCCGCTCATCATCATGACTCCGAAGAGTCTGCTGCGTCATCCCCTATCGGTGTCGCGGCTGGAGGAACTCGCCTCCGGGAATTTCCGCAACGTCATCGACGAAGTCGACGACCTCAAGCCGTCGGCCGTGACCCGGGTCGTGCTGTGCAGCGGCAAGGTCTACTTCGACCTGTTGAAGGCGCGCCGCGAGGCGAAGATCGAGACGGTGGTCATCGTGCGCCTGGAACAGCTGTATCCCTTCCCCTCGGAGGAGTACGAGGCCGTCATCCGCAAGTACTCGAACGCCCGTGAGATCGTCTGGTGTCAGGAGGAGCCGCAGAATCAGGGCAGCTGGTACCAGATCCGCCACCGCCTGCAGTCGCCGCTCAGCGTCAAGGATGAGCTGCTCTATGCCGGGCGTGCCGGCGCGGCCGCTCCCGCCACCGGGATCGCGGCATTGCACGAACAACAGCAGAAAAATCTGGTCACCGCGGCCCTCCTGGGTGCGCCGCCGGAAGAGTCTTCCCGACAAACGATGCGCCTACCGGCGGCTCAAACTAGGACAGGTTCATGACAATCGAAGTGCGCGTACCGCAGCTGCCGGAATCGGTGGCTGACGCTACGCTCGTGTCTTGGCACAAGAAGCCCGGCGATGCCGTGGCGCGCGATGAAAATCTGGTCGATCTGGAGACCGACAAAGTGGTTCTCGAGGTGCCCGCGCCGGTCGCGGGAATTCTCAAGGAGATCCTGCTCGCGGACGGCACCACGGTCACGAGCGGTCAGGTGTTGGCGGTAATCGAGGCGGCAGGCGTACCTGCGGCAGGCGTACCTGCGGCCGGCGTACCGGCGGCAAGCGCACCGGCCATCATGGCCTCGGCGGACGGGTCGACGACGAGTGCCGCTGCGGCCGGCGCCGGCAAGTTGAGCCCCGCGGCGAAGCGCGTCGCCGAGGAGAACAAGGTCGATCCCAAGGCCGTCGCCGGTTCCGGCCGCGACGGGCGAGTGTCGAAGACCGACGTGGTGAATTACCTGTCCCACAAGGAAGCGGTCCCCGCCTCGGTTCCGCCGACGGCCAAGGCGCCGCCCGAGTCCGTTCCGGCGCGCGCGCCGGGCGCCCGGGTCGAACAGCGCGTGCCGATGACGCGGCTGCGTGCGCGCATCGCCGAGCGCATGGTCCAGGCCCAATCCACCCAGGCTCTCCTGACTTCCTTCAACGAAGTGGACCTGAAGGCCGTCAACGAACTGCGGGCCCGCTACAAGGATGCCTTCGAGAAGAAGTACGGCGCCAAGCTCGGCTTCATGTCCTTCTTCACCAAGGCCTGCGTCGAGGCGTTGAAGAAGTTTCCCTCGGTGAACGCGTCCGTCGAGGGCAACGACATCGTGTACCACGAGTACTTCGATGTCGGCGTCGCCGTCTCGACCGAGCGCGGTCTGATCGTTCCGGTGCTGCGCGATGCGGATCGGGCGAGTTTCGCGGACATCGAAAAGTCCATCGCCAACTTTGCCGGCCGCGCGCGCGCCGGCACGATCACGATGGAAGAACTGACGGGCGGCACGTTCACGATCACCAATGGCGGCACCTTCGGTTCCCTGCTGTCGACGCCGATCGTCAATGCCCCGCAGAGTGCCATTCTCGGCATGCACAAGATCCAGGACCGTGCCGTGGTCGTCGACGGCCAGGTCGTCGTGCGTCCCATGATGTACATCGCGCTCACGTACGACCACCGCATCATCGACGGCCGCGAGGCCGTGCAGTTCCTGGTCACCGTCAAGCAATGTCTCGAGGATCCCGCGCGCATGGTGCTCAGCGTATGAGCGAACAATTCGACGTCGTCGTCATCGGCGCCGGCCCCGCCGGCTATCCCGCCGCCATTCGCGCGGGTCAGAACAAACTAAAGGTGGCCTGCATCGACGAGTGGAAGAACACCGACGGCACTTATGCCTTCGGCGGCACCTGCCTGAATGCCGGCTGCATCCCTTCCAAAGCCCTGCTCGAGTCCTCGGAACTGTTCCAACGGGCGAAGGACGAGTTCGGCACGCATGGCATCAAGCTGGCCGGAATCACGCTCGACCTGGCCGCCATGCAAAAGCGCCGGGCCTCCATCGTCAAGACCATGACGACGGGGATCATGGCCCTCTTCAAGGCCAACGGCGTCGTCGGCATCCAGGGGCACGGCCGCCTGCTGCCCGGCAACAGGGTGCTGGTCACCGCCGCCGACGGTTCGGAGCGAACGCTCGAGGCCAAGAACGTCGTCCTGGCCTCCGGTTCCAGCCCGATCCGGCTGAAAACGGTGCCGCACGACGGTAAGTTCATCGTCGATTCCTGGAATGCCCTGGAGTTCGATGCGGTGCCGGCGCGCCTCGGCGTGATCGGCGCGGGCGTCATCGGCCTGGAACTGGGCAGCGTATGGCGTCGTCTCGGCAGTGAAGTGACCGTCCTCGAGGCCCTGGACCAGTTTCTGCCGATGGCGGACCAGACCATCGCCAAGGAGGCCCAGCGACATTTCAAGAAGCAGGGACTCGACATCAAACTGGGCGCCAGGGTGGCGAGCGCCGCGGCATCCGGCGGCGGCGTCGACGTCGTGTACGCGGATGCGCAGGGCGAACACACGCTCCAGGTCGACAAATTGGTGGTGGCCGTCGGCCGCCGGCCGTTCACCGAGGGGCTGCTCGCCGAGGGCACCGGCGTTCAACTGGATGCGCGGGGCTTCATCGAGGTGGACGATCATTGCCGCACGAATGCCCCCGGGGTCTGGGCGGTCGGCGACGCCGTGCGCGGCCCCATGCTCGCCCACAAGGGGAAGGAAGAGGGCGTGATGGTCGCCGATCTGATCGCCGGCCGGTACGGCGAGGTGAACTACAAGGTCATCCCGTCGGTGGTCTACACGGCCCCTGAAATCGCCTGGGTCGGGCAGACCGAGGAGCAGGTCAAGGCCGGCGGCCGGCCCTACAAGGTGGGCACGTTTCCCTTCGCCGCGAGCGGCCGGGCGCGGGCGATGGAAGCCGGTCAGGGCATGGCGAAGGTCATTTCCGCCAAGGACGACGACGAGGTGTTGGGCATCCACGTGATCGGGCCGATGGCGGGAGAACTCATCGCCGAGGCGGTGCTCGCGATGGAATACTCGGCGAGCACCGAGGACATTCAGCGCACCATTCACGCGCATCCGACGTTGTCCGAGGCGATTCACGAGGCGGCGCTGGCGGTCGACAAGATGGCGATCGACTCGATCAATCGCTAGTCGCCGGGGGGGCTCAGCGCCTGCGCCTCGCCGAAATGACGTTCGGCACCTGCGCGATCGCGACCAGCACCTTCGAGAGCTGCGGCAGGCCCGTGATGGTGATCTGGATCTGCATGTGCGCGACGTTGTCGCGCTTGTCGGTCACCGTGTTCATGCCTTGAATGCTGATCTTCGCATCCGCGAGCGCCGCGCTCACGTCGCGCACCAGGCCGCGCCGGTCGAACGCCTGCACGTCGATCTGCGCCGGATATTCCGCGGAATTCGCCCTGCCCCAGGCCACCGTGAGCACGCGTGCGGGCGACCTGGCGGCGAGGCGTGCGAGATTCGCGCAGGATTGACTGTGGATGCTGACCCCGCGGCCCACGGTGATGTAGCCGACGATGGGCTCCGGCGGCACCGGCCTGCAGCATCGCGCGTACGTGGAGAGGAGGTCCCCGACGCCCTGAACCTCCGTCTCCGGCTGGCGGTCCACGGCCGGACGCAGGCGGGCGAACGGTTCGCTGCGGGCGTGCTGGAGGCGCTGGATGGCGCCGGCGATCTGGGCGTCGCTCACCTCGCCGACGCCCAGCGCCACGTGCAGCGCGTCGATGCTCGGCAGCTTCAATTCGGCGAGCAGTTCTGGCATGGGCGGACTGTTCACGCCAAGGCGCTGCAGCTCCCGGTCGAGCAGGGCACGACCCTCGCTCTTGTTCTGGGTTTCGTTCTGCTTGCGGAACCACGCGCGCACCTTGTTGCGGTGGCGCGGACTGGCGAGATAGCCGGATTGCGGAGACAACCAGTCGCGGGACGGCTGCGGCGACTTGGCGGTGATGATCTCGACCGTGTCGCTGTTCTTGAGCGGATGGTCGAGCCCCACCATGCGGCCGTTGACCTTGGCGCCGCGCGTGCGATGTCCGAGGTCGGTGTGGACCTGATAGGCAAAGTCGAGCGGCGTTCCGCCGACCGGCACGTCGACGATCTCGCCCTTGGGCGAGAGCACGTAGAGGCGGTCCTGGAAGAGGTCGACGCGTATCCGGTCGAGGAAGTCGCTCGCGGTCTCCGCGCCTTCGGTGGGGGCCAGCAGGGAGCGCAGCTGGTTGATCTTGCGCTCGTAGGCCTGATCGCCGCGCCCGCCCTCCTTGTAGCGCCAATGAGCCGCAACGCCTCTTTCGGAGTTCTCGTGCATCTCGTGCGTGCGGATCTGGATCTCGACCGGCTGGTCGCCGGGACCGATGACGGCGGTATGGATGGAGCGGTATAGATTGTCCTTCGGCGTGGCGATGTAGTCGTCGAATTCGCCGGGAATGAATTGCCAGAGCGAATGCACCACGCCGAGTGCCGCGTAGCATTCGGCCACGCCGTTCACGAGCACCCGGGCCGCACGGATGTCCATGAGTTCATCGAAGGCGAGATGCTTGGCCTGCATCTTGCGCCAGATGCTGTAGATGTGCTTCGGGCGGGCGGTGATCGTGGCCTCGATCCCGGCCGCTCGGAGTGCGGCCTGCAGTTCGCCCTTCAGCTCGTTGATATACCGCTCGCGCTCGGCCCGGCGGCTCTTGAGCGCCGTCGCGATGCGCTTGTAGTCGGCGGGCTGCAGGTAACGAAATGCGAGATCCTCCAGCTCCCATTTGACCTGCCATACGCCGAGACGGTTCGCGAGCGGGGCATAGACCTCCCGGGTCTCCGTGGCGAGCCTTCGCTGGGTGGCGCCGTCGAGCAGCTTCGCCGAGCGCATCTTCTGCAGTTGCTCGGCGAGGCTCACGACCACCAGCCTGACGTCGCCGATCACCGCGAGCAGCATCTTGCGCAGCGCCTCCGCCTGCCCGGCTTCCAGATCGCGCTCCGGGGTCCAGTCCGGCGGCAGGCCGAAGTGTCCGAGCTGGCTCAGCGCCCGGGCCAGGCGGACGGGCTCGGCGCCGAAGCGTGATTCGGCCGAGCTGCGCTCGAGATGTCCGCCGTCGAGCAGCGGCTGGACCATGGCGGCGACGACGACGTCGTCGTCGGCATCCAAGGTGCGCACGATTTGCGCGACCTCGAGTGCCGAGGTCCGTGCAGGTTGCGCGGCGTCCGGCAATTCGAAGGCGCGCACCGCCGCGAAGGCGCCGGTCAACCGGTCACTGACCGTCCGGGTCGTTGCCGTGGTTTCCATGCGGTATCATACCCGGCCATGCCAGTTCCCATCCCCAAGAGCGCAATGATCCGAGTGCTCGGGATCGACCCCGGATCGCAATGCACGGGCTTCGGGGTGGTGGACGCGGTCGGTCCCCGTTTGACCTATGTCGCGAGCGGCGTCATCCGCACCGGCCAGGGTGAGTTCGCCGCGCGGCTCTGCGAGATATTCCGCTGCATTCAAACGGTGGTCGCGGAGTACCGGCCCCACGAAATCGCCATCGAACGGGTGTTCGTCAACCGTAATCCGGACAGCGCCCTGAAACTCGGCCAGGCCCGCGGCGCCGCGATCTGCGGCACCGCCGATTCCAATGCCGAGGTGTTCGAGTATGCGACGCGTCAGATCAAGCAGGCGGTCGTCGGCTCGGGCAGCGCGGAGAAGTCCCAGGTGCAGCTGATGATGAGGAGCATCCTGCGGCTCGACGGCCCGTTGGCGGCCGATGCGGCCGACGCCCTGGCGGCGGCGGTCTGTCACGCGCTGCGCGGCGCGGTGCGCACCTCGGTGCTGCGCGCCGGCAGCCGCGCATGATCGGCTTTCTGAAGGGCCGGCTGGCCCTGAAGCAGCCGCCGGCCCTGCTGGTGGATGTCAACGGGGTGGGCTACGAACTGGAAGCCCCCATGTCGACGTTCTACGGCCTTCCGGCCACCGGGGAGGCCGTGGCGCTGTTCACCCACATGGTGGTGCGCGAAGATGCACACATTCTGTTCGGATTCGGCACCGATGGTGAACGGCGGCTGTTCCGCGGGCTGCTCAAAGTGTCCGGCGTCGGACCCAAGATCGCGCTGGGCATCCTGTCGGGGGCGAGCGTGGAGGACTTCCTGCGCATCATCGAGGCCGAGGATGTCGCCATGCTCACCCGGATTCCGGGCATCGGCCGCAAGACCGCGGAGCGGGTGATCATCGAGATGCGCGACAGCGTGCAGAAACTCGCGGCGCGCGCCGCGGGCGACGGACAGCCCGCCGCTGCGCTGGGAGCGCCGCCGTCGCCGCATAGCGAGGCGTTCGGCGCCCTGATCGCGCTCGGCTACAAGCCGCCCGAAGTCACCCGGCTGCTGAAATCGGCGGATGAACCGGGCCTTTCGACCACCGAGATCATCCGGCGCGCACTCAAATCCGCCGCCAAACCATAGGATCGTCCATGGGAATCGAACAGGATCGCATCATCGCCGGGACCGCCCGCCGCGACGAGGAAGTGGTCGACCGGGCCGTACGTCCCAAGAGTCTCGCGGATTACGTCGGCCAGCCGAACGTGAAGAATCAGATGCAGATCTTCATCCAGGCCGCCCGGCAACGCGGCGAGGCGCTGGATCACGTATTGATATTCGGGCCGCCGGGGCTCGGCAAGACGACGCTTGCCAACATCATCGCGAACGAGCTGCAGGTGAATCTGCGCCAGACCTCCGGCCCCGTGCTAGAGCGTCCCGGGGATCTCGCGGCGTTGCTCACCAACCTCGAACCGAGGGACGTGCTCTTCGTGGACGAGATTCACCGGTTGAGTCCGGTGGTCGAGGAAGTCCTCTATCCGGCCATGGAGGACTCGCAGCTCGACCTGATGATCGGCGAGGGTCCCGGGGCGCGTTCGATCAAACTCGATCTGCCGCCGTTCACGCTGGTCGGCGCGACCACCCGGGCGGGCCTGCTCACCTCGCCGCTGCGCGATCGATTCGGCATCGTGCAGCGGCTCGAATTCTATTCGACGGAGGAATTGACCAAGATCGTCGTGCGCAGCGCGTCGATCCTCAAGCTCGAGCTGCGCTCCGATGGGGCCGACCGCATCGCCGAGCGATCACGCGGCACGCCGCGCATCGCCAACCGGCTGCTGCGCCGGGTCCGCGACTTCGCCGAGGTCAAGGCCGGCGGTCTCATCAGCGGCGAGGTCGCTCTGGCGGCGCTCGACATGCTGGAGGTCGATCCGCAGGGTTTCGACATGCTGGACCGCAAGCTGCTGCTGACCGTCATCGAGAAGTTCGAGGGGGGGCCGGTGGGCGTCGACAGTCTGGCGGCAGCCATGAGCGAGGAGCGCGGCACCATCGAGGATGTGATCGAACCGTTTCTCATACAGCAGGGATTTCTGATGCGCACGGCCCGTGGACGTGTCGCGACGCGCACCGCCTACGCCCATTTTGGGCTGCCGGCGCCCACCGTGGAGCGCGATCCGACCCTGCCCCTCTTCCGGGACGGGGGCGGTTAGCTCGAGACATCCTCCCCGGCGGTGCCGGTGTCAGAGGTCTCCCGCGATGCGCACCACGTAGCGTCCCAGGGCCTGTCCGGCCACCAGGTTCTTGCATGCCCGCGGTACGTCCTCGAGTCGAATCACCTCGCGCACGATCGAGTCCAGTGAATCGAGCTTCCATTCGCCGGCCAGCCGCTCCCAGATGGCCAGACGCCACGGGCGCGGGACCTCGACCGAGTGGATGCCGAGCAGGCTCACGCCCCGCAAGATCAGCGGGATCACCGTGGTGTGCAGTTCGGGCGACTGCGCAAGCCCGATGCAGGCGATGTTTCCCCACGGCTTGACGGTCCGCGTCAGGTAGCTCAGCGTCTCGCCGCCCAAATTGTCGACGGCGCCTCCCCAGATGGCCTTTTCCAAGGGCTTGCTGCCGATATCGAGCGCGGTCCGGTCGACGACGGCATCGGCGCCGAGGCGCCGCAGATAGTCCGCCTGGTCCATCTTGCC
This sequence comes from Nevskiaceae bacterium, assembly GCA_037445285.1. Classification (GTDB taxonomy): domain Bacteria; phylum Pseudomonadota; class Gammaproteobacteria; order Steroidobacterales; family Steroidobacteraceae; genus Bog-1198. The sequence continues at coordinate 79,248 of JBBIKV010000005.1, read as the reverse complement.
GGTGATGGCGGTCGTCGTGAAGCCGGCGCGCTTTAGCAGTCCCAAGGCGATGGCCCCGACACCGCCGGTGGGTCCCGTGACCGCGATGGGGCCCTGCGCCGGCTGCTGGCGGTTGTCCAGCAGGCGCCACAGCGCCATCGCGGCCGTGAATCCCGCCGTGCCGAGCACCATGGCTTCGAACAAGCTCAACGCCGTCGGCAGAGGCACCACGGCCGCGGCGGGCACGCGGGCGACTTCGGCGAGGCCGCCGTCGAGCGACTCGCCGATCTGGCAGCCGGTCACCAGCACCTTGTCCCCGTGTCGAAACGTCGGATCGGAACTGCTCTCCACGACGCCGGACAGGTCGATGCCCGCCGTCCTGGGATGTCCCCGGACGATCGCCCCCTTGCCGGTCACGGCGAGGGCGTCTTTGTAGTTGAGGCCGGAGTATGCGACCCGAATCACCACCTCCCCGGCGGTCAGTTGATCGACCTCCATCGAGTCGAATCGGGCCGCCGTGCCCTGGCCGGTTTTGTGTACCCGCAATGCCTTGAAGTGTTGCATGAGCGCCTTGGTAGGTCGATGCGGCGAGGAACGGCCGTGCCCGCAGAATAGCCGATCGCGCGGCGATGTTCGAACGCGCGGCGGCCAATGCTGTAAAATGCGGGCATCGACCCCGGGAGGACACGGCTTCGAACCCACACTACTCATGTAAGTTTCGCATCTACTGGGAGGACACCGACGCGGGGGGTGTCGTCTATTACGCGAATTATCTGAAATTCATGGAGCGTTGCCGGACCGACTGGCTGCGCGCCATGGGTGTCGATCAACGACGTTTGCGCCTCGAGCGGCAGCTGCAATTCGCGGTGGTCGGCATCACCGTGGACTTCCTGCGGCCGGCGGTGCTCGATGATGAAGTTGTCGTCACTGCCGTCCTGGAGCGTCTGCGCGGTGCGACAATTTCCTTCAAGCAGACGGTCGTGCGGGGCGAGGTCCGGTTGATCGACGCGGACGTGCGCGTGGCCTGCCTCGATTCCGGCACCTTGCGACCGTGTGCCATCCCAAGGGATTTGTTCACGGAGTGGCGCAATGGGCAATGACTTGTCGATCTGGACCTTGGTGCTCGACGCGAGCCCCATCGTGCAGGCGGTGATGCTGCTCCTCATGGGGGCATCCGTGGCGTCCTGGGCGGTGATCTTCAAGAAAAGCCGTGTGATCTCGACCTCGCGGCGCCAGGCGGATCAGTTCGAGACAGCGTTCTGGTCGGGCGGCGACCTGTCCGCCCTCTACCGCAGCATCGAGACCAAGGGGCGCGCCGGCACCGGGGAACAAAGCATCTTCGAATCGGGTTTCGGTGAGTTCAGCCGGCTGCGCCAACAGGGCGTTCCCGGCGACCAACTGCTCGAAGGGGCGAGGCGTGCCATGCGAGTTGCGCAAATGCGCGAACTCGACCGGCTCGAGCGCAATCTGGCGATGCTGGCCACCGTGGGGTCCACGAGCCCCTATGTGGGACTGTTCGGCACGGTGTGGGGCATCATGAGCGCGTTCCACAATCTCGGCAACGTCCAGCAGGCCACGCTCGCCGCGGTCGCGCCCGGCATCGCCGAAGCGCTGATCGCCACGGCCATCGGGTTGTTCGCGGCGATTCCGGCGGTCGTCGCCTACAATCGCTTCGCGGATCAGGTGAGCCGCCTGGAACTGCGCTTCGACACGTTTGTCGAAGAGTTTTCGACGATTCTGCAGCGCCACGGTCCCGTCCGTGCGCCGGGCGCGTAGAACCGATGCCCGCACCTCTGCGTCGCCGCAAGCTCATGGGGGAAATCAATGTGGTGCCGTATATCGACGTCATGTTGGTGCTGTTGGTGATTTTCATGATTACGGCACCGCTGCTCAAGGAGGGGGTGAAGGTCGACCTGCCCGATGCCGGTGCGCAGCCCATCGATCCGGAGTTTCTGGCCAAGCATGAACCCTTGATCCTCACCATCGATGCCAGCGGGCGGCTGTACGTCAATTTCGGCAAGGATCCCGAACGCCCCGCGTCGGAGGCCACCGTGAGCGCGCGGACGGCGGCGTTGCTGCGCCGTGATCCGCAGACGCCGGTGCTGGTGAAGGCCGACACGACCGTGCCCTATGGAACCGTCGTGCGCGCCATGGTGCTGCTGCAGCACGCCGGCGCCGCGAAAGTCGGCTTCTTGACCGACCCCGTAAGGCCGGCCAGCGGCGTGCGTTGAATGCGGGCGTTCCTTCGTGAACACACCTGGCCGGTACTGGCATCCGTGTCGCTGCATGGTCTGCTCGCGGTCGGGCTCGTGCTCGTTGCATACCTGTCCAACCGGCAGCCGCCCGCGAGCGTGCAGCCGCTGCCCATCGATGCGGTGGTCGTGAGTTCGCAGGTTCTGCACGCGGCGCAGCAGGCGCGCACCGATCGCGCCGACCAGGAAATGGCCAGGCAGCGCGCCGTCGCCGATGCGCAGGCCGCCGCAGCCCAGGCGAAGCAGGATGCCGAGGCGCGTGCGGCCGAGCAGGCCGAGGAAGCGAACCGCACCGCGGCGGCGGCACGGGCGCTCGAGGACGCCCAACGACAGGCGGACGCGACGCAGGCCGTGCAGGCCAAGCAGGCGGCTGACGCCCGGAAGGCTGCCGAGGCCAGGCATGTCGTCGAGATCAAACTGGCCGCCGATGCCAGGCATGCCGCCGGCGTGAAGCAGGCCCTCGCGGACCAACAGGCCGCCGACGC
>JBBIKV010000005.1:0-76432 GCA_037445285.1 Nevskiaceae bacterium | reverse complement strand
GACGCCAAACGGGCCGCCGAGGCCAAGCAGGCGGCGGACGCCAAACGGGCCGCCGATGAGCGGGCCCGGCAGGAGCGGGAGGCAGAATTGCGGCGCCAGATCACGGACGAGGAGCACGTGAACGCCGTCGAGTCCGGACCGCTTCGCGATCAATATGTCGCCCTGTTGCGCGCAAGGATCCAGGGTGCGTGGATCAAGCCGCCTTCGGCGCGGCCGGGTGTCGACTGCTTGGTGGAGGTCACCCAAATTCGCGGGGGCGAGGTCACCGGCGTCCGGGTCGTGCAGTGCAATGGCGACGATGCGGTCCGGCAATCCATCCAGAATGCGGTGTATCGTGCATCGCCGCTGCCCGACCCGCCGGATCCGGCGCTTTTCGAGAGAGTCTTTCAATTCAGATTCAAACCCAATGAATAAGCACCTTCCCTGGCTGGCCATGATCGGTCTGATCCTCTTGTGTCCGCCGTCGCGGGCGGAACTCGTGGTGGAGGTGACGAAGGGACAGGCTGATGCCATTCCGATCGCCGTCGTGCCGTTCAGTCCGCCCGAGGAGGCCGCAGCCTCGTTCGATGTGGCGCAACTCGTGAGCGACGACTTGGCCCGCAGCGCGCGATTCAAGACCATGGACCGCAAGGACATGATCGAGCAGCCGCACACGGGCGCCGCGGTGGCGTTCGACGACTGGCGCCGGCTCAGCAACGATTACATCGTGGTGGGGCAGGTGCAGCCGCAGGGACCGGATCGCTTCAACATCGTGTTCGAACTCTACAACGTGCTCAACCGGCAGCGACTCTTGGGGTATCAGATCAGCTCCAACAGGGCGGGTCTGCGGCTGGCGAGCCACCAGGTCGCCGACATGGTGTTCGAAAAGATCCTCGGCATACGCGGAGCGTTCGCCACGCGCATCGCCTACATCTCGGTGCTCGGGCATTTGCCCAACAAGACCTACGAACTCATCGTGGCCGATGCCGACGGCGCCAATCCGCGCATCGTCATGCAGTCGCATGAACCGCTGATGTCGCCGGCGTGGTCGCCTGACGGACAGAGTCTCGCGTACGTCTCGTTCGAGGACCGGCTCCCCTCGGTGTACGTGCAGGTCCTGAAGAGCGGCGAGCGGCGCCGGGTCTCCGCCCGGGCCGGAGTGAATCAGGCGCCGGCCTGGTCGCCGGATGGGAAGAAACTGGCGCTGACGTTGTCCACGCGGGACGGCAATCTGGACATTTACATCATGGATCTCGCCACCCAGTCCCTGACGCGGATCACCGACGACCCCGGCATCGATACCGAGCCGCAATGGTCCAAGGACGGACAGTCCCTGTATTTCACCTCTGATCGCGCCGGCGGTCCGCAGATCTATCGCATGGGCATTCAACCCGGCGACAAGCCCCGACGACTGACTTTCCAGGGCAGCTACAACGCGCGGCCGCGGCTCTCGCCCGACGAATCGCAGCTGGCATTCGTGACCCAGGAGGACGGGGCCTACCGTATCGCGACTATGGACCTGCGGGGCCGCGGCGACGTTCAGATCCTCACGAAGGGCCGGTTCGACGTCTCGCCGAGCTATGCGCCGAATGGTGCAGTGATCCTGTATGCCGGCCGCGACCACGGGCGCGGGGTTCTGGCGCTCGTCAGCGCCGACGGGCGGGTTCAGGAGCGTTTGGCATCGACCGAGGGCGAGGTGCAGGAACCTGCCTGGTCGCCGTTTTAAACCCGGCGACTTCGGACCGCGACACAGGTCATAATCGCGGTCTGGGCCGGCGGTCCTGGAAACAATGTGAAATTTGCTGGAGAGCTTAGATGAAGAAAATCGTATCGATCGCGTGTCTGTTGATGGGTGCGGCGCTGCTCGCGGGCTGTCCGAAGAAGGCCACGACGTTACAGCCGCCGACCGCCGGCAGCCAGGTGGGTGATTCCTCGGCGACGTCGCCGGCGGGAGGCGCCTCGACGAGCGGGTCGGCCCTCGGCGGCGAAAACGGCGACGTCAACGGCCGAAGCCTCAATGGACAGGGAGACGCCGCGGGTGCTCTCGGTCGCAAGGTCATTTATTTCGACTTCGACAAGTCGGACATCAAACCGGAGTTCGCTCCCATCGTCACGGCGAATGCCCAAAATCTGACCAGCCACCCGAACCTGAAGATCAAGCTCGAAGGCAACACCGACGAACGGGGTACGCGCGAGTACAACATCGGTCTGGGTGAGCGTCGTGCGCAGGCGGTGCGCCGCGCGCTGATGCTGCAGGGCGTCTCCCCGAACCAGATCACGACGGTGAGCTTCGGCTCGGAACGGCCGGCGGTGGAAGGCGACGACGAAGCGGCCTGGGCGCAGAATCGGCGTGTGGAACTGGTCTATCAGCCGTGACCGTCCGAGCCGCCCTCGTGAGTGCCGTCTGCCTCGCCGCCGTGGCGATGACGGGCTGTTCGACGACGCCGCCCGACGAAGACCCGGTTCAGATCCGATTGAACGATCTGGACACGCGGCTGACGCGGGTCGAGCGGGTCGTGACGAATCAAAGCCAGGTCGACATCGCCAATCAGCTCGAGTCGATGAGGGCCGATATTCGCGCGATGCACAACGACGTGGATCAGTTGAACCACAGTCTCGACGCCGCGCGCAAGCAGCAGCGGGACCTGTACGCCGATCTCGACCTGCGGCTCAAGGCGCTCGAGGGGAGGGGCGCCGGCGCCGCTGCGGGCGGCAACGCGGCGGATACGCCGTCGAGCACCGCGGGTGCGCCCGTCACGCCGCCGGCTGGCGATGCGGCCGAAAAGACCGGCTACCAGGCGGCCCTCGATCTGCTCAAGAACGGTCAGTACGATCAGGCCATTGCCGGATTTCAAAAGTTCCTCTCCTCCTTTCCGACCAGTGAGCTGGCCGACAATGCGCAGTACTGGCTGGGGGAGGCCTACTACGTGAACAGGGCCTTCACCGACGCGCTGGCGGCCTTCCAGCGCGTCGTCGACGGCTTTCCCGGGTCCCGCAAGGTGCCGGACGCGCTGCTCAAGATCGGCTACTGCGATTATGAACTGAAGCAGTTCTCGGAGGCGCACGACGTGCTCGCCCGGGTCGTGGCCAAGTATCCGGACTCGCCGGCCGGTCATCTCGCACAACAGCGGCTCGAAAGAATGGCCGCCGAGAAACATTGATCGGCGCCAGACTCAAACCGGAACGCCTGCGGATCAACGAGATCTTCTACTCGCTGCAGGGCGAAGCCGACGCGGTGGGCTTCCCGAGCGTTTTCGTGCGGCTCACCGGGTGTCCGCTGCGCTGCCAGTACTGCGACACCGAGTATGCCTTCCACACGGGCGAGTGGCTGGAACTCGACGCCGTCGTCGGCCGGGTGTTGGAGTATGGCGTGCGGCACGTCTGCGTGACCGGCGGCGAACCCCTGGCGCAGCCGGGTTGTCTCAAATTGCTGAACCGGCTGTGCGACGAGGGTCTCGACGTGTCGCTCGAGACGAGCGGAGCCATGAACATCGGCGACGTGGACGCGCGGGTCTCGCGGGTCGTGGACGTGAAGACTCCGGGCTCCGCCGAGGCCGCCCGCAATCGGGTCGAGAACTTCGACCTGTTGAGGCCGCGGGATCAATTGAAGTTCGTGATCTGTTCCCGCGAGGACTACGACTGGAGCAAGGCTTACCTCGATACTCACGCTCTGGCAGGACGCTGCACGATCCTGTTCTCGCCGAGCTTCACCCAAATGCCCGCGGTGGAACTCGCGCAATGGATATTGGCCGACCGGTTGGCCGTGCGGTTTCAACTGCAGCTCCACAAGGTACTGTGGGGGGACGTTCCCGGACGATGAAGCGCGCGATCGTCCTGCTGTCCGGCGGATTGGATTCCGCGACTGCCCTTGCCATCGCCCGCTCGGACGGTTTCACCACGTATGCACTCAGCGTGCATTACGGCCAGCGCCATGCCGCGGAACTTGATGCGGCGCGGCGGGTGGCGGCGGCGCAGGGGGCGGAGGAACATCGGGTGATGGGCATCGATCTCGCGGGTATCGGCGGTTCGGCGCTGACCGACCCCGCCATCGCAGTTCCGGACTCGATGGGGACCGGCATACCGGTGGCCGGCATACCGGTGGCCGGCATACCGGTCACGTACGTGCCCGCCCGCAATACGTTGCTCCTGGCGCTGGCCCTGGCCTGGGCCGAGGTGGTGGGTGCCGAGGATATCTTCGTCGGCGTCAACGCCGTGGATTACTCGGGATATCCGGATTGCCGGCCGGCCTTCATCGAGGCCTTCGAGCGCCTGGCGGGCGTGGCGACGAAGGCCGGTGTGGAGGGCAGGGGGCTGTCGATACGGGCACCGCTGATCGCCCTGTCGAAAGCCGAAATCATCCGGACGGGCCTGCGCCTGGGGGTCGATTATGGGATGACGGTGTCCTGCTACCAGGCCGACGCCCAGGGGAGGGCCTGCGGCCGATGCGATTCCTGCAGGCTGAGGGCGGCGGGCTTTGCCGCGGCCGGCGTGCCCGATCCCACGGCCTACGTCTAAGTTGCGATGTCGATGAACTGGCGGACAAGTTCCGCTATCATGCGCGGCCTATTGGGACGGTAGCTCAGTTGGTAGAGCAAGGCCCTTTTAAGGCTTTGGTCCTGGGTTCGAGTCCCAGCCGTCCCACCACCAAAAACCTCTCGTAATCAGCAGGTTACGCCCGCCGTCGGGCGGTCACCGCCGATCCTCGCGGAGCAGATCCACCGCGCGCCATCCCAGTGCCATCGCCGCGGCGTTGGTGTTTCCGGAGATGGGGGACGGCATCACGGAACAATCGGCAACCCGCAGACCCTCGATTCCCCGGACCTTTAACCGAGGGTCGACCACGGATCCGGGGTCGCCGCCCATCCGGCAGGTCGCGACGGCGTGGGTTCCACACAGCGACAGCCGGCGGAACGCCCGAAGGAGGTCCTCGTCACTGGCGCAGTCGGCACCGGGGACGAGTTCTTCCCCCAGATGCCGGCTGATGGCCGGCTGTTGCATGTACCTGCGCATGTACCGGACCATCGCGACGGCGGCGCGGCCGTCCTCCGGCGAGGCCAACCAATTGGGGGTAATCATCGGCGGGTCTGCGGGATCGGCCGAGCGGATCATGATCCGGCCCTCGCTGGTCGGGCGCAGGAGCTGGCCATAGATCGTCAGCCCCGGCAATCGCTCGACCTCCGCCAGCGGCACGGGAAAGTTGTCGCTGCCACGGGCAAAGGTGAATGCGCCCATGTACAGCTGGGCGTCGGGTCGCGACACCTCGGGCGTCGTGCGGACGAAGGCACCCACCTCGAAGGGGCCCGTCGCCAGGGGTCCGCGATGCGTCAGGTAGTATTGCAGGAGGCTTTGGACCAGGCCGATGCCGTGGAAGCGGCGGTTGTTTCCCTCCGCGGCTCTCAAACGAAATGGCAGTGAGAAACCCAGGTGTTCACGCATGCGCGACCCCACGTCCGGGCTGTCGACCAGAGTCGCGATGCCCAGCGAGCGCAGCTCTGCCGCGGGTCCGATGCCCGACAACTGCAACACCTTGGGAGAATTGATGGTCCCCGCGCACAATATGACCTCGCCGCGACAGTCGAAGGTCACCGGTCGGCCGCGACGGCGGCCGGATACGCCGGTGATGCGGTTGTGGGTCGCCGACAGCCTGTCCACCTCGCAGTGGGTCACGACCGTGAGGTTCGCACGCTTCATGGCCGGCCGCAGAAAGGCGACGGCCGCGCTCTGCCGCCGGCCGCTCTTGATGTTGTGTGAATAATAGCCAACGCCTTCCTGCGCGCCGGAATTGAAATCTTCCTTGCGCGTCAGCCCCATCTGTTGTCCGGCCTCCACGAGCGCTTCCGCGAGGGGATACCGGAAGGTTCCCCGGCTGATGTGCAGAGGGCGTGCGGCGCCGGAGGATCTTCGTGCGCCGCCTCCATCGTCCTCGATCGCCTCGAAGGCGTTTTTCATCGCCTCCCAATTCCAGCCGTCGGCACCGAACGACTCCCAGACGTCGAAATCTTCGGGCTGGCCGCGGACGTAGATCATTCCATTGATGGAACTCGAGCCGCCGAGCCCCTTGCCGCGGATCCAGATTTCCGACTCCGGCAGCCCCGGTTCGCGTGCCTGATCCACCGGATAGTGCCAGGCATGGCGGGGATCGAGCACGAGTTTTCCCATGCCTTTGGGCATGTGGATCAGCAAGTTCTTGTCGTCGCCGCCCGCCTCCACGACGAGCACCCGCATGGCGGGATCCTCCGAAAGGCGATTGGCGACCACGCAGCCTGCGGACCCCGCGCCGACGATGATGTAGTCATAGACGGCGCTGTCGTTGCTCATGGGACTCCGTGTCGGGTCGGGCGTACTCAGAGTCGACGGTAATGCAGGCGGGCGGTCGGACACACCTAGTGCATCGCGCAGTTGCGCCGGGGGCGGGCTGGCGGCGGTTGCCGGATGGTCGGGACCCGCAGCCTGCCGACCGCCACGCGGCGGCCGGAGGGAAGCCGGAGAGAGTCCCCGGCTTCCCTGTCGCGGCGCTACTTCAGGTCGAGTACCTGCATCGTGGTGGATCCCAGGGTGCGGCGCATTTTGCCGCGGTCGATGGCACCCTTGTTGGCCGACTCCACGGTTCCATAGACCTGCTTGGCGATGCCGTCGGCCTTGTCCGCAATCCCGTCCAACGCCGCCCAATTCTTGTACGTCACGACGAGATAGATGTCTGGATCGTCCGGACCCCGGGGCTCCACGGTCAGCACCTCGTAGCTCAGGATGAGGCCGGCCTTCTTCGACGCCTCCTGTTCCTGTTTCCAGTTCGTGTCGAGGAATTTCATATAGTCGTCGAATCTGCCGTACTCGGTGCGGATGGCGGAGACATTGACGACGGGACCTTCCTTGTAGGGTCGATCCTCCGCAAACGATGACAAGCTGGCGAGCGCAAGTCCGAAGAATGCCGCAAACGCGGTCACGCGATTCCTGGTGAGCATAATTTCCCCTGTTGATTTATTGGTTTGAATTGTCGAGCGGCGGCTAACGGCACGTGGCCGTCGAGGCTCGTGCCCGCCGGCCGCATGCCCGACACCGGCACGCGCCCACGGATGTAATCAGACACGGGCGCAACTGTCCAGTTGTGCCCGTGTCGCCGTATCGGCAGGATGTCGGTGCCGGAAATTCACGGCGACACCGGGGCGCAATTCAATGATTACCGTGTTTTCCAAGGATCATCTTCTGCGCCACGCAAGGACCGAACTGCATGGCGGGCAGTTGGTGCCCCCCCATGAGTGTCCCGAGCGAGCGCAGATCGTCCTGGAGCGGGTGCGCTCGGTCGCTCTGGGTGAAATCGTCGCACCGCGAAGGTTCGGTCTCGACCCGGTGCGCCGTGTGCATGATGCGGAGTTCGTCGAGTTCCTGGGGACCGCCTGGGCCGAGTGGGTGGCGGAGGGCAACCGGGGTGAGGCGATTCCCGACTGTTGGCCGGCGCGCCGCATGGCGCAACGCCGGCCGCACGGCATCACCGGCAGGCTCGGGTATTACGCCATGGCCGGCGAGACCTCGATCAGCGCCGGGTCATGGGAGGCCGCGCAGGCAGCAGCCGATGTGGCATTGACCGGGGCGAGCCTGGTCAGTCGCGGCGCGCGCAGCGCATTCGCGCTGTGCCGGCCGCCGGGACATCATGCGGCGCGCGACTTGTATGGCGGCTACTGTTTCCTCAACAACGCCGCCATTGCCGCGCAATATCTGCGTGATCAGGGTGCGGCGCGGGTGGCGGTGCTCGACGTCGATTTTCATCACGGCAATGGTACGCAGGACATTTTCTACGACCGCGCCGACGTGCTCTACGTCTCCCTGCACGGCGATCCAGCCGATGCGTTTCCGTATTTCTCCGGCTACACGGACGAAACCGGGGCGGGCGAAGGCAGGGGCTTCAACTTCAATCTGCCGCTGCCCCGCGGTACGCAGTTCGCGCCATGGCGTGAGGCGCTCGTCGCGGCGCTCGACCGCATTCGGGATTTCGGTGCCGATGCGTTGATCGTCTCGCTCGGCGTCGACACATTTGCGCAGGACCCCATCAGTTTCTTCAAGCTGCAGTCGGCCGACTTTTCCACCTATGGGTCGTTGATCGGCGCCGCGGGACTGCCGACCTTGTTCGTTTTCGAGGGCGGCTATGCCGTGGCCGAGGTCGGAATCAACACGGTGAATGTGTTGACAGGATTCGAGGGGATTTAATTCATAATAAAATCATATACCTGTAATTCATTATAGTTAAATTACGTTAGAAACGTTCCGGCGTTATACTTAGTGCCGCTTGGGGGGAATCGACACAAAGAGGACTCATGGAGCCAACCGACGTCGGGCAGCCGGATTACTTTCACTCGGTGGTGGACTGCCAGTGGGCGTGTCCGGCACACACCGACATCCCGGAGTACATCAGGCTGATCGCCCAGGGCGAATTCACCCAGGCGTACATGGTGAATCGCGAGTCCAACGTATTTCCCGGCATCCTCGGGCGCGTCTGCGACCGGCCCTGCGAGCCCGCCTGCCGGCGGGGCCGCATTGAGGATAAACCGGTTGCGATCTGCCGGCTGAAACGGGTGGCGGCGGATCTTCGGGACGACATCGTCTCGCTCCTGCCGCAGGTTCCTGCAGACAAGAACGGCAAGCGGGTGGCCTGCGTCGGCGCGGGACCCGCCTCGCTCACGGTCGCCAACGATCTGCTCCCGCTGGGTTACGCGGTGACGATCCTCGAGCAAAACGCCGTCGCCGGCGGCCTGATGCGCACCAACATTCCGGGCTTTCGCCTGCCTGCCAGGGTGCTCAACGAGGAGATCGGCTACATCGTCGGGATGGGCGCGGATCTGCGCCTGAACTCGCCCGTGGGCAGCCTGAAGCAGCTCCTCGGCTCCGGCGGGTTCGATGCGATATTCGTCGGATCCGGTGCGCCGAAGGGCAAGGAACTGGAATTGCCTGGCCGCCGTGAGTCCGACCGGATCCACATCGGGATCGCATGGCTCGAGGCGGTTGCCTTTCGGCACGTCGACAAGGTGGGCCCCCGGGTGCTCATCATCGGCGTCGGCAATACGGCCATGGATTGTTGCCGCACGTCGTTGCGTCTCGGGGCGACCGAAGTCAAGGTCATGGCACGCAAGCCGCGCCGGTTCTTCAAGGCCTCGGAATGGGAGCTTGAGGATGCCGAGCAGGAGAGCGTGCAGATCGTCGTCGATCGCGCCCCGAAGTCCTTCGTGGTGGAGGCGGGACACCTCACGGGAATGATCTTCGAGCGGCTGGAACATGACCTGCATGACGGGGAGATCGTCGCGACCCGGGTCGTCGCCGAAGAATTTCATCCCTGCGACGATGTGATTCTCGCGATCGGCCAGGAGAACGCCTTCCCATGGATCGAGGGCGACCTCGGTATCGCGTTCGACGAATGGAACGTGCCGATCGTGGACAAGTCGACCTTTCAATCGACCCGCGCCGGCGTCTTTTTCGGCGGCGACGCCGCCTTCGGCCCGAAGAACATCATCTGGTCGGTGGAGCACGGTCATCAGGCCGCCATCTCCATCGACAAGTTCTGCCGCGGTGCGCCGGTTGCGGTGCGCATGCCGCGCGGTGTGACGTTGAGCAGCCGGAAGATGGGGATGCACGAGTGGTCGTACAAGAACGAATACAACGGGGTGGAGCGGCGCCTGGTGCCGCATGTCGGGCTGATCGAGCGGTTCAAGAAGGTGAACGTCGAGGTCGAATTGGGCTTCAGCGCCGAACAGACGGCGCTCGAAGTGCAGCGCTGCCTGAATTGCGACATGCAGACGGTGTTCGCGGCCAAGTTGTGCATCGAATGCGACGCCTGCATCGACATATGTCCCGTCGACTGCCTGACGATCACGGTCAATGGAACGGAGGCGGAATTGCGCTCGAGGCTCAAGGCGCCCGCCACCAATCTCCGGCAGCCCCTGTACGTATCGAATGCACTGCCGCAGACCGGACGGGTCATGGTCAAGGACGAGGACGTCTGCGTGCATTGCGGGCTATGCGCCGAACGCTGTCCCACCGCCGCCTGGGACATGCAGAAATCGACGATCCACATTCCGCATGCGGCGGATGAGAGGGCATCATGCCGGGTCTGACCAACGCGCCCGATCGGGTGAACGATTTCGTCGTCAAATTCGCGAACGTCAATGGAACCGGCTCTGCGAGCGCCAACACGCTCCTCATGAAGGCCGTTTTTCGCATGGGCGTGCCGGTCACGGGTAAGAACTACTTCCCTTCCAACATTCAGGGGTTGCCGACCTGGTACGAGATCCGCGTGACGCGCAAGGGTTATGCGGCACGCGCCGGTCACGTCGACATCATGGTGGCGATGAATGCGGAAACCTATTCCAGGGACGTCAGGGAGGTCGCCTCGGGCGGCTACTTGATCTATGACTCCACCTGGCCGCGCAGCGCGCTGCTGCAGCGCAGCGACATCACCGTCCTCGGCGTGCCGTTGTCCAGGATCGTGAACGACAATTTCGACGGGGTGCGAAACCGCATCCTGCTCAAAAACATCGCCTATGCCGGAGTGCTGGCCGCGCTGCTCGACGTCGATCTGGAGGTCGTCGACGGGCTGCTCCACGAGAGCTACGGCAGGAAGCCGAAGCTTCTCGATTCGAACACGAGGGCATTGAGATTGGGATATGACCATGCGCGGCAACAGCTGCCATGCCCGCTGCCGTTGCGGGTCGAGCGCATGGACATGACCCGCGGACACATCATGATCGACGGCAACACCGCTGCCGGGCTGGGTTGCGTCTATGCGGGCGCGACGGTCGGAGCCTGGTATCCGATCACGCCGTCGACCTCGTTGATGGATGCGTTCAAGCATTTTTGCGAACGCTACCGTGTGGATCCGCAAACCGGGGAGCGCAATTTCGCGGTCATTCAGGCCGAGGACGAGTTGTCGGCGATCGGGATGGTCTTGGGCGCTTCCTGGAACGGCGCCAGGGCCTTCACGCCGACCAGCGGTCCTGGGATCTCCCTGATGAATGAATTCATCGGGCTCGCGTACTACGCCGAGATTCCCTGCGTGATCTTCGACGTGCAACGCGTGGGGCCGTCGACCGGCATGCCCACCCGCACGCAGCAGGCGGACCTCATGCTGTGCGCCTATGCATCGCATGGCGATACCCGCCACGTGCTGCTGTTCCCGGTCAATCCGGAGGAATGCTTCTACATGGCGGGACAGGCGTTCGATCTGGCCGAACGCCTGCAAACTCCGGTGTTCGTGCTGTCCGATCTCGACATCGGGATGAACGACTGGATGTGCCGCGACTTGAAATGGGACGACGCCTATCGTCCCGACCGGGGCAAGGTGCTGTCGGCCGCGGAACTGGCCGGTCTCGACAAATTCTACCGCTACGTCGATCGCGACGACGATGCCATTCCCTACCGCACGCTGCCCGGTGTGAGTCCGAAGGGGGCGTATTTCACCCGCGGATCCGGCCACAACCAGTTCGGGGTCTACACGGAGGATTCGGCGGAATATCAGGTGGTTCTCGACCGGTTGCGGCGCAAGTTCACGACAGCGGCGAAACTGGTGCCCAAGGCCGTGCTCACCGGCCGGGGCGACAACCCGATCGGCATCGTCAGCATCGGCAGCTGCGATGGAGCCGTGCGCGAGGCCATCGATGTCCTCGAACGGGAGAAGCTCGGTGTGGACTATCTGCGGGTCAAGGCCTTCCCCTTCGGACTCGATGTGGAGTCCTTCCTGAGCAGCCATTCCACGATCGTGGTCGTCGAGCAGAACCGCGATGCCCAGCTGCGTTCGCTGTTGACGCTCGAGACCGCCGTCGAGAAGTCGAAGCTGCACTCCATCCTGAGTTACAGCGGTTTTCCGATGACGTGTCAGCCCATCGTCGACGGCATCCGCGCGGCGCTCGCGGAGATGCCCCGGCTGTCGGTCGTTCCACGCTGATCGGCCAAACGGGAGACCCTCATGTCATTCATCAACAAACCGAAAGTCACCCATCCGTCGTTGCCGACGAATGCGCTGGGATTGACCCGGCGTCAATACGAAGGGGCCATGTCGACCCTGTGCGCCGGCTGCGGGCATGACTCGGTCACGGCCGCCCTGATCGAGGCCTGTTGGGGCTTGGACCTGCGGCCGGAACAACTGGTGAAGCTGTCCGGGATCGGCTGTTCTTCGAAGACCACGGCCTACTTCGTGAGCGGCGCCCACGGGTTCAATTCGGTGCACGGGCGCATGCCCTCGATTGCCAGCGGTGCAAACGCCGCGAATCGTGACCTCACCTACATCGGCATCTCCGGGGACGGAGATTCCTTGTCGATCGGTCTGGGCCAGCTGGCTCACGCCATCCGGCGCAATGTGAACATGCTCTATCTGATCGAAAACAACGGGGTGTACGGTCTGACCAAGGGTCAATTCTCGGCGTCGGCGGACATCGGCACCCAGTCCAAGAGGGGCGATGTCAACCAGACCCCTCCAATCGATCCGGTGTTGCTGGCCCTGACCCTCGGCGCGACCTTCGTGGCGCGCAGCTTCTCCGGCGACAAGGCGCAGCTGATTCCGTTGATACAGGCGGGGATGCGGCACAAGGGCTTTGCGCTCATCGACGTGCTGTCCCCCTGCGTCACGTTCAACGATCACGAGGGCTCCACCAAGAGCTATACCTTCACGCGGGCGCACTATCACGCGGCGACCGGCGCCGATTTCGTGGCGCCCGTCGAACAGATTGCCGTCGACTATGCGCACGGCGAATCGACGGAAGTGCAGATGCACGACGGCAGCCGGGTGGTGCTGCACAAGGTGGGAGCGGCCTACGATCCCACCGACCGCTTCGCGGCGCAGGCCTACGTGGAGGAAAGGCATCGGCGCAACGAGTACGTGACCGGGCTCATTCACATCGATGAACGGGGCGGCACGGAGTTCCATACGCTGAACCGCTCCAGCCCGGTCCCGCTGAATCGAATTCCCTACGAGAAGCTTTCCCCGGGCGCCGCCGCCTTGGATGAACTGATGGGGCGCTATCGCTGACCGGGAGACCGGCTTGCGCCGGGATGCCGGCGAGTCACGCCGCACCCCTCAGTGCATGGCCGAACTGGGCGAAATACCATTCATGGAACGTCACCACCCGCCTCTCGTGTTCGGAGTACCTGCCGGGCTGGTAGCGCTTCGACAGGATTCCGGCCTGGTTGTTTTCCGTGATCTCCTTGTCCTGGAGCGTCGTGCGGTCCCAGCCCCAGATCATTCTTTCGATCTCGACGTCGCCGGCCTTGCCGTCGACCAGCCAGTAGAGGTCGACGTCGGTTTGCAGGGTACCGCGAGGCGTGAACTGGAACAGCACGGCGAAGTCGTTCGTGGCCACCACCTGTGTGAACGGGCTGAACGACAGATACATGCGTCCCTGATCGAATCCCGAGCGCCTGCCCATCAAGGATGACGCCGGCCGTCCGTCCTGCGTCTCGCTGTCGTAGCCTTCGCGAATGGTCCGCTGCAGGAGGAGCCGCAGGTGGCTCGATTCGGGCCCGTCATCGACCGTTCCGATCGGCCGGCCGAGCGCGGCGGCGCGGCGTTCCCAGGCCTGCAGGGTCGGAAGGTATTGCTCGACGGCTTCCGCCGGGCCGGAACTTGGGCCCGCGCCGAACGCGATGAGCGCCTCGGGCGGATGCATGGAGCAGAACTCCGGATGCGCAGGACCGCAATGGTAGCACTCGACGAAATTCTCCACGATCAGCTTCCAGTTCGCCGCCGTGGGATAGGACTTGGAGTACGCGATTTTGGCGTCGGCGAAGCCGTGGAAATCCAGGTACGGGGCCAGATCGCCGAAGGTGGCGTCGAAGTCCGCCGGCGCCTCGTCCGACAGGTTGACGAAGATGAATCCGTGGAACACCCGGATGTGGCAGCGGTGCAGTCCATTGTCCTTCTTCGAGAAGTCGGCCGGCATGAGACGTGCCGCGAGCAGGGCGCCGTCGAGCCCGTAGGTCCACGCGTGATAGCCGCAGGTAAGCCGGGCGACGCGTCCTTGAGACTCGGTGCAGATCAGTGAGCCTCGATGCCGGCACACGTTGTAGAACGCGTTGATGGTCGTATCGTCGCTGCGCACGATGATGATGGATTCATCGCCGACCTTGAACAGAAAATAATCCCCCTTGTTGCGCACCCGGTCGACGTGGCCGGCCACCAACCACTTGCGGCCGATCACCCGTTCCATGTCGGCGGCGAACACCGCGTCGTCGCAATAGAACTCGCGGTTCAAGCTGTAGCCGCCCTTGGCGCGTGCCGCCAGGGGGCCGATGACGTCGGATCTGCCCATCGTGTCGATCTCCGGATTCGTGGAAGTCATGGCGTTCATCGTTTGATGCGCTCGTTGCGGGGGTCGTAGAGCGGCCTCGTGGAGGCCGTGGCGGGATGCCGGACGCCGGCGACCTCGATTTCATGGTCGTCCGCGCCGATCGCCTCGAGGTGCCCGCCCGGCGGTGCGGTGACGTATCCCAGGCCCACGGCGGCGCCAAGGGTGTGCGCATACATGCCGGAGCGGATGTAGCCGACGATCGCGTCCCCGCGCCAGATCGGCTCGTTGTGGTAGAGCAGCGGTTCCGGCGATTTGAGCCGGAACTGCACCAGGCGCTTGGCGCATCCGGCCCGGTCCTGACGCAGCAGCGCCTCGCGTCCGATGAATCCAGCCGGCTTGTCGTATTTCACCGCGAAGCCGAGTCCCGCCTCGAGGGGGGTGTCCTCGTCGGTGATGTCGTGTCCCCAGTGCCGGTACGCCTTTTCGATGCGCAGCGAGTTCAACGCGTGGTAGCCGGCATGAACCAGGCCGAAGGCGGCGCCGCCGGCCACCAATTCGTCGTACACGCCCTGCATGAATTCCGTCGGCACGTACAGCTCCCAGCCGAGTTCGCCGACGTAGGTGATGCGCGAGGCACGCACCAGCGCGTAGCCCAGTTCGATCAGGCGGCTGGACGCGAACGGAAAGCCGCGATCCGAGAGGTCGTCGGGCGTGAGGGACTGCAGGAATTCCCGCGATCGCGGCCCCATCACCGACAGCACGCCCATCCCCGAAGTGACGTTCGTGAGAACGCAGTGCGCGTCCGGATCGATGTGGCGCCTGAGCCAGTTGAAGTCCTTCGCCTCGGTCTCGGCGCCGCCGACGATCAAGTAGGCGTGTTCGTCGATGCGGGTCACGGTCAGATCCGCTTCGATGCCGCCGCGCTCGTTCAACCATTGGGTGTACACGATGCGGCCGGGGGCCACCGACACGTCGTTCGCGCAGATGCGGTTCAGGATCCGTTCCGCATCGCGGCCCTCGAGGCGGAATTTCGCGAACGAGGACTGGTCGAACAGGCCGACGCCGGTGCGCACCGCATGGTGTTCGCGTGCGCTGTGATCGAACCAGTTCTGGCGTCCGTAGCTGTATTCGTAGCGCGGTTCGACGCCCGGCGGAGCGTACCAGTTGGCGCGCTCCCAGCCGAAGGCCTCGCCGAAGCAGGCTCCACGGGAGGCCAGTCGATCGTGCAGCGCCGACTTGCGGGCGCCCCGCGCGGTCTCGTATTGGCGAAAGGGCCAGTGGGTGGCGTACAGCAGGCCCAGGCTTTCAGAGACGCGGGAGCGCAGATATTTGCGGTTGATCTGGAAGGGCAGGTTGCGCCGGACATCCACCTCCCACAGGTCGTTCGGCGGATGGCCGTCGCGCATCCATTCGGCCATCACTTTGCCGATGCCGCCGGCGGACTGCAGACCGATGGAGTTGAGGCCGGCGGCCACGAAGCAGTTGGCAATCTCGGTGGATTCGCCGAGGTGGTAGCGGACGTCCGGTGTGAAGCTCTCCGGTCCGCAGAAGAACTTCTGGATGCCCGCGCTCTCCAGGGCCGGCACGCGACGCATGGCGTCGAGCAGCACCGGCTCGAAGTGACTGAAGTCGCCGGCGATCTCGCCGAAGGAAAAATCCTCGGCGATGCCCAGGGTGCCCCAGGGGCGGGCGTTCGGTTCGAACGCACCGACCAGCAGCTTCCCGGCGTCATATTTGAAGTAGCTGCAGTGATCGTAATCCCGCAGCACGGGCATGTCGGGGTGCAGGCCGGGCACGTCCTGGAACAGCACGTAGTAGTGTTCGCACGCATGCAGCGGCACCGTGATGCCGATGCTCGCGCCGAGGTCGCGGGTCCACATGCCGCCGCACAGCACGACGTAATCGGCGTCGATCCGGCCCGCCGGCGTCTCCACGCCGCGCACGCGGCCGCCGTCGTGATGGATCGCCGTCACCTTCATGTCCTGGACTATCCGCACGCCGTGACTGCGTGCGCCCTTGGCGAGCGCCTGCGTGATGTCGACCGCATTGGCGTAGCCGTCGCTGGGGATGTGAATGCCCCCGATCACGTCGTTCACCTGTGCGAGCGGGTAGAGGTCGCGTATCTCACCGGGGCCCACGACGTCGACCGGCAGACCGAATACCTTCGCCATCGACGCGTTGCGACGCAGCTCCTCCATCCGGCCGGGGGTGGTCGCGAGCGAAATGGAGCCGCATTGACGATACCCCGTCGCCTGCCCGGTTTCCGCTTCCAGGCCGCGGTACAGTTCTGCCGTATACCGGGCCAGCTTCGTCATGTTGATCGATTGGCGCAGCTGGCCGACGAGTCCGGCGGCATGCCAGGTCGTGCCGCTGGTCAACTGCTTGCGCTCGAGCAGCACCACGTCGCTCCAGCCTAGTTTCCCGAGGTGGTAGGCGACCGAACAGCCGATGACGCCGCCGCCGACGATGACGACCCGCGCTCGCGAGGGGAGTTCGTTTGCCATGGATCAGGCCTTCATGCGTGAGTTGTCGGGATCGAACGCCGGCCGTGCCAGCACCCGGGCGGGACGACGGTCGCCCTGGATGGTGACGTCGAACGTGCCGCCCGGTGCGGCGAACTCCGGGGGCACGCACGCGAAGGCCAGACTCTTGCGGACCCGGTGTCCGTACGCGCCGGAGGTCGTCACCCCGATGCAGCGCTCCCCGGCGAACACGGGCTCGCCGCCGCGTGCGTCCGTGTCGGCCGCGTCGATCTCGACGTTGACGATCCTCAAGGGGCGGCTCGGCGGCGCGGCCGCGCCGCTCCTGCCGACGAATTCCCCCTTGGAGAGATTGACGAAGCGCGACATGTCCGCTTCCGGCATGGTCAGTTCGTTCGTGAGCTCCGTCGACCAGGCCTTGTAGCCCTTCTCGATCCGCATTCCGTTGACGGCATACAGCCCGTAGTTGGCGATGCCGAAGGCCTGTCCGGCACTCCAGATTGCATCGTAGAGGGCCGTCATGGACCCCTGCGGCGCATGCAGTTCCCAGCCGAGTTCCCCGACGTAGCTCACCCGCAGTGCGCGTAGCGCATGGCCGGCGACCGTGATGTCCCGCGCGCACAGCCAGGGAAACGCGGTGTTGTCCAGCGGCGCGTCCGTCAGCCGCTCGAGCACGTCGCGCGAACGCGGCCCCGACAGCACCAGGACGCCGCGGTCTTCCGTGACATTCTCGACCCGGACGCGCTCGCCCGGGTCGATGCCCTGGGTGAGCAGATCGAGATCGCGCAGTTCGGCGGCGGCGGCGCACAGGGCGTAGAAGCGGTCCTCCGCGAGGCGGCTCACGGTCATCTCGCTCAAGATGCGGCCGCCCGGGGACAACAGATGCACGAGGGCGATGCCGCCGATCCTGCGAGGCATGCGGTTGGCACAGATGCGGTTCAGGAACGCCTCGGCGTCCGGACCGCCGATGTCGTATTTCGCGAATCCCGTGAGATCGAGAACGCCCACCCGCTCGTGCACCGCGGCGACCTCGGCGCCCACCACGTCGAAGACGTTGTTGCGGCGATAGCCGTAGTCCTCGACGCGGCCGTCCGGCGAAAACCATTTTGGCCGTTCCCAACCGAAGGTTTCGGTGTGCACGCAGCCCTGCGCACGCAGCCGCTCATGCAGCGGGCTGGTCTTGCACGGCCTTCCCGCCATTTCCTCCTCGCCGGGCCGGCGCGTGGTGAACGTCAACCGGTAGTCGAGGAACACCTTCTCCCGGGTATAGTTCGCATCCGCGAACCTGCCGAAGCGCCGCGGATCGAACTCCGTCATGTTGATCTCGGCGGCGCCGTGCAGCATCCACTGCGCGAGGTATTTCCCGCAGCCGCCGCCCTGTGCGATCCCGAAGGACGTGCCGCAGCACATCCAGAAATTCCTCAAGCCGGCCGCGGGGCCGAGCAGCGGTGCGCCGTCGGGCGTGTGCGGAATCGCGCCGTTGATGACCCGGCGGATCCCGGCATCGGCGAAGATCGGCATGCGCTCGATGGCCCGCTCCAACCAGGGGGAGATCCGCTCCAAATCGTCGGGAAAGAGCTCGTTGGAAGATTCCCATGACGGCAATCCTGCCGGCGCCCAGGCCTCCTGCAAGCCCGTGCTTTCGTACACGCCGATCAGGCCGGATTTCTGCTCCTGGCGGAAGTAGCCCGACGTGTACGAATCGCGCATCACCGGGATTTCCCCGGGGCGATCGGCGAACGCCTGGATCGGGTGGGTCACTATGTAGTGATGCTGCATGTTGGTGATGGGGGCGTCGCTCCCGACCATGGCGGCGACCTGACGCGCATAACAGCCCGCCGCGTTCACCACCATCTCGGCGACGATGGAACCTTTTTCGGTGAAGACTTCCCACTCGCCGTTGGGCCGGCGACGGATGTCGAGCACACGGTTGTGGCGTACGACGCTCGCACCCAGGTCGCGTCCGGCCTTGGCGAGGGCGTTGCACAAGCCGGACGGGTCTCCATGGCCGTCATCGGTGGTCCATGCCGCCGCGATGACGTTGTCGGTGGTCAGGAACGGATTCAGGCGCCGGATGGTGTCGAGTCCGACGATCTCCATGTTGAAGCCGATGCTTCGCGAATAGCCGTGGACATATTTCAGCCACGCCAGCTCATGGTCGTTGGTGGCCAGCCGCAGCCCGCCCGCGGCGTGCCAGCTGACGTACTGGCCGGTCAACGCCTCCAATCGTGGATACAGCTGGTTGCTGTAGGCGTGAATCTTTGCCAGGTTGTAGCTGCCCGTGATGCTCGGGCACTGACCGGCGGCGTGCCAGGTGGAGCCCGACGTCAGTTCGCTCTTTTCGATCAGAACGGTGTCGGAACAGCCCTCGAGCGCCAGGTGGTACAACAGGCTCGCGCCCATCATGCCGCCGCCCACGATGACGATGCGTGCGTGTGTTTTCATGAATTCCGCTGGGAAAGTGGAAGGGCACAATAAATTGATCCAAGTGGCCATGCAACCGAGTAATTTGGTACCTTTGACCACAATATTTTGATGCTGAGGCGACATTGAACTCAATACGTCCGGTGCTCGGATTGCCCAATCTGGCCTGGCTGCGCTCGTTCGAGGCGGCCGCCCGGACGTCGAGTTTCGCGGCGGCGGCCACGGAACTGCGCGTGACCGCGGGCGCGATCAGTTACCAGATCCGAGCCTTGGAGGCCCATCTGGGCTTTACCCTGTTCGAACGGCTGCCCCGGGGTGTCAGGCTCACCGCCATGGGAGTCGCTTACCTGCCGCCGGTGCGCAAGGCGTTCGAGGAACTCGCCGATTCGACGCTCGGGCTGTTCGGGCGATCCGAGCGGGTTCAGGTCGCGGTGCATGCTCCGGTGTCGTTCGCCGCGCTCTGGCTGGCGCCGCGCCTGCCTGCGTTCAACGCGGCGAATCCCGGCATCGACATCCGTCTCTCCTCGGTGATTTGGGACCACCCGGTGCCCGACGAGACCACGGATTTGGAGATCCGCTACGGCATGGGACATTGGCATGGATACCGGGCCGAACATCTCCTCAACCAGAACATCATCGCCGTATGCAGTCCCACACTGCTGCACTCCGTGCGCCAGGCCGGCGGGACGGACGATCTGCTCTCGAAGCACCTGATCCACATCATGGGATACGCGAATCATTGGTTGAAGGTGCGTCAGGGACTGGGACTGGACCACGTCGGTGCGGGTCCGGGGCCCACCGTGGACACCACGCTCGCGGCCCTCGAACTGGCCGCGAGCGGCGCGGGCTGCGCCCTCGCGCATCGCCTGTTCCTCGGCGCCTACCTGTCGACCGGGCGTCTGGTTCCCGCAATCGAGCGTGAATTCGCCGACGACAACTCCTACTTCGTCGTGACTCCCGAGCGGCCGCAGCGGCCCCGCCGCGAGGTTCGAGTCTGCCGGGACTGGCTGATTTCGGCGGCCGCGCTGGGTTGATTCGCGCGAATCCTCCGCCCACGGTTGTACTTTGCGGCCCAGGGCGCATTTAATGCCGCCCATGAATTCATACCCGATTCCCATCAACGAGCGCGAGCGCCTCGATGAACTGCACCGCCTCGACATTCTCGACACGCCGCCGGACGAATTCTTCGATCGGCTGACCCGATTGGCGGCAAAGGCTTGCGACTCGCCCATTGCGCTCATCAGCCTCATCGACGGCGACCGTCAATGGTTCAAGTCGCGGGTCGGGCTGGATGCGCAGCAAAACCCGCGGGAGGAGGCCTTTTGTGCGCACACCATTCTCGGCACCGAACCGCTGGTGGTCGAGGATGCGGCGACCGATCCCCGGTTTGCCGCCAATGCGCTGGTGCTCTCGGACCCTCACATCCGGTTCTATGCCGCGGCGCCCTTGATCACCACGCGCGGCTTCGCCATCGGAAGTCTGTGCGTCATCGACCGCCGACCGCGGACGCTCGGGGCCGATCAGATCATGACGCTGCAGTTGTTGGCGGTGCAGGTGGTGCAGCAGCTGGAACTGCGGCTCGCTGCCGAAAATTTGCGGCGCCAGTCGCAGCTGCTCGAAAAGGTCCAGCAAACCGGGCAGGTCGGCGGGTGGGAGATCGATCTGCGCACGAACGGGTTGACCTGGACCGAGGAGACCTATCGGATCCACGGCGTGACGAGGCGGGAGTACCGGCCCGAGGTCGACACGGCGATCGGCTTCTACACGCCGGAGACGGCGCCCCAGATCCGACAGGCCGTGGAGGCCGCGAGCGCCGGCAACGCCCGCTTCGACCTCGAGGCGCAGATTGTACGCAAGGACGGCGTCTGCCGCTGGGTGCGGGCCATCGGCCGCTTCGAAGCCGAGGCGGGCGGACCGGGGCGCGTGGTCGGCGTGATCCAGGACATCACCGAGCGGCGCCTGCTCGAGAATGAAATCGTGATGATCGCGCAACGCGAACAAACCCGCATCGGGCTCGATCTGCACGACGGGCTGGGCCAGGAACTGACCGGAATATCGCTCATGCTGTGCGCGCTGCTGCGCAAGGTTCCCGACGCGGCGGTCGAATTTCGCGACGAACTCACGCGCGTCGAGGGGCTGTTGCGGGACGCCATCGGCACCTGCCGGGCCCTCGCCCATGGACTGTCGCCCACGGATCGTGAACGCGGCGGCTTGATTGGTGCGGTGCGCATTCTCGCGCAGCGGGTGCAGACCATGTCCGGCGTGGCGATCCGGCTCCGTCCGCGCGGCCCTGAAATGCTGCTCGATGACACGGTCGCCGACCACTTGTTCCGCATCATTCAGGAGGCCATCAGCAACGCCATCAAGCACGGTCCTGCCACTCGGATCGACGTGTCCATCGACTTCAATGCCGTGCGGACGTTGATTTCCGTGGCCGATGACGGGCGCGGCGGAGCGGCGATCGGCGCCGAGGGGATGGGGCTCGGCATCATGCGCTATCGGGCGCGCCTGATCGGGGCCGCGTTCAGCATCGAAGCCACCGCCGCGGGCGGTACGCGCGTGCGTTGCAGGCGGATCAATCCGCCGCGGGAAGCCGCCGCGCATCGAACGGACCGGGCCTGAGCCCGCGCCTCAGGTGACCGGTTCGCGCACCCCGGCCACCAGCAGGGCAATCTTTTGCCGGATGCCGGCGCCGTTGACGCACTCGCGGAAATCCTGGATTTCCCGCGCCGAGAACCAACCGCGGGTGCTGTTGCCGCCCGCGGTCACCGTGAGCGTGGCGCCGTCGGGATGGGGATGTGTGCCGTGCAGGTCGAACATCACGATGTGATGGTCGATGCCGATTCGCCGCAGCGCATCGCAGGCCTCGGCCAGGATTCGCGTCTTGCCATGCTCGAATTCACTGATGTCCATGCGCAAGCCCCGCACACAGTTGGAATGTCTTCAAGTACGTGTCTCCCGCGTGGTGATTGGTGCCCACATTGTGCGCAGGCGGGCGGCCGCCACATCACTACCGGCGTCTCAGGCCGGCCATGACGCGGCGTGGTTTGCGTCACTGTTTCGAAGGCGGGGATTCGCCGGATGTAACGTAATGTCGTGCCATCCCGGCAAGCGAGAGGCCCGGCGCGCGCTTTCGCGGAGCGCGCCGGGCCGTGGAATATCAGCCGGCGGGACTGCCCTCCACCTCGATCTGCAGCTTCACTCCCATCTTGAAGCCGTAGGCCTCGCCGTAGTTGATGCCGAAGTCGCTGCGATTGAAACTTGCCGAGGCATCGGCGCCGCAGACCTCCTTCTTCGTCATCGGGTTCGGTTTGCACATGAAGGAGTTGATGACGAGGGTCACCGGTTTGGTCACGCCATGCAGCGTCAGCGTTCCCTCCGCCTCGGTGGGTACGGCGCCGTTGAACTTGGTGAACTTGCCCGTATAGGTGGCCGTGGGAAATTTCGCGGCGTCGAAAATTTCGGGAGACTTCGCATGCTCATCCAATTTCGCCATGCCGAAATCGATGGAGGCGATGTTCACCGTGACGTCGATCGAGCCCTTCTTGGCTTCCTTGTCATACACGACCTTGCCGGTTGTGTCGGTGAATTTGCCCCGCCAGATCGACAGTCCGCCCATGTGGTCGGCTTCGAAGCTCGGGTAGGTGTGATGCGGATCGAGCACGTAAGTGACGGGCGCGGCGAACGCGGAGGCTGTCGCGAAGGCTGCGATTGACGCCAGGACGAATCGGTTCATATCTGGAGGCTCCTTGGGAAACAAGAGTTATAATTCGGAAAAATGCCGACGCGGCCGCCCCGGGGGTCACTGCGTCGTCGGTCGATCTCGACCCGAAATCATAGCCGAAATGAGGATTCTCGATGGAATTACTGACCGCGATCGACACCCGCTCCTCGGCCGCCCGGTTGACCGGGCCGGGTCCCGGCACCGTCGAACTCGCACGGATCCTGGATGCCGCCGGACGTGCCCCCGACCACGGTCGCCTGCGGCCCTGGCGCTTCGTCGTCCTCGAAGGGCCTCTGCGGCAGGCTTTTGCGCTCGCCGCGGCGCAGGCCAAGCGGTTGCGCGTCCCGGCCATGAGCGACGAACAATTTGCGGCCGAACGGGAAAAGATCGCAGCCTCACCGACCGTCGTGGTCGTCGGCTGCGCCGTGCGCCGGGACCAGACCAAGGTGCCGGAGATCGAACAGGTGGCCGCCGCGGCGGCGGCCGCGCAGAATCTGTTCCTTGCGGCTCACGACCTGGGCTTCGGCGTCATGTGGAAGACGGGCGCGGCGGCCTACGATCCCGGGGTCAAGGCGGTGGTGGGTTTGGGCGCCCAGGATCACATCGTGGGCATCATGCATTTGGGATCGCGTCCGCGGTAGAGGGCCCATCCGGTGCGCCGGCGGCCGCTCCGAAGGTGTGCACGCGTATCGATACCGACTTGACCAGCGCCCATGCACGGAGGCCCGGCCGCAACGCGAGTTCGCGCGTCGCGGCCTTGGTGACGCGCGCCAGGATATGGGTGCCGCCGATGTCGATGGTGACCAAATCGGACTCCTCCTCGTCGCCCTGAATGGCGGTCACGATTCCGACGAGATTGTTGCGTACGCTGAGATGCTGCGGCATCTGGGTCGACAGGATGATGTCCCGGGCCAGCAGTTGCACGCGCAGCATCGTCCCCGCGGCCAGCCCCTTGCATTGCACGCTCAACTGGCCCGTGCCGACGCGCACTCGGGTGAGGCCGCCGGCAGGGTCCTCGCCGAGGACCTCGCCGGCGACGATCGCGCCGACCGCGTCGGGGCCGATGATCGCGCGCAGATGCGCATCGAGACTCATCGGTCCGACCGCACCCTGGGCGATGACCGACCCTGAGTCCATCAGCACGACGTGGGTTGCGAGACGCAGGACCTCATCGAAGTCATGCGTGACATAGACCATGGGAACTCCCAGCCGATCGCGCAGGACTTCCAGGTAGGGCAGCACCTCCTCACGGCGCGCGCGGTCGAGGCCCGCCAGGGGTTCATCGAGCAGCAGCAGGCGCGGCTGCGTCAGCAGCGCCCTTCCGATGGCCACCCGCTGCCGTTCGCCTCCGGACAATTGATGCGTGCGCCTGTCGAGCAGGGATTCGAGATCGAGCAGGCGCAGGACCGTTTCCAGGCTCACGAAGTCGGGGCCGATCGCGCGGCGCTGCGCATAGCGCAGATTCGCCCGGACGCTGAGGTGGGGGAACAGGCGGGCATCCTGGAAAACGTAACCGATCCGGCGCCTTTCGGCCGGCAGGTCGATGCCGCGGGCGCTGTCGAACAACACGGTCTCGTCGAGCGCGATACGGCCGGCGTCGGGCTGCAGAAGGCCGGCCAGGAGGTTGACGACGGTGCTCTTGCCGCAACCGGAGCGCCCGAACAGTGCCGCGACCCCGGGAGTGGGCAGTTCGAACCCCACGTTCAGGGCGAGCGTCCCGCGCCTCTTGGTGGCGTGCACCCGCAGCATCAGCGCCCCAGCCACCGGCGTACGCGGCGCGCGAGCCACTCCGAGAGCGCGAGACCCGCAAGCCCCAAGCCCAGCGACAGGCAGGCCAGCCGGGAGGCGGCGTGTTCACCGCCCGGCGTTTGCAATGCCGTATACAGCGCCAGCGGCAAGGTGCGTGTTTCCCCGGGAATGTTCGATACGAAGGTGATGACGGCGCCGAACTCCCCGAGCGCCGATGCAAACGCCGTGACCGCGCCCGCGAGAATGCCCGGCAGCATGAGGGGCAGGGTGATCGTGGCGAATCGATCGAATGGGCCGGCACCGAGCGTCCGCGCCGCATCCTCCAACCCCCGGTCGATGTTTTCCAGCGAGATGCGCATGGCGCGGACCATGAGGGGAAAGGACATGACCGCGGTGGCGAGGGCGGCGCCATTGCGGGTGAAGACGAGTTCGATGCCGAACGTCCGCGCCAGCCAGGCCCCGACCGCGCCCCGGGTGCCGAAGACGATCAGCAAGAGGTAGCCGACCACCACGGGCGGCAGCACCAGCGGCAGGTGCACGACGGCGTCGACAAGCGAGCGCCCGACGAACCGGCTGCGGCTGAGCGCCAACGCGAGACCGATGGCCCACGGCAGGCTGAAGAATACGCTGCGCGCCGCCACGGCCAGACTGAGGGTCAGCGCGTCGCTTTCACCGGGGGCAAGCCACATCACGCGCGGCGTTTCTGAAGAGCCCGACGGCGGCAGGCTCTTTGAGTGCGGGGGTTCATTCGACAGGCAGTATACTGTGCCCGCAAATAATTGAAGGATCGGTTCAATGGCTCATTATCGCGCCGCGGCGCCGGCCGCGGCGGCGTCTCCACCGCGGATCGGCATCTTGCTCGTCAATCTCGGCACCCCGGATTCACCCTCCTATTTCGCCGTGCAACGCTATCTGCGCGAGTTCCTGGGCGACCGCCGGGTCATCGACACCTCGCGGCTGATCTGGTTGCCGTTGCTGTACGGCGTCATTCTGCCGTTCCGACCGATCCGCACCGTGCGCAACTACCGCAAGATCTGGATGCACGGCGGCTCCCCCCTGGCCGTGTATTCCAGCCGGCTGACGGCCAAGGTGGGCGCCGTCCTGCAGGGCCGGCTCGGTGCCGACGTGCGGGTCGCGCTCGGCATGACCTACGGTAATCCAAGCATCGCCCGCGCCATCAAGTCGCTGGCGGACGAGAACGTCAAGAAGCTGCTGGTGCTGCCCCTGTATCCGCAGTATTGCTCGTCCACCACCGGTTCCGTGTTCGACCGCACCACCCGCGCCCTGCAGCGTTGGCGCTGGCTGCCCGAGACGCGGTTCATCAACGAGTACCATGTGGACGCCGGCTACATCGATGCCCTGACGCTCAGCATCCAGAATCATTGGGAGCGGCAGGGCGGGCGCTCGCATCTGTTGTTCTCGTATCACGGCATTCCCGCCGTCTACGTGAAGGAGGGCGATCCCTATCAGGCGCAGGCGGAGGCCACCACGCGTCTGGTCGTCTCCAAACTGGGCTTGGAGGAGGGGGACTTCTCCCACTGTTATCAGTCCCGCTTCGGCTCGGTGGTCTGGCTGCAGCCGTACACGGAAGACACCCTCAAGACTCTCGCCAAACGGGGATTGCGCAAGCTCACGGTGGTCTCGCCATCGTTCGCCGTGGATTGCCTGGAGACCCTGGAGGAAGTCGCGATGGAATACCGGGACAAGTTTCTGGAACTCGGGGGCGAGTCATTGACCCTCGTTCCGGCGTTGAACGACGATGACAGCCACGCGCAGGCCCTGGCAGCCATCGTTGAAAGGCAGCTCGGGGGTTGGATTCCCTGAGCCGCCTCGGTGCCGCGACGGCTCAGTATCCGATCGTGAAGCGCCGACGGACGTGCCGCGGCGCTTCGAGTTCATCCACCAGGGCGATCGCATAGTCGTCGTAGGAGATCGAGCTCTTGCCGGCCGCGTCGACGACGAGTTGTTCGAGCCCAAGGCGGAATATCCCCGTGCGCTTCCCGGGGCCGATCAGGCCCGCGGGAGAGAAGTAGGTCCAATCGAGATTCTGGTTGCCGCGCAGCAGCTCGAGGAGCGCGGCTCCCTCGTTGATCGCCGGCATCCATTCGGGCGGGATGGAGCCGGAATCCTTCAGTAGCTTGCCCGGCGCGATTTCGAGCGAACCGGCTCCGCCGACGGCAACCCAGCGTTTGACTCCGGATCGGATCACCGCATCGACCAGTTTCGCCGAGCTTCCCGGGACGAAGGTTGCCGAACTGACGACCGCGTCATGGCCCCGGATCACGGCTGCGAGTGGCTCTGGCGCGTCGAGGTCGCCGCGGGCGGTCGTCACTCCCGCGCCGAGGTCCGCCTTGTCGGGATGGCGCGAAATGGCGGTGACGGTGTGACCCCGGCGCAGCAGCTCTTCGCGTATTTTGCTGCCGACCTTGCCGGTGGATCCGATGTGAGCGATATGCATGGTCGTGTGCTCCTTGGCTGATGATGACCGATGCCGCAACCTAGCACGACCCGCGATGCGCGAATCAGCCATCAGTGCAATGGCCGATTTGGGCTATGCTTTGCGCCCTCCGCCCGGCTGACCACCTTGAAAGGATCGCGCATTGCTGGCTGTGTTGACGTTGGTGATCTGGGCGTACCTGGCCGTCGGTCATGGAAGATTCTGGTCGTCCGCGCCGCAGCTGGCTCCGGCCATTCCGGCCGCGGCTCCCGCCGTGGATATCGTGGTGCCGGCGCGCGATGAAGCCGAGACCATCGGCCGGGTCGTCGCCTCCCTTCTGGCGCAGGAGTATCCGGGCCGGTTTCGAGTGGTCGTGGTGGACGATGCGTCGAGCGACGGCACGGCGGAGCTGGCGCGCGCGGCGGCGCGGCCGGGGATGGCCCAGACGCTGGAGGTGATCGCCGGCCGGCCGAAGCCCGGGGGCTGGTCGGGGAAGCTCTGGGCGGTGAGCCAGGGCGTCGATGCGACCGAGGCGCCGCTGTTGCTGCTCACGGATGCCGACATCGTGCACGATCCGCGGCATCTGGCCACGCTGGTGGCGAAACTCGACGCCGCACGGCTCGACCTGGTGAGTGAAATGGTGCGGTTGAACTGTTCGAGCCTCGCCGAACGCACACTGGTGCCCGCCTTCGTGTATTTCTTCCAGATGCTCTACCCCTTTGCGCGGGTGAACGATCCGCGCTCGCGGGTGGCCGCGGCCGCCGGCGGCACGATCCTGATCCGCCGCGAGGCGTTGGTGCGCATCGGCGGAATGGCATCGATCAGGGGCGCCCTGATCGATGATGTCACGTTGGCCAAGTCCGTGAAGAAGGGCGGTGCGATCTATCTGGGCCACTCGGGTTTGGCGACCTCGATCCGCCGCTATCCACGCAGCGCCGACATCTGGCACATGATCGCGCGCACGGCCTTCACCCAGTTGCATCATTCGGCAATCCTGCTGGTGTGCACGGTGCTCGGACTCGCCCTGGTCTGGTGGGCGCCCCTGGCGGAGGCGATCCTCAATCAGGGCTGGCAACGCGGGTGCGGGCTGCTGGCGTACTGTCTGAGCGCTCTCAGCTTCCTGCCGACCCTGGCGCGCTATCGTCGCAGCCGCTGGTGGGCGCTGTCGCTGCCGCTGATAGCCCTGTTCTACATGGCGGCGACGGTCCGCTCGGCGCTCGACCATTGGCTGGGCGGCGGCGCGCGCTGGAAGAACAGGGACTACGGCGCCGGATGAGAGGCTCTTGCGCTCCGCCCGCCGCCAATGCTAGATTTCCGGGACATGAACTTCCCGGCCGCCAATCCGACTGTTCTGCCCGCCGGCGCCAAGCGCCCGGGGCCGCTCGCGCTGCTTCTGCTGCGCCGCTAGGCGCCACTTACCCGCGCTAACGGTCGGCGCTTACAAGACCGGAAAAAACCACCCCAACAGCCCCGCAGCGGGGTCTCGTGCGCGTCGCGTCCAAACCCGATCGAGAGTGAATCATGTTGATCAATCCGTCGACCAAGTATCCGTCATTCAAGCCCGTCGCCCTGCCCGACAGACGCTGGCCCGACCGCGTGATCGACGCGCCTCCCATCTGGTGCAGCGTGGATCTGCGTGACGGCAACCAGGCGCTCATCGAACCGATGGACGCCGGCCGCAAGCGGCGCATGTTCGACATGCTGCTGAAAATCGGCTTCAAGGAGATCGAGGTCGGCTTCCCTGCCGCGTCACAGACGGACTACGATTTCGTGCGGGAGATCATCGATCGACGGCTGATTCCCGATGACGTGACCATTCAGGTGCTCACCCAGGCACGGCCCGAGCTGATCGAACGGACGTACGAGGCGCTCAAGGGCGCGCGGCGCGCCATCGTGCATGTCTACAACTCCACCTCCGCCGCTCAGCGCCGCCTCGTCTTTCGAACGGACAGGGCGGGCATCATCGACATCGCGGTGCGCGGCGCCACGTCGGTGCGGCGTCATGCCGAACTGAACCGCGGTACCGAGTGGGTGTTCCAGTACAGTCCGGAAAGCTTTACCGGCACGGAACTCGACTTTGCGGTCGAGATTTGTGATGCCGTGAATGCCGTATGGGAGCCGACGCCCGCGCGCAAGACCATTCTCAATCTGCCGTCGACCGTTGAAATGGCCACGCCGAACATCCATGCGGACCAGATCGAATGGTTTTCCCGGCATGTGGGCAGGCGGGATTCGGTTATCCTCAGTCTTCATCCGCACAACGACCGCGGCACCGGGGTCGCGGCCGCGGAGTTGGCGCTGATGGCGGGCGCCGAGCGCGTGGAGGGTACCCTGTTCGGCAACGGCGAACGCACGGGCAATGTCGACATCGTCACCCTTGCTCTCAATCTTTACACGCAAGGCATTGATCCAAAGCTGGATTTCTCCAACATCAACGAGGTGGCGCGGTGCGCCGAGGCCTGTAATCAGCTGCCCATCCACCCGAGGCATCCGTACGTCGGCGATCTGGTGTTCACCGCCTTTTCGGGCTCCCATCAGGACGCGATCAAGAAGGGACTGGCCGCCCGCGGCGACTCGGACCCCTGGGACGTACCCTATCTGCCGGTGGACCCGTCCGACTTGGGCCGGTCGTACGATTCGATCATCCGCGTCAACAGCCAATCGGGCAAGGGTGGGGTCGCCTATCTGCTCGAACGTGACTTCCAACTGGTCATGCCGAGACGCCTGCAGATCGAGTTCAGCCGGGTGGTGCAGGCAGCGGCAGATATCAGTGGTAAGGAATTGACTTCTCAGGAGTTATGGGATCTTTTTTCGCGCGAGTATCTCGCGGCGAGGGAGCCCTTCGTTTACCGGTCACATCAATTGGCGGCATCCACGGACGGCGCCGACACGGAACGGTTGGTCTTGCAGGTCGAGCGTGAAGGTCGCCCCGAGGCCTGGCACGGTCAGGGATCGGGTCCCATCGATGCCATGGTCAAGGCCATCGGGTTGCCGTTCGACGTCCTGTCATACGAGGAACATTCCCGCGGCGAAGGCAGCGGGGCGAAGGCGGTCTCTTATATAGAGATCACGACCCGTTCGCGACGCACGCTCTTCGGTGCGGGCATGCACGGCAACATCATCACCGCATCGTTGCTGGCGGTGCTGTCGGCCGTGAATCGTGCGATTGCGCAGGGAGCGTTGCCGCAGCGGGCCGACACGCCGCTCACGGGGACGTGAGCACCACCAAAGCGTGGGTGGATTTGACAGTGAATGTCTTCCGTAACTGATTGATCGGGAAGGGTGTAAATCTTACGGGCTTGAAATCCAAGTATTGCGCCCCGAATCGTGTATAAGCGCAACGGCTGAAAGTCTTCGCGCTAGTTGAATGCTTGACAGAATCCGATATAGTGCGCAGCTTCATGCATCGGGCTGATCGATCCTATTGATTTCAAGGGCTTTTCTCGAACAATGAGTGAACGCGAAGACGAACATTTCGATATCGACGACGAGTTTCTTGGCGAAGCCGAAGAATCGCATGATTTCGATCCGTTGATCGAACGCGCCGAGCGCAGGCCCAAGGCCGCCGCGGCGGGCAAGCGGGGCAAGGCGGCGTGGAGCCGCGTCGAGGATGTGCTCGCCGAGCGGCAGCTGGAAAAAGAGCTCCGCGACATCTTCGAAGACGATTGAATTAAGGGTTCGAAGGCGCGGCGGAACGGCCGCGCTTCAATCGGCACGTGCGCGTTCATCATGGTGTTTGAAAACCACAACGACTGGGTCGTACTCAAGTTCGGCGGCACCAGTGTGTCCTCCGCCGCCAATTGGCGGAACATCGCCGGCGTCCTTCGCGAACGCATGGCGGCAAAGCTGCGGCCCGTGGTGGTGCATTCGGCCCTGTCGGGAGTGACCGACAGGCTCGAAGCGCTCCTCGCCGCGGCGCTCGGCGGCGGGCATGCGGCCATCCTCGAACAGATCGATCGCAGCCATCGCGACCTCGCGCAACAGCTGTCGATCCAGCCGGGCGCCCAATTCGACGCCTTCATGATCGAACTGCGCCGCATGGCGGATGCGATCGCGGAGACTCGGGAGTTGAGCGACCGGGTGCGGGCGCGCGTCATGGCCATGGGGGAGTTGCTGGCCACCGCGCTGGGCTCGACGTTCCTGAATTCCGAGGGAGTGAGCACCGCCTGGGTCGACGCCCGCCGCTGCCTGCGGGCGGAGCAGCGGCATGGCTCGAACGACAAGGCGGGGTTCCTGTCGGCCACCTGCGATTTCGCGCCGGATCAGCGATTGCAGACGCAGTGGCGCGCGCTCGACCGGGTGATCATCACCCAGGGTTTCATCGCGGCTAACGACGCGGGCGACACCGTGCTGCTGGGCCGCGGCGGATCCGACACGTCGGGCGCGTACTTCGCCGCGAAACTCGCCGCCGTGCGTCTCGAGATCTGGACCGACGTGCCCGGACTGTTCAGCGCCAACCCCAGGCTGGTGCCGACGGCGCGCCTGCTGCGCGCCCTGCACTACGACGAGGCGCAGGAGATCGCCAGCAACGGCGCGAAGATCCTGCACCCGCGCTGCGTGCTGCCGGTACGCCAGTATGGAATCCCCTTGCATGTCTACGCCACGCAGGCGCCGGGGTTGGAGGGTACGATCGTCTCGGCCAATGTGGCCGATAGCGCGGCGCAGGTGAAGGCGATCGCCATCAAGAAGGGGATCACCCTGATCTCGATGGAGAGCCCCGGGATGTGGCATCAGGTGGGATTCCTGGCCGATGCCTTCCAGGTGTTCAAGCAGCTGGGTCTGTCGGTCGACTTGGTGTCCACATCGGAGACCAATGTCACCGTGTCCCTGGATCCTGCCGCCAACACACTGGATCCTGCCGCGCTCGACCGCTTGCGCACCGCCCTCGGGGAATTGTGCCGGGTCGAGATTTTGGGTCCCTGCGCGTCGCTCAGCCTGCTCGGCCACAATATCCGGGGCATACTGCACGAACTCGGCACCGCGTTCGAACTGTTCCAGGACCAGAAGATCTATCTCGTGACCCAGGCGGCAAACGACCTGAACTTCACCTTCGTCATCGATGAGTCGCAGGGCGACCGCCTGGTGCATCAACTGCACGAAAGGCTCATTCAAAGCATCGGTTCGGACAAGGTCATGGGTCCCACATGGCAGCAGTTGTTCGCCAGGAACGAGCGCGCGGCCGCGGCGTCGAATTGGTGGGAGGAACCGGCGAAGCGCCGGCGTCTGTGCGAGATCGCCACGCGCGAGTCGGCGGCGTTCGTCTACGACGGCGCGACGCTCGACGCGGCCATCGCCGCCGTCAAGCGGGTGGGGGCGGTCGACCGCTGGGCGTATGCGATGAAGGCCAATTGGCATCCCGACATCCTGCGCCGCGTGCACGCGGCGGGCCTCATGCTGGAGTGCGTGTCGCAGGGTGAACTCGAGCATGCGTTCGCGTCGGTGACGGGTCTTGCGCCGCAGGACGTGCTGTTCACCCCGAATTTCGCACCCCGCGGCGAATACGAGTACGGGCTGGCGAAGGGCGTCCACGTCACGTTGGACAACCTCTACCCGCTCAAGATGTGGCCGGAACTGTTTCGCGGCAGGGAGATATTCCTGCGCATCGATCCCGGTGTCGGTCGCGGCCATCATCAGCATGTGCGCACCGCCGGCGTCCACTCGAAGTTCGGCGTGCCCATTGCCGAGGCGGACGAGTTGGAGGCCCTGGTGCGCAGCTGCGGCGCCCGGGTGACCGGGTTGCACGCCCACACCGGCAGCGGCATATTCGACGTCGCGAATTGGACCGAGACCGGCATGTTGTTGGCCGATCTCGCGAGGCGCTTCCCGGAGGTGCGCGTGGTCGATCTGGGCGGCGGACTCGGCGTTCCCGAGCAGCTCGCGCAGGCGGAGATGGATCTCGCGGCACTCGATGCAGGCGTCGCCGGTCTGCGGCGCGCGTTCCCCGCCCTGCAGTTCTGGATGGAGCCGGGCCGCTTCCTCGTCGCCAAGGCCGGGGTGCTCGTCGCCGTCGTGACGCAACTGAAGGGCAAGGGCGACGTTCGCTACGTCGGGGTCGCCACGGGCATGAACTCCCTCATCAGGCCGGCGCTCTACGGCGCGCATCACGACATCCGCAATCTGACGCGGCTCGAGGAGCCGCTGTCCCAGTGCGTGAACGTGGTCGGTCCAATCTGCGAAACCGCGGATCAGTTCGGCGCCGACCGCTGGCTGCCGCCGACCGTCGAGGGCGACGTGCTGCTGGTCGCCACCTGCGGCGCCTATGGGCGCGCCATGTCCTCGAACTACAATCGACGCCCTCCGGCGCCGGAGTTTATCATCTGAAAATGAAGAACGTCGGCATCATCGGTTGGCGGGGCATGGTCGGTTCGGTGCTGCTCGAGCGCATGCGCGCCGAGCGGGATTTCGACTTGGTCGAGCCCATTTTTTTCAGCACCTCCCAGGCCGGCGCCCCGGCGCCGGACATCGGCAGGGCCCCCGCCCGCGAGTCGGCGCGGGTGGGG
This sequence comes from Nevskiaceae bacterium, assembly GCA_037445285.1. Lineage (GTDB taxonomy): Bacteria > Pseudomonadota > Gammaproteobacteria > Steroidobacterales > Steroidobacteraceae > Bog-1198. The sequence continues at coordinate 42,875 of JBBIKV010000005.1, read as the reverse complement.
GATGCCAACGATCTGGAGGCGCTTGCCCGGCTGCCGATTCTCCTGAGCGCGCAGGGCGGGGACTACACCACGGCCGTGCATTCGCGGCTGCGCGCCGCGGGCTGGCAGGGTTACTGGATCGATGCGGCCTCGACCCTGAGAATGGACGAACGAGCGGTCATCGTGCTCGACCCGGTCAATCTGCCCGTCATGCAGGCGGCGCGGGCGCGCGGCATCAAGGACTTCATCGGCGGCAACTGCACCGTCTCACTGATGCTGATGGCGGTGGGAGGACTGATGCGGGCGGGTCTGGTCGAGTGGATTTCCGCCATGACCTATCAGTCGGCCTCGGGTGCCGGCGCCCAGAACATGCGCGAACTCATCGAGCAGATGGGATTCCTGCATGGGTCGGTGGAACCCCTGCTGCGCGATCCTGCCGCCGGCATTCTGGACATCGACCGTGCGCTGGGCGAGGCCATGCGCAGCGGAGAATTTCCGCGCGCGCACTTCGGTGTCCCCTTGGCGGCGAGTTTGATCCCGTGGATCGACAAGGACATGGGCAACGGCCGGAGCCGCGAGGAGTGGAAGGCGGGGGTCGAATCCAACAAGATCATGGGCACGGAGTCGAAGCCCGTCCCCGTGGAGGGCATCTGCGTGCGCGTGAGCGCCATGCGCTGCCATTCCCAGGCCCTCACCATCAAGCTCACCCGCGACGTGCCTCTGGCGGAAGTCGAGGCCTTGATCGCCGCCGGCAATTCGTGGGTCCGGGTCGTTCCGAACGATCGCGAGTCGTCGATACGGGAGCTCTCGCCCGCCGCAGTGAGCGGGCGGCTGGCGGTGCCCGTCGGCCGGTTGCGCAAACTCGCCATGGGGGGCGAGTATCTGTCCGCGTTCACCGTCGGCGACCAGTTGCTGTGGGGCGCCGCCGAGCCCCTGCGCCGGACTATGCGGTTCCTGCTTGCTCATGCGTGAGCAGGTCGATCGGCACGGGCCTGGCGTGCCAGATTTCGGCGCAGTACTCCCGGATCGTGCGATCCGATGAAAATTTGCCGCTGCGCGCGGCGTTCAAGATCGACATGCGGGTCCAGCGATCCTTGTCCGCGTAAACCTCGTCCACCCGCTGCTGGCATTCGACGTAGGATTGAAAGTCGGCCAGCAGCAGGTAGGGGTCCTCGTGCAGCAGGCCATCGATCAGCGGCCTGAACAATTCGGTGTCGCCGCGTGAGAAGAAGCCGCTGTGGATGAGGTCGATCACGTCGCGCAGCCCCTGGTGGCTGTTGTAATGGTCCATCGGTCTGTACCCCTGCGCCTTGATCGCATACACCTCCTCCGCACTCAGGCCGAACAGGAAGAAATTGTCCGCGCCGACCTCCTCGCGGATCTCGATGTTCGCGCCGTCCAGGGTGCCGATCGTCAGGGCGCCGTTCATGGAGAACTTCATGTTGCCGGTTCCCGACGCCTCCTTGCCGGCCGTCGAGATCTGCTCGGAGAGATCCGCCGCCGGATAGACCCGCTGGCCGTTGGTCACGTTGAAGTTCGGCAGGAACACGACCTTCAGCCGGCCCTGCACGTCGGGGTCGCGATTGACCACCTCGCCGACCGACGTGATCAGTTTGATCATCAGCTTGGCGAGGTGATATCCGGGCGCCGCCTTGCCGCCGAAGATGAAGGTGCGGGGCTGCACGACCAGCGAGGGGTTCGACTTGATGGCGTGGTACAGCGAGACGATGTGCAGCACCTTCAGATGTTGACGCTTGTATTCGTGGATGCGCTTGACCAGCACGTCGAACATCGATTCCGGATCCGTGACGATGCCGGTGCGGTCGAGCGCGAGGGAGGCGAACGCCCGCTTGTTGAGCTGTTTTATCTCGCGCCAGCGGCCGCGGAACTCGCGGTCGTCGGCGAGCGGTTCGAGTCGGCGCAATTGCGACAGATCCTTGATCCATCCCTCGCCGATGTGCTCGGTGATGAGATCCGACAGCTTGGGGTTGGACAGCACCATCCAGCGGCGCGGCGTGACGCCGTTGGTCTTGTTGCTGAATTTGTTGGGCCACATCTCGTAGAAGTCCTTGAGCACGTCGTGCTTGAGGAGCTCCGAGTGCAGCGCCGCGACGCCGTTGATCGCGTGGCTGCCGACGCAGGCCAGGTGCGCCATCCGGACGTGGCGCTCCCCGGATTCGTCGATCAATGACAGCCGCGAAATGCGCGCCTCGTCGCCCAGGAAGCGGATGCGGACCTCCTCCAGGAAGTGCGAGTTGATCTCGTAGATGATCTGCAGGTGCCGCGGCAGCACCTTGCCGAATACCGCAATGGTCCAGCGCTCGAGCGCCTCCGGCAGCAGTGTGTGGTTGGTGTAGGCGAAGGTCTTGCACGTCACGTTCCAGGCGTCCGCCCACGGCATGACATACTCGTCGACCAGCAGCCGCATCAGTTCGGCTATCGCGATCGCCGGATGCGTGTCGTTGAGCTGCACGGCGAATTTCTTGTGGAAGCTCTCCAGCGGCAGGTTCTGCCGCCGCAGGATGCGGAACATGTCCTGCAGCGAGCAGGAAACGAAGAAGTATTGCTGCTCGAGGCGAAGTTCCTTGCCGCGCAGCTCCTGATCGTTCGGGTACAGGACCTTGCTGAGGTTCTCCGAGGTGATCTTCTGGTTGACCGCCCCGTAGTAGTCGCCGCTGTTGAAGATCGCAAAATCGAACGACTCGGGTGCCTCCGCGCGCCACAGCCGCAGCGTGTTCGCCGTGTTGGTGCGATAGCCGAGGATGAGCGTGTCGTAGGGCACGCCGCTCACGATCTTGTGCGGCACCCAGCGCACCCGAAGCCGGTCGTGTTCGTCGATGTACTGCTCGGTGACGCCGCCGAACTTGACGTCGACCGACCACTCGGGCCGGACCAGCTCCCAGGGATTTCCGTAGCGCAGCCACTTGTCGGTCTTCTCCACCTGCCAGCCGTCGACGATTTCCTGATGGAATATCCCGAACTCGTAGCGGATGCCGTAGCCCATGGCCGGCACCTCGAGGGTTGCGAGCGAGTCGATAAAGCAGGCTGCCAGCCGGCCGAGGCCGCCGTTGCCGAGGCCGGGCTCCTCCTCCTGGGCGAGGAGTTGGTCGAAGTTCATGCCCAGCTCGGTCATGCACTCCTTCACCGTGTCGAAGATCCCGAGGTTGATGAGGTTGTTTCCCAGGTGCGGACCCATCAAAAACTCCGCCGACAGGTAGGCGACCGTGCGCGAGCCGTGCTTCGTGTAGGCGGCCGCGGTGCTGATCCAGCGCTGCAGCATGCGGTCGCGCACCGCGTACGCCAGCGCCATGTAGTAGTCGTTTAGCGTGGCCAGCCCCGGAAACTTCCCCTGGACGTAGAAGAGGTCGTCGAGGAACGAGCTCTTGATGGACTCCTTGGTGAGCGAGATGCGCTCGTCCTGGAGTCGTCTGTCGGGGGTCGGCGGATTCAGCATGCAGATCTTCCTTTTGGCGTCCTACGGGGACCAGATCACATCGACGGGAGTATTTTTTTGACGCAGCACCGCGCGCACCGGCATCGCTTCCGCGGGTCCTGCGCCGCAGGCGGCAGCATAGGTGCGCCACTTCGATTCGCCCGTGATGAGGATCACGATGCGGCGAGAATCGAGCAGTGCGGCAAGGTTCAACGAGAGCCGCATGGCCGGCTCCGTCGGCGCCCGCATCCCGGCGCATCCGGCCGCGGCCGACGGATCGAGCGCGGCCGGAAGACCCGGAGAGCCGGGGAACAGGGACGCCGTATGACCGTCGTCGCCCATGCCGAGCACCACGACATCGAATGGACGCGGCATCCGGGCAACGGCGTCCCAGGCCGCCGCGGCGCCGAGTTCCGGTGTGGGGGCGGGATTCTTCAGACCGGAAAAGCGCGCCGCGGCGGCGGCCTCCTGCAGGAGGACCTCGCGCACCAGTCGTTCGTTGCTGGCGGGATCGGACGCATCCACCCAGCGTTCGTCCGCAAGGGCCACGCACACCCGGCTCCAATCGACCGGCTGAATGCGCAGGTGCTCGAACAGCGGGACGGGCGACCGGCCGCCGGACACGACCAGTCCTGCAAGGCCGCGGGCGGCGATCGCCGCCCGCAGGGCATCGGCGATTTGCCGGGCGAGGTCGCGCGAGAGGGATTCGGGATCGGGATGGCGGATCGCAGGCGGTTCGTGGTTCATCCTACAGTTCATCGTGCCATGAAAAGCCGTCGCGGCCGATCAATGCACTGGAAGCGGCGGGTCCCCAGCTTCCCGCGATGTACGTCTTCGGCCGTTCATCGTACTGCTGCCAGCCCGCGAGGATCGGGTCGACCCAGCGCCAGGCGGCGTCCAGTTCGTCCCGGCGCATGAACAAGGTCAGATTTCCCTTCACGGTATCCATGAGCAACCGCTCGTAGGCATCGAGGCTGCGGGTCTTGAAGGTCTCACCGAGGTCGAGCGCGAGACTCACCGGTTTCAGGCGCATCCCCTCGCCGGGGTTCTTGGCGAGAATGGTCATGGTGATGCTTTCATCCGGCTGCAGCCGGATCACCAGTTCATTGGCCGTGTTCGAGGTGGGCGGCTTTTCGAAGATCGGATGCGGCACCTCGTCGAAGGTCACGACAAGTTCGGTGAGCCGGTCCTGCAGGCGTTTGCCGGTGCGCAGGTAGAAGGGCACGCCGGCCCAGCGCCAGGTGTCGATCTCGACCTTCAATGCCGCAAAGGTCTCCGTCGTGCTGTCGGGTGCGATGTCCGCCTCCTCAAGGTAGCCCGGCACGGGCTGGCCGTGAACCGCGCCGGCCTTGTATTGTCCCCGCACCGTCTTGGTGAGCACGTCGCGGCCGTGGAGCGGGCGCAGCGCCCGGAGCACCTTCAGCTTCTCGTCACGCACCGCATCCGGATCGCTGCTGGCCGGCGGCTCCATCGCCATGATGCACAGCAGTTGCAGGAGATGGTTTTGAACCATGTCGCGCAGCGCTCCGGTCTTGTCGTAGAAATGCCCGCGCCGTTCCACGCCGAGTTCCTCGGCCACCGTGATCTGTACGTGCTTGATGAGCCCGCGCCGCCACAGCGGCTCGAACAACGCGTTGCCGAAGCGCAGCGCCATGAGGTTCTGCACGGCCTCCTTTCCGAGGTAGTGGTCGATGCGATAAATCTGCTGTTCCGTGAACACCGCGCCGACCTGTTGGTTGATGAGATCGGCGGACGCGGTATCGTGGCCGAGCGGCTTTTCGAGCACCACGCGGGACAGCGGCGTGACGACGCCGGCCTTGGCGAGGTTGTCGCACATGACGGAGAAGAGGTTCGAGGCGGTCGAAAAGAAGAACACCCTCACGAAACGCTCGCGTCCTTCGAGCGCCGCGGTGATTTGGGCGTAGTCGCGCCCGATGCCGGCGTCGAGCTTGACGTAGTCGAGCAGCGCGCTGAACGCCTCCCACTGCAGTGCATCGAATTCGGTGCCGACGAAACCGCGGCAGGCCGATTCCGCCTGGGCGAGATATTCCGCCCGGGAGAGCCCGGTGCGGGCGACCGCGAAGATGCGGGATTCCGCGCAGACCTGGCCCGCCGCGAAGCGGCGGTAGAGCGCGGGCAGCAGCTTGCGGGTGACGAGGTCGCCGGTGCCTCCGAAGAGCAGCATGTCGAATGTCGGTAATACAGCCACCGTCTGGAATTCCTTGATTTGCCTAAGAGAGCGTAGCATCCGAAGCTGCGCGCGTTCCAGCCACCACTGCGCACCGGCATGCACCGCGGCCGGCCGGGGCGGGCGCCGCCATGGTGCACGAAACGGGCGCATTGCAAACAGGCACATTGCAATCGATTGCAACGTAGTCTATCGTACTTTCATTGCAGTGGAAAAACTTTCCCCGCTCGCCGCACCGGTCCGCTGCAGCGCGAACCCGCCGGCCTTCACGCTATCGGCCCATCGGCGCGGAAGTTGATGGCCTGCCGGCTCGCGCGGTCGGAGGGGCGCCGCCCCGCGATATGGCACAATGAGAGATGCCGCAGATGTCATTGAAACTTCACATGCAGGTACGCGCGGTGACGGACCGGATCCGCGAACGCAGCGCTCCGGGACGTGCGCAGTATCTGCAGCGCATGGAAGAGGCGCGCCTGCGGGGCACGGCCCGGGCAAACCTGTCGTGTACCAATCTCGCGCATGGTTTCGCCGCTTCCGACGCGACCGACAAGGAGGCGTTGAAGCTCATGCGCTGGCCGAACCTGGCCATCGTGTCGGCTTACAACGACATGTTGTCGGCCCACCAACCGCTCGAACGATATCCCGCGATCATCAAGCAGGCGGCGCGCGCGGCGGGCGCGGTGGCCCAGTTCGCCGGCGGCGTGCCGGCCATGTGCGACGGCGTGACCCAGGGACAGCCGGGAATGGAACTGTCGTTGTTCAGCCGCGACGTGATCGCGATGGCGACCGGCGTCGCCTTGTCGCACAACATGTTCGATGCCGCATTGTGTCTCGGAGTGTGCGACAAGATCGTTCCCGGGCTGCTGATGGGGGCGCTCGCCTTCGGCCATCTGCCGGTCATCTTCGTGCCCGGCGGCCCGATGCCCTCCGGAGTGCCCAACAAGGAGAAAGCCCGGATCCGGCAGCTCTATGCCGAAGGCAGGGTGGGGCGTGACCAGTTGCTCGAGACGGAGGCCGGCAGTTACCACTCGCCGGGCACGTGCACCTTCTACGGCACGGCCAACAGCAATCAGATGCTGATGGAGGTGATGGGTCTGCACATGCCGGGCGCGGCCTTCGTCCCGCCCAACACGCCGCTGCGCGACGCGCTGACGGCGGCGGCGGCGCGGCGCGCCGCCGCCATCACGGCTTCGGGGTCCGACTACGTGCCGCTGTCGCGGGTCGTGGACGAGGCGTCGATCGTGAACGCGATCGTCGGTCTGCTCGCGACCGGTGGATCGACCAATCACACGCTGCACCTGGTGGCGATGGCGCGCTGCGCCGGCATCGAGATCAATTGGGACGACTTCAGCGACCTTTCGGCTGTGGTGCCGTTGCTGACGCGGATCTATCCCAACGGCAGTGCCGACGTCAATCGCTTTCAGATCGCGGGAGGCACGGCGTTTCTGATCCGCGAGCTGCTCGACGCCGGATTGCTGCACGAATCCGCGGTCACGGTCATGGGGCCCGGGCTGCGGGCCTATGCGGACGAACCCTGGCTGGACGACGGCCGGCTCGCGTGGCGTCCCGCGCCGCTGCTGAGCGGTGATCTCGACGTGCTGCGGCCTGCAACGGATCCGTTCAGCAGTCATGGCGGACTGCAGTTGTTGACCGGCAACCTCGGACGGGCGGTGATCAAGACCTCGGCGATGAGGGCCGAGCACCACGTCGTCGAGGCGCCGGCCGTGGTTTTCGACGACCAGCAGGATGTGATCGACGCCTTCAAGGCCGGACGGCTGTTGCGCGACTGCGTGGCGGTGGTCAGGTTTCAGGGGCCACGCGCCAACGGCATGCCCGAATTGCACAAACTCACGCCGTCGCTCGCCTCCTTGCAGAGCAGAGGGTTTCAGGTGGCGCTCGTCACCGATGGACGCATGTCCGGCGCCTCCGGCAGCGTTCCGGCCGCGATCCACGTCACGCCGGAGGTTCGCAGCGGCGGCCCGCTGGGGCGCGTGCGCGACGGCGACATCATTCGCCTGGATTGCCATGCCGGCACTCTCGAGGCCAGGGTCGCGGACGAGGAGTGGCGCGGTCGCGCACTGCCGACCCTCGTCCCGGGGAAGAACGACTTCGGCGCCGGCCGGGAATTGTTCGCCACTTTGCGCCATGCCGCCGGCGATGCCGAGTCGGGCGCCATCTCGCTGATGTGACCGGTCGTCACCGGTTGGAGGATTTTCGTGAACATTCGTGAAATCGTCGCGCTTTCCCCCGTCATTCCGGTGCTCATCATCGACGAACTCGAGCACGCGGTGCCGTTGGCGCGGGCGCTCACGGCGGGCGGTTTGCGCGTGCTCGAGATCACGCTGCGCACGCCGGTGGCGATTGCCGCCATCGAAGCGATGCGCAAGGCCTTGCCCGACGCGATCGTCGGAGTCGGAACGCTGACCCGTGCGATGGACTTTGCCGCCGCCGATCGGGCGGGTGCGCAATTCGGCGTCACTCCGGGGCTCACCCCGGAACTCGCGGCCGCCGCGCGCGGGGCGCGCTTTCCGCTGCTGCCCGGGGTGATGACGCCCACGGAGCTGATCGCGGCGCGTAACTCGGGGTTCAACGTGTTGAAGCTCTTCCCCGCCGAGCAGGCGGGCGGCATCCCCATGTTGCGGGCTCTACGCTCGCCCTTTCCGGACGTCTCCTTCTGCCCAACGGGCGGGATCACGCGAGCGAGCGCTCCGGGCTATCTCGCGCTGCCGAATGTGGCGTGCGTCGGCGGGTCCTGGGTCGCGCCCGCATCGATGGTAAAGGCGGGCGATTGGGCCGGGATCGAAGCGTTGGCGCGGGATGCGGCGGCTCTCAACAAGCCGGGATGAGGGATTTCGACCCCTTTGCGCAGCCGACGTTCCGCGGCAACCGGACCCCGTCGTTTTCCGCGGCCGAGTGGAGGCGGCTGGCGGGCTTCTATGGCGTCATCGCCACACTGCATTTGACCGGTTGGGGCCTTTATCTGCACTACGTTCACCTGTTTCCTCAACTCGTGGGCCTGGGTTTTGCCGCTTATTTGTTCGGATTGCGGCACGCATTCGACCCCGATCACATCGCCGCCGTGGATGACACCGTCCGCCTAATGCTGCAGAGGGGCGAGCGGCCGCTTGGCGTGGGGTTCTTCTTCTCGCTGGGCCATTCCTCCGTGGTCTTCGCCATGGTCGTGGGTGTCGCCTGCGCCGCAGGCGCAGCCGTCACGTTGCTGCCCGAACTGAAGACCTGGGGCGGCGTCATCGGTGCCGGCGTGTCGGGCACATTCCTGTGGATCGTCGGAATCCTCAATCTGTTGGTCCTCCTCGATATTCTGGAAATCTGGAAGGTCGTGCGGACGGGCAGCCACGATCACGCGCACCTGGACACCCTGCTGAATCGGCGGGGACTCTTGAACCGATTGTTCGGCGGCCGGCTGCAACGATTGATGAATCACAGTTGGCAGATGTATCCCCTCGGTGTGTTGTTCGGACTCGGCTTCGACACGGCGTCCGAAGTGGGTCTGCTCGCGATGACGGCGGGGGCTTCGGCCGGCAACCTGCCCGCGCCGGCGGTGGTGTGTCTGCCGGTGTTGTTTGCGGCCGGGATGACCCTCATGGACACCACCGACGGCGTGCTGATGTCACGAGCCTACAACTGGGCATTCTTGAACCCGTTGCGCAAGGTGTTTTACAACCTGACAACCACCGGATTGTCGGTTGCCGTGGCGCTCGTAGTGGGCTCCGTCGAATTGGCTCAGGTGTTCATCAGTGTGCTGGGACTGGATGGTCCGGCGGCTGCCTCACTTGCCGGGCTGGATCTGGGCTCACTGGGGTACTTCATCGTCGGCATGTTTTTGCTCGCCTGGGCTTGGTCGGTGTGGCTGTGGAAATCGCGGCTTGGCGAACACGAAGCAACCACGGGGCCTGACGGCACGGCGGCGAAGTTTCCACAAGGCTGATCCGCATCGGGCGGCGGGCGGCGTGTCCTTCGGCATCGGCGCAACGAAGTCGCCGGGTCCGCTTAAGGGTAAGTACGGATGGCGATGCCCACCCGATGTTTGTGACGATGACGTCAAGGGGGGCGAACCGTGCAGACCGCCGATTCATCGGACACGTTGGTGTGGGGCGTCGGCAGGCGCGGCTAGCGGTGTGCATCGCAACCCCCATGCAGGTGCTCGAGGCGGACGGTGGCCGGGCACGGTGCCGCGACCGGCATGGCGTGGAGGCGATCATCGATCTTTCGCTCGTCGGTCCGGTTGCGGGCGGGGAATGGCTCCTGACCTTCCTGGGCTCCGCGCGGGAACGCATCGATGCGCAACGCGCGCGGAGCATCGATCGGGCGCTGTCGGCGCTCGAAGCCGCGCTCAACGGCGATGTCGGTGCGATCGATGAGGCGTTTTCCGACCTCGTGGGGCGCGAACCCCCGTTGCCGGAACTTCTACGGGGGGCGTCGTGAAGCCCTTTCCCATTCCGGTGGTGATGGTGGGCACGGCATCGCAGGTCGGGGAAACGCCTCCGCCCCGCCATGATCCATCCTGGGCGCCCGGGATCTCGTACCCGCCGCTTTCCCGCGATCCGGTGAGCCGTGAGACGGCGGCCGCGGCGCGCGCCGTCTTGCAGCGGCTCCTCGACATGGTGGAACGGCGGGGCTTTGCGGCGCCGGACCTGAGTTTGCCATTGACGGGCGTGGCTGCCGGGATCGTGGCCGAAGTGAACGAACTGCTGGGTCATGGCGAGATCAGCGTACTCGTCCGCTCCGACCGCCCCGTGCGCATCCAGGAGAGTGAGTTTGCGGGCGTATGGCGGGTCCAGACGCTTCGCGAGGACGGCGGGCCGTTGACCGATGAGATCGAGGTGGGGCCGATTCCGGCGGTCGTCCGGAAGGTCGTCGGCACGGTCCTTCGCCGGGAGGTCGACTGGGTCGGGGTCGGGTCCGGCATCATGAATGGTCCGGCCATTCTGCGTGAACTCCTCGAGGCATCCGAGCGCCATCTCCCCGGGGCCGAGCCACATGTCATCGATCTGACCCGGCTGCCGATGACCGACCAGGATCTGGCGCTGCTGTCGAGCCGCCTCGGTGAGGGCGCCGTGACGATCCTCTCCCGGGGTTATGGCAATTGCCGCATGTCCTCCACGGCGTTGCCGCATACCTGGTGGGTCCGGTATTACGACGGCACGGATCAAATCATTTTGAACACCCTCGAAGTCACCGATGTGCCCTTGGTCGCCCTCGCGGCCGAAGTGGACTTCGACGACGGGATCGCGAGGATGCGTGAACGGCTCGTGGCCCATTGACGTGGCGCCCGCCCGCGGAACGGAGCGTTGACGGTGCACGAGATGAGCCTCACCCAGGGCATGCTGGACGTCATCGAGGACTCGGCGCGCCGCGAGGGCTTCGTCCGGGTGAACGCCGTATGGCTCGAGATCGGCCAATTGGCCCCGGTCGAGCCGCGGGCGCTGCGCTTCTGCTTCGACGTCGTCACCCGCGGGACGTGTGCCGAGGGTGCGCGACTGGAGATCGTCGTGACGCCGGGCATGGCGTGGTGCCTGGAATGCAGCGCCAGCGTGGCGCTTGCCGACCCGCGCTCGGGCTGCCCCCGATGCGGCAGCAGCCAGGTGCAGGTGACCGCCGGCACCGACATGCGAGTCAAAGAACTCGAGGTGGAGTAGTTCGATGTGCACGACCTGTGGTTGCGGAGCGGCGGAGGTACGCCTGGACGGCAGCGTGCCCTTTGTACGGGTGCAGGGGAATGCCCATGCCAACATCCATGCGCACGTTCGTCCGCCGGGCGGCTCCCGCATCGTCAAGCTCGAGCGCGACCTTCTCGAGAAGAACGACTCGATCGCCGCGGTGAATCGCTCGCTTCTGCGTGCGAGGGGGATTCAGGCGCTCAATCTCGTGTCGAGTCCCGGGTCCGGCAAGACCACGTTGCTGGTGAAGACCATCGGCCTGCTGGCCGGCGCCCGGCAGGTCGCGGTGATCGAGGGCGATCAGGAGACCACGCTCGACGCGGAGCGCATCCGCGCGACGGGGGCACCGGCGCTGCAAATCAACACGGGCAAGGGATGTCACCTCGACGCATCCATGGTCGGCGAGGCCATCGGCCGGCTTCCGATGGCCGACGGCTCCCTGCTGCTGATCGAAAATGTCGGCAATCTCGTCTGTCCGGCCGCATTCGATCTGGGCGAGGCACACAAGGTCGTGGTGCTGTCCGTGACGGAGGGCGAGGACAAGCCGCTCAAATATCCCGACATGTTCCGGGCGGCCTCCTTGATGCTCCTCAACAAGTGCGACCTGCTGCCCCATGTCCGGTTCGACGTGCGGACAGCCCTCGACCATGCCCGGCGCATCAATCCCGGACTCGACGTGATCGAAGTATCCGCGACGACAGGAACCGGAATGGCGGCCTGGCTCGATTGGATCGCGGCGCGGCGATGACCGTCGCGCATCACATCCGGGTCACCGGCATCGTGCAGGGGGTCGGCTACCGCCCTTTCGTCCGTCGGCTCGCCTGCGAACTGAGTCTTTCCGGCTGGGTTCGCAACGATGCCGCCGGGGTCGAGATCACTGCCGAGGGATGCGTGCGCGACCTCGAGGCTCTCTTGAGCCGGCTGCGCGACGACGCCCCGCCGACGGCGCGGGTCGACGGCGTGGCGGCGCAGGCGATTGCACCGACCGGCATCGGCGGCTTCAGCATCGCGCAGAGCGTGCCGGGGACCTGCGCCACCGCCATCGGCCCCGACACGGCGGTGTGCGCGGATTGCCTTGCCGAACTCTTCGCACCCGATGGCCGCCGGTGGCGGCATCCGTTCATCACCTGCACCCATTGCGGACCCCGCTACACCATCACGCGGGCATTGCCCTACGATCGGAGCCGCACCAGCATGGCGGCGTTCGCCCTGTGTTCCGCCTGCGACCTCGAATATCGGGATCCGGCCGACCGCCGGTTTCATGCGGAACCGATCGCCTGTCCACAATGCGGGCCGCGGTTGGCACTCGTGGATGCGTCGGGGAACCCGCTGGCGGGGGATCCCATCGCGCAAACCCTCGCGCGCCTGCTGGCCGGTTCCCTGGTGGCCATCAAGGGGTTGGGCGGCTACCACCTGGCCTGCGACGCGCGCAACGGGCGGGCGGTTGCGGCACTTCGCGAGCGCAAGCATCGAGATGCGAAGCCCTTTGCCATCATGGTGGCGAACCCCGGATCCCTGGCGGGACTGGCGGCCATCGACGCCACCGCAAGCGGCGCGCTGCGTTCCCCGGCGCGGCCGGTCGTGCTCGTGCCCAAGCATGCGGCGGCGGACCGGGAGTTCGCAGGCATCGCCGAGGGCATGGGCCGCCTGGGCGTGATGCTGCCGTCCACGCCGATTCACTGGCTGCTGTTCCACGAGGCCGCCGGCCGCCCCGAGGGAACCGCCTGGACGGAGCTGCACCAGTCCCTGGCGCTCGTCATGACGAGTGCCAACCCGGGCGGCGAGCCCCTGATCATCGATGAAGGGGAGGGCCTGCGAAATCTGGCCGGCATCGCCGATGCGCACCTGCAGCACGATCGCGCCATCGTGGTGCGTTGTGACGACAGCGTGGTCGCCGCCACCGAACCGGTTCGTTTCCTGCGCCGCGCCCGCGGGTTCGCGCCCATGGGCTTGCGACTGCATGCCACGGGTCCACCGGTGCTCGCCACGGGCGCGCATTTCAAGAACACGATCTGCGTTGCGCGCGGCGACCAGGCATACGTTTCGCAGCACATCGGCGACCTGGACGATGCCGCCACGATCCGCTTCCTCGAAGAGTCCGTGGATCACCTCGTCGGCATTCTCGGCGTGGAGCCGGCCGCGATCGGGCATGACCTGCATCCGGATTTTGCGTCGACGCGGCTCGCCGCCGAACTGGCGGCGCGCTGGCAGGTACCCCTGGTCGGCGTGCAACATCATCATGCACACATCGCCGCCGTGCTCGCCGAACATCGGTTCGAGGGGCCAGTGCTGGGCCTGGTACTGGACGGTGTGGGCTACGGCACCGACGGCGGCGCGTGGGGCGGCGAGCTGTTGCGGGTGCACGGGGCCTCGATGCGGCGTGAAGGCCATCTGGCGCCGCTGCCGTTGGCGGGTGGGGACCGCGCCGCCGTGGAGCCGTGGCGAATGGCGGCGGGGGCCCTGCATGCACTCGGCCGCAATCACGACATCGAGCGGCGATTTGGCCGTCGGCCGGCCGCCCGCTCATTGGCGAAAATGCTGGATCGGGGAGTGCATTGCCCTCTGACGTCGAGCATGGGCCGGGTATTCGATGCGGCGGCCGCGTTGCTCGGAGTCGCCGAGTTGTCGCGGTTCGAGGCGGAGGCGGCCATGCGTCTCGAGGCGCTGGCGGGGCGTGCGGCCGTTCTGCCGATCGATGACCTCGCGGGCCTGGCGGCGGAAACCGAGGGTGTGCTCGACCTGCGGCCGCTGCTCGGCAGGCTGGCGGACTGGACCGGTGAGGCGGCCGATGGCGCGGCGTTCTTCCATGCCGTTGCGGCGTCGGCCGTGAGCCGCTGGCTGCAGCGTGCCGCCGGCCGCACCGGGATCGGCACCGTCGTGCTCGCCGGAGGATGTTTCATGAACTTGTTGTTTCGTTCGCAGGTCGAATCACGGTTGTCATCCACGCAACTGCGGGTGCTGCAGCCCGTCCAACTGCCTCCCAATGACGGAGCCATCAGCGCGGGCCAGGCCTGGGTGGCCCGGCATCCGCAGGAGAACTGACCATGTGTCTCGCCGTTCCAGCCCGCATCGTCGAACTGTGCGCCGGTAATCAGGCCGTCGTGGAACTCGGCGGGGTACGCAAGACGGTGTCGTTGGCCTTGGTGGAGGGTGTGATCGAGGACGACTTCGTCATCGTGCACGTGGGGTTCGCGCTGCAGCGTCTGAATCCGGCCGAGGCGGAACTCACCCTGGCGCTGTTCCGGGACCTGGGAGAGTCTGCCTTGCGGGGTGCGGCGTGAAATACGTGGATGAGTTCCGCTCAGGAGATCTCGCGCGAGGTCTCGCCGCAGCGATCGCCCAGGAAGCGCATGCCGATCGCGAATATCGCTTCATGGAGTTCTGCGGCGGTCACACCCACGCCATCTCGCGTTACGGACTGATCGACCTGCTGCCGTCCGGCGTGAGGATGATCCACGGGCCGGGCTGCCCGGTGTGCGTATTGCCGATCGGCCGGATCGATCAGGCCATCCGCCTCGCGAGGGACGCCGGCGTCATCCTTGCCACGTACGCGGACACCCTGCGGGTGCCGGCCTCGGAGCAGCAGACGCTGCTGCGCGCCAAGGCGCAGGGCGCCGACGTCCGCATGGTCTACTCCACCACCGATGCCCTGGCGATCGCCCGCGACAACCCGGGCCGGGAGGTGGTCTTCCTGGCAATCGGTTTCGAGACGACGACGCCGCCCACTGCCGTGGCGGTGCGCACGGCCAGGGCGCAAGGGCTGCGCAACTTCAGCGTCCTTTGCAATCACGTGATGACCCCGCCTGCCATGCACGCCATCCTTGCGGCACCGTCGGGTACGCAGCTCGACGGCTTCGTGGGTCCCGCGCACGTGTCGACCGTGATCGGCAGCCGGCCCTACGAACCCTTCGCTGCCGAGTTCGGCAAACCCGTGGTGATCGCCGGATTCGAGCCGCTCGACATGCTGGGCGCGATCCACCTCCTCATCCGCCAGGTCAACGACGGCCGGGCGGCCGTCGAAAACGAATTCACCCGGGCGGTCACCCGGGACGGCAATCCTTTGGCGCAGCGCCTGGTCGCCGAGGTGTTCGACGTTCGACCCGCATTCGAATGGCGGGGACTCGGAACGATTCCGGCGAGCGCGCTGCGCCTCAACTCCACGTACGCCGCTTTCGACGCCGAACTGAAGTTCGCCATTCCGTACGTTGCCGTCAGGGACAACAAGGCCTGCGCCTGCGGCGAGATCTTGCGCGGCGAGAAGCGCCCGCAGGACTGCCGGATATTCGGCAAGGTGTGCACGCCGGAAAATCCTGTCGGCTCGTGCATGGTGTCGAGCGAGGGCGCCTGTGCGGCGTACTACACTTACGGACGCTTTCGCGAGGCGGCCGCTTGAGCGGCCCGTATGTCAGACCGCTGGACCTGCGCCGCGGCCGCATCGACATGTCGCATGGCTCGGGGGGCCGCGCGATGACGCAACTCGTCGAGGAATTGTTCGCGCGCGAACTGGACAATCCGTTTCTGGCACAGGGCGACGACGGTGCCCGGTTGCCCGAGATCGGCGGCCGGATGGTGATGGCGACGGACGCCCATGTGGTGTCGCCGCTTTTCTTTCCCGGCGGCGACATCGGCAGTCTGGCGGTGCACGGCACCATCAACGACGTCGCGGTGATGGGTGCCGTTCCCCTGTACCTGGCCGCGAGCTTCATCCTGGAGGAAGGCTTTCCCCTGGCCGATTTGTCGAGAATCGTCGCGTCGATGGCCGCCGCCTCCCGCGCCGCCGGAGTGCCGGTCGTCACCGGGGACACCAAGGTGGTCGAACGCGGCAAGGCGGACGGCGTGTTCATCACGACGACCGGTGTGGGCGTGCTGCGGCCGGGGGTCGAGTGTTCGGGCTCGCTGGCGTGTCCCGGAGATGCCGTTCTCGTGTCCGGCTCCGTCGGTGAGCATGGCATGGCGATCATGTCGGTGCGTGACGGACTGTCCTTCGACGCGCCGATTCTGTCCGATTCCGCCTCCCTCCACGGCCTCATCGGCCAATTGCTGGCGACGGTGCCCGAGGTGCGAGTGCTGCGCGACGCAACGCGCGGCGGCGTGGCCACGACCTTGAATGAGATCGCACGGCAATCCGAGGTGGGGATGCTCATCATGGAGGAGGCCATTCCCGTGCAGCCCGCGGTGGAGGCCGCCTGCGAGCTGCTCGGCCTGGACCCGCTGTACGTGGCCAACGAAGGCAAATTCATCGCGATCTGTCCCGGGGAGAGGAGCGCGGCGGCGCTCGCGGCGCTGCGCTCGCATCCTCTCGGACGGCGGGCGGCCCGCATCGGCACCGTGCAGGTGGATCCCCGGCACTTCATCCAGATGCAGACCCGCCTCGGTGGCCGGCGCATCGTCGACTGGCTGACCGGCGACCAGCTGCCGCGAATCTGTTGAGCGGCGCCGTCGTCATCGACATGCAGTTGTCCGGTGCGCGCATCGGACGTGTGCGGGTGATGACACGCCGTCCGCAAGCCTCCGACCTGTTCGTCGGTCGAGACCGGCGTGAGGTGGCGCTGCTGATTCCACGCCTGTTTTCGGTGTGCGCGGCGGCGCAGGGACAGGCGCTGCGGGCGGCGGTCGCCTGCGCCCTTGGCGGGCCCCCTGCCGATCACCGCGCGGACCCCGTCGCCGCCGAGGCGGCGCGCGAACAGTTGTTGACCCTGCTGCCGCCGGCTGGACTGGCGCCCTTCGCCTCCGTGTTCACCACGCTGCCGGACCCGGAGGCCTTTCGCGCGAAGATGGAAGCCGAGTTCCTGGGCTGTGATGCGGCGAGTTGGCTGCAAACCGCCACGCTCGACGGCCTTGCGGACTGGGCACGCAGCGGCGCCGGCGCGCTGGCCGGCGAGTGCGCACGACGGCTGGCTGCAGCGGAGCCGGTGTCATCCACCTCGACCCTGTTGGCGCCGTTTTCGGCGGCCGACTCGCTGCGCCACTGGGGCAGGCTCACCGACGCCATGTGTCGTGCTCCGGAATGGCGGGAAGGACCCGCCGAAACCGGCGCGATCGCCCGCACGGCCCCGACGCGGGCGCTGTTGGGGGCGCTGGGCGGCAGGCCCTTGCTGCAGCGCTGGGTGGCGCGCCTGACCGAATTGCTGGCCTACGCCACGCGGGGCGAGGCCTCCCGATGCGGCTTCGTCTCCTCGGCGAGGGTGGCCGACGATACGGGACGCGCCGTGGTGGAAACGGCACGCGGCGCGCTGATGCATGAGGTGACGCTGCGAGGGGACCGCGTCGAGCGATATGCCATCGTGGCGCCCACCGAATGGAACTTCCATCCGGCGGGACCCATGCGCACGTGGCTGGAAGGCGTCGAGGTCACCGGGGTCGAGGCGGCTCTCGGGCTGGCAAAGGCCGTCGCGGCCGCATTGGATCCGTGCGTGGAATGTCGCTTCGAAGTGACGGCAGACCGATGATGACCGGCGTCGCCTAAGGCTGCGGCCCTGCGGGGCTCGCGGTGCGCGCGTCGTGCCGCGCCTCGAGTTCCGCGGTCACGTCCGCCAGAGACAATCCCTTCACGCGCAGCAGCAGCAGAGTGTGGTAGAGCAGGTCCGCCGCTTCGCCGACGATCTCCTCGTTGGACTGGGCCACGGCCGCGAGTGCCAGTTCCAGGCCTTCCTCGCCGACCTTCTGCGCGATGCGGCGTGTGCCCTGGTGCAGGAGGCGGGTGGTGTAGCTGCCCTCCGGGCGATCGGCGATCCGCCGGCGGATGATCTGGTCCAACCGGCTCAGGAACCCGAGCGCCTCGCCGGCGGCCCGGGGCGCGTTCTCACCCCAGCAGGTGGGGGTGCCCGTGTGGCACGCGGGTCCCAGCGGATTCGCGAGCACGAGCAGGGTGTCCCCGTCGCAGTCCGCCGCCACGTCGACGAGTTCGAGGAAGTGGCCGGAGGTTTCGCCCTTCGTCCAGAGCCGCCGCTTGCTGCGACTCCAGAAGGTGACGCGTCCGGTCGCGAGCGTTTGCGCCAACGCCTCGGCATTCATGTACGCGAGCATCAGCACCGCGCCGTTGCCGGCATCCTGCACGATGGCCGGCAGCAAGCCGCCGCCCTTGCTCCAATCCAGCGTACGTGGGTCCATCATGGCCTGACCTCCATGCCGCCCGCCCGCAGGCGACGCTTCAACTCGGGGATGGCGATGTCGCCTGAATGGAAGACGCTGGCGGCGAGCGCGGCATCGACCTGGGCGGCCCGGAATACCTCGATGAAATGCTCCGCCGTTCCGGCGCCGCCGGACGCCACCAGGGGTACGTTGCAGACGCGGCGGACCGACTGCAGCTGCGCAATGTCGTAGCCCTGCCGCACACCGTCGCTCGCCATGCAGTTCAGCACGATTTCGCCGGCCCCGCGACGCTGAACTTCGGCCACCCAGTCGAGGGTGCGGCGCGACGTGTCGCGCGTGCGTGCGGCGTCGCCCGTGAACTGCTGCACCCGATAATCCCCTTCGACCGTCTGGCTGTCGATCCCGACCACGACGCACTGTGCGCCGAATCGGTCGCTGAGGGCATCGATCAAGTCGGGGTGAGACAGTGCCGGTGAATTGATGGAGATCTTCTCGGCACCGGCTGCCAGCACCGCCTCGGCGTCCGCCACCGACCGGATTCCTCCGGCGACGCAAAAGGGGATGTCGAGCATCCGGGCCACCCGAGTCACCCAGGATTTGTCCACCGAACGCCCCTCGGGACTCGCCGAGATGTCGTAGAACACCAGTTCATCCGCGCCGTCGTCGCGATAGCGCGCCGCCAGATCCAGAATGTCGCCGACGATCCGGTGGTCGCGGAAGCGCACGCCCTTGACGACCTGGCCGTCGCGCACATCCAGGCAGGGGATTATGCGTTTGGCAAGAATGGCCGCAGCTCCTCGACTGGAATCAATTCATCGAGCAGCGCCCTGCCGCTGATCGCCGCCGACGCGCCGGTGGCCGCCAGCGCGTGCAGGTCGAGCGCGTCGCGGATACCGCCGGACGCCTGCCATTCGATGTGCGGAAAGCGCCTGACGGCATCCGCATAGAGGCCGACGTTCGGTCCCGACAGAGCGCCATCCCGGCTCACGTCCGTGCAGAGCACATGCTGCAGGCCGGCATCCGCGAAACGCTCCACCGCCTGCCACAACGGCAGCTGCGATTGCTCGCGCCAGCCATGGATGGCGACGCAGGGGATGCCGTCGGCGTCGATGCGCACGTCGAACGCGAGCGCCACCCGGGCGGGGCCGAATTCATCGAGCCAGGCGTGCACCAGTTCCGCCTGGGTGACGGCGGCGCTGCCGACGACGACCCGCGCGATGCCGGACTGCAACGCATCCTTTACGGACTGCGCGTCGCGCAGGCCGCCTCCCATCTGCACCCGCAGGGCGCCCTGTGCCGCCAGGTCTGCAACGAGCGCGCGATTGGCGCGCGTGCCATCCCGCGCCCCGTCCAGGTCGACGACATGCAGCCAGTCGGCGCCGTAGGCGCGGTATTTGTCGAGAAGCCGCAGCGGTTCGTTGCCGTAGCGTGTCTCCGCGGCGAAATCGCCCCGCAGCAGCCGAACACAGTGCCCGTCCTTCAGGTCGATCGCGGGAATGAGGCGCATCAGGGATCGGCTCTCAGTGGATCGCCAGAAAATTGCGCAGCACGCGCGCGCCCACGGCGGCGGACCGCTCGGGATGGAATTGGGCGCCGAAAAAATTCCCGCGCTCCACCGCGGCGCTGAACGGCTCGCCATATCGGGTGCTTGCCACCGTCGCCGGGCCGACGGGCAGGGCGTAGCTATGGACGAAATACGCATAGTCGTCCGCCCCCAGTCCATCGAGCAGGGGGGAGTCGCGCACGACGTCCAGGGTGTTCCATCCCATGTGCGGCACCGGAAGCCCCGCCGCAGCGGGGAATCGCGCGGCGCGACCCGGAATGATGCCGAGACAATCCGTGGCGCCCTCGTCGGAGGTGTCGAACAGCAGCTGCATGCCGAGGCAGATGCCGAGAACGGGTTGCCGCAGGGTCGGCAGCAGTGCATCCAGTTGCACCCGGCGCAGCCGTGCCATGGCATCCGCCGCTGCGCCGACGCCGGGCAGGATCACGTGCCCGGCGGACCGAATCCGGTCCGGATCGGCCGATATG
The DNA here is from genome assembly GCA_037445285.1 of Nevskiaceae bacterium. Lineage (GTDB taxonomy): Bacteria > Pseudomonadota > Gammaproteobacteria > Steroidobacterales > Steroidobacteraceae > Bog-1198. The sequence continues at coordinate 22,474 of JBBIKV010000005.1, read as the reverse complement.
AGGGAGGTCGCGCCCAGCCGGTCCAGCGCGAATTGCAGGGAGGCGATGTTGGCGCCGCCGCTGGCGACGATGACCACTTCATCGGCGCTCACAGGACACCCTTGGTCGTGGGCAGTTCGCCGCCCTCGACGCGGATCGCCTGGCGCAGGCTGCGGCCGACGCCCTTGAAGCACGACTCGACCATGTGATGAGTATTCTCGCCGCGGACGCTCACATGCAGCGCGGCGCCCAGGGTTTCGGCGAAGGATCTGAAGAAATGCGGCACGAGTTCGGTCGGAAGGTCGCCGACTCGATCGCGATCGAAGCGGCCCTCCCAGACGAAGTAGGGGCGTCCCGAGAGATCCAGGGCGACCTGCGCCTCGGCCTCGTCCATCGCGAGCAGGAAGCCGTAGCGGCCGATGCCGCGCTTGTCGCCCAGCGCCTGGCGCAGCGCGGAACCCAGCGCCAAGGCGCAATCCTCGACGGTGTGGTGTTCGTCGATGTGCAGGTCCCCCTTGCAGGACAGCTGCAGCGCGAACCCGCCGTGCTTCGCGATCTGTTCGAGCATGTGATCGAAGAATCCGAGCCCCGTGTCGACGTGGATGGGGGCTTCCTGCGACAGCTGCAGGTCGACCACCACGTCGGTCTCCTTCGTGGTCCGCCGCACCTGAGCCCGGCGTGACTGCCCCAGGATTCGCCGGGCAATGGCCGGCCACGACTCCTCGGGGGAACCGTCCTTGCGGACCCGCAACCCGGCGATGCCGAGGTTGGCCGCAAACTCGAGATCCGTATCGCGGTCGCCGATCATGTAGCTCTGTGTCCGGTCGATCGGCTGGACGTTCACGTAGTCCTGCACCAATCCCAGCCCGGGTTTGCGGCAGGCGCAGTTCTCATGTTTGAAATGCGGGCAGACGAACACCGCGTCGAACTCGATGCCCTGCGAGGAGAACAACGCCAGGATGAACAGATGCGCCTGTTCGAAGGATGCGGTCGGCAGACTAGGGGTGCCCAGGCCGTCCTGGTTCGTCACCATCACGAATCGAAACCCCGCGCGCTGCAATTCCAGCAACGCGGGGATGACGCCGGGCAGCAGGCGGATCTTCTCCAGGCTGTCGACCTGTTCGTCCGGCGGCTCCTCGTTCAACGTGCCGTCGCGGTCCAGAAACAGCAGCTTCGCTCCGCTCATCGCGCCCCCACGCTGTCGAGCAGCGCATCGTTCTGCGCCCGCGAGCCCACCGTGATGCGCAGCGAATCGGGCAGCGCCGGATTGGCGCGCAGATCGCGCACGATCGAACCTCCGGCCATGCTGGCCTGCATGAAACTCCCCGCGTCGTGGCAATCGATCAGCACGAAATTGGCGTCGCTCGGCCATACCCGCTCCACCCAGGGCGAGGACTCGAGGCGCCGCGCGACATATTCGCGTTCGAGGAGCAGGGCCGCAAGGCGCGCGCGCGAGGCGGCCACCTCCTCGGGATGCAGCGCGCGCAGCGCCGCTTCGATGGTCGGGTGCGCCAGGGAGTAGGGTGGAATCACGCGCTTGGCCAGTTGGATCATCTCCGGATGGCCGAGCAAGGCGCCGATTCGGGCGCCGGCGAGTGCGTGCGCCTTCGACAGGGTGCGCAGGATGGCGAGGGTCGGAAATCGGTCCAGCCAGCGCGTCAGGCTCGTCCCGCGGGACCATTCGATGTAGGCCTCGTCGATCACCACGATCGCCCGGCCGTCGAGGGCCGTGCAGACGGCCTCGAGCGTGCCGGCATCGATCGAATTGCCGGTGGGATTGTTGGGGGAGCACAAATACACCAGCTTGATTCGAGGCTGCCATGCGGCCAGCAGCGCGTCCGCGTCCACCGCCCAGCCGCATGCGCGGTCGAGCGGGAGTTCCACGACATCGGCGCCCTGGATGCGGGCCGCCACCTGGTACATGCCGAACGTCGGCGTGCATTGCAGGATCGCATCGCAGCCCGCGCGCAGATAGATCCTCGACAGGACGTCGATGGCCTCGTCGCTGCCGCGCGCCACCAGCAGCTGCGAGGTCGACACCTCGTACAGTGCCGCAAGACGCTCGACCAGCGCGCGCGGCTGAGGCTCTGGATACCGGTTGAGTCCCGACTCCGTCGTGTCGCCCGCCGGCCGCCACGGCGCCTCGTTGGCATGCAGGCGCGTCAGCGACGGCAGCCACGCCGCGTGCGAATAGGGGTTGAGCGTGAGTATCTCCGGCCGGGCGAGGGTGAGGACGGGATTCATGAGCCGGACTCCAATGCACGCAGCCTGACCGTCACCGCCTCCGCGTGCGCGTCGAGTCCCTCCAGCCCGGCCAGGATTTGGGCGGTTGGCCCCAACTCCCGAAGGCCGGCCGGCGAGAGCTCCTGCACGGTGATCCGCTTCTGAAAGTCCTCCAAGCCCAGCCCGCTGTAGGCACGGGCGAAACCGTAGGTGGGCAGGGTGTGGTTGGTCCCGCTGCAGTAATCGCCCATGGATTCCGGCGACCAGTGGCCGAGGAAGATCGACCCGGCCGCAGTCACCCGGCCCAGCCAGGTACGCGGTTCGCGCAACTCGAGCAGCAGATGCTCCGGCGCGTATTCGTTCGAAATCAGAAACGCCGTCTCGAGCGAGTCGACCACCAGCAGCCGGATATTCGCGACCGACTCCTTCAAGATCGGTGCGCGGGCCAGCGACTTCATTTGTTCCGTCACGGCAGCGGCCACTCCCTGCGCCAGCGAGGGCGACGGGGTCACCAAGAGGGCCTGGGCGTCCGGACTGTGTTCGGCCTGAGCGAGCAGATCCGCCGCGACGAACTCCGCGCGGGCGCTGTCGTCGGCGATGACGAGGACCTCCGTCACTCCGGCGGGCAGGTCGGCCGCGGCGCCGGCGGCGTCGTTCGCGACCAGGAGCTTGGCCGCGGTCACCCACGCATTGCCGGGACCGTACAACTTGTCGCATTTCGGGATCGACGCCGTGCCGTAGGCCATGGCGGCGATCGCCTGGGCGCCGCCGACCTTGAACACCTGTTCGATTCCCGCCTTGCGGGCGGCGACCAGCACCGCGTGATCGGCCGCGCCGCTCCGGGTCGGGGCGGTGCACATCACCCGCACCGGACATCCGGCGATCGCCGCGGGCACGGCCAGCATGATCGCCGTCGAGGGCAGCGGAGCCGAACCCGCCGGAACGTACAAACCCACGGCACGGATCGGAACGCTGATTCGCTCACAGACGACGCCCGGCGCCGTATCCACCCGCAGGGGTGGGCACACCTGCGCCGCGTGGAAGGCATGCACGGTGGCGATGGCCGTGTCGATCGCCGCGTGTTGAGCGGCGGTCAGGGCACGTTCGGCCGCGGCGAATTCCGCGGGAGACACCGCCAGTTCCTCGAGCCGGACCCCGTCGAAGCGTTCCGTCAGTTCACGCAGGGCGCGATCGCCGTCCTGCCGCACGGCGTCGATGATGCGCCGGGCGGCGGCCGCGACGGTGGCGGAGTCCCGCGCCGCCGGCCGCCGCAGGGCTGCCGCGCGTGCGGCGCTCGTCAAGGTGCTCCATTCCAGAATTTGCATGGTCGGTGTCGCGCTCTCAGGCCAGCATTTTCTCGACCGGCAGCACCAGGACGGAACTCGCGCCGGCGTTTTTGAGCTCCTCTAGCAGTTCCCAGAAGACGTTCTCGCGGCACACGGCGTGGACCGCGACCCGATCGCCGAGTCCCTCCAGCGGAATCACGGTCGGCGCCTCGCTCCCCGGCAGCAGCTTTGCGATCGCCGCCAGCGCCGTGCGGGGCGCATGCAGCATGATGTACTTGCTCCCCTTCACCGCCTCGACGCCGTCGATGCGCATCAACAGGCGCCGCGTCCAGTCGCCTTTCTCCTCGGGAATGGGCACCGGAGTACGGATCAGCACCGCCTGGCTCTCGAGGACGGTCTCCGCCTGGCGCAGGTGATTCGCCGCGAGCGTCGAGCCCGTGGAAACCAGGTCGCAGATGACGTCCGCCCGGCCGAGCCGCGGCGCGATCTCGACCGCCCCGGAGAGCACCACGACTTCGGCGGCGATGCCGCGCTCGGCGAGAAATCTCGACAGGATGTTCGGATAGGTCGTGGCGATGCGCTTGCCCTGGAGCGAGGCGGCCCCCCGGTAGTCGAACCCGTCGGGCACCGCGATGCACAGCTTGCAGCGGCCGAAATCCAGGAGCTGCACCGTCTCGAACAGCGGCGACACCCCGCGCGCCTGGAAGGCGAGGCGCTTCTCCTCGAGCACGTTGAGTCCGACGAGCCCCAGGTCGCACACGTCCTCCTGCACGAGGTCGGGGATGTCGTCGTCGCGCACGAACAGCACGTCGAGCGGCATGTTCTCCCCGTAGCACATCAGCTGGTCCTTGCCGCGGCTGAATTTTAGGCCGCATCGCGCCAGCAGATCGAGGGAGCTCTCGGTGAGGCGGCCGCTCTTTTGTATGGCAATCTTCAATCGCATGAGGGTCTCTCGCTCGCAGTGCGCCGGGGTCAGGCGTGCAATTTCAAACGGTCGGTGACGGCCCGATAGCCGCCGTTTCCGGACGTGAGATACCGGGCCACCCGGCTGATGGTCGTGACGCTCACACCGGTCTGCCGGTGGATCTCCCGGTAGGGCAGTCCCCGCTCCAGCAATTCGACCACCGCCCAACGGTCGGCCATCGCCTGCAGTTCGGCCGGCGTGCACAGATCGCGGAAGAAGCTGCGGCACTCCTCGACGCTGCGCAGCGCGAGGATGGCGGTGCACAGGGCGCGCTCGTGCTGCTGCTCCTGACGGACGGTGACCGGTCGGTTGGTCTTCATGGATCTCGCGGACGGGACGAGTGTATCAACGTGCTAGTACATTAATACGTTGGTGGGCCGAGCGCAAGCGTCCGGCTTGACGCGACCGGCCGCCGTCCTTAAGATTCACCCGCTCATCTAGACCGGCTGAGGGAAAGGCCCTTAGAAGCCGGGGCAACCACCGACGCATCGCAAGATCCGTCCGGAACGGTGCCAACTCCTGCGGCAACCGGCGAACGCGACCGGGACCGGTAGATGGGCGTCGGGGTCGGGCGGCGCCATGCCGCCTAGTCTCAGCCGACGAGCGTCACGCTCCACGGGGGTTGTTACAACCTGTGAGGAGCGAGGATCCGGTGGCGCGAGAATACCAAGACGAGGCGGTCGACGTGCCCGGGGGCGACCCGGCCGATATACATGATTCCTGCATCGAACTGCCCACACCCTGGCATCTGCACCATGGTGATGCGTTGCACCATCCCCGGGTGGCGTTCCGTCTGACCGGTCCCTCGGACGCACCGGTCGTGGCGGTCCTGGGGGGGATATCCGCCCACCGTCACCTGAGCGGCGCGCAAGGATGGTGGCCCCGCATCGTGGGTCCGGGTCTCGGGGTCGACACGCGGAGTTTCCGGGTCCTCGGACTCGATTACCTCGGCGGCTTGGGCGGCAGTTCGACGCCCGACGGGGGATCGGCCTTTCCTCCGGTGAGTTCGATCGATCAGGCGGAGGCGCTCCGCCAGGTCGTGCTGCATCTCGGCATCCGCGCCCTGCACGCCGTCGTCGGCGCGTCCTACGGCGGCATGGTCGCCTTGAGTTTCGCCGCGAACCACGCATCCTCGGTGGAGCGCATCGTGGTGGTGAGCGCCGCCGACAAATCCCAGGTGCTGTCGACCGCGTGGCGCAGCGTGCAGCGGCAGATCGTCAGAGAGGCGCTGGCGCGCGGCGAGGGCGCGGCCGGCCTGAAGCTGGCGCGCGCCCTGGCGATGGCGACGTATCGCAGCCCGGCGGAGTTCGCGATGCGCTTCGCGGGGCCGCCGGTGCGCGACGGCGGGCGGTTTCGTTTTCCCATCGAGGGCTATTTGTTCGCGCGCGGCGACGATTACGTGCAAAAGTACCGTGCCGAGTCGTTTCTCGCCCTGAGCGAGTCCATCGACCTGCACCACGTCGATCCGGCGCGGGTGCTCACGCCGGCGACCCTGATCGCCGTGCGGGAGGATCAACTCGTGCCCTTCGACGACATGCAGTCGCTCGCGGCGCGCCTCGGGGGCCCGAGCCGGCTCATCGAACTCAATTCCATATTCGGGCACGACGCGTTCTTGAAGGAGAACGAGGCGCTCAACATTCACATCAAGGCAGCACTGGCGGAGCAGACGACATGATTCACCGCGGCAACGGCAAGAAGGGCATCGCAACCAGATCGGTACGCGCCGGACTCGAATCCGACACGCAATTCGGCTCCGTGGTGCCGCCGATCTACCTGTCGAGCAACTTCGCGTTCGAGGGCTATCGCAAGCCGCGACGCTACGACTACACGCGCTCGGGCAATCCGACCCGCGACCAATTGGCCGGCGCCTTGTCGGATCTGGAGGGCGGCGCGGGAGCGGTGGTGACGTGCACGGGACTCGCGGCCATCACGCTGATATTGGCGACGCTGCCGAACGGTGGCCGGGTGATCGCTCCCTACGACTGCTACGGCGGCACGTACCGGTTGCTCGACGCCCTGCACAAGAAGGGCGCCCTGGTGGCGGAGTTCATCGACCAGGGGGATCCGACGGCGCTCGCGAAGGCGCTGCACTCGAGACCCGCGCTGGTGTGGATCGAGACGCCCAGCAACCCGCTGCTGCGGGTCGTGGACATCCGGGCGACGGCGGATGCCGCGCACGCCGTGGGAGCGCTGGTGGCGGCCGACAACACCTTTCTCTCACCGGTCTGGCAGCAGCCGCTCGCGCTCGGCGTCGATCTCGTCATGCATTCGACGACCAAATACCTGAACGGCCACAGCGACGTCGTCGGCGGCGCGGTGGTCGCCAGGACCCCTGACCTTGCCCAAAATCTGGCATGGTGGGCGAACGCCATCGGCGTCACCGGGGCGCCCTTCGACAGCTTCATGACCCTGAGGGGCGTGCGCTCACTGCATGCCCGCGCCCGCGTGCACGCCGAGAACACCCTCGCGGTGGTCGAGGCGTTGAACGGCCACCCGGCCGTTCAACGGGTCCATTACCCGGGCCTCGCCTCGCATCCGGGACACGCCCTCGCGCGTCGTCAGCAGAGCGGCTTCGGCGCCATGTTGAGCTTCGAATTGCGGGGTGGCGAACCTGCGGTGCGGGCCTTCCTCGAGGGGCTCGAATGCTTCACGCTGGCGGAATCGCTCGGTGGCGTCGAGAGTCTGATCGCGCATCCCACGAGCATGACCCACGCGGGAATGGACGAGGCTGCCCGGTTGCGCGCGGGAATTCTCCCGGGTTTGCTGCGCGTCTCGGTGGGAATCGAGGATGCGGCGGACCTGGTGGCGGACCTTGCGGCTGCCCTGGAACGGGCGGCCCGCTGCGAACCGGGCGGTTAGAGTGCGGCGAGCACGGCGTCGCCGGCCGCCCGGGTGCTGACCGGTGTGCATCCCGGTTTGACGAGATCCGCCGGGAGGGCCCCTGCGACGACGGCCGCCGATACGGCTGCCTCCAGAGCCTGTGCCTCGCTCTCGAGCTCGAGCGAATAGCGGAGCAGCATCGCGGCGCTCAATATCGTGGCATAGGGGTTGGCAATGCCGCGTCCCGCGATGTCGGGCGCCGATCCGTGGATCGGTTCGAACAAGCCGCCACGGCCCGATGCGCCCAGGGAGGCGGAGGGCAGCAGCCCCAGCGAGCCCGCGAGCATCGACGCTTCGTCGGTGAGAATGTCGCCGAACATGTTTTCGGTCACGATGACGTCGAAATCGCGCGGACGCCTCAACAGATGCATGGCCGCAGAATCCACCAACATATGCTCAAACGCCACTTCGGGGAACTCCGTGGCGAGAATCCTGTCGACCACCGAGCGCCAGAGCCGCGAGGTTTCGAGCACATTGGCCTTGTCCACCGAGGTCAATCGGCGGCGCCGGGCGTGTGCGAGCCGCGCGGCGAGCCGCACCACGCGCTCGATCTCGGCGACGCTGTAGCGGCACACATCCACCGCTTCGGTGGCGGTGCGGTGCTTGTCGCCGAAATAGATGCCGCCCGTCAATTCGCGCACGACCATGATGTCGACGCCATGCAGCAGTTCCGCCTTGATGGGCGAGGCGTCGAGCACCGCGGGATGCGGGACCACCGGACGCAGATTGGCGAACAATCCGAGCGCCTTGCGCAGTCCCAACAAGCCCTGTTCCGGGCGGACCTTGGCGTCCGGCTGCGACCATTTGGGGCCGCCCACGGCGCCGAGGAGGACCGCATCGGCGCTCTGGCACAATGCGAGAGTGGCGGCCGGCATCGGCTCGCCCGTGGCGTCGATGGCGGCACCGCCCAGCAGCGCCGCTTCGAACCGGAAGGAGTGGCCGAATTTCGAGGCGATCCGCCCGAGCGCGCGCACCGCCTCGGCGGTGACCTCGCCGCCGATGCCATCCCCGGCAAGCACCGCGATCGTGGCGGCTACCATGTCCGGGCAGCCTCATAGCGTTCGATGTCGGGCAGCTTGCTGCGCAGGTAGCCGAGTTCGTCGATCCCGTTCAGCAGGCAATGACGCGCGAACGCCTCGATGGGAAACGTCGTGGAGGAGCCGTCGGGGAGCGTCAGGCGGGAGGTCGTCAAATCGACGTCGACGTCGGCGCCCGGATGCGCCAGCAGCCACTGCGACGTGGCCTCATCGACCGTGATGGGCAGGAGACCGTTCTTGAGCGCATTGCTCTTGAATATGTCTGCGATTTCCGTGCTGATGACGGCGCGAATGCCGTAGTCGATGAGCGCCCACGGCGCATGCTCCCGCGAGGATCCGCACCCGAAGTTGCGGCCGGCCACGAGGATTTGGCATCCGGCGGCGGCGGGCCGGTTCAATACGAAGTCCGGGTTCAAGCTGCCGTCGGCGAGATAGCGCCAGTCGGCGAACAGCTGTCTGCCCAGTCCCTCCTTGGTCGTCGTCGTCAGAAATCTTGCCGGGATGATCTGATCCGTATCGATGTTGGTGGAGGAGATCACCACCGTCTTCGAACGCACACGCTTCAGCGGCTCCATCATAAGAAGTCCCTCGGGTCGGCGATCCTGCCCTGCACGGCGCTCGCCGCGGCGGTCAAGGGACTGGCCAGGAGCGTGCGGGCGCCCACGCCTTGGCGGCCCTCGAAATTGCGGTTGCTGGTGCTTACGGCGTACTGACCCGGCGCCACGGTGTCGCCATTCATCCCCAGGCACATCGAACAGCCCGATTCGCGCCAATCGGCACCGGCGTCCTTGAATATTTGCGCGAGTCCCAGCGCTTCGGCCTCGCGTTTGACTTGTTGAGATCCCGGCACGATGAGCAGCTTCACGCCCGCGGCCACCTTGCGTCCCTTCAGTATCCGGGCGGCCTCCTGCAGGTCCTCCAGCCGGCCGTTCGTGCAGCTGCCGATGAACACGACGTCGATCGGCTTGCCCAGCAGGACGTCACCGCCCTGAAATCCCATATAGGAGAGCGCCTTGTCGAGAACGGGGTCGGCCGCCGCGCCGCGTGCCGTGCGCGGCACCGCACCCGTAACGGGAGACACCATGCCGGGATTGGTGCCGTAGGTGATCATCGGCTCCAGCGATGTCGCGTCGATGTCGACGGACGCGTCGAACACGGCGCCCGGATCGCTCGTCAGCGACCGCCAACGGGCAAGCGCCGCGTCCCAGTCCGGGCGCTGCGGAGCCCGGGGCCGGTCCTTCAAATACGCGAAGGTGGTTTCATCGGGTGCGATCATTCCGGCACGCGCTCCGGCCTCGATGGACATGTTGCAGACGGTCATCCGCTCCTCCATGGACAGGCCGCGAATGGCGGAGCCGCGATATTCGAAGACGTACCCGGTGCCGCCCGACACGCCGATCCGGCCGATGACGTGCAGGATCAAATCCTTGGCGGTGACCCCGGGACGCAGCCTGCCCTCGACGTTGATGGCGAAGGTCTTGGGCTTGCGCTGCAGCAAGCATTGGGTTGCAAAGACGTGACCGACCTCGGTGCTGCCGATGCCGAAGGCGAGGGCGCCGAACGCGCCGTGAGTGCTCGTATGGCTGTCACCGCAGACGATGGTCATGCCGGGCTGGGTGGCGCCGAGTTCGGGGCTGATGACGTGAACGATGCCGCGTCGCGCATCCCGCATGTCGAACAGCTCCAGGCCGAAGTCCGCCGCGTTTCTTTCGAGCTGTTGGACCTGCCTGGCGGCCGCGTCGATCTTGAGTGGCACCCGGCCGAGGACCTGATCGGTGCTCGTCGGCGTCGAATGATCCATGGTCGCCAGGGTTCGCCGTGGCCGCCGCACCGGCAGCGAGAGCGATCTGAGCACGCTGAACGCCTGCGGTGTGGTCACCTCGTGGATGAGGTGCAGGTCGATAAAGAGGACGGCGGGTGTATCCGCCGTCTCCGCGACCACTTCATGCGCAGACCAAACCTTGTCGAACAGTGTGCGGGCGGCCATGGGTCGATCGCTATGCCTTGCCCGATTCCAACCAGGGCATGCGGGCGCGCAACTGGGCGCCGACCTTCTCGATCGGATGCTTCAGATCGGCCTTGAGCAGCTTCGAGTACTTGCGGCGGCCGGTCTTGGTCTCGGAAATCCACTGCCGAGCAAATTTGCCCTGTTGAATTTCACCCAGAATTTTCTTCATCTCCTTCTTGGTGGCCTTGTTGACGACGCGCGGTCCGCGGGTCAGATCCCCGTACTTGGCGGTCTCGCTGATGAAGCGATGCATCTTGGTGATGCCGCCTTCATGCAGCAGGTCGACGATCAGCTTGAGTTCGTGCAGGCACTCGTAGTAGGCGACGGCCGGCTGGTAGCCGGCTTCGACCAATGTCTCGTAGCCCTTCAGCACCAGTTCCGTCGCACCGCCGCACAACACGGCCTGCTCGCCGAACAGATCCGTCTCGGTTTCCTCGGCGAACGTGGTTTCCAAAACCCCGCCTCGGGTGCCGCCGATGCCGTCGGCATACGCCAGCGCGTTGGCCTTCGCATGTTTGGACGGATTTTGCGCGACTGCGATCAGGCACGGCACGCCCCGACCCTGCTGGTACTGGCGGCGCACCAGGTCCCCCGGCCCCTTGGGCGCGATCAGCACGACATCCAAATCCTTGCGCGGCTTGATCTGCTTGAAGTGCACGTTGAATCCGTGGGCGAACAGCAGCGTGGCGCCGGGCTCGAAGTCGGCCTTCAATTCGTCGTACAACGCCTTCTGCGTCATGTCGGGCACCAGCATGGCGACCAGGTGCGCGCCTTTCACGGCGGCCTTGGGATCCAGGACCTTGAGGCCGTCCTTCTTCGCCTTGGTCCAGCTCGCTCCCTTGCGAACACCCACCACGACGTCGAAGCCGCTGTCATGCAGGTTGAGCGCGTGCGCACGCCCTTGGCTGCCGTAGCCGAGGATGGCGATCCGCGCTCCGCGCAGTGCCTTCTTATCGACGTCTTTTTGCGAATACAAACGCATGGAGTGCTCCCTGTGACACCTGGTCTTGAAGATATTGAAAAAAAAATTGACGATGTTTCAAAATGCAAGACCCCGCAACCTCGAGACTTCGCAGCCTCGAGCGGGGTCTCTGTGATAATGGCGCGGCGTCCTGTTAACTAGCCGCAAATAGCAACACAGAATCTCCTATGATGCAAGCGCCGCAAGGGCCTTTCCCGTCTTCCGAGGTGTGCCGTCCATGAGTGCCGATTCGCCTGATTCCATGCCGCTTTGGTTGCTCTACGACGATGAGATCGATGCGTGGCGCACGCGACAGTGGCCGTTCGTCGCCACATGGTCGGGTGAGCAGAATTTCAAGGCGGAGAAACATCGGGTCTTGCTGGTCCCCGGCCCTGACGGGTCCCTCTCCTTCGCGGTCGGCGGTCTCGGCAAGCGGCAGGGCGGTCTGTCCCTGTGGCACGCCGCCGGATTCGCGGATCGCCTGCCGCCGCGGCGCTACCGTCTGGCGCAACGCTGGAGCGATGCGGAGGCAACGCAGCTGAGTTTGGGTTTCGCTTACGGCGCCTATCGCTTCGAACGCTACCGTCCCAGCAAGCTGGACCGCCCCGCGAGCGTCGAGGTGCCCGCGAATGCCCACCAGGGTTTCGTCGCAGCCGCGGTTGAATCATTGTCGCTGGCACGGGACCTCATCAACACCCCCGCCGGCGACCTGGGGCCGGCCGAACTCGCCGAGGCCGCCCGGGTCATGGCCGAGCGGCATCACGCGCAGTACCGCCAATGGGTGGGCGCGGAACTGCTGTCCGCAGGGTTTCCGGCGATCCATGCGGTGGGCCGCGCGAGCGCTTCGCCGCCGCGCTTGCTCGACCTCCAGTGGTCGCCGCCGAACGGCGCCGACCTGCCGCGGCTGACGCTGGTCGGCAAGGGGGTCTGCTTCGACAGCGGCGGACTGGACATCAAGCCGAGTTCGGGCATGGCGCTGATGAAGAAGGACATGGGCGGAGCGGCCGTGGTCTTGGGATTGGCAAACATGCTGATGCTCGGCGGGATTCGTGCCCGCCTGCGGGTGCTCATCCCGGCCGTCGAAAATTCGATCAGCGGCAACGCCTACCGGCCGGGCGACGTGCTCGCGACGCGCAAGGGCTTGACCGTGGAGGTGGGGAACACCGATGCCGAGGGTCGCTTGGTGCTCTGCGACGCACTGGCGCTGGCGGACGCCGATCGGCCCGATCTACTGATCGATTTCGCCACCCTGACCGGCGCGGCGCGGGTCGCGCTCGGGCCCGAATTGCCGGCGTTGTTCGGCAGCGACGAGCGTCTGGTCGACGAACTGGCGCGCGTGGCCGCGGCCGAACATGACCCGCTGTGGCCGATGCCTCTGTGGGCGGGTTACGACGATGAACTCGGCAGCAAGATTGCGGACCTGAACAACGTGGCCTCCTCCGGGTTCGCCGGTGCGATCTTCGGAGCCTTGTTCCTGAGGCGCTTCGTGACCGACACGCCGAACTGGATGCACATTGACCTCTATGCCTGGAACGCGAAGGAACGTCCGGGCCGCGGCATCGGCGCGGAGGCGCACGCGGTGCGCGGCGTCTATCGGTTTCTCGCGGAACGTTACGGGTTGACGACGAGGCCGGCGGGACCCGGCGGATGACGATCGCGGCGTGTCGTTGCGCCACGGCAACGCGCATGACGACGCGGCCGCGCAAGGTGTGTTGTATCGCAACAGCCACTGAAATGCGTCATCCGCCGCGTGAGGCTCCGGAGGCAGGTCCGGGGATGCGATCGCCCGCGAGTCGGCGCCGCCGATCGGCGGCGTGGCCGCGGAAAGCGGACGGCGACCGTCGCGTCGCTCGGGTCGTCGACGGGCTTGCAGTAAGTCAAGCGATGGCTCAAGTCGTGCTTGCAGTGCGGGCGGGATATGTGTCAACCTCTTTACTCGCTGAAGGGAACTCGTAAGGGACACCGCCGATGCATGCCGCGGTGGGAGTTCGGGACGCGTGTAGCGGACGCGCTCAGCATCGACAGCGTGCGTGAGCGCGGTCCAAATAGAGAAATCGTCAGGGGTAGGGTCGCAACCAGAGTTATGTACAAATACGAAGAGCCATCAATGTTTTCCGGCAAGCGTGGCCTCGCGCTGCTTGTCGTCATTCTCTTGCACGTCATCGTTGGTTGGGCTTTCTACACGGGACTGGCCAGCCGCCTGGTCTCGAACATCATTCCGCCGGTCGAGATCGCCCAGATCGACAAGCCCAAGGATGTCGACAAGCCACCGCCGCCGCCGCCGAAACTCGAAGAGATCAAACCCTACGTTCCGCCTCCGGAATTCGTCGACATCCAGGCGCCCGCCGAGCAGACCAATGCCATCGCCGTGGTGACGCAGACCCAGGCCCCCGCGGCTGCGCCCGTGGTCGCCGCCGCGCCGCCGCCGCGTCCGGGCACGAACATCAAGATGGATCCGAAGCATCCCCTCAAGATCGGTGAAGAGTATTACCCTGACGCGTCCAAGCGGGCGAACGAAGAGGGGCGCTGCATCGTCACGGTGACCGTCAGCGCGGACGGCCGCATCACCAACGAAGCCATCCAGACGAGTTCCGGTTTCCCGCGTCTGGACGAGGCCTGCCTGAAGGGCGTGCACGGCCAGCGCATGATTCCGGCAACCGAGGACGGCAAGCCGATCGAGAAGACTGTCGCACTGCCCATTGTTTGGAAACTCACCAATAAGTAGCGCTCGCGAACCGGGGCGAAATTTTTTAAATCGTCATTCAAACTTGTCTACGTAGAGGAAATCGGTCCATGTCAGAGACTACCGTTGAAAATCCGTTTGGCCTTGGTGCGCTTATCCAGCAGGGTGACTTGGTCGCTAGGTCGACGCTCGTCATCTTGTTGATCATGTCCTTGCTCACGTGGTTCATCATGATCACGAAGTTTTTCGACCAGCGGCGCATGCGCATGCAGGCCCAGGAAGCCGAGAAGGAATTCTGGAGCTCCGCCAGCCTGACCGACGCCCTCGGCAAGTTGAAGGGCACCGCCAATCCGTTCCGCGCTCTCGCCGAGACGGGCAAGCAGGCGTACGAATACCACGAAGTGAACAAGGCGCGGTTGTCGGGCGCCATCGGCACCAGCGACTGGATCACCGAGTCGCTGCAGCGCACGGCCGATGCCGTCGTCAGCCGCATGCAGGCCGGTCTGCCGGTTCTCGCGTCGGTGGGATCCACCGCCCCGTTCGTCGGCCTGTTCGGCACGGTGTGGGGCATCTATCATGCCTTGATCGCGATCAGTGCCTCGGGCTCCGCCTCCATTGAGAAGGTGGCCGGCCCGGTAGGTGAAGCCCTGATCATGACCGCCATCGGCCTGTTCGTCGCCGTGCCGGCCGTGCTGGGTTACAACGTGCTGCTTCGCCGCAACAAGAACGTGCAGGAAGCGGTCAGCCACTTCACCCACGAACTGCATGCCTACCTCATCTCGGGCGTGAAGATGGGCCTGGGGATGGAAAAGACGCCCGCCGCCGGCGTGAAGCCCAGCCCCGCCGCCGCCCGCTAGGAGCAGATCCATGGCGATGACTACAGGCGGGAGCAGCGAAGGTGAGGTGCTGTCGGATATCAACGTGACGCCTCTGGTGGACGTCATGTTGGTGCTCCTCATCATCTTCATCATCACGGTGCCGGTGGCCTTGAAAGAGCACAAGGTGAATCTTCCCAAGGCCAGCAACCTGCCGACGCAGACCAAGCCGGAGGACGTGACGATTGCCGTCGACAAGTCGGGCGATCTGTACTGGAACGCCAAGCTGTTGGCGAACCAGGATGCTCTGCTGACGAACCTGCGCAACATCGCGAGGGTCGATCCGCAGCCCGAGGTGCATATTCGCGGTGACAGTGATGCGCGCTACATGTACGTGGGCCAGGTGCTGGTGGCGGCTCAGAAGATCGGCATCCGTAAAGTGGCATTCTTGACGACGCCGATTCACCCCGGCGATGCGCCCTAGGAGACATTGATATGGCGATGGCTGTAGGCAACAGTGAGGGTCAATCCTTCACGGACATCAACATGACGCCGTTGATCGACGTCATGCTGGTGCTTCTGATTATTTTCATCATCTCCCTTCCTCCGGTGACGCATGCGGTGAAGATCGACAATCCGCTGCCGCCCCCGCCGAACTTCGTTCCGCCTCCGCCGCCGGAGATCGTCGATCTCTCCATCGACTTCGACGGCACACTGTCGTGGAACAAGACGCCGGTGGATCGCAAGACCATGCAGGGGTACATCTCGGTGGAGTCCGCCAAGGATCCGCAGCCGGAGGTGCACATCACGGTCGACAAATTCGCGAAATACGAAAAGGTTGCGCAAACCCTGGCCGACCTGCAGAGCCGCGGTTTGAAGAAGATCGGGTTCGTCAACAACGATTTGTTTTGACTTAAGTTCGATTGGGCGGGTTCTACGGCGCGTCAGCCCATGTGGCGCGCCGTTCCTCAATGCGTGGTGGCCCGCGGCCAGTTCAAGATTTTACGAGCGAGGTTTCTAATGACTCATTCGATACCGTACGTTAAACCCGGCTTCGTGCTCGGGTTCATGGTGGCGGTCGCGGCCCTGACCCTGGTCAGCCAGGCATCGCCGGCGGCCGACAAGCCCAAGGAACAGCAGATCAGCCGGGTGATCGCCAAGGAGATGACGGCGGCGCAGAAGGCCCTGCAGGCCAGCCAGTGGCAGGAAGCCCTGAAGAACCTGGACGCCGCCGAGCAGAAATCGCCGCTCACGCCGTTCGACAAGAAAACGATTTACGACTTCAAGGGCTTCGCCAACATCAAGCTCAATCGCCTCAAGGACGCCGAGACCAATTACGAGAGTGCGATGGCGACCGGGCAGTACACGCCCGATGAGAGTCAGAAGACCACCCGGATGTTGTTCCAATTGAGCGCGGGCAATCAGCAGTACGCCAAGGCCCTCGAGTTCGGCAAGCAGATGGCGGACAACGGCAATGCCAAGCCCGATGACCTGGGCGTCATCAGCCAGATCTACTACCTACAAAAGGATTGCAAGAATTCTGCGGTTTGGGCCGACAAGGCCGTCAGCGCAGCCCGCAAGGCCGGTGAGGCGCCCAAGGAGAACTGGTTCCAGTTCAAGCTGCAGTGCGCCTCCGATGCGGGCGACAACGCCGGCATGGCGGGCGTCCTGGTGGACCTCATCAAGCTCACCAACAAGACCAACTACTGGAACACGCTGTTGCGCATCGAGCGGCAGGACGAACGCGACGATCACAATCTGCTGATGATCTACCGCATCATGTATGACACGAACGCCATGGACAAGGGCTCCGATTTCATGGAGATGGCCCAGTTGCTGGGCGACGCCGCGCTTCCGGGTGAGGCCCAGGCCGTGCTGGAAAAGGCCACGGCCGCAGGGCTGCTCAACGATCAGAAGGACCGTGCGACACGCCTCCTCACGGCGCTGAAGACCCGTGCCGACACCGACAAGAAGGGGCTAGTGCAGTTCGACGCCGAGGCGACCAAAAACCCGGCGGGCGAGTTGGATGTGAAGCTGGGCGAGGTGTACTACGGCGCCGGCGACTACCAGAATGCGGTGACGGCCATCAACCGGGGCATCGCCAAGGGCCAGATCAAGCACTTGGACGAAGCGTACGTGTATCTCGGGCGGTCGGAAGTCCAGTTGAAGGCCACCGCCGATGCGAAGAAGGCGTTCGTCGGGTTGAAGACGATTCCGAACGTCAGCCCCCGCGTGCTGCGCCTGTGGGAATTGTATTCCGAGAAGTTGGGCGGCTAGGAGGCCGCCCGGCGCATTTCGGCGCCGATCGACGATCGACTGTAAAAGGCGGCCTCCTGGGCCGCCTTTTTTTCATCCACACACACTGGAGAAAATGCAATGACCATCAAAGTGGGCGACAAGATGCCTGACGGCAAGTTCACGCGCATGACGAAGGACGGTCCGGGGGCGATGACGACCGCCGAGTTGTTCGGCGGCAAGACGGTCGTGCTGTTCTCGGTTCCCGGCGCGTTCACGCCGACCTGCGACGCCAAGCATCTGCCGGGCTTCGTGGAACTGGCCGATGACTTCAAGAAAAAGGGGGTGGATACCGTCGCGTGCACCGCCGTCAACGATGTCTTCGTCATGAATGCCTGGGGCAAGTCGGGCGGTGTCGGCGACAAGATCCTCATGCTGGCGGATGGCAACGGGGAATACGTCAAGGCGCTGGGTTTGGAGATGGACGCCACCGGTTATGGCATGGGGGTGCGCGGCCAGCGTTTTGCCATCGTCGTGAAGAATGGGGTCGCGGCCGTCGTGAACGTCGAGGGCCCCGGCGAATTCAAGGTATCCGTCGCCGAATTCGTCTTGAAGCAAATCTAGGTCGGGACGTCGGGTGCTGGCCCTGCGAAGCGCGCCGCCGGTGTTCGGCGTGCCCGAGGCCGAGCGCATCGCACGAGACGTCTACGGTCTGACCGGGTCCGTGGATCCCCTGCCGGGCGAACGTGACTGCAATTTTCACCTTCATACGGCGGACGCGCGCGACTTCGTTTTGAAGATCGTGGACGGGGCCGCTGCGCCCGCGGCCACGGATTGCCAGGTGCAGGTGTTGCGGCACCTTGCGGAGCAAGATCCGGCACTCCGGGTGCCGAAGCTGTTTGCCACGCAGCGGGGCGCGGATTTGGGGAGCGTGGAGCAGGACGGCAGGCTTCATGCCACCTGCCTCATGACCTACCTGCCGGGGCGGTTGTTCTGCGATTCGACGCCGGACCGGCCGCTGTTCCGGAGCATGGGGTCCACCCTGGCCCGTCTGGACCGGGCATTGCGCGGGTTCTTTCATCCGGCGCTGTCGCAACGCATCGCCTGGGACGTGCGCCGACTGCCGGAACTCATCGAGTTTGCCGGGTGCATCGAGTCGGAGCCGGCGCGCCGCGCGGTCGAGACCGTGGCCGGCTCGCTGCGCGGCTGCCTGCCCGCTATACGGGGCTTGCGCAGCCAGGCGATTCACGGCGATTGTCACGCCGGCAATCTGCTCGCCGATCCGGCCCTGGGCGAGGTGAGCGGCATTCTCGATTTCGGGGACATGATCCATGCGCCGCTCATCCTGGAGCCGGCGGTGGCCATGTCGGAACTGCTCACCGACGGATTGACCGATCTCGACGGTTTGCTAACGGTGGTCGAGGGGTACGCACTTGCGCAGACGCTGGAGGCGCGGGAAGTCGACGTGCTCTTCGACCTCGTCACCGCGCGGCATGCGGTGACCCTGGTGTTGCACGGGTGGCGCTCGCGCCATGATCCACGCGGAGCGAGGGTGCTCGACAGGGCGGCGCAAAGAGCGGCACAGTCGCTCGATGCGCTCCTGCAATGCGGTCGCGAATCGTTGACCCGCCGGTGGCATGAGGCAGCGGGAACGGCCGGCGAGAGGGCGGGCCCCGTCGCTCTCGGCCGCCGTCGGCGTCTGTTGGGCGCCGGTGCGGAGTTGTTCTACGACACACCGCTGCACATCGTGCGAGGAGAGGGGGTTTGGTTGTACGACCCGCAGGGGCGGGCCTATCTCGATGTGTACAACAACGTGCCGCACGTGGGTCATGCGCATCCGGGCGTCGTGCGTGCGATTCGACGGCAGGCGGGGTTGTTGGCGACGCATACCCGTTACTTGCATGGGAACGTCCTCGAGTATGCCGAGGCGCTCACGGCCCGCTGCGCACCGCACCTCAATGCCTGCATCTTCGTCAATTCGGGCAGCGAAGCCAACGACGTGGCGTGGCGGCTGGCGCAGTTCGCGACGGGACACCGGGGCGCGATCGTCATGGCCCACGCCTACCACGGCATCACCGATGCCGTGGCGGCTCTCACGCCCGGCGGCGGCCAACCGACCGATCCTCGCGTGGTGACTCTGGCACCTCCGCCTGCGACGCTCGGGGCGGAGGATGCGATGCCTACCGCCGCCCTCGAGGCGGCGGTTGCGGATGTGGAGGCCGCGGTGCGGGGCCTTGCCGGGCGGAACCTCGCGCCGGCCGCGTTCTTCATCGACACCGCGCTCACCAGCAGCGGAGTCTACGATCCGCCGCCCGCCTGGCTTGACGCCGTGAGCGCCCGGGTCCGTGCCGCGAGCTGCCTGCTCGTGGCCGATGAGGTGCAATACGGCCTGGGTCGTTCGGGTTCCCATTTTTGGGGGTTCGAGCGCCGCGGCGTCTCGCCGGACATCGTCACTCTGGGCAAGCCCGTGGGCAACGGCTATCCGATGGGAGTGGTGATCGCCGATCGGGCATTGATCGAAGGATTCCAGTCCGCCCGTGGCTTCTTCTCCACGTTCGGCGGCAATCCGGTGGCCGCCGCCGCCGGGATGGCGGTCTTGAAGGCGATCGACTGCGAGCGGCTCATGGCCAACGCGCTAACCACGGGGGACTACCTGCGTCGCCGCCTGGCCGACCTCGCCGGGCGCCATGCCTGTCTCGGGCGGGTACGAGGCGCCGGTTTGTTGCTGGGGCTCGAGGTCAGGGGAGCGGAACCCGCCGGCGCGCGCACCCACGCCAAGGAAATCGTCAATGCGCTCGCATCCCGGGCGCGAATCCTCATCGGCTCCGAAGGACCCGCGGCCGACATTCTCAAGCTGCGGCCGCCGCTGGTCTTCCGCGAGGAGCATGCCGACCTGCTCGTGGACGCGATCGGCGCCGCCGCGCAGGCGATCGATTCGCGTCGCGGCTAGTGACCGGCGACACGACCCTGTGTGCTGCGCCGGAATTTGACTTAACCCGGCGCTATACAGATTCGGGATTGACAGGTCCACCGATTGGATCGCAACATCCCAACATCATCGGTCATGTGGCAACGCTCTCCTGTCGTTGCGTCGGTTGCACTCGATGGATGCTGGATGCGCATGACCGGGGTCACGGACGAATCAACAATAATCGCGTCAGGGGATACAACCATGCACAGACACGCAGTCGCGGCCGCACTAGTAGCCGCAGTGACCTTGGTGGCCGCACCGGCCGCACTCGCCCAGAAGGCTTACACTTGGAAGGACACCGAATTCTTCAAGCGCGTCGGCGGCGACGGGGACAGCTGGGACGGACGCTCCGGTGCCGATTCTCAAAATCTGAGCCCGCCGCCCGGCTACAACGGTCCTCGCATTCCCGCGGGCGCCATGACGTCCGCCCTGCGCATGGCGCAATCGCCCTCGCTCGAACTCGGGCGCTGGAGCGAACTCGGACCCTTCGTGCCGAACGTCCCCGGGCCGGTGACCTACACCGGTCAGCCGACCACGGACTCGGGACGCATCGCCAGCCTGGCGATTTCGCCGCGGTGCCGTGCCGGGCGGGACTGTCTGCTGTTCGTCGGTGCCGCCGGCGGCGGCGTGTGGCGGTCTGAAAATGCCCTCGATGCTCACCCGCAATGGGAACCCTCGAGCCAGGGTTTGCCGTCCCTGCCCATGGGCACCATCATCTTCGATCCGACCGATTTTGAGGCGCAGACCCTGTACGTCGGCACCGGGGAGCCGAACGGCTCCAGCGACTCGGAGGCCGGCGTCGGTTTGTACAAATCCGACGACGGCGGTGAGAGCTGGTCGCTGTTGCCCGGCAGCGTGGGAGTCGCCTTCAACCGGTCGATCGCGGCGGTGGCCGTCGATCCCATCAACCGGCACCATTTGTTCATCGGCACCGATGTCGCCCGGCATGGCGCCTCCTCGGTCAACGGGGGACGCCTCACACCGCCCGGTGCGCCGCCGGTCGGTCTGTACGAATCCTGGGACGGTGGTCAGACGTTCGCGCTGGCGTACAGTCTGCCCTCCGACGCCGTCAATCCCTTGAGCCCGAACGGCAGCGACTTCTATCGCGGCGGCGTGAGCCACATCGAGATGTCGCGGCTGGGACTGAAGCCCAATGAGGCAACCAGGGTGTTCTTCTCCGTATTCGCCTATGGGGTGTACCGTTCTGCGGCGCACGGTGGCTATGAACAGGTGTTCGCCAGTGGCGGCGCGGGGCTGCCATTCTCCTCCAGTTCACGAACCGAATTCGCGCTCGCACCCAATGGCAAGACCCTGCGCATGTATGTGGGGGATGCCGACAACAACGGCTTGGGCACGCTTTATCGGACGGACGATGCACTGGCGGGGTCGCCGGCGTTCATCGCGCTGTCGAATTCGATGCCGGGTGCGAAGGGCTACGATTCGTTCAATTTTTGCCAGGGTCAATGCTCGTACGACATGGCGATCGGTTCTCCCGCCGGTCAGCCGAACACCGTGTGGATCCTGGGGTCCATGAATTACGCCGAGATCTTCACGCTGACGCCGCCCTCGAACGGGCGCGCCGTGATGCGCTCCGTGGACGGGGGCGTGTCCTTCACGGACATGACGAACGACACGCAGTCGCCGCCACTCGGTCTGCATCCGGATCAACATGCGATCGTGTTCGTGCCCAACAATCCGGGCATCGCCATCATGGGTTCGGACGGCGGCGCCATCCGCACCGACGGCGTGTTCGTCGATACCTCCGCTTCCTGCGCGGGACGTGGCATCACGGGCGCCAATTTGATCGACTGCCAGGCGTGGCTCAAGGCGGTGCCCAACCGGCTCATCAGCCTGAATGCGGGTCTGCGCACCCTGCAGTTCGAGAACGTCACTTTCAATCCCCAGGATCCCTTGAATGACCTCATCGGGGGCACTCAGGACAACGGCACCTGGGCCTACGACGGCCACACCGGAACGTGGTTCGAGACGGTGGGCGGCGACGGCGGCAATTCCGGCATCAATCCCGTGCATCCGGACATTCGCATGCACACCTATTTCAATGCGCAACTCGACGTGAATTTCCAGAAGACCGCGGTGCTCGGCTGGGATTGGATCTCGGATCCGCTGCTGAACAGCCTCGAAGCGCAGTCGTTCTACGTGCCCGTACTGGCGGATCCAATTATCGATGGCACCTTCTTCGTGGGTCTGCAGCATGTGTGGCGCACCCAGGGCAACGGCGGGCCCCAGGCTTACCTCGACCTGCATTGCAACGAGTACACCGGAGATTTCGCGGCCACTTGCGGTGACTGGATCCCCGTGGGCGCCGATCTGACGGGCTCGGCGTTCGGGTCCGACAAGGCGGGCTCCTATGTGGCGGCGATTTCGCGCGCGAAGGCCGCGGGATCGCCTCTGTGGGTGGCCACGCGCATCGG
>JBBIKV010000004.1:43829-91767 GCA_037445285.1 Nevskiaceae bacterium | reverse complement strand
CGCGGCAGGAAGTGCTCCTGGAACAGATCAGGGATGCGCTGACCAAGAAATAGCGCCATCGATCGCGGTCGGTCGCCGGTCGCGGGCGGTTGGATTCGGGTTCACGCCTGTTTCAGGCGCCCGCGGCGGAAGTCCGCGATGATCTCGCGGGCGGCATTGTGGCCCGGGGCACCGGTGACGCCACCCCCCGGGTGCGTCCCCGAGCCGCACATGTACAGTCCCTTCAGCGGACCGCGGTAGTCGCCGTGGCCCAGCATCGGCCGGGCCGAGAACAGCTGATCGAGGCTGAGCGCGCCGTGGAAGATGTCGCCCCCGACCAGGCCGAAGGTGCGCTCGAGGTCGAGAGGACTCATGATCTGCCGCCCGAGCACCGATGCCTTGAAGTTCGGCGCGTGGCTGTTCACCAGATCGATCATCACGTCCGCCACCGTGTCGCGGTGGTCGTCCCAGGAGGCGCCGTCCGGCAGCGTCGGCGCCACGTGCTGACAGAACAGGCTCGCCACATGTTGGCCCGCGGGCGCGAGGCTGTCGTCCAGGGTCGAGGGGATCAGCATCTCGACGATGGGCTGCCGCGACCAGCCCCCGGCCTTCGCATCGAGGTACGCCTGATCCATGTAGGCGAGGCTCGGCGCCATGATGATGCCCGAGGTGTGATGCTCGGCGGGCGAGCGGCCCGGCAGCACCCGAAAGTCGGGCAATTCCGACAGCGCGAGGTTCATGCGGAAGGTGCCGGAACCGCAGCGCCAGTGGGTCATGCGTTCGCGGAAGTTTTGCCCGAGTGCGGACGGGTCGATGAGCTTGCCGTACAGCAGCTTCGGGTTCAAATTCGACGCCACGCAGCGCGCCCGAATCGCATCCCCGCTTTCCAGCACGACGCCCACCGCCCGGCCCGCCTCGATGGTGACCTCGCGCACGGGACTCGAGAGCCGAATGTCGACGCCACGCTCCTCGGCAGCCCTGGCCATGGCCTGGGAAATCGCGCCCATGCCGCCGATGGCGTGACCCCATGCGCCCTTCCTGCCGTTGACCTCACCGAACACGTGATGCAGGAGCACATACGCGGAGCCCGCCGCGTAGGGGCTCGCATAATTGCCGACGATGCCGTCGAACCCGTATGCCGCCTTGATCGGAGCGCTCTCGAACCATGTATCGAGGTAATCGCCGGCGGACTTGACGAACAGGTCCAGCAATTCGCGGCGCATGGGCATGTCGAGCCGGGAGATGCGCCTCCCGAGCCGGGCGCTGCGCAGCAGCTCCGGCAGGGCCTCGAGCCAGCTTCCCGCCGTCACGTTGGGCGGGGTCTCCAGCACCAGGTCGCGAAGCACGTCGGCAATGATGTCGAGCCGCGTGGCGTAGTCGGCGAGGCGCAGCGCGTCGCGCGCGGAAAACTTGGCGACCTCCTGTTCCGTCCTGCCGGCACCGACTTTCAAGAACCGGGTGTCGTCCAGGGGCAGGAAGTTCGACAACCGTCGCTCGACCACGCGCAGGCCGTGGCGCGGCAGATCGAGGTCGCGAATGACCTTGGGGTTCAGCAGCGAAACGGTATAGGCCGCCACCGAGTTGCGAAATCCCGGATGAAACTCCTCAGTCACCGCCGCCCCGCCGACCACGCCGCGCCGCTCGAGCACGGTGACCTTGAGTCCGGCCGATGCCAGATAAGCGGCGCATACCAGGCCGTTGTGGCCGCCGCCGATGATGACCACGTCGCGCAACGTCGCGTCAGCCATTGGTCATCCTTGCCTCGTATCGGGCCGACCAGCCGGCGGCCGGCGGCCGCTCGAGCCGGCTTTCCGGGATGAGTGAGCGCATGCGGCTCCCGAAGCTGCGCAGCGACACCTCGTTCACGCCGAGCGGTCCCTGGGTGTAGCTTCGCGAGCGCATGCCGGTCTGCACCCGCTCGATGAGCGCCTTGTCCTCCACGCTCACCCGGCGGTTGATGCGCCAATTCAAGTATCGGGCGGCGCGCATTTCGCGCCGCCCATCCGGATGGGCGTAGGCGATTTCGCGGATCAACGTCTCCGTCGGCGAGATCGGGATCATCTGCATGAAGTCGATCTGATCCGGATAGATGTCGAACGCGACGTTCGGCCACAGCTTGAAGTACACCCACAGGCGCTGCCGTTCGTCGGGCAGGTGCGGCACGCGCGGCAGCACGGACTGATACATCCGCTCGGACGGTTGCGATGACGGGATGTCGCGCAGGCGGCCCGACATCTTGTCCACCCAGGGACGGGCCTCGATGCCGTAGCTCTGCCCGAACAGGCGGGTCAGGCCGGGATGCGCGACCGTGATGTGCATGCCGTCGGAGTAGTTGTCGGTGACGTTCTTCCAGTTCATGTGACGGGTGCGCAGCGTCACTCGGCCGAGCGGCTGCAGCTCCTCGAGCCGGTAGGCCGCTAGTTCCGCCTCGTACGGGGCCAGCATCTCGGCGACGCCCGGCAGGCCGGGCTTCAGGCGCACGAACACGAAGCCCTTGTAGATCTCGGTCTCCACCGGCCTGAGTCCGTGGTCGTCCATGGAGAAGTTGCGGAACTCTCCGCGGCCCGGCACCGTGGCGAGCCGCCCGTCGAACTCGTAGGACCACGCGTGGTACGGGCATACGATGCGCCCCGTGCAATGCCCGGCGCCGCCGTCCAGTATCCGCGCCGCCCGGTGCCGGCAGACATTGAAGAACGCGCGTATGCCGCCGTCCCGCCCGCGCACCGCGACCAGCGGTTCGCCGAGAAAATCGAGCGTGTGGTAGTCGCCTGCGTTCGGCACGTCGTTCACGTGGCAGACGATCTGCCAGGAGGAGGCGAACACTCGCTCCTTCTCCGCCTCCAGGAACTCGGCGTCACGGTAGATCCATCCGGGCAGGCTGAACCCTTGCGGATTCGCCGCGTCGGTGGACGCGTGGTCATGATCCATCGGCTGCGTTGCGTTCATGATCGGCGGGTCCCCTTCGGCGCTTATTGAACAAAAGTATAACAAGGGGCACGGCGGTGCGACAGCGCCCGCCGTGCGGTGCGTCATGAGGCCGGCCCCGGTCAGGACCTGCGGTGCCGTGCCGGCGTCTTCCCCGCTCCGGTGCCCGGCAGCAGCAACCTCGGAAAGGCGCCGTTGCACAGGGCGTTCACCCAGTCTTCGCACAGGGCGGCGGCCTCGCGCGGCTTGAAGGTGCTCGGACTCAAGCTCAGCTCGATCCACAACCCGTCGAGCAGGGCGGTCAGGGCGATGGCGGCGGCGCGCAGCTTGAAGCGCGGTGCGCCACCCGACTGCACGAGTTGACCGAGCAATGCTTCGAGGATCGCCCGGTATTTGCCGTAGGTGCGATCGTGCACCGCGCGCATCTCGGGCGAGTGCGCCACCATGCTCCAGAACACCAGCCACACATTGAACAGCTGCGGATCGAGAATCTCCGGGGCGAAGGACGCGCGGAAGAATCCGGCCAGCCGGTCCCGCGGTGAGACCGCGCGGTTCTCAGCCTGGCGCCGGATGGAGTCCTGGAGGGACAACGCGAGCGTTTCGTAGGCCTCCGCCACGAGGCCCGACTTGCTCGGAAAGTGATGGTTGATGAGTCCTATGGACACCCCTGCGGCCGCGCTGATGCGGCGGACCGAGACGCCGTCGTGGCCGTGCGACCTGAGGCATCGCAGGGTCGCGTCCACCAGCGCTTCGCGCCGGACGGCGGGTGTCTTGCGATGGAATTTTGGCGGTGAGTTCTTCGTTGCCATGCAGTTCCCTTGTTGGCCCGTCAAACCCGGGAGCATAGCCGACCGTCGGCGCCTTTTCGCCTCTCAATCCGGATCTTGCGGCACGTGCGCGCCGATCCGGTCGGTGACGTAGCGCCGGATGTCCAGATTCCAGTCCTCCATGGGCGCGAAGTATCCGTGTGCGTGAACCCGCGCGCGAATACCCTGCTGGACGGCCTCGCAGATCGTCCAATCCTGACGGTTGACCAGATCCCAAAAATCCACCGCGTCCGCCGGGTCGAAGTCCGGCTGCGCCATCTCGTGGGTTTCGAACAGAAAATGACAGATGATGTCGGTCCGGTCCGCTCCGCGCGGCTGCAGCAGGAAGGCCGCCACGTGATCGCAGGCGGCGCTCACGAACAGGTTGGGATAGGCGAGTTCACCCTTGTGCCGCGTCTGCTCGTCCGCGTCGAGCCCGGGAAACGCGCGGCGCCGGGTGGTGCCGCTGCGGGTGAACGTATAGGCGCCCGCCCGATGGGGAACCCCCCGGTTCCAATCCAAATTCGCTCCCCCGGCCTCGCGGAAGGCGGGCACGACGGCGCACAGTTCCGGATGCACGCCACCGCAGTGATAGCACTCGTTGTAGTTCTCGCAGATGACCTTCCAATTCGCGGCGACTTCGTAGCGAATCGTCGCCCCGATGCGCAGCGCCGCGAGCGGGTAGCGCTGCAGCCGTTCGGGTATGCCCGCGAGCTGGGCCGCGAGGGGCCGCGCCTCGGAGGGGGTCAAATGCACGAAAACGAAACCGCCCCAGGTCTCGACCCCGACGGGATAGAGACCGAACTCCCGTTTGTCGAGCCCGGAGCCGGCTCCCAGATGAGGCGCCGCGACCAATGCGCCGTTCAAGTCGTAGGACCATTGATGATAGGGGCAGACGATGAGGCGAGCGGCCGTGACCCCGCCCGCCAGCGCGACGCGGCCGGGGCCCACCGCGTCGTCCGCGGCGCGGCACAGGCGTGCCCCCCGATGGCGGCACACGTTATAAAACGCCCGCAATTCTCCCTCGCGGTTCCTCACCAGCAGCACGCTCTCGCCCAGCACGTCGATCACCCGATGGTCACCGGCCTGCGGCAGTTCCTCATCGCGCCCGACGGCGATCCATTCGCGGCAGAACAGCCGCTCCTTCTCGACCTTGAAGATGCCCTGCGACAGGTACCAGCGGGTGGGCAGCGTCGGTTCGAGGCGCTCGGCGGTCATACGGGAAAATCGCGGGTGTAGGGCGCCTCGGCTTCGGCCGAGTCCAGCTGCCGGGCATACCGGTGGCCGCTGTGGACGGCGTGCACGATCGCTCCGGGAGCGAAAGAATCGCCGATCCGCGTCAGGGTTGCGATGCCGGCGGCTGCGAGAGCCCCTCCCCTGGCGGCGAGGGCGCCGTACAGTTCATCCCGGGGCTTGCGGACGCCGACGATGACCAGCGAGTGGCAGGCGATGCGCTTCTCGGTGCCGGAATAGACGTCGGCCAGCGTGACCTGGGTGCCGTCGAACGCGGTGACCCGGTGCAGGGTATGGATGACCACCCCCGCCGTCGTCAATGCGCGGTGCACCAGCGGCAGCTCATTCGTCATGAAGGTCCACGCCGACGCATTTCCCGCCGTCGTCACGTAGGTGACCTGGCCGTGAGCGGCCAGCCGTTCGGCGACGGCGCCGCCCATGTAGTAATTGTCGAAGTCGAAAACCACCACCGGGCCGGCGGGAACCATGCCGGCCGCGAGGTCGTCGGGCGTGTACACCCCGGGGCCGTCGAGTTCGCCCACGGGGAATTCGAGCGTCGAAAAAAGCATCTTGGTCCAGCGCGCCCCGGTGGCGATGACGACGTGGCGATGCCCCGCGCCCAGGACGTCGTCCGCACTCAACTCGCCGCCGGGATGCAGGTTCACGTTCGGACGCTCCCGCAATTGGCCGAGGCGCCAGTCGACGACCCGCCCCCAGGTCCTGAGCCCCGGCAGCGACGTCTCGAATCGCAGCCGGCCGCCGAACTCCCGGGCCGCGTCGGCGAGCGTCACGGCATAGCCGCGGCGCGCCAGCGTCACCGCGCACTCGAGTCCGGCCGGGCCGCCGCCGACGATCAAGATCGACGCGTCGCTGCCGGGCGGCGCAAAGCGTTCGGGATGCCATCCCCTGCGCCATTCCTCGCCCGCCGTGGGATTCTGCGTGCAGCGCACAGGTACGCCGTCGTGCCAGCTCGAAATGCAGATGTTGCAACCGATGCATTCCCTGATCTCGTGCTCGCGGCCCTCGTCGATCTTTCGGGGCAGGAAAGGATCGGCGATGGATGGCCGCGCGCCGCCGATCAGATCGAGAATGCCCCGCCTCACCTGCGACACCATGACGTCGGGGGACGTGAAGCGCCCCACGCCGACGACCGGTCGATTCGTCAATTGCTTGACGAAATTGACGATGGGTTCGTGACTGCCTTCGGCGGCGAACCGCGATGGCGCGCAGTCGGTCGGACTGGAATCCATCTTGACGTCCCACAGGTCGGGAACGTCGGACAGCAACGCCACCACCTCGTGCGCCTCCGAGGGCATTTCCACCCCCGGCCTGCCACGCAGTTCCTCCAGACTGATGCGCAGCGCCACGCCACAGCGCTGGCCGACGGCATCGCGGGTGACCTCCAGCAGCTCCCTCACGAGCCGCACCCGATTCCCGATCGGCCCGCCATACGCGTCGGTGCGATGGTTGTATTCCGGGAGGAGGAACTCGTAGGGAAGATAGCCCATTCCCGCGTAGACGTAGACGATGTCGAAGCCCGCCTGCATGGCGCGGCGCGCACCGGCCGCCTGCCATTTGAGGAGTTCCCGGATGTCGCCGGCGTCCATCGCGCGGGGACGCAGGTTGCCCATGAAGCCCAGATGGGTGGACAGCCACGGCATGCCGGAAGGCGAGAGCGGTGCGATCCGGCTGGTTCTGTTGAGCGTACAGGCGCCGCCGTGCCACAGCTCGATCCCGGCAAGTGCGCCCTGCCGGTGGACGGCATCGGTCATGAGCGCATGGGCGCGGATATCCTTGTCATCCCACAGCGACGCGAACGGCAGCGGGGAATCGTCCGAACTCGGGTGGATGGAAACGGCGCCCGTGCACACCACGCCCCAGCCGCCCTCGGCCTTGACCCCGCGGAAGGCCGCACGCACCTGCGGCAGCGCGTTGGTCATGCCGCTGGCGTGCGGCACCTGGTAGAAGCGGTTTGGCGCGGTGACCGGGCCGATGCGGACGGGTTCGAAGAGCACATCGAAGCGTGGATTTCGCGCCATGGGGGCCCTTGCGTGCGACTGTCGGATGATGCCTCGAGAGTAATTGATCGGTCGTACAGTAGCAACCGGCCCGCCGGGGCGGCGCGTCAGCCGCTCATCAGGAGGAGGTGAATGCCCGGTGGTCCAGGCCGAGCGCGCTCGCCACGGCCTCGTGGGTCAACCTGCCATCGTGGACGTTGAGTCCCCGGGCCAGGCCGGCATCCCGGGCCAGGGCCTTTTGCCAGCCATGGTCCGCAAGCGATTTCACGTAGGGCAGTGTCGCGTTGGTCAATGCGAACGTCGAGGTGCGCGGCACCGCACCGGGCATGTTGGTCACACAGTAGTGGATGACGCCGTCGAGCACGAAGGTGGGCTCAGCATGAGTGGTGGGCCGGCTGGTTTCGAAGCAGCCGCCCTGATCGATGGCGATGTCGACCAGGACGGTGCCGGGTTTCATGGTCTTGACCATGGCACGGGTGACCAGTTTGGGTGCGGCCGCGCCCGCGATCAGCACGGCACCGACGACGAGGTCGGCATCCCGCACCAACTCCTCGATGGCGTGTGCGGTGGAATAGACAGTCTTCAGTTGGTTGCCGAAAACCGTCGACAACTCGCGCAGACGCTTGACCGAACGATCGACGACGGTGACGTCGGCGCGCAAACCGACCGCCATTTCGGCGGCATGGGTACCGGAGACCCCGCCGCCCAGGATCACGACCTTGGCCGGAGCCACGCCGGGCACGCCGCCGAGCAGGACGCCGAAGCCGCCATTGGCCTTCTGCAGGCAATTGGCACCCACCTGAACCGACATGCGTCCCGCCACTTCGCTCATCGGCGTCAGCAGGGGCAGTGAGCCGTCGGCGGCCGTGACGGTTTCGTACGCGATCGCGGTGGCGTGCGACGCCATGAGTGCATCCGTTTGAGCGCGATCCGCCGCCAGATGCAGGTAGGTGAACAACACCTGCCCGGGACGCAGCAGCCGGCACTCCGAGAGCTGCGGCTCCTTCACCTTGACGATCAAATCCGACGACGAGAAGAGGTCCTCCGCCTTGGCGGCCACCTTCGCGCCGGCCGCCTGATAGTGAGAGTCGTCGAATCCGATGCCCGCCCCGGCCCCCGTTTGCACCCACACTTGATGTCCCGCATCCACCAATTCGCGCACGCCGGCGGGCACCAGGCCCACCCGATATTCGTGAACTTTGATTTCTTTCGGCACGCCGATCTTCATGGGGGATGCTCCGCGGTAGGGTTGGGGGGATGCTGATTAGCTTAGCCGGCACTCCTGGCGATATATTGCAAAATACGAGATCGATTGTTCAATATTCAGCAGAAAAATTGCATTATTGCGTGTCTCGCGCAAGAATCTGCCTACGCCGATCAGGCGGATTCCGGGAGGCGTGTGCGTGGAATCGGATCGGAGAGTGAAACTGGACCGCTATGACCGGGCCATCGTGCGCGCCCTGCAGCTGGATGGACGCATCACCAACAGCCAATTGGCGGTCGGCGTGAGCCTGTCGGAGTCCGCCTGCCTCCGGCGGGTGCGGGCGTTGGAGGACGCCGGATTCATCGAGGGCTACACCGCCATCATCAACCAACAAAAGGCCGGCTGTCCCGTGAACGTCTTCGTCAACATCACGCTCGAGCGGCAGGAGCAGGCGCACCTGCATGCATTCGAAGAGGCCGCCCGACAGGTGCCCGAGGTGATGGAGTGCTATCTCATGTCAGGGGAGTACGACTATCTGCTGCGGGTGGTGCTCGCCGACACCGCCGATTTCGAACGATTGCACAGCCAGCACCTCACTCGCCTGCCGAACGTGGCCCGCGTGCAGTCGAGTTTCGCGCTGCGCACCGTGCAGAAGTCGCGCGAACTGCCGGTGCGCTGACGGGGGTGCCCGCCCCGCGGGGCGCCCCCCGGCGCCCCGCTCAAGGCTTCGGCTTGAGCGTCAGCGAAAACGACACCTTCACGACGTCGGCCACCCACTCCGTGCTCTTCCAGTCACCCTGGCCGACGCCGAACTCCAGGCGATTGAGTTTGGCCTTGCCGTCGAGCCTGGCACCGCCCTGGCCCGGTACGAATTGAAAATCGATCGGCACGTCCTTGGTGACGCCGCGCAGGGTCAGGGCACCGACCGCCGTGTAGCCCGCCGCAGTCCTGGTGACCGTGCGCGTCACGTAATGCGCCGTGGCGAAATGCGGGATGTCGAAGATGTCCGCCCCACGCATGGTCTTGTCGCGGTCCTTGTCCCCCGTATCGAGCGAAGCGAGATCGATTTGCACGTCGAGGCGGGCGGCCGCGAGCGCGTCGGGCGCCAGGTCGACCGTCGCGGTGAACTTGTGAAACACCCCTTTGAATTCGGCGCCCGCCTGGACGCCGATGAATTCCAGCCGGCTGGCGGCCGGGTCGGCGACGTAGCCCGCCGTGCCGGCGGCACGCGCCCCTCCGGCACCGGCGACCAGCCCCAGCATCACGGCCCCGAGAGCGGCGAATCTGCTCATGCACGCTTCTCCGATTTGGTGAATGGCAGCATCCGCAGGAGCACGTCGTCGCGGTCCCATAGATGGTGCTTGAACGCCGCGAGGACGTGCAGCGCGGCGATGGCGAACAAGACCACGCTCAAAAAGTCGTGCGTCGACTTCAGGAGGTTGAACGCGGTTTCGTTCTGTCCGATGAGGTTGGGCCAGGTGAACCACCCGAACCAGCTGACCGAATAATTCTTGGCGGACGACATCATCCAGCCGGTGAGCGGCATGGCGAAGAGCAGCACGTAGAATGCGATGTGGGTCGTCCTGGCGAGAATGCGCTCCAGCGCCGTCATGCCCGCCGGGAGTCCGGGCGGGGGGTGCCTCCAGCGCCACAGCAGACGCAGCACCGCCAGCATGAGCACCGTCATGCCGACGCTCTTGTGACGCGCCAGCAGGGCCAGTTTGTGCATGCCGAGCGGCAGGTCCTCCGCACTCAGTGCGAGGATGAATTGCGTCGCGATCAGGGCGGCGATGATCCAGTGCAACGCCTGCGCGACCGCAGTGTACCGCGACGGGGGGTTCGGGCTTGGCATCGACCGGGCTCCGGGAGCAGACTGTGACGACGGACAGTTTAGCAAGGCGGCGCACCGTGCTCAAAGGTTGGACCCTCGTTTGCGCGGTGGCATTGTTGTGTGCCTGCAGCGCGTCGCAGTCGCGCAGGCCCCCGAGCGGCGCCCCCGCGCCGCCCCCCGGGCCCACGGCGGGCATCGGCACCTACACCATCGACGGGGCGCGCTCTGAACTCAAGGTGTTCGTCCATCGGGCCGGCCCGATGGCACGTCTCGGCCACAATCACGTCATCGTCAACCGCCGCCTGAGCGGTTGGGCGAACGTCGGAGCCGACCCCTACGCGGCCTTCCTCGTACTGCGCATACCGGCCGCCGATTTCGCCGTTGACGACGCCCGCGAACGTTGGGTGGCGGGGTCCGATTTTGCCGAACCGGTCGGCGAGGATGCGAAGGCCGGCACCCGCAGGAACATGCTGAGCTCCGCGGTGCTGGACGCCGCGCGGTTTTCGACCATCACACTGACCAGCATCGCAATGCGGCCGGCCGAGGGCCGCGAACCATTGCCGCCGCGGTCGCCCGCCGCGCTCATCGCGACGCTGGCGCTCGATGTCGCGGGGCACCGCTCGACGTTGACGGTGCCCTTCGAATTGGAGGTCCTTCCGGGCGGTCTCGCCGCCTCGGGGCGCGCCTTGCTGCGCCAGTCGGAGATGGGTATCGCGCCGTTCAGCGTCATGTTCGGTGCGCTTCAGGTGCAGGACGAACTCGAGGTGCAATTCCGGTTGGTGGCCGCGCGCTGACGACCCCCGAATTGCGGAATCGGCCCATTCCGATGAGAATTGCCGCGATGACCGCCACCGACCCGCCGATCGACTATTTCCACGGACGCGACGGAGTGCGGCTCGCCTATCGCGAGATCGGCGAGGGTCGGCCGCTCGTGCTGATTCACGGCTACTTCTCGACGGGGGTGGTCAACTGGCTGCGGTATGGACACGCCGCCAGGATCGCCGCGCGTGGCCACCGGGTCATCATGCCGGACCTGCGGGGCCACGGCAGCAGCGACAAGCCGCATGATCCCGCCGCCTATCCGCCGGATGTGCTGGCCGACGATGCCGAGGCGTTGATCGATCACCTGGGGCTTGCAGACTACGACCTCGGCGGGTATTCGTTGGGCGCCCGGACGACCCTGCGTCTGTTGATCCGCGGCGCGGTACCGTCCCGGGCCATCCTCGCCGGAATGGGTTTGGAGGGCGTCGTGAGCACCGGCCGACGCGGCGTATTTTTTCGCCGGGTGCTGACCAATCCCGGGTCGTTTCAGCGCGGCAGCCCCGAGTGGATGGCGGAGGCGTTCATGAAGTCCGTCGGCGGGGACCCCGTGGCGCTGCTGCATGTGCTCGACACGTTCGTCGACACGCCGCCGGAGGCGCTGGCGCAAATCACCCTGCCGGTGCTCGTGCTGAACGGCGCCGAAGACGACGACAATGGTTCCGGCGGGTCGTTGGCCGCCGCGCTCTGGATGGGCCGGTATGCCGTGGTGCCCGGAAATCACATGAGTGCCGTCGCACGGCCTGAACTCGGAGCGGCGATGCTCGAGTTTCTGGCGCGGGACTAGCGGCCACTGGCCTGATAGTTCGCCGATTCCAGCCAGCGCGGATCGATCTCGACACCCCAGCCCGGACCCGACGGGATCCGCACCATGCCGTCCCGAACGGCGAACGGATCGCCGAGGAAAAGCCCTTGTTGCCACGGGTAATAGTCGGGCCCTTCGATCGAAAGCTCCAGGTACTTTCCGGCGTTGGGAATCGCCCCGAGAAGGTGCATGGTGCAGACCGTCACCAGCGACAGATTGGCGCTGTGCGGGGTGCATGGCAGCCCCGCATCCGCCGCCATGCGCGCCACCGTCAGCGTTCTGGCCATCCCGCCCATGTACATGACATCGGGCTGCACGACATCGACGGCGCGCGCATCGATCATGCGCTCCCACGTGGCGATGTCCCAGTCCTGTTCCCCGCCCGTGACATCGATGTCCAGTGCGTCGGCGACGGCCTTGGTCTGCTCGAGACGCCAATAGGGACAGGGTTCCTCGAAATGGGAAATTCCTTCATCCCTCAACATCCCGCCGACCTCGATGGCGCGACCGGGCGAGAACCCGCCGTTGGCGTCCACCAGTTTCGCCACGCCGTTGCCCAACGATCGGGACACGTGCGGCACGATGGCCTCGGTGCGTCCCGGCCACTCATCGACGTCGCGGCCGCATTCGGCCGCCACCCGCCATTTGAATGCATCGAATCCCAGGTCATCGCGCATTCGCACGAGACGGGCGGCCTCTTCCGCGGGTGAAATGTCGCGCTTCATGGAGGACGCGTACGCGCGCAAGCCCCTCGGCCTGCCGCCCAGCAATTCGACGACCGGCCGGTCCTCGAGTTTGCCACGCAGATCCCACAGTGCGGTGTCGAGCCCGGCCAATGCCCGGCAGCGGTAGCTGCCGGGGTATTTGTGCTCCTTCTCCTCGATGCGTCCCACCAGTCCGCCGACGTCCAGCGCATCGGCGCCCAATGCCCAGGGCGCCACCTGGCGATGGAATATGGCCGCCGTGATGTCCGCGTTGTACGTGGAGGTCTGACCCCAGCCCGTGTCGCCCGTGTCGGTGGTCACCCGCACGAAGCAGACGAATTCGTCGCCGAAGGTCTCGAGTTTGGAAATTTTCATGCCGGCGCCCATCCAGCTACCGATCGACTCTCGGGCCCGGGGCGGCGGTCGGATCGCGCGCGACCTCGAGGCCGTGTCCGTCCGGACCCGCTTCGCGGTGCCACAGCAGCATGGCGGAGGTGAGCGCCACCAGGCTCAGGAGCCCGAAGAATCCGATCATCACCGCATACCCCGCGGGATTCTCCGCGCCCGCGCCGGCAGCGTCGCTGAGTGCACCCGCGATCCGGTTCGAGGCGAAGATTGCGAGCGCCTGGATCACCGTGATGAGGCCGAGGGCGGTGCCCAGCCGGCGCGGCGCCACGATCAGCGTCGTCGCCGGCCAGATGATGGCGGGCACCAGGGAGAAGCTCACGCCCATCAGCACCGTCGACACCCACAGTCCCAGCGAGGTCCAGCCGAGCACCGCAAAGGTGACCGACAAGAGCAACGTTCCCACCGTCAGCATCAAGGATCGGTGGCCGAACCGGTCCGCCAACAAACCGAAGAACGGTGTCGCGAAAATCGCCGCGAAGAACACCCAACTGTTGGCAAGGCCGGCCGCCTGCAGCGAGAGACCCTTGGTGTGCTGGAAGTATTCGATGGCAAAGGTGGTTCGAAACGGGAAGAAGACCGCCGCGTACAGCACGTGCAAGGCCAGGATGTACCAGAAGGAGCGGTCGAAATTCAGCAGCCCGCCCCACTGCCTGCCGGTCCGTGCCGCGAGGATTCCGCCCGGCCGCGGCAGATACTTCCGGTCGAGGACATACAGCAGCAGAGCGGCGAGGAAGCCGCCGGCGGTGAGAACCGCCCCGAGCCACAACGGCGGCCGCCAACCGTCCTCGTACAGCGGTGCGGCCCAGGTCGGGGACGTGTCGGCTGCGTAGGAGCCGACCCGCGCGAGGCTCAGGTACAGGGCGGTGGCGAGCGCGATGCCGTTGCGCGAGAACCAGCGCGCGAGAGCCGCGATCAGCGCGATGAAGATCGCCCCCTCGCTCGCACCGAAGATGAAGCGTCCGGCGACCATCCACTCGTAGCTCCCGGCGCCCGCGGTCAGGACCGCGCCCACCACCCCGACGAGCGCGGACCACAGCGCCACGCGCGCCGGTCCGTGGCGGTCGATCAACAGGCCGTTGACGAGGGCGAGGACGACGCTCGGCACGCTGATGATGCCGTTCAGCGTCCCCAACTGCGACTGCGAGAAGCCGCGCTGACGGTGCAGCAGGTCGGCGATCGGACCGATCGCGTCGGACTCGTAGTAGCTGCTGGAAACCGCGATCGCCGCCAGCAGCAACACCCACCATCGCAGCGGCGAATCGCCACATCCGGCGTCACCGACGGCGGCCTGACTCACCGGATTCGGGCGCCCTGGCGCTCGAGCTCCCGCTGCACGGCCTTGATATCCAACCGGTCGAAGGCCTCGCCCGTACGCAGGGAGACCGCCGCCGCGACACCGGCGCCTTGTCCGCTCACGGCACAGCACATCATGTTGCGCACGGCGGCGTGCGAGGTCCTGTCGCCTCCGATCGAGCGTCCCGCCACCAACAGATCGGCGACACGCCTGGGGATCAGAGAGCGGTAGGGCACGTGAAAGTACCGTCCCGTCGTCGGCAGGATCAGGATGCCGTACCCGTCGATGAACTCCGGAAATATGCCGATGGAGTCCTCGAACCGGCCCTGTTCCCGCACGTCCGCGGCGGTCAGGTTGTAATGCGCGTCGATTTTGCGGGTGTCGCGGATCCCCAAGGTCATTCCGAAATTTCGCAGCTTCGCCTCTTCGCAACCGGGCATGAAGCGCCTCAAGGCCGCGACCGCGTGAATCGCCTGGCGCCTGCCCTCCATCTCGCCCCGCGTGAGATCAGACGGATCGGTGCCGTCGATCCGAGGCAGGTGGATGAGATTGAGGTAGGTGAGATCGCCCTGATCGCTGACGGTGCCCCAGGTGCCGGCGATGGTGTTCAGGCTGGGCGGGATGAGGCCCGCCGCGACGGCTTGCTTGAAGGGCTTGCGCAAAAATGGCGAAAACAGGTCGTCTTCCTTGCCGGTGGTCTCGATGTCCCACTCGCCGTTTCCGGTCCAATCCTTGTAGGTCTGCGGATCGGCCTTTATCTGTTCCATGAAGCGCCGCTTGTTGACGCCCGTCATGGAGAACATGACGGAGGCGGCCATCATTTCCTCCCTCGGCGTCTTGTGCACCGGCGCGCCGGCGCGCGCGGCGATGTCCGCGTCGCCCGTGGCGTCGATGACCCGCTTCGCCAGGATGGCCTCACGCCCCGACTTGCTCTCGGTGATCACTCCCCGGATGGCGCCGTTCTCGACGACCGGGGCCACGCAGAATCTGTGCAGCAAGGGCTGCACACCGGCCTCCTGTACCAGCACATCGGCGACGTACTTGAACATCTCCGCATCGAGCGCATGGCTCAGGGACTGGGGCTCCGGCATCGCGGCGCCCATGGCCTTGGCGCGCTCCTCGAACTCGATGCCGATGCCTTCGGAGTCGATCGTATTCTCGTGCCGGTACCATGCAAACCCCTCGACGCCCACCTGCGTGATGTTGCCGCCGAAGCAGCCGTTGCGATCGACCAGCGCGGTACGCGCACCGGCGCGCGACGCGGCGAGCGCGGCCGCGAGACCGCCGGGTCCGCTTCCGATGACCAGGACGTCGGTCTCCAGGATGACGTCGACCTGCCGTGCAGGCTCGGGAATCTGCTTCATGAGTGCCTATGCCGCCGGAGGGGAGTCGTGCGCCAGGGCGAAGAGCTGGTATTCGACGCCCGCCGCCGTTTCCCGTGCCTCCGCCACCGCCAATGTCTCGTTCAACCACGCGTAACGCGGGTCGCCGGTCTCGAACTGTACCTGCGCCATGAACAGCGTGTCGCCGAATTGCGCATCTTCGCCCCGCGACAGGCGCGCCGTCACGGCGGCATTGAATTTGTACAGTCCGACGTAGCTGACGTGGATCAGCGCACCGTCGTGGGTTTCGAAGGTCTTGCGCACATCGAGCCTTGCGAGATCGTTGGCGCCGCGGATGAACCAGTCGCCTCCGCCCGCAAGGATCCGGCCCCGAAGCTTGGGGCCCGTGAACACGCCCTCACCGACGATGTACGTGGTCCGCTCCCCGAACGGCGTGTGACCGATGGGTTGTGCGGTGACCCCGTTGGAAAAGCGCAGCAGCGGTGCGAGCCTTATCATGGTGCAACACCTCGTTTGACACGCAGGTTGACACGCCCGGATGACGGCCGACAAATGAGTTGTTTGCCCCACATATGAGAAATACTAATTCGTCGGTGCGGGGTCGCGCAATGCCGGTGTGGCGTCGCGCAATGCCGCCAGAGTTTCGTCGGCGCCGATCTCCTCGAGGAGCCAGGCTTGGAATGCGGTGATCTTGCGCAGTTTCCGATGTTCCGCCATGTACACGAGATACCAGGCGCCCGGCGCGGGCACCTGGTGACGCGGCAGAGGGGCGATCAGCAGGCCCGCCGACAGGTCCTCGCTGACATAGGGTTGCATCGCAAGTGCAACGCCCATCCCGCGTGCCGCCATTCGCAGGGCATGATCGAAACTGTCGAACCTCAAACCCGAGTCCGGATCGATCCCTGCGGCGCCCGTGGCGTTCAGCCATGCGACCCAATCCCCGGCCGACGGGTAAACCTGGAGTATCGTGAAGCCGGACAGGTCTTCCGGGCGCTGGATGCGGTTGCGTCCTGCCACCAATTTCGGGCTGCACACCGGAAACATGGTCGGGCTGAGGAGATACTCGTAGTGCACCGGTCCCGGCACCGGTCGACCGATCACCACCGCGAGGTCGATGTCCTGGTCGGGGAGGGCGGGATCCAGCTGCGAGGTCATCACCCTCACCTGCAGGTCGGGATGCCGGTCCTGGAACCGATGCAGTCTGGAAATCAACCAGCGGACCGCGAAGGTCGAGTACATTCGGACCGTGAGCACATCCTCACGGGTCACGCGGGTCAGCAGGCGGGTGCCGTCGCGGATCGAGTCGAATGCCTGCTGCAGGAACGGCAGATACGTCCGCCCGGCGTCGGTCAACACCACCGCGCGCGTACCGCGGTCGAACAATTTCACCGTCAGGACCTTCTCCAGGTGCTTGATCTGATGCGAGATCGCCGACTGCGACACGTGCAGTTCGAGCGCCGCGTCCTTGAACGATCCGGTCCTCGCGGCGGCCTCGAAGGCGCGCAGCGCATTAAGCGGTGGTATCGAGCGCATCAGGTCTCAGGCAGCGAGCATTCGGGTGGGCGGCAACTTGAGATTATCTCATCTGTTTGCGAGAAATGATCGGTTGTGACGGAGTCCCGCGGCCGTTAGTGTCGGCGCAGGTCGATCAGGGAGCATTGTCGATGAAAGCAGCTTATTACGAGTCGGTCGGGCCCGCTTCCGAGGTCATGCGGATCGGTGAACGCCCGACGCCGGAGCCCGGTCCGGGAGAGGTGCGGGTTCGAATCCGTGCCTCGGGAGTCAATCCCTCGGACGTGAAGGCCAGGGCCGGCGCGCGAGGGGCGCTCGCCTTCCCGTATGTCATTCCCCACTCCGATGGCGCCGGCATCGTCGAATCCATCGGCCAAGGGGTAAATCCCGCGAGGATCGGCGAGCGGGTATGGACCTGGAACGCGGCATGGCGTCGGCCGTTCGGCACCTGCGCCGAATATGTATGCCTGCCGGCGGAGCAGGCTGTGCCCCTGCCGGCGAACACCGCGTTCGACGCCGGCGCCTGCCTCGGCATTCCCGCCATGACTGCCTGTCACGCGGCGCTCGGCGACGGGCCGCTCACCGGCCAGACCGTGCTGGTGACCGGGGGCGCGGGGGCCGTGGGCCACTACGCGATCCAGTTCGCCAAATGGTCCGGTGCGCAGGTGATCGCCACCGTCAGCGGCACCGCCAAAGCGGCGCAGGCCCGGTCGGCCGGTGCGGATCACGTCATAAACTATCGCCAGCAGGATGTCGCCGCAGTCATCAAGGAGTTGACGGCGGGGGCGGGAGTCGACCGCATCGTCGAGGTCGAGTTCGGCGGCAATCTCGCGGTTTCCAATCAGGTCCTCAAACCCGGGGGCGTGATCGCCGCCTACGGCTCAGCGGCGGTTCCGGCACCCCAACTGCCGTTCTACCCGATGATGTTCAATCACACCACGCTGCATTTCCTGCTCGTCTACGCGCTCAACGCCGCTGAGCGCCAGCGGGCATGCCGCCGGGTCAACGAGGCGCTCGACTCCGGAATCCTCCAAAGTCATATCGGTGCCCGATTTCCCCTCGAGGACACGGCACGGGCCCATGCCGCGGTGGAGGCGGGGTCCGTGATCGGCAATGTCGTCGTCGCCGTCGATTGATCCCCCTTCGGCGCGGACACCTCCTTTTGCGTAAGACACCGTCGGCCGCGCGCCTCGTACTGCTGGTGACGGCGGCCGTATTCATCAACTACATCGATCGCGGCAACCTTGCGACGGCCGCTCCGGTGATGCAGGACGAGTTGCATCTGAGCGCGAGCCAGCTCGGGATTCTGCTGTCGGCTTTCTATTATGGCTATGTCCTCTGCATGCCCGCCATGGGATGGTTGGCGGAGCGCTTCGGAGCCGAGCGGGTGCTGGCATCCGGTGTCGCCTTCTGGTCGGTCGCGACGATGAGCACCGGCTTCGCGGGCGGTTTCGCCGCCCTGCTGGCATTGCGCGTGCT
Source organism: Nevskiaceae bacterium (assembly GCA_037445285.1). GTDB lineage: Bacteria > Pseudomonadota > Gammaproteobacteria > Steroidobacterales > Steroidobacteraceae > Bog-1198. The sequence continues at coordinate 73,407 of JBBIKV010000004.1, read as the reverse complement.
GCTCGGTGTCGGCGAGAGCGTGGCCTTTCCCTGCGCCTCGAAGGTGCTCGCGCAGGCGGTGGAGGTCGGTCGGCTGGGCGTTGCCAACGGCCTGCTGAGCTTCGGCTATCTGCTCGGGCCCGCCGTCGGGACGTTGCTCGGCGGTTATCTCATGACGCAGTTCGGTTGGAGGCCCGTGTTCGTCGTCTTCGGTGCGCTGTCGCTCGCATGGCTTTGGCCGTGGAGCCGGACGGTCGCCGGCCAACCGGCAAATCCCGGGCAACCTGCAGCCCGATCCGCCGCCGACGCGCATCCGGCCTTCGCACGGATTCTGCAACGCCGCGAGCTCTGGGGTGCCGCTCTCGGGCACTTTGCCTCGAACTACGGGTACTACTTCATCGTCTCCTGGCTGCCGTTCTATCTCGTCAAGGCGCGCGGCTTCTCGATGGGGTCGATGGTGGCCATCGCCTCGTGGGCCTACCTCTTGAACGCCACCAGCGCACTTGCCATGGGCTGGTCCGCGGATCGCTGGATCCGCCGCGGCCGCAGTCCCACGCTCGTCTACAAAAGGCCTCATGGCGGCGAATCACGTCGCCGGGATCGCATGCATGATCGGCATGGTGACGCTGCCGTCCGGGGGCTCGATTGCCGCGCTGTTCGTCTTCGAGGTCGTCAGCGGCTGCTCCTACCCGGGGCTGTTTGCGATACCTCAGATCCTTGCCGGCCCACGGGCGAGCGCCCGCTGGGTGGGGATCCAGAACGCCGCAGGCAACATGGCCGGCCTCATTGCGCCCGCGATCACGGGCGTGCTCGTCGACCGGACCGGCCTCTTCGACATCGCGTTCGCGCTCGCCGCCGGCGTGAACGTTCTCGGCCTCCTCGGCTGGGTGATCATGATGCCGAGGATCGCGCCGATCGAGTGGACGGCGCCGATGCGCGCCGGGGCGCCCGGCAAACCGCAGACAGAGGGGACTCGTCGATGAATGGTTCCACGATCGATTTCAAGTTGCACGGACGCCGCGCCCTCGTGACCGGCAGCGCGTCGGGAATCGGACGCGCAACTGCGGAACGCCTCGCCCGCGCCGGCGCGCACGTGGCCATGAACGACCTGCCGTCGGATGCCCTCGCTCTCGCAGTCCGGGACCTGAGGAGCCAAGGTCTTCGCGTGGACGCGCTGCCAGGCGATCTCAGCGTGTCGGCGAGTGCGCGGGACGTGGGCCTGAAGTCGCTGGAGTTGCTCGGCGGACTCGATTTTCTCGTCAACAATGCCGGCGCCCCCGGTACGCGCACCCCGATTCCTCCTGCGGATCTCGATGCGTTGACGGACGACTTCTGGGATCGGATCCTGCGGATCAATTTGCTGAGCGCTTTCTGGATGACCAAGACGCTCGCCGCGGCGCTGACCGCCGCGCGGGGCGCGGTCGTCAACACGGTATCGGTCGCGGCGTTCGGCGGGGGCGGGAGCAGCACCGCCTATTCCACGGCGAAGGCGGGACTCGCCGGCCTGACGCGAGAATTGGCCCGGGGCCTTGCACCCGCCGTCCGGGTCAACGGAATCGCGCCCGGATACGTGAATTCGAATTGGGAATGCTCGTTCGGCGACATGGACGCCGCCGCGAAGGCCACGGTGCCGTTGGGGCGGGTGGGGGACACGGGGGACTATGCGGAGGTGATCGTCTATCTGTGCGCGGGAGCGGCTTACATCACGGGCGAAGTGATACCGGTGACGGGCGGATCCCGCATCTAGCGCGGCATCGCGGCTACGCCCGATAGCAGACCCGCAATCCGCCCCAGAGCCGGCCTGCGACCCTGATCGGTGCGGACGCATCCTTCATCAGGGCGAACACTCCGCCACCCATGTCCCGCCGATAGGTCTGCAACAGGAACGGTTTGGTGCTCTTCGTCACGGCCACGGCGGTCTTGTCGTTGTAAATCCGCCGGTTTCGGCCATGGGCGGCGTTCCACAGCAGATCCGCCCCGTGCGGCCTGCTGAACTGCGGGTTGTGCGTCGGTATGAGCAGATTGTGATCGCAGCAGGCGCAGAAGACCATCCGCTCATCGATCCTCAGAACCCCGTCGCACAGGGGAGGCAGCGCGCGATCGAGAAAGGGGATGTAGCGGGTCATGTATTGCTGCGGATCGGTGCGGGGGATCGGCACGAGATTCTTGTCGAAGAGATCGGCGATCGTCACTTCACCGGCGGCGATCGCCGAGGCGAAGCGGGCCTCGATTTGACCGGCGACCTCGATCGCCTTGTCGATGAACTTGGTGTCGATCGTCTGGAAGCCGGAGCTGGCCGTCAGCACCATGATGTGTTCGCTGAGGCCGCGGATCCGGTCGGTCCGATCCGAGGCGGATTGCAGCGCCGCGCTCGACTCTTCGACCCCGTCCACCAGTCCGGTCACGGTCTGCGCAAACCCGTCGCAGCGGCCGGCGATGTCACGCGTCTCGTCGGCAATCTGGCTGACGTTGTCGTTGACATCGGTGACCGCATTGCCCACCAGCTGCATCGCCCGGCCGATGGCCGTCGCGCTGTGCACCACGAGTTCCGCGCGCGATACGCCTTCGTCGCTGTGGGTCAGGAGCGTGCGCAGTTCGCCGCTCAACTCTGCCACTGTGGCTCCGATTTCCGCGGTGGCCTCGCTGGTCTGCTTGGACAGGAGCTTGACGTCTCCCGCGACGACCGCGAAGCCCCGTCCCGCGACGCCGGCGCGCGCCGCCTCGATGGTCGCGTTGAGCGCGAGCAGGTTCGTCTGGCGCGCTATGCTGCTGATGTTGTCGGCGACCTTGCTGATCCGCGTCATCGCCGCCTCGAAGCTCGCCAGCTGGGTGCCGATGGTACGTACCGAATCGACCAGCGCGTTGATCGTGGACAGCGCCTTGCCGATCTCGGCGCTGGAGGTGGCGACCTCGTCCCGGGCGGTCGCGGCCTTCGTCAGGGTCAGCGCGGCCTTGTCCGCGATGTGCTGATTGCTCGTGACGATCGTTCCCGTCGACTCCCGCAGGTCGCCGAACAACTCCGCCTGTCCGTCGACCAGCTCGCTGACCTTTTGCACGTCGGCGGCGACGTCGGCCATATCCACCGCAAGTTTGCCGATCTCGATCGCGATGCCCGCGACCAGGTGGCCGGCATCGTCCGCGTCGCCCGTCATGGCATCCACCGCCCCTGCCCCCGCAGAACCCGGCCGGGCAGCGCATTCGTCGCGGCGCCGTCGGCGACGACGGGCACACCGTTCACCAGCACCCATTGCATTCCCGTGGACAGCTGCTTCGGCGCGCTGAAGGTCGCCTTGTCCGTGATCGCGTCGGGATCGAATACCACGACATCGGCCCACAGCCCGACCTTGAGCACACCGCGGTCGTTGAGGCGCACACGCGAGGCGGGCAGGCTGGTGAATTTCCGGATCGCCTCTTCGAGGGGCATCCGGCGCTCTTCCCGCACATATTTGCGCAGCACCCGGGGGAACGTGCCATAGGCGCGCGGATGCGGAAATTCGCCGCCGAGCAGGCCGTCCGGCGCGGTGCCCTCGCTGTCGTTGCAGAACGAAACCCAGGGCTGCACCGCTGCGAGCGCCACGTCGGACTCGCTCATCGCAAACACGGCGACGGAGGTCTGTGCGCCGTCCTCGATGAGAATGTCGAACAGCGTGTCCCTGGGGTCGGCGTGGCGTTCCTCGGCAATCGCGGCGAGGCTGCGTCCCTGAAGGCCGAGGAGCTTAGGATTGAGCACCGTCGTGATGAGGATGGCCTCGGGACCCGGCACCGACTGCCATTCGTTGTCCCAATCATGCGCGGGCGTTGCGAGCTCCCTCTTGAGGCGCGCCCGGACCGCGGGGTCCTTGAGCCTCTCGATCAGCTTCGCATCCCCGCCCTCGTGCGCCCAGGGCGGAATGAATGCGGAGAGATCGTTGTACCAGGCCGGGTAGGCGTAGGTGTCGGCTGCGATGTCCACGCCGCCCGCCCGGGCGCGCTCGATGTGAGCGACGATCTCGGGCATGAGGCCGAAGTTGGCGACCCCCCCGGCCTTCAGATGCCAGATCTCGACCGGAATGCGGGCCTCGCGACCGATGCGGATCGTCTCGTCGATCGACGCCATGATGGATTCCTGTTCGGATCGCATGTGTGTCGCGTAGATTCCGCCGAATTGTGCCGCGGTGCTCGCGAGTGCGACCAGCTCCTCGGTGCTGGCATAGGGCGCCGGAGCGTATTCCAGTGCGCTCGACACCCCCAGCGCGCCCTGACGCATGGCCGAGGCGACGATCGACTGCATGCGGGACAGCTCCGCCGCGGTGGCGGCGCGGTCCGCGAAGCCGACGACCATCTCCCGCACCGTCGTCGCGCCGACGTACGTCCCGAAGTTGATGCCGATTCCCTGCCTTTCGAGCCGCGCAAAATATCCTGCGAAATCGGTCCAGTCCTGCGTGATTCCGTAGTGATGGAAACGGGGTGCCGCCTCGCGTGCGATGGCGGCGTCGACGGGTGCGACGGACTGGCCCTCGCCCGTGATCTCCGTCGTGATGCCCTGGAAGATCTTCGATGGTACGTGAGGATTCACGAGCAGAGTGAGCTCGGATTGGCCCAGCATGTCGATGAACCCCGGCGCCACGATCCGTCCGCGGGCATCGATGCGCCGTTCCGCCGTCGCCCCCTCGAGCCGCCCGATCGCGGCGATGCGTCCCTGGCGGATCCCGACGTCCGCGGAGTACCAGGGTGCGCCGGTGCCATCGACGACCTGGCCGTGCTCGATGATGAGGTCGTAGGAGGAACGGGCGTCATCGGCGGCGGGCGCCGGCACCGCCGCTCCCGCGACAGTCAGGCCGAGCAAAACGGCGGCAAGCCGGGAGGGGACCGGCAGGAAACTGTGACTGCTGCGCATGGCGGTGCAAACCGAGAGTGACGCGGCGAAAACGCCGACACTGCCGGTCAAGTGTACCAAAGGTCGTTCAACGCCGCTGGCGGCACCGGTTCGGCGGCTCGGCGATCAGAACCGCGTTCGTGCCGCCGAAGGCGAACGAGTTCGACATGACGGCGCGCAGCCCGACGCCGAGGCGGGCGCTGCCGGGGACGTAGTCCAGGTCGCACGCGGGATCCGGCGAGTCCAGGTGCATGGTGGGCGGGACCACCAGGCGCTCGAGGCTGGCCACCGAGACGACGAATTTCAGCGCGCCAGCCGCGCCGAGCAGATGTCCGTGCATCGATTTGGTCGAGCTGACCGGTATGCCGTAGGCGCGTCCGCCGAACACCTCCTTGATCGCCGCGGTCTCGATCGAGTCGTTCTGCGGCGTTGCCGTCCCATGGGCATTGATGTAATCCACGTCATCCGGGGAGAGTCCCGGACGTGAGCGCCGCCCGCATGGCGCCGGCCTGGCCGGCCACCGTCGGTCGGGTGACGTGATCGGTGTCGGTGCTCAGTCCGTAACCGGTCAGTTCGGCATGAATTTGCGCACCGCGCGCCAGCGCGTGGTCCCAATCCTCCAGTGCCACGAATGCCGCACCCTCGCCGAGCACGAGACCGGTACGGGTCTGCGCAAACGGCCGGCAGGATGCAGATGGGTTCCCGGGGTCCATCGCCGCGAGTGTGCGCATCGCCTCCCAGGCCCGCAGGACGCCGAAGGTCAGCGGCGCCTCCGCGCCGCCGGCCAGCATCACGTCCACGTCGCCGCACCAGATCCGCCGGGCGGCTTCGCCGAGCGCGACCGCCGACGATGAACAGGCGGTCGAATAGGTCAGGTTCGGTCCGGATATCCGGTATTCGATGCCGATCCAGGCGGCGGGGGCGTTCGTCATCGACGCCAGGACCGTAAAGGGCTTTACCCTGTCGGAACGCTCCGCATAAATGGTGTGGTAGCCCTCATCCGTGGTTTCCGCACCCCCCATGCCGGTGCCGACGCTGACCCCGCATCGGTCACGCGGCTCGCTCGCGAAGCTCAACTGCGCATCGGCGACCGCCTGGGCGGCGGCGACGAGCGCCAGCTGGCTGACGCGATCCAGCATCTTCATCTTTGGCGGGGGAAAGTGGCGATTGCCGTCGAACATCACGAGCGCGCCGACGGGGGAGCGCAGGCTCGCAAAGGCGGGTGCGTCGAGGCGCCGGATTCCGGATCGACCCGCGGTCAGGCCGTCGAACAAATCATCGACGCAGCAGCCCAAGGGCGCCACCACGCCGAGCCCGGTGACTGCGACGCGACGCCGGGTCACGTCGCGGCGGGCATTGCGGTCCCGCCGGTTCCGCGCGCCGCACCCGGCTTTGCCAGCAGCCCGTCGATGAATGCGATCAGGTCGCCGATCGTGTTGAGCGAGGCCGGGACATCGTCGCGAATCGTCAGTGCCGCGAGGTCCGCCTCCGGCACCAACTGGTCCCGGTGCAGATCGAATTCTTTGATGAGGATTTCCTGCAGGGTCTCGAGAGTGCTCATGGTGCCTCCGTGGTCGTGGTCTGAAAATGTGCGGCGCGCGCGGCCTTGCCCGCCAGGCGTGCTCCGCCGCGGAGAAGGGACGGCCAGCGGCTGATAAGCGCCTTCGCCGGTCCGGCCAGGGCGGGTCGCATGGCGAGGTGGGCGTAAGCGGCGGCCAGTCGCAGCCGCGGCGCGAATGCACGACGCCACGCGGCCGCGTACGCGAGATGGAGCGATCGGGCTTGGATGCCGCCGATCGCGCAAGCATCATGTTTGCCGAGCAAGGCGGCGAGCAAGGCGGCGAGCAGGGCGGCGGACTGCAGCGCCATGGTGATGCCCTCGCCGATCAACGGAGGAGCGGCAGAAAGCCGCAGGCGAGCGTCGAATTGCTGAAATTCGCCTTGAACCCGAACAAGTCGGAGCCGCTCCCGGGGCCTCGACGGCGCGCCGACGCCGATCGCCGCGGCAAGTCCGGTGCGCGTTCCCACGAGCCGTGCGCATCGATGACGACCGGCGCGCGCAGGCTCATCGATCGCCGGGAACGGCCCGTCGCGTCCCGCGTATCCGTCACCGTGACGTCGAAGCGGCCCGCTTCGCCGGAAACGCTCTGCACCCTTGCCGTAGGGGCCGGAGGTACAAGCAGGCATGTCCGCGGTCAGTGTCGTCGTGGCGTCCATCCAGCCGATGCGGCGCAGTTCCGGCCCGGCCGCACGGCGGAAGGCGGCACCCACTCCCAGCGTGTCGAGCAGCACCAGATTGCCGGCGGCTATGCATTCTCCGCACACCTTGCGCCTCGGAAAAGTGTGCTGTTCGACGAGCGCGACGCGCCAGCCGGCCTGCGCCAGCAGGATCGCGGTGCAAGCTCCCGCCGCCCCGGCGCCGATGATCAGCGCATCACAGTCGAAAGGCATCGGCATTCTCCGCACGTCGCGCGGTGCGTCGAACCGCGGCGAAACAATGAACGAACGGCAGGGCGACGAATTCGCGGGTGATCCACGGGGCGTCGGCGCCGCTCCACGCCGAGCCAATTTCCCGGCCGGCAAAGCCGGCCGCGACGCTGGTCACCGCGTCGCCGCGCGTCACCTCGTTGGCACCGAGGAGGAACAACAGCCGGCTGCCGACACGGCCCATCGCGCCACGGCGGGGCTCGCAGGCCACGAATGCCTCCGCGGACGCCGCCACGGCCCGCAGCAGGACGGCGAGGGGCGCCGCGTCGAAGTGATGCAGGAACAGATTGGCGAAGCACAGATCGAAACGCGGCCCGCCCGCCGCCGTCGCCCAGTCGAGGGCATCCGACCGTTCGACCGTCACCTGTCAGCCCAATTCCCGATAGGCGTCCCGCGTCTTGCGGGACACGAGATCCAGACGGTCCAGCAGCGTCAATTCCACGTCGTGCCACGCGGGTCGCAGCTCTCCGGCGAACCGCAGCGGGAGTGTCCCATCCCCTGCGCCCAATTCGATGATGCGGCGCGGCTGGCGTGCGAGGCCCAAGTCCGCGACGACCCGCAGCAGGATGGACTTCGAGCGCATCGCAGCATGGACCCGCTGCAGGTCGCGGCGGGAGCGTCGCGCCCGCGGATCGTCGGCGTCGAGGCCATCCAGGACTTCGGTCTCAACCCGACGCTGCGATGGGCTCATGGGTGGGTCACTCCACGGCGAGCAACGCGCCGTGACAGGTAAAGCCGGCCCCGAAGGACGACATCCACCACCACCCGCCGGCGGCGGCGTCGTCGTTGAGTGCCGAGTCGAGCACGAAGTAGACGAACGCGCTGCTGAGATTGCCGTATTCGCGCAGGGCGTCGCGGCTGTAACGCAACGCATCGAACTCCACGTCCAGCTTCTCCTGCAATGCGAGCAGTACGTCGCGGCCCCCCGCATGCATGATCCACGCGGTGATCTGCCGTCGTTGGACGCCGGTGCGCGCCAGTGCCTGCTCCACTACTTCTGCCGCGTGAACCGCGGCGAGTGCCGGCACCTCGCGGGTCAGAATGTTGCGCAGCATGCCATCGAGGTGCTCGAAACGCAGCGACTCCCTGGCCGCGGGATTGGTCATGGACACCGTGGTCCGCCATTCGACAGAACGGCGGCCGGCGGGCTTGCGCCGTGACAAGACCGCCGCGCCCGCGCCATCGCCGAACAGGCAGGCGCTGATGAGCACACCGGGGTCATTGTCCAGATACATCGCAGCGCTGCAGACCTCGACGCAGATCGAGAGCACGTGCTCGCATTGACCCGAATCCAGCAAGGCGCCGGCGACCTGCCAGTTGGGCAGCGCGCCCGCGCACCCTTGGCCGACCAGATCGAAGCCGAGAACGTCCCGGCGCAGTCCGAGGCGTTCCACCACATAGCCGGTGAGGCCCGGGCAGAGATAGCCCGTACACGTGGTGACGATGACGGCATCGATGGATTGCGATGGCAGGGCCGCCCGCGCCAGCGCGGTGCATCCGGCGTCCGAGGCGAGCCGCGGAGCATGGTGTGCAAAACGACGCTGCAGGGTCTGGGGGTCGATCGCGAATACTTCATCCAGCCCGTCGACCGCCAGCCGTCGTGCATCGATGCCGTTGTTTCGAGTGAGGACCATATGCGCGATGGCGCGCGGGCGTCGAGACGGCCGAACCAATCCGATGCCGCGAACGCCTTCCAGCAGTCGCCTTTGGTGTAGCGGTTTTCGGGCAGTGCGGTGCCGACAGCGTTCAAATACATCGGCCTGGTCGCCTCCTGCCCGGGGAGAAACGCGCGCGTCGCGGGCGGGTCTTCACGCAGAGCGATTCACGTGGAGCCTTCCCGTGCGGCGCCACTCTAATAAGGATGCTTGAGCAGCGGCGGCGAGACGCGTGACATGGTCGCCGACGGGTTGCGCTCCGGTCCGCCCGGTCGCAGGTACCGCCGTGCGGTGACCGACTGCAGCAGCTTGCCGACATGCGGCGGCGCGAATTCGCACCATTCGATGCCGATGCCGTCCTTGTACCTGCGGGCCACGAACGCCGCCAGGGTGGCGGCGTCCGGCGTCGACCATGGCGGCAGGTCGATGGCGACGAGGACCCGCGCCAGCGGCCGCAGATCGTAATCTCCCCGGATGAACGCTCCGCTGACGCTCAGGCTCGCCAGGCAGCCGTGGCGCACCGCATAGGGATGGGCCATGACGCGAACCGCCAGGTCGACTCCAACTCTCTGTCCCCAGCGGTGTTCCATCGACGCAGTTTCCCACCACCCCCACAATGGAACCTATAGGCGCAAGGCCCCAATCTCGAGGCGCAAAGTCCTACAAACCGGTCCCGGCGGTCCGAATGTAGGTTACCGAACAGACGGCGTGCGCTTCCGTCCGGATGATCGCGCTGCTGAGTCAGAGGCATGCCTTGTCCCGAGGGGAGCGTTCGAATGGCAACCGAGCCGCGCTGCGGTGCGTCATTCCAGTCTTCCAACATCGAAGGCGCCTCGCTGCATGCGTCCTGGCGTGGCCACCTTCCGGAAACCCAGCAAATATTGTTGCCGATCCTCCTCAGGGCCTCGGCGGGAGCGGAGGAGTTCTCACCGTGCGAGCGCATCCTGTACACGGTATGCGAATTCTGGGCCGCCATCGCTGCGCGTGACCTCGCGACGGCACTCGGAGCCGACTGCATCCTGCATCTGCAGGACGCCATGATCGCGCTCTCGACGATCGGGGCCTTGGATCAGTTGATCGGCCGGTACGCGACGGACTGTCGGATCGTCAGAACGATCGCTTCAACGTGAAGTCGAAGGTGCGCGGCATGGCCGGTTGACCCTCGATCACTCCATAGGTGCCGTAGTTCGGGTATTTGTCGAGGTAGTACATCCTGTCGGTCGCGTTGTTCACCGCGAATGTCGCCGACCAGCTGCTCTGGATGGCCGACCATGTCAGGCGGACGTTCAGCACCCCGTAGCCGGCCTGGGCGGCCATCGGAGTGTTCGGCGCGTCGTTATAGACGAGGCTTTGATAGGTGTAGTCGATGCGGGGCGTGACGATCCCCAGGCGGTCACCCAGGGTCGCCGCGTATTGCACGCCCAAACTCCCCTTCCATTTCGGAGTCAGGGCCGGCACGCTGCCGAGTGACGGGCCGCCCGAGACGCCGGCCGCGCTTCCCAGATCGATGTTCTTGTAGTCGAGATAGCCGATCGACCAATCCGCAATCAGGCCCGACAGCGGCTCGGCCTGGACTTCGAGCTCGACTCCCTTGATCTCGGCCCTGCCGACGTTCTCGGTCAAGACCGCAAGATTGCCTGCATTGTCGACGCCATTCGCCTGCAGCTGCAGATCCTTGTAGATGCTGTAGAAGACCGCCGTGTTCGCGCGCAACGTGTGATCCAGCCACTCGCTCTTCAGACCGGCCTCGTAGGCGGTCAACGTTTCCGGTTTGAACGTCGTCGCCTGGGCGGCGCTGACGGGCCGGGTGTTGAAGCCGCCGGCCTTGTATCCGGTCGACCATTGAACGTAGGTCATCAGATCCGGCGTCCACTGGTATTGCAGGCCGAGTTTTGGGTCGACGCGGCTGTAACTCAAGCCCTTCTCCGTGATGGGAAAGAGCAGGTCGCCCGCCGGGATGGCGTGATACGGCGCCAGCAGCAGCCGGTAATAGGAGTAGGTCTTGGACTCTTCGCTGTAACGCAGGCCGGCTTCGGTGCTGAATTTGTCGTCGACATGACGGACGAGATGACCGAAGACGGACTTGTTCCTGTCGGTCGACGGGTCGTCGGGCACCTGCAAAAGGCCGATCTCGACGAGATCTCCGATGCCGCCTTGGTGGTTCGCACCGTTGAAGTAGTAGGCGCCGGCGGTCCATTCCAAATCCTTGCCGAAGGACACGCCGCTGGCCTGCAGTTCCTCGCTGAACTGATGGTGGGCGAGCGTCGTGTAGAGGTTCGCGAGGGGTATCGGCGCCCCGGAGTAGCTCTGCGAGAATTCGCCGTGCTCGCCGCGCACGCCGGTGATCGACTTCACGTGGAATCCCCACGGATTGTCCCAATCGACGACGCCAGTGAAACCCCACGAATACAGGGTGTTGTCCGATGGAATCTTCGTCCCGTTGAGGGGGTCGTTGAAGGTCGCGTAGGTGGTGTAGGGGTTGGGCGCGAGAAAGCGCGTGTCGTAGGGAATGCCGAATGCCGGGATGGCCTTGGTGGCGTTGTATCCCTTCAGAAACAGGGCGTTGGGATTGATCGCGACGATGGTGTTCGCCGGACCCGGGCTTCGTGCGTCCCGGTCGCGGCTTAGATAGCATTCTATATACCCCTTTGAAAGATAGAAAGCTACATAATGCCGGAGGCCCGAACCTCGGTGTCGTTCACGCCACCGTAAGTCGTCGTGTTTCCGAGAAATGCCGCGGGGGCGTCCGGCGACGAGGATCAATCCTCGCCATGCGATGCGCCGGCGGCATCGTCATGTACGGGTCCCACGGGGTCGTTCACGGCCGTGGGCTGCGGGTTGCGTTTGCGTTGCGCGGCGATCACCGCCCCCTGGAGCTTCGCTATGAGTTCCTCGCTGAGGGGCGGCGGGGCGCTCACGCTGCGCTTCGGGCGGGGGAGCCGCGGTCCGCCGTCATTCGATTTTTTGGACATGGTGATGCGTCCCAACCACTGCGTGGCACGCTGCGTCCACGTGGGCCGAACGCTAGCAGCAAATCATCCGCCGGGATAGGCGCCTGCGAACCCGGCGCGACGCCCCGTATGTTGCCGCGATGGTGATTCAATCGGCGAACAGATAGCTGCAACCCGGGTCGTCGACGCGGCGCGCCAAGATCCGATCATAAAGTGCGCCATTCTCGGAGACCGCCCGTTCGACATCCTCCGGCAACAGAAAACCCGCAGAGATCTGCCGCTGCGCCGCGACCCGCAGTCGGGCGATGAAGGCCCTGCGCGTCGGATATCTCGATTGGATGCTGGGGCGGGGGTCGCCACTTGCCCGGCGCTCGGCCTCGTTGCGGGCAAACGGCAGGAAGCTGCCGTCGAAGCGCGCGGTGGCCCACGCAAATCCGGTCTCCGGCGCGCGCTGATTCCAGCCGGTGTGAGTTCCGAGCGGCACCTGCAATTCGACGAGTCGAACACCGCCACGATCGTTGCCGTCGGCATCGGGAGCCGGCACCCGAGTTTCGAAGGACGCCAACTCCAGCGGCGGCACCCGGTCGGCGATGCCTTCGCGCGCGAAGCGCGGACCGAAATCGAGGCGCGGCTCCCGTAAATTCTGCCCGGGCGGCCGCAGAGCAATGCCCCGGGGAAACGCCGCCCGATAAGCCGCGACCGAGATCAGCGTTCCATCGCGAATCCCCGGGTAGGCGCTCGCGGGCGGCGCCGCCTCCCCGCCGGCCCAGCGGTCGAGCGCCACGATCAGCGCCCGCATCGCGAGATAATGATCGGTCGTCGAGACGCAGTTCGAGTAGGGCGCCCTCGTCCGGGACCGCCCCACGTAATGTTGCGCGCCCATGAACGCGTAAAGCCGTACGTCGGCGGCGGGCGCGACATCCGCCAACCCGTCGGAGGTCGTGGCGATCAACGACGCGTCGCGGTTCCAGAATTCGGTCGACGTATTGGCGACGATGAGTTTCGGCATCCGGCCGTCCGCAGCGCGTGCATGGTCGAGGCTGGAGCCGGTCTCACCCGTCACGGAATCGTGCGAAATTCCGCTGGTGAACGGGAATGCATCGGCCGGATAGTCGTGTTCCTCGAGCATGGACGGGTGACGGGTCGGCTGTACGAAGCGGCTGTTGAAGCCGGCCGAACCCCCGGCGCCGGGGACCTGCATGTAGGCGGCGTCGAAGGCGAGGCGCCCCGTCTCGTCGACGTCGAGGCCATCGTGCAGCATTCGGCCGATCACCCGTCCGGATTGACTGATCCCGAAAATCAGAACCCTTCTCGGCGCCGGCGCTCCCTCGAACGGGTGATCGCGGAAGTAGGCGAGAATGTCGCGGATGCCGGCTAGTCCCGCGCCGGCGACGTACGGATTGGCGGCTTCGTACGTGAGGTCGTAGAGCGTCCCCGGCTGAAATCCGCCGTCGAGCTGCACCCGTCCCGGACCACCCGTCCTTTCAGGTGCCATGAACCGCCAGCGTGCGCGGTCAACGGCCGTCCGGGCATCCTCGGGGCGTGCGCGGGCGGTGAGTACCGCAGCCGGATCGTCCGGCGTGGCGGGCTCGTACGTGAGTCCGCGCATGCCCGCGTAGGTCGCGACGTCCCGGGTGGCGTCGACGGTGAATTCGTTTTCGACGACTTCGGTGAGCGTCGTTCCATCGGGTGCGTGCGCGATCGGCGGCTTGAACACCAAGGGCCTGACCCCGGGCAATGGCGGCGCCACGTCCCACGTCCATGCGGAGAACAGCAGGGTGAATCCATGGCGCATGAGGAAGCCGTCGCCGGCGTCTGCGGCCGTCGTCGGGTCGTTGTCGGCCGGACTCGCACCGTTCATCTGGCCGAGGATTGCGATCCCGCCGCGATTGTTGACGTCGTAGAGAAGCGTCGACTGCCGCGCCTTGACCGGCCGCAGCAGGATGAAGGCACTCTCGAACTCGACCAGGCCCCGGGAATCGCGCGGTGCATACTGCAGATCGACGATGCGTTGATTGGCGGCGGCCCGCGGGTCGAGTGTGAACTTCGCGATCCCCCGGATCTTCTCGTAGGCGCCGCCGTCGCCGAAACTCATCCCGGACGCGAACGACGAGCGCTCGAGGACTTCGACGCCAACCATCGCGGCATGCGCGGAACCGAGCGCCGCCAAACCCGCCGCCGCCAATGCGAGCAATCCATGCTTGATCATCGACCGCGCGCCGGCCGGGTGATCGGTGGCTTCAGCCCGTGATCGCGAGCGCGTAGCCATGCTCTTGTGCGCGATTGAGTGCGACGATGCCGGCGGCCGTCATGTGCGCGTTCGGGATCAGGTGGTCGATCAGGAGCGACTGCACCTCCTCTTTGCGTGCATGCGTCTTCCCGGCGATGTCGCCGACCATGTACTCGGCGGCCATGCCGCACACGGCGAACTGCGCACCCCGCTCAGCCAGTCCGTCGAGGGTCGGACCGCGGCCGCCGGTCCCGGCCGACGGTTTGGCGAGGTAGGGATTCTCGGCGATCGTGTCCCCGGGTTTGAGCGGTTGGTAGTCGATGAGCTTGGCGATCGGCGCGCCGTACCGGGCCCACACCGCGTCGGTGTAGGCGAACGGTGTCGCCGTGTGGCGCAGAATGATGACGACGGCGAGATCGGCGGGGTCCAGGCCGTAGCCGCTCTTGTTGGCGATGAAGAAATTGTCCGCGTACATGAGCGCCGCGCCGATGCCCTTCGGGGAGGTGACGTCGATCACCAAGCGGTGATGTGCCGGCCGCTCGAGCCAGCCGTCCTGCGGTTCGGACCGCGCCCTCCAGGGCGCCGTGGCCGCGTCTGCCGCCGGTATCGCGGTGTCGGCCAGCGCGGCGGCCCCCACGCCCGCTAATCCGAGGCCGGCGATGACGGCGCGGCGTCCGACGGACCTGCTGTCTGCATCCATGAGCGACTCCTGCGATCGTTGGCAGGCATTATGAACACAATCGCATGTCCGGTGTAACGGCGTTCGACCCCGTCGCCTCCCGCGATCCGCGCCGCCTCCCGCTATCCGCCGAGCGTCGCCTGCAGCCAGCGGGTGAGACGCCCGGCATCCATCGCACCCGATTCGCGTGCGATCTCGCGGCCGCCCCGGAACACGACCAATGTCGGGATGCTGCGGATCTGATATTTCTGGGCCGGCGCGGCCGCCGCGTCCGTATCGAGTTTGGCGAAACGGAACTGCGGTTCGAGCGAGCGCGCCGCCTGCTCGAAAAACGGCGCCATTGTGCGGCACGGGCCGCACCAGGGCGCCCAGAAGTCGACGACGAGGGGCAGATCGTTGCGGGTGACGTGCTTGTCGAAATTGTCGGCGTTCAACTCGATGGGCTTGCCGGCGAACAATGGCTCATGGCATTTGGGGCAGCGGGGCTCCTGGGCGGCCCGGGCGCCGGGCAGCCGGACGACCGAATCGCAATGACCGCAGACGACGTGTAAATGCCCACCCATGGCGCCCCCGTCTTCATGAATTCCACAGGCGTCGTATGGAGTCTGTTCGCGCGAATTTCAAGGAGCGTGCGCTGCCGCCCGGACGGAGCATCCCTAGCGGACCTGCGTTCCCGACAACAGAATGGGGGTGCCCTCGGGCGCCCTGAGGAGCGCCGCGTCGATTCGCCGCAGCGGCGCCGGTACGCGCCCCGACCCGGTGATGCCGACGTCCCCGAGTCGAGCCACGGCCTCGCGCAAGTCGTCGACTTCGAACAGCAGCGTCGGCTCCCCCACATGCTCGGGATGGTAGAGCCCGACGTCCACCGTGTCGCTGGTGCAGGATACGTGCGGCAACACCGCCTCGGGTTCGTCCATCCCGACGAATCCGAATTGTTCCCAATGCCGCTTGGCCTCCTCCAAGCGCGGAGAGGGCAGTGCCATCTCGACGAAATAGCCGCACAACGACGTGTCGATCGTGCTGCGCTTGCTCGGGGAGAAGGTGCGCGCCTCGAGCAGCCGTATCAGATGGCCCGACGGATCGAGCCAGCCGACTTCGTTGAAGACATCGTTCCCCAGCCGGCAGATTTCGAACTTCAATCCGCGCTCCACGAGAGCGTCCACATGTCTGAGCAGGTCCGGTTTGACGAAGGTCGTGGACGGGGCGAACGCCGGTTCCTGATGCAACCCCAGGCAGACGCGGCCGTCGGTCAGAACGGCGTAGGGATGTGTCCATGCCTCTCCGACCTCGGCCTGCGAGAACCCCAGGCGGCCGTAAAAATCCAAGGATGCCTGGATGTCCTGCGTCGTGAGCGAAAACTCCAGGAATTTCCCGATCACGGACAGTCGCCTAACTCACCCCGCCGACGCAGATGTATTTCAGCTCCGTGTAATCCAGAATGCCGTACTTCGAGCCTTCCCGTCCCGTCCCGGATTCCTTCACCCCGCCGAACGGGGCAACCTCGGTGGAGATGATCCCCGTGTTCAGGCCGACGATGCCGTACTCGATGGCCTCCGAAACGCGCCAGCTGCGCGCCAGATCGCGGGTGTATAGGTAGGCCGCGAGACCGAACTCCGTATCGTTCGCCATCGCGATGGCCTCGGCCTCGGTGTGAAACCTGAACAAGGGCGCGATCGGCCCGAAAGTTTCCTCGCGGGCGACGAGCATCGCCGCGGTGACGCCCGTCAATATCGTCGGTTCGAAAAAAGTGCCGCCCAAGGCGTGCCGCCTGCCGCCGAAAGCGACGGTTGCGCCTTTGCGCACGGCGTCGGCGACATGCTCCTCCACCTTCGCGACGGCCTTCGCGTCGATCAACGGTCCCTGGTCGGTGACGCCCGCGAGTCCGTCGCCCACCCGCAATTTGCCGACGGCGGCGGCGAGCTTGCCGGCGAATTCGTCGTAGACTCCATCCTGGACCAGCAGGCGATTCGCGCATACGCAGGTTTGCCCGGTATTGCGGTACTTGCTGGCGATGGCCCCCTGTACCGCCGCGTCCAGGTCGGCGTCGTCGAACACGATGAAGGGGGCGTTGCCGCCGAGCTCCAGCGACAGCTTCTTGACGGTCCCCGCGCATTGCGCCATCAGCTTCTTGCCGACGTCCGTCGAGCCGGTGAAGGTGAGTTTGCGGACCTTGGGGTTGCTGGTCATTTCGCCGCCGATCGCGGTGGCGGATCCCGTGACCACGTTGAACACCCCCTTGGGGATTCCCGCGCGATCGGCGAGTTCCGCGAGCGCGAGGGCGGAGTAAGGGGTCTGGGTGGCGGGCTTGCAGACCATGGTGCAGCCGGCCGCCAGCGCCGGACCGGCCTTGCGCGTGATCATCGCCGACGGGAAATTCCACGGGGTGATGGCCGCCACCACGCCGACCGGCTGGCGCAGCACCAGGATTCTCTTGTCGGCCTGATGCCCCGGGATGATGTCGCCGTACAGGCGCTTGCCTTCCTCCGCGAACCACTCGATGAACGATGCGGCATACGCGATTTCGCCCCGGGACTCGGCCAACGGCTTGCCTTGTTCTGCGGTCATCAGGGTCGCGAGATCTTCCTGGTTGGCGAGGATCAAATCGAACCATTTGCGCAGGATGATGGACCGATCCTTCGCCGTGCGGGCCGCCCAGGCCGGCAGGGCGGCCGAGGCCGCGCCGATCGCGCGCCGGGTCTCCGCGGTCCCCATGTTGGGAATCACACCCAGTTTTTCGGCGGTCGCCGGATTATGCACGGCGAGCGTGCCGCCGCCGTCCGCGGCGGCCCAGCCGCCGTCGATGAAGCCGAGTTCGCGAAACAGGCTCAGATCTTTGATTAGCATGGGTTGGTCCCGATTCAGCCGAGGTTCTTGCGGAAAAATTCAACGCTGCGCTCGTTTGCCAGCTTCGCACTCGCGGGTTCGAAGCTCGGACGATGCGTGCAGTTGAAGCCATGTTCGGCCGGATACAGGTGGTAGATCCCCTGCGGATGGGCCCTCTTGATCTCGTTCACGACAGACAGCGGGATGTGGGTGTCCTTTTCGCCGAAATGAAACATCACCGGCACGCGCGGCGTTTCACCGAGATGTTGATTCGTGCCGCCGCCGTAGTAGGCGACCGCCGCGTCGATCTTCAGACGCGCCGCGGCCAGATAGGCGACCATGCCGCCCCAGCAATAGCCGACGACGCCGACTTTTCCCGCGGCCTGGACGCGCTGCACGGCCGCCTGCACGTCGAACAGCACCTGGTCGAGTTTCAGGGCCTTCATGTGGCCGACGGCGCGCTGCACGTCCGCGTAGGGAACGTCGACATCGCGTTCGATCCGATCGAACATGGCCGGCGCGACCGCGAGAAAGCCCGCGACGGCATATTGGTCCGCCACGTCGCGGATGTGGCGGTTGACGCCGAAGATTTCCTGCAGCACGACGACGCCCCCGAGCGGCTTGCCGGCGGGCTCTGCGAGGTAGGCGAACAGTCGATGACCGTCCGATGCCGTCAACTCAACGTGTTGTCCCATGGCAATCTAGGATCCTTGAGGGGTGATTGATGGAGCGGGCGGTGAGGATAGCGCGTTCGTTTGCGGGCGCTCAAGAATCCTCAGCGCTCGAGAACGGCCGTGACGCCCATGCCGCCCGCCGTGCAGATGGAAATCAAACCGCGTTTCGCCTTCCGTTCATCCAGGATCTTGGCGAGAGTCGCCACGATCCGGGTGCCGGTCGCGGCAAACGGGTGGCCGATCGCTATGCTGCCGCCCTTGACGTTAAGCTTCGTCCGGTCGACGGCGCCGAGGGCCGCCGGCAATCCGAGCCTGTCGCGGCAGAACGCCGGATCCGCCCAGGCCTTCAGGGTGCACAGCACCTGGCCGGCAAACGCCTCATGAATCTCGAAGAAGTCGAAATCCTGCAAAGTGAGCCGGGCGTCGCCCAGCATGCGCGGTACGGCGTAGGCCGGCGCCATCAGGGTCCCTTCCTGCCGGTCGGTGTAATCGACGGCGGCCACCTTGCCGTATGCCAGGTAGGCCAGTACCGGCAGGTTGCGGCGGCGGGCCCAGTCCTCCGATGCGAGGAGCACCGCGGAGGCTCCGTCGGTCATCGGGGTGGAGTTGCCCGCCGTCAAGGTGCCGGTGCCGTCGGTTTGGAAAGCCGGCGCCAGCCGCGCGAGTTTTTCCCGGGAGGTGTCGGTGCGAATGTTGTTGTCCTGGGAGAGTCCGAGATAGTCCCGGACCAGGTCCGCATAAAACCCGTCGGCGTACGCGGAGGCGGCCTTTTGATGGCTTTCCAGGGCCAATTGGTCCTGGTCTTCGCGGCTGATGCCCCAGGCTTTGACCATGAGTTCCGCCCCTTCGCCCATCGACAAGCCGGTACGCGGCTCGGCAATGCCCGGCAGCACCGGACGCAGATGGCGCAGTCGCAGGGCGAGCCACGGCGACAGCCGTTGCATGGCGGTCCTGCCGCGAAAGCTGTTCAGCAGCAGCTGTTGGAAGATCTTGGGGAAAACCACCGGCGGGTCGCTGACCGTGTCGACCCCGCCGGCAATCGCGCAATCGATCTGTCCGAGCGCGATCTTGTTGCCGAGGAGGATCGCCGCTTCCAGGCTGGTACCGCATGCGCGCTGCAGGTCGAATCCCGGCGTTTCCGGCGAAAATCCCGCGCCCAACACGGATTCCCGGGTGAGATTCCACTGGCTCGGATGCTTCATGACCGCGCCGGCGGCCACGTCGTCGATTCGCTGACCGTGCAGGCCGAACCGCTCGGCGAGCCCCTTCAGGGTCGCGGTCAGCAGGTCCTGGCCGTCCACTTGGGCGTAGGCGCCGTTGCCGCGTGCGAAGGGAATGCGTACGCCGCCTACGATCGCCACGCGGCGCGCGGTTGTTCCGACCAACATAGTATGCCCTCGCAAAGATACGGGCCGTGGCAGCCCCAAGCGCCGAATTATGAACCCACCCGCCGGCTTATAATCGTTCCGATGAATCGATTTTCTCATTTGATGATGTGCGCGCTGGCCCTGGGGGCATTGGCCGGCTGTGGGCCGCCGCCGCCAGCGCCGCCGTCGATGAGGCCGGTGCCGGCGGCGCCCGCCGACCGGCTGCGCGCCCTCGCCGAACGCTATTGGGATGAGAATGCGGCGCGGATTCCGTGGTATTCGTGGGGCGGCGCCGGGATGCAGTTCGGCGGCGCGCCCGCCGAGAACATTTCTCCGCAGTCCCTGGCGGATTCGCTGGATATCGAACGGCGCTATCTGGCCGAAGTCTCCGCAATCCCGCGTGCCTCCCTCGACGCCGGCGGGAAACTGACCTACGACCTATTCCGGCGGGAGCGGGCGCTCGCGATCGAAGGTTTCACCTATCCCCTCGAACTGCTGCCGGTGAATCCCTACGATGGGATGGTCCAGCAATTCGCGCTGATGGCCGCAGCGGCGGAGCCGCGGGCGCTGTCGAGCGCCGCGGAGTTCGCAAATTGGAGCGCGCGCGCCCGGAGTTTCGTGAGCTGGACCGACCAGGCGATCGTCAATATGCGCGACGGGATGAGGCGGGGCGTGACGCTGCCGCGTGTGTTGGTCGAGAAGTCGATACCGCAACTCGCCGCGTTGGGCGAGGACGGTCCCGCGAACGTCCTATATCAACCCCTGCGATCCGTCGCGGGCGGCGCCGACGACCCGGAGCGGCGGCGTTTGACCACGGCGATGACGGCGCTCCTGCGGGACAGGATCCTACCGTCCTTTCGCGCGCTGCATGATTTCCTCCGGCAGGAGTACCTGCCGCGGTCGCGCACGAGCGTCGGCTGGTCCGCACTGCCTCTCGGCGACGCCTGGTACGCCTATCGCGTGCGACGGGTGGCCGGCACGGCCGCGTCGCCGGCGCAGCTGCACGCGCTCGGGATGTCGGAGGTCGACCGCCTGCATGGCGCGGTTCAGGCGGTTCTCCTGGAAGCCGCGTTTCCCGGCAGCGCCCAGGCGTATCTGGAGGGGATCACCCACGATCCGCGGTTTTCCTACGCCGGCGCCGACGAACTGCTGCGCGCGTATGCGGACCTCAAGACTCAGGTGGCGGCGTCTGCGCCCGCGTTGTTTGCCGTCTTTCCCCGGGGCGATTATGCCGTTCGCCGCGTCGAACCATTCCGTGAGTCGACGCTGCCCGCGCTGTCGTACCGGCCGGCCGCACCCAACGGACTCGCCCCGGCGACGCTCTACGTGAACACTTCACGGCTCGACTCCCGGCCAGCGACGTCCGTGGCCTCGCGGTTTCTGGCGGCGGCGGTGCCGGGGCA
Organism: Nevskiaceae bacterium; assembly: GCA_037445285.1. Lineage (GTDB taxonomy): Bacteria > Pseudomonadota > Gammaproteobacteria > Steroidobacterales > Steroidobacteraceae > Bog-1198. The sequence goes on along the minus strand of JBBIKV010000004.1, from coordinate 52,304 downwards.
TCACTACCAGCTCGAGCTACAGCGGGAACGCGCCGATTTGCCGAGATTTCGCCGGTTCGACGCCGCGCCGGCGTTCGTCGAAGGATGGGGGCTGTATGCCCAGTCCCTGGGGGCCGAGATGGGGCTTTACCGCGACAGCCAGGCGCGGTTCGGGTCGCTCCTCGAGGAATTACGGTGCGCGGCCGGCCTGGTGGTCGACACCGGCCTGCATGCCCAGGGATGGACCCGCGCGCAGGCGCTCGAGTATCTGCAGCGCCAGGTGCCGATGTTGGACGTGGACGCAGAGGAGACGGTCGACAGGGCCGTGGCGCTGCCGGCCGACGAGCTCGCCTGCACCGTCGGATTCCTGAAGTTCAAGGGGCTGCGCGCCGCCGCCCAGCAAGCGTTGGGGGCACGGTTCGATCTGCGGGAATTTCACAGCGAACTCGTCAAGGACGGCGCGATCCCCCTGGATCTCCTCGAAAGCAAGATGCAAGCCTGGGTATCGATGACGCTCGCCGCGCCGCCCAAAGCGGCGGGCGCCCCGCCCCCCGAGGGGGCTGTTCAACCCTGATTGAACCGGCCTTGGGGACCGCCTGTCGGTGAATCGAATCCGACATCGGCAATCGATGGGAGTCAGACTTAGGCTGTGCGTCCACTGTTATTTGCATTCTGGCTGTTGCTCGGGCTTTCGGCCCGGGGGGAGACCCTGGCGCACGAGGCCGAGCAGCATGGCGACATCGACGTCAACGTGGCGCTCGACCCCGACGAGCAGACCGGCAGGGCGAGCGCGACCGTGCGTATCCATGCCCCGCGCGAGGTCGTGTGGCCTCTCATCGTGCAGTGCGCGGAGGCGCTGAAGATGGTGCCGGGACTCAGCGCCTGCGAGGTGTTGGAAACCGGGCCCAACGGTTCGTGGCAGCGGCTGCGGCAGGTGCTCGACTACTCGTGGTTCGTCCGCGGGCTCACCTACGACATCCGGGCCACCTATGACAGGCCGTCGCGTGTGACCATCGAGCGCATTTCCGGCGACCTCAAGTCACTGCGGGTACAATGGACCCTGCAGAGCGACGGCGACTACACGGTCGCCCATTATACGGTGGAGCTTGCTCCGGGTTTCTGGGTGCCTCGCTGGCTGGTGCGCAGTGCCTTGAAGCATGATTTGCCGAAGATGCTGCGTGCATTGCGGACCCGGGCAGAGTCGATACGGGGGCGTTGATTGAAGCGTATTCGGATGACCGTGGGGTTTGGCGCCGTCGCCGTCCTGGCGCTCGGGACGGGCCTCTGCGGCTGCGAACGCAAACGCGAACGTCAGCCCGATGCGCCTCCGCCGCGCATCAAGCAGATCTTTCACCTCAACGAGTACGAGCAGGACTTCGGGTACTCGCAGGCCGTGCAGGTCGACAGGACCTTGTACGTCTCCGGGTCGATGGCCGCGGACGCCAACGGCCGGTTGGTCGCTCCCGGCGACATGGCGGGGCAGATGCGGGCCGCCTACGCGAACATCCAGCGCACGCTCGCCGCGCACGGGTCCACGTTCGAACAGGTCGTCAAGGAGACGATTTATACGACGGACATGGATGCGCTGTTGAAGGCGTCGGATTTGCGCTTCGAGTACTATGACAAGGAGCGGTTGCCGACGGTCACGTGGGTGCAGGTGCAGCGCCTGGTGGATCCGGGCTTCCTGGTGGAGATCGAAGTCGTTGCGGAACTGCCTTGACCGGCCGCATGCCGTTTGACCCGCCGTTCGCCGGTTCAAGTATCCTACCCGGCTGGCGCGACTTCGCGTTCTCAAAGGTGTTCGGTGTTGCGTAACGTCGTCGACAGGAAATTCGAGCGCCGGCTCGCGGGGCTCATCAACTCGGGTGAACGGGCGGTGCTGCGCGGCGGCCGCAAGGGGGTCGAGAAGGAGTCGCTGCGCGTCTCGCCGTCGGGCGAGATCGTGCAAACCCCGCATCCTCCCGCCCTCGGGGCCCCGCTCACCAACGAGAACATCACGACGGATTTCTCCGAATCGCTCATCGAACTGGTGACGCCGCCGTTTCTCGAGACCTGGGAGTTGCTGCAGTATCTCTGCGACATCCACCAATTCGTCTATCGTCACCTGGGCGACGAGCTGTTGTGGGCGACCAGCATGCCCAGTGCGGTCGCGAGCGATGATGCCATCCCCCTCGCCCAGTTCGGCCGGTCGAACGTGGGCCGGATGAAGACGGTTTATCGGCACGGCCTCGGGGTGCGCTATGGGCGCATCATGCAGGCGATATCCGGGGTGCATTTCAATTATTCCTTCTCGCCGCGGTTGTGGGATGTGCTCGCCCACGTCAACCAGTCGACGGGGGTGCGCCAGGATTTCGTCTCGGAACAATATTTCGGCGTTCTGCGCAACTATCGGCGGTATGGATGGCTGGTGCTGTATCTTTTCGGCACCTCGCCGGCGGTGTGCAGGAGCTTCTTCGGCGGGCGTGAGATCGACCTGCCGTCGCTCGACCGTGACACCGTATACGAGCCTCATGGCACGTCGCTGCGCATGAGCGACGTCGGCTACCGGAACAAGAATCAGGCGACCGTCAGCGTTTCCGTCAACAGTCTGGACGACTACGTCCGCGACCTCTCCAAGGCCATCGGCACGCCGTATCCTCCGTACGAGAAACTCGGCGTCAAGGTGAACGGGGAGTACCGGCAGCTCAACGCCAACATTCTGCAGATCGAGAACGAGTACTACAGCTACATCCGGCCCAAACGGGTGGCCCGCTCCGGCGAACGGCCCACCAAGGCGCTGCAGCGGGGCGGGGTGGAGTACGTCGAGGTTCGCGCCCTGGACGTGAGCGCCTTCGACCCGGTGGGCGTGAATCAGAACAAGCTGCGTTTCCTCGAGGCGTTCCTCGCCCTGTGCCTGCTTCGCGAGAGCGAGCCCATCAGCCGCGGCGAACAGGAAACCCTCGACGCCAATCACCTGAAGGTTGCCCGCCGGGGGCGTGAGCCGGGGCTCACCTTGAACCGCGAGGGACACAATTTCTCGATGGTCGACTGGGCCCGTGAGCTGCTCGACGCGATGCAGGGGTTGTGCGAAATGCTCGACCAGGACGAACCCTCGCGCCCCTACGTGGCGGCGTTGGAGGCGCAGCGCGCGAAGATCGACGACGTCGAGCGTACTCCCTCGGCGCGGCTGCTCAACGAAATGCGCCAGAGCGGCGAGTCGTTCTTTGCGCTTGCCCAGCGCATGTCCAGGCTGCACAAGGACTATTTTCTCGACTTGTACCCCCCGAACGAGCGGCGGCTGGCCGAATTCGCGGCGGCCGCGCAGGAGTCGCACGAGGCGCAGGCGCGGATCGAGGCGGCCGACAAGACCGATTTCGACACGTATCTGGCCGGCTATCTGGCCGATTAGAGGCGGGAGGGGCCGACGGCCCGGATGCGCTCGTTTGACATAATTTACCCCGCCCCAGGGCGAATTATTTCGGGAACCTGTGGCCCAGGTCGTTGAGTCTTTGCTTCGGGATGGGTAGGTTCTGTCCGATGTTCATCGCCAATCGCTTCGTCCTCGAGGACCTTCCGGATCTGCCGCATACGCGGCAGTTGCGGGCGGGCTTTCCGTGGCTCAACTTCGCCGCGGAGCTGGAGTCCGAATTCCGCCAGACGAGTCTCGACGAGAATCTGCCCCACATCCGGGTGAATCTCGGCCTGGCGGTCGTCATCACGCTCGCCTATTCGGCGATCGAGGCGATGGTGCTCGGACCCAGCTTGAGCCGCATCCCCGGCATGATCCACCTGCTGGTGATGGTTCCCACGATTCTGATCGCGCTTGCCGCGTCGTTCTCCCAGCAGCGCCAGCGCGTCTATCCGCCGGTGGCGTTGGCCGCAGGGATCCTGCTCGGCATCTGCGTCGTGGCGATCCAACTCCTGGCGTCGCTCGCCGGCGTGTCGCTGCTCTTTCCCTGCCTGTTGCTGACGATCATCTTCATCTATTTCATGGGCGGCCTGCTCTTCTATCACGCGCTCGCCGCCAACGTCCTCGTGGCGCTGGTCTACGTCGTGGCGGGATCCTCCCTGCAACTGCCGACCCGAGAATTCGGCTACGACGCGATCACCATCGTCGCGTTCAACGTCTTTTGCGCATCCGTTGTCTACATGCACGAAAAGACCGCCCGCATGCGCTTCCTGGAGGCGGCGCTGCTGCGCGAGATGGTGGCGCGCGACGGTCTCACCGGAATTCAGAACCGCCGGATGTTCGATCAGCACATTCAACGCAGCTGGCAGCAGGGCGTGGGCGAGAAGAAGCGTGTGGCGGTGCTGCTGGTGGACATCGACTGCTTCAAGAACTACAACGATCGCTACGGTCATCAGGCCGGCGACGAATGTCTGCGGGCGGTGGCGGTCTCGTTGAATCAATGCGCCCGGCGGCCCCTGGATTTCGTCGCGCGCTACGGCGGCGAGGAATTCGCCGTGGTCCTGTACGAGGCCAGCCGGGAATACGTGGCCGAGGTGTTGACGCGGATCCAACGCTCCATCGCGGAACTCAACATTCCCCACGAGGCCTCGACGGTGGCGAGCCGCTTGACGGTCAGCATCGGCGCCGCCTACGTGCAGCCGGGAGAGAACCGCACGCACGATGGCCTGATCCAGCTCGCCGACGAGGCGCTCTACAGCGCCAAGGAACAGGGGCGCAACCGCGTCGTGGTCATGGAGTCCGAGTATCAGACTCTGCGCACCGGGCGGTTCGACGTGAACCGCGGTCGACGCAGCGGCTGACGGCCGGCCGCCGGCCGCCGGTCAATCAGCCCGATAAATGTGGATTTCCGGTGCGGCTCCCGCCCTGCGGCAGGCGCGGAACATGCCCTCCGAATTGAACTCCATGACGATTTCACCGTCCGCGTCGATCGCGATCACCCCGCCTTCACCGCCGAGATCCCGTAATTCTCCGTGGACGACTTCGCGCACGGCGGTCGCGAGGTTGCGGGAGCCGTAGCGCATGCGCGCACTGATGTCGTGAGCCACGGCCGCACGGATGAAGATTTCCCCGTGCCCGGTGGCCGATACGGCGCACGACCTGTCGTCCGCATACGTGCCGGCGCCGATGAGGGGGGAGTCGCCGATGCGTCCGAAGCGTTTGCCGGTCATGCCGCCGGTGGAAGTCCCCGCCGCCAGGCGGCCCCGGACGTCGCGCGCCACGGCACCGACGGTGCCGACGTGGGAGATGGTGAGTGCGGACAGGCCCGAGTCGCCGGCGCGGATCCGCTCGAGCTGCTGCCAGCGGGCCGCTGTGTAAAAATAGCTGCGCGGCACCAGCTCGAAACCTTGGGTCAGCGCAAAATCCTCGGCACCCGGTCCGGCCAGGAACAGGTAGTCGGAGTGCTCCATCACCGAGCGCGCCAGCATCACGGGATTGCGGATGTGGGTGACCCCGCAAATGGCGCCGGCCCGGAGAGTGCCGCCGTCCATGATCGCCGCATCGAGTTCGTTGTGCCCGTCGAGGGTGAACACGGCGCCGTGTCCCGCGTTGAACGACGGGTCGTCCTCGAGCACGACGATGGTCCGACTCACCGCATCGAGGCTGCTTCCCCCCGCCTCCAGCACGTCGTAGCCGGCCGTCAGCGCCCGCGCGAGCCCCGCCCGGTACCGCTGCTCGAGTTCCTTGCTGAGTTCGGCGCGCGGCAGGGTGCCGGCGCCGCCGTGAAGCGCCAAACCGAAATGTCGTTCCATCGTTCCTCTGGTTCGTGACCCGTCTCAAGGCTATCATCAATCGCAGATGAATCCATTACCCAAGCCGGCTCCCATCCGGAGCCTCCTCATCGCGAATCGCGGTGAAATAGCCATCCGCGTGATGCGCGCCGCGGCCGAACTCGGGCTTCGAACCGTCGCCATCCATTCACGCGAGGACCGGTTTTCGCTGCACCGGACGAAGGCGGACGAGAGCTATCTGGTCGGCGACGGCAGGGGACCCATCGAGGCCTACCTCGACATCGCCGACATCATCCGCATCGCCACCGAGGCGCGCGTCGAAGCGATCCATCCGGGCTACGGATTTTTGGCGGAAAGTCCCGAGTTCGCGGAGGCTTGCGCCGCGGCGGGGATCGTTTTCGTGGGCCCCCTGCCCGATACCATGCGCCGGCTCGGCAACAAGGTCGAGGCGCGGAACCTGGCGGAGGCGGCCGGAGTGCCGGTCATGCCGGCCACGCCGCCCTTGCCCGCCGATCCGGCGGCGGTCATGGCGATGGCCCGGTCGGTCGGTTTCCCGGTGATGCTGAAGGCGAGTTGGGGCGGTGGCGGGCGCGGCATGCGCATCATCGAGGACGACCGTGAACTCATCGAGACGGTGGCGGCGGCCCGGCGCGAGGCGAAAGCCGCCTTCGGCAAGGACGAGGTCTATCTCGAAAAACTGATCCGCCGCGCCCGCCACGTCGAGGTGCAGATCCTGGGAGATTCCCACGGCAATCTCGTCCATCTGTACGAACGCGACTGCACGGTGCAACGCCGCAATCAGAAGGTCGTGGAGCGCGCACCGGCGGCGTTCCTCACCGGGGCGCAGCGGCAGGAGCTGTGCGAGGCGGCGCTGAAAATCGGGCGGGCGGTCGGCTATCGCGCAGCGGGCACGGTCGAGTTTCTTCAGGATGCCGACACCGGCAGGTTCTATTTCATCGAGGTCAATCCCCGCATTCAGGTCGAACACACGGTCACCGAGTGCGTGACCGGCATCGACCTCGTCAAGGCACAGATCCGGATCGCGGGGGGGGCGCGCATCGGCACACCGGAGAGCGGCGTGCCGCACCAGGAGGACATCCGCGTGAGCGCGCACGCGCTGCAATGCCGGGTCACCACCGAGGATCCCGAAAACAACTTCGTGCCCGACTATGGGCGTGTCACCGCCTATCGAAGCCCCGCCGGCTTCGGCATCCGGCTCGATGCGGGCACCGCCTACGCCGGGGCGATCATCACGCGCTTTTACGACTCGCTGCTGGTCAAGGTGACCGCGTGGTCCCCGACCCCCGAGGAGACCATCGCGCGCATGCATCGGGCGCTGTGGGAGTTCCGGATTCGCGGGGTGGTGACCAACCTGCGTTTCCTCGATCAGCTCATCATGCATCCGCGTTTCGCCTCGGCGGATTACACCACCAAGTTCATCGACGAGACGCCGGAATTGTTCCAAATTCCGCGCAAACGGGATCGGGCGACGCGGCTGCTCTCGTACATCGGCGACGTCATCGTCAACGGCAACGCCGAGGTCAAGGGCCGGGCGATCCCGAAGGCGCCGGTTTTTCCGCGGCCGCCGCGCGTGGCGCTGCCGGCGCCGCCGCCGCCCGGCACCAAGCAGATGCTCGGTGCCCTCGGACCCGACGGCTTCGCACGGTGGATGCTCGCCGAACGGCGCGTTTTGCTGACCGACACGAGCATGCGCGATGCGCACCAATCGCTGCTGGCCACGCGCTTCCGCACGCACGATCTGGCGATGGCCGGTCCGGCGTATGCCGCACTCCTGCCGCAGCTCTTTTCGGTGGAGTGCTGGGGTGGCGCCACCTTCGACGTGGCGATGCGCTTTTTGAAGGAGGACCCCTGGGCGCGACTGGCCGCGTTTCGGGAGTCCATGCCGAACCTGCTGCTGCAGATGCTGCTGCGTTCGGCGAACGGCGTCGGCTACACCAATTATCCGGATAATGTGGTGCGACATTTCGTGGCGCGCGCGAGCGACGCCGGCATCGACGTGTTCCGCGTGTTCGACTGCCTGAACTGGGTGGAGAACATGAAGGTGGCGATCGAGGCGGTCAGGGCCGCCGACCGCCTCTGCGAGGCCGCGATCTGCTACACGGGCAATCTGTCGAATCCGAACGAAACGAAGTACGACCTGCGCTACTACGTCAAACTCGGCGGCGAATTGCAGCGCATGGGTGCGCATGTGCTTGCCATCAAGGACATGGCGGGCCTGTGCCAGCCGCGGGCCGCCGCCGTCCTCGTCAGGGCGCTCAAGGAGGAGGTCGGTCTGCCGGTCCACTTCCACACCCACGATACGAGCGGAATCGGCGCGGCGAGCGTGCTCGCCGCCATCGAGGCGGGAGCGGATGCGGTCGACGGCGCCATCGACGCGCTGTCGGGGCTCACCTCGCAGCCGAATCTGGGTTCGATCGTCGAGGCGCTGCGCCATGGTCCCCGGGATTCGCTGCTGGATCCGGAAAACATCCGTTCCCTGTCGGTCTACTGGGAACAGGTGCGGCGGGGCTATGTGGCCTTCGAGAGCGACATTCGGGCGGGCGCGTCGGAGGTCTACGTGCACGGGATGCCGGGCGGACAGTACACGAACCTGCGGGAACAGGCCCGCGCCCTGGGGTTGGACGATCATCGCTGGCCGGAGGTGGCGAAGGCCTACGCGCTCGTGAACGAGCTGTTCGGCGACATCGTCAAGGTCACCCCGACGTCGAAAGTGGTCGGGGACATGGCGATCATGATGGTCACCAGCGGCCTCACGCGGGAGGCCGTGCTCGATCCGGCCGTGGAAATCGCGTTTCC
>JBBIKV010000004.1:0-43819 GCA_037445285.1 Nevskiaceae bacterium | reverse complement strand
ATGCGCACGCTCAGGGTGCGGGACATGTGGTCCCGGCGATCTGGGTCAGCCGCTCGGCGGGTTTCCGCCGGACCTGCAAAAGAAGATCCTCGGGTCCCAGAAGCCGCTGACGGGCAGGCCGGGCGAGTTGCTGCCGCCTGCGGATCTCGCGGCGGAACGCGCGGCCGCCGAGGCGAAGGTCGGCCGTGCCGTGACCGAGGTCGAACTGGCCTCCTACCTCATGTATCCGAAGGTCTTCGTCGACTATGCCGCCGACCGCGCCGCTTTCGGCGACGTGAGCACCCTGCCGACGGCCGTGTTCTTCTACGGCATGCAGCCGGGTCAGGAGATCAACATCGATTTGGAGCGTGGCAAGACGTTGATCGTGAGGTACGTGACCACCAGCGAAGCCCACGAGGACGGCACCCGGACGGTGTTCTTCGAATTGAACGGGCAGCCGCGTCCGATCCGGGTGGTGGACCGCAGCCAGGTGGCGAAGCGGCCGGCCCAGAGGAAGGCCGAATCGGGCAATCCGAACCACGTCGGCGCGCCCATGCCGGGCACGATCGCCACGGTGCCCGTTCATGTCGGGCAGACGCTTGCCCGCGGCGATGTGCTGTTGACGCTGGAGGCGATGAAGATGGAGACGACGGTGCGGGCCGAGCGCGACGGCACCCTTAAGGAGATCCTGGTGCGGCCCGGGTTGCAGGTCGACGCCAAGGATCTGCTGGTGGTTTTCGCCTGAGCCGGGATGGGCTCAACCGGACGTGCCTTCACCCTGCCGGGCCGGGACGACGACCTCCATGCCGTCGAGGGCGGCGGTGAGGTGCACCTGGCAGCTCAGGCGGCTGTTCTCGCGCGGCTCCCAGGCGGATTCGAGCATGCCCTGCTCCATCTCCTCCGGCGGCTCGAGCCTCCCCAACCAGCGTCGGTCGATGTACACGTGACAGGTGGCGCACGCGCAGGCGCCACCGCACTGCGCAACGATGCCCTGGATGCCTCGTTGGCGCGCGGCCTCCATCAGGGTGATTCCCACCGGGGCGTTGATTGCGCGCCGCACCCCGTCCGCCTGGACGAACACGATGTCGGGCATCAGATCGAGTCTTTCAGCTCTACCCGCGGGTCCGCCAGCTTCCCGATGTCGGGGCGGGCCCGATCGGCGATGAGCTTGCGGGCCGCCATGTAGTCCTTCGAGTGATTGACGGCCTCGACGGCGAGCAGCTCGCCGCCCTTCAGGTAGCACACGGTAAAGCTGCGGGTCGCCGGATCGCCGCGGGTGACTTGTTGGTCATGGCCCTGCGAAAGCCCCACGATCAACAGCTTATTGTCAAACTGGTCCGACCAGAACCAGGGAACCCGGTCATGCACCGTGGGCCGTCCGAGAAGGTTCTGCGCGGCGGCCTTGGCCTGCTCGAAGGCGTTGTCGACCGATTCCAGGCGCACCCGCATGTCGAAGCGCGGCGACGGATGGTAGGTGCAATCGCCGGCGGCATAGATCGACGGATCGCTGGTGCGGCAATATTCGTCGACCACGATGCCGTTCTCGCAGGTGAGGCCTGCGCCGGCGGCGAGCTCGGTGTCGGCGGTCGCCCCAACGCCCACCACCAGCAGGTCCGCTTCGTGGCTGCTGCCGTCGGCGCAGATCACCCGCTCGACTTGGGTCGAGCCCTCCAAGCGTACCACCCGGGTATTGCAGACGATCCGCACGCCCTGGGTGCGGTGCTCGTGGGCGAAATACTCGGAGACGTTCGCCGCGACGACGCGGTTCATCAGCCGATCCGCCATTTCGAGCACGGTGACGGCGCAGCCCATCTTGCGCGCGGTGGCGGCGGTCTCGAGACCGATGTAGCCGCCCCCGATGATGACCACGCGCGCGCCCGGCTCGAGTCCCGCCTGGATCGCGGGGACATCGCCGATGCCGCGCAGATAGTGCACTCCCGGCAGGTCCGCTCCGGGACAGGTGAGCCGCCGGGATGTCGCGCCGACGCACAGCAGCAGCCGGTCGTAGATGACTTCCTCCCCGGTCGACAGATCGACGCGGCGGGCCGCCGGATCGAGCCGGGTCGCGCGCACGCCCAGTTTCAACTCGACGTGGTGTTCATCGTAGAACGCCTGATGCCGGAACGGCAGGCGATCGGCCGCGAGTTCGCCGGACAGGAATTTCTTCGACAGCGGCGGCCGTTGATAGGGCAGGTGGGGCTCATCGCCCACCAGGACGAGACGTCCGGAAAAGCCCTCGCGGCGCAGCGTATCGATGGCCTGCGCGCCCGCCTGGCCGCCGCCGACGATGAGTATGGTCGAGATCATGGGATTCCTTGGAACGAGCGATGCCTCGAGTGTATCAGCCACCGCGGCCGCGGGTTGCCGCCGTCCGACCGGGCGGACCGCACATGATCGTGCCGGCCGGCCGGAATAGTAATAGGATTGAGGGACGGCCAACGTCCCGCGGAGTCTCGAATGAAATTGATCACTGCCATCATCAAACCCTTCAAGCTGGACGATGTGCGCGCCGCACTGTCGGAAATCGGGGTCTCGGGAATGACCGTCACCGAGGTCAAGGGCTTCGGCCGCCAGAGAGGCCATACGGAACTGTACCGCGGAGCCGAATATGTCGTCGATTTCGTACCGAAGACCCGCATCGAAGTCGCGGTCAAGAACGAGCTCGTGGACCAGGTGATGGAGGCGATCGTGGGGGCCTCCAAAACCGGCAAGGTGGGCGACGGCAAGATTTTCGTCACCGACATCCTGCGCGTCCTGCGGATCCGCACCGGCGAAAGCGACAACGCCGCACTGTAGCCGACGTGGCCTCCGCCGGCCGTCGCCTGGCGCTGACGGTCCTGACCGCAGCCATAGCCGCCGCGCCTGCGATGGCCGCCAAGTTGACCGATCGCGAACACACCCAGATCGCGGAGCCGCGGCCCGCCGATGTCCCGGACGACGAGGTGATGGAGGCCGCAGGTGCGGTCATCGGCAGGGTCGACATCGACATCCGCAACATCTTCGACCAGAGCGATCCGCGCGAAACGTCCGGTCTGTTCCGGCTCGCGAATCATCTGCATCTGCGTACGAAGCCGGCCGCCATCAAGGCTCAGCTGCTGTTCGCGAGCGGCGACAAATACAGCGCCCGCGTACTGGCGGAAACCGAACGCTCGCTGCGACTGCTCACCTACGTTTACGACGCCCATGTCGTGCCGGTGCACTATGCCGACGGCAGGGTCGACGTGCGGGTGATCACCAAGGACGTGTGGACCCTGAGTCCCGGCATCTCCTTCGGGCGGGCCGGCGGCTCGAACAACACCAGCTTCAATCTTCAGGACAGCAACTTCCTCGGCTGGGGCAAGTCTGTGCAGCTCTCGCGCTCGAGCACCGTCGACCGTACCAGCAACACGGCGGCATGGGCGGATCCCAACGTACTGGGCTCACATTGGACGGCGGGGGCGACCTACGCCGACTCGAGCGACGGGACGACCCGTTCGCTGCAGGTCGCGCGGCCGTTCTATTCGCTCGAAGCCCCGTGGAGCGTGAAGCTTTCGGGCCTCGCATTCGACCGCACGGTGTCGCGCTACAACCGCGGAAACATCGTCGATCAGTTGCAGGATGACCAGGACTTCTACGAACTGTCCGGCGGGCTCTCGAGCGGATTGGTCGACGGCTGGACCAAGCGCCTGACCTTCGGCATGCGCTACGACCGCAACGTGTTCGTGCCGCCGCCCGTATCGGCAAGCCCGGCGCGCATTCTGCCGCCGGACCGCACGCTGTCCTATCCCTTCGTCGGTTTCGACGTGCTCCAGGACGACTTTGAGAAGGTCGGAGACCTCAATCAGATCGGCAGGACCGAGGATCTGTATTTGGGCACCGAAGTCACGGGTTCGGTGGGCCTGTCGAACGGCGCGCTCGGCGCCAACCGCAACGCGCTGATGCTGGCGGCGACCGCGGTCAAGGGCTACGAACTACCGCTGCGGCAACAGCTGTTTCTGTCCGGCGACTTTACGTCACGCATCGAGGCGGGCCACGCCCGCAATCTCATCGCCGATGCGGGAGCGAAATACTACTGGCGCTGGCGGGAGGACTGCCTGCTGTACGCCGCCCTGTCGGCCACCGTGACGGATTCCCTGGATCCGGATGCGCAACTGCTGCTCGGCGGGGACAACGGGCTGCGGGGGTATCCGCTGCGCTACGAATCGGGCACGTCGCGGGCGGTGTTCACGGTCGAACAGAGAGTCTTCACCGATTGGTATCCCTTTCGCCTGGTGCGCGTCGGCGCCGCGGTGTTCGGCGACGTGGGCAGGACCTGGGGCAGCGGCGTGGTGGGCAACAGCGACCCGGGTCTGCTGCGCGACGTCGGTTTCGGCTTGCGGCTGGGCAACACCCGCACGGGACTCGGCAATGTCCTGCACGTCGACCTCGCGTTTCCGCTCAACCACATCGCCGGCATTCAGCAGGTCCAATTCCTGGTCCAGACCTTCAGCAGCTTCTAATCCGGAGCGGCGTTCTTGCGGCGTCGCGACCACAGCAGCAGAAACCCGGTGCACACCGCGAAATTCAGCACCCACCACCAAAGCTGCCGGGCACTGTTCTTCTCCTCCGGCGCGTGGTCGCCGCCGGCAACCTGCAGAGTCCCCGTGAGCACCTCCCGTGAACCCCCCTGGTCGACCCGGAATTCGACGAACGCCGGGCCGGGCACGGCCAGATCCTGGGTCTGGACGACATAGCCGCCGTCCGCTTCCGCCACAGCCGGGTGCGGGGTGCCGCGAAGCAGCACGGTCACCACGGCGTCGCGGACCGGGGCGTTGTCGAGCGGCCGGCTCAAGTGGATCGACATTCGGTCGCCGTCGACCATTCCCACGGCCAGGAGCGTGGGCGAACGGGCCTCGACGCGGTGTTCCGCGGAAGCCGCGGCCCGCGCCGGCGTCGCCGCGGCCAGGCAGGTCAGGGCGACGGCGCAGCACCCGGCCAATCGCCTCAAAGCACCCAGCCCCAGATCCCCATCGCCGTTCCGCCGATGGCGGCCAGCACTCCGAACGCGGGAAAAAAGCCCTTGCGCGCCAGAAAGTACAGCGAGCACAGGACCAGGCCGAGCTCGAGCAACCCTTCCCCGATGTCGAAACGCAGGGCGCGGCGCTCTTCGACCTTCTGTTCGTCGTCCTTGGCCTGGGCCTCCTTCATGATCTGCTTGGCATCCTCCGCGTATTTTTCGCGAGCCGCCTCCAGCTTGTGAGCCGTCGGCTCGCCCTTCACGGGGTCGGATTCGAGCGCCCGCAGCAGCGTGAGCGCCACCTCGCTGGTGTTCTCGCGGATCTTCTTCGCTTGATAGAAGGCCCATTGGTCGTTCGATTCCGTCCGCTGGATCACGGCCTCGGTGTGGGCGCGATGCGAGGCGATGGTGACCACCGACAGCAGGATGCCGACCACGCCGACCAGAATGCCGACCCGCCGGCTGTTCGGGTCGGCCGCGTGTTCCGGTTTGACTTCGATTTCAGGCATGACGCAAGGCCGTCCTCTATTTGACCAGGTGAAGGCGCGGATTGGAACGGGAGATCCCCAGGACGCCGCTGCGCACCACCTCGACGACTTCGCCGAACGAGGCGGCATTCGCGATGAATTCGCTGAGCTCCGCCTCGGTGCTGGTCACTTCCGCGATGTAGCTCGAGGGTTTGGCCGACAGCACCTTGCCTCCCACGCGACGCAGCAGGGTGTCGACCGCCTCGACGTGTTCGGCGGCGATCTGCAGCTTGATGAGCAGCAGCTCGCGGGCCAGGTGATCGCCGCTCGTCAGGTCCTCCACCGCCACCACGTCCACCAGTTTCAGCAATTGGGCGTTGATCTGCGCGATGACCTGGTCGGAGCCGATGGTGACCAGAGTGATCCGCGAGACGGTCGGATCGTTGGTGGGCGCCACCGACAGGGACTCGATGTTGTAGCCGCGGGTGGAGATCAGGCCGGTCACGCGGGTGAGCGCGCCGGCCTCGTTTTGCAGGAGAATCGCTATGATGTGTCGCATGGCCCGACAGGATACGGGAGCGTGGCACTTGGGCGCCAGGGCGAGAGCTGCTAGTCTTTGCGGGTGAAAGACCGCTACGACATGCTGAATCAAGGGACGCACCCGCTGGCCGGCGCCAGCATGTCGGGTGCGGAGATGCTCGTCCAGGTGCTCGCCGACGAGGGTGTGGACACCGTGTTCGGGTACAGCGGGGGGGCGATCCTGCCGATCTACGACGCGGTTTTCCGCTACAACGAGGAGCATGGGTCGTCCATGCCGCTGATCGTCCCGGCGAACGAGCAGGGGGCCGGTTTCATGGCCGCCGGGTTCGCCCGGGCCAGCGGGCGGGTCGGGGTCGCCCTGGTGACCTCCGGTCCGGGCGCCACGAACATGGTCACGCCGGTGCGCGACAGCCTCGCGGATTCGGTGCCCATCGTGGTGATCTGCGGCCAGGTGCCCACCACGGCCATCGGCACCGATGCCTTTCAGGAGGCCCCGGTCCCGAGCATCATGGGGGCGGTCGCCAAGCACGTGTTCCTCATCACCGATCCGGCCAAGCTGGAAGCGACGGTGCGGACCGCCTTCGAAATCGCCCGCACCGGCCGGCCGGGGCCGGTCGTGCTCGACGTGCCCAAGGATGTGCAGAATTGGAAGGGCGTATTCCATGGCTCCGGCCGGCTGCCGATACCCGGCTACCGGCAGCGGATGAACCGTCTCGAGGCGAGCCGGCTGCCGGAGGCCGCCTGCGCCGACCTTTTTGCCGCGCTCGGCGCCGCCGAGCGTCCCATGATCTATGCCGGCGGCGGCGTCATCAACGGCGGGGCGTCGCACGTCCTGCGGGAATTCGCCAAGGAACTGCAAATTCCGGTCGTCACGACGCTGATGGGGATCGGCGCCGTCGACACCCAGAACGCGCTGTCGATGCGCATGCTGGGAATGCACGGCACCGCCTTTGCCAATTATGCCGTCGACGATTGCGATTTTCTGCTGGCGCTCGGCGCGAGGTTCGATGACCGGGTGGCCGGCAATCCGCAGAAATTCGCGGGCAAAGCCAAATTCATCGCCCATCTTGACATCGATGCGTCCGAAATCAACAAGGTCAAGCGCGTCGACTGGAGTCATGTCGGCCTGATGGTCGATGCGCTCCAGAGCCTGCTGGAGTACGGACGGCGACAGGGCTTCAAGCGCGATTGGTCGGATTGGCATCGTCACTGCGACGAACTGCGGACCCGGTATGCGATGAACTACGACAGGAACAGCGGGTCCATCCAGCCGTACTACGTCATCGAGGAAATCAACCGCCTGACCCGGGGCGACGCGATCATTTCGACCGGCGTGGGCCAGCATCAGATGTGGGCCGCGCAATATTTCGATTTTCGCAGTCCCCGTCTGTGGTTGACCTCGGGGAGCATGGGCACGATGGGGTTCGGATTACCCGCCGCGGTGGGCGCGCAATTCGCGCAGCGCGACCGATTGGTGATCGACGTCGACGGCGATGCGAGCATCCGCATGAACATCGGTGAAATGGAAACCGTCACGACCTACGACCTGCCGATCAAGGTGGTCGTGCTCAACAACTGCGGCGACGGCATGGTCAAACAGTGGCAGAAGCTGTTCCACAAGGGGCGCCTGAGCGGCAGCGACAAGAGCCTGCACACCAAGGACTTCGTGAAGGCCGCGCAGGCCGATGGCTTCAAGTTCGCCGTGCGGGTCGACAAGAAGGCCGATGTGCCGCGGGTCATCGACGAATTCGTCCGCTTCAAGGGAGCGGCATTCCTCGAAGTGATGATCGATCAGGATGCCGGCGTGTATCCGATGGTCGGTCCCGGCCAGGCCTATGAGGACATGATCACCGGCGAGCACATCCCGTCGCGCGGCAAGGTCGAGGTGAAGACGCCCGACGCGTCGGAGATGTTCTGACCCCGGGCGGACGCAGGCCGTCCGGCTACCACGTTCCCGTGTTCGGCATCGTCGTCCACGGTTCGGCGGGTTTCAGGGCCTCGCCGCGTTGCAACAGCTCGATCGATATGTGGTCCGGCGACCGGACGAACGCCATCCTGCCGTCGCGCGGCGGTCGATTGATGGTCACGCCGTGTTTCATGAGCCGGTTGCACGCCGCATAGATGTCGTCCACCGCAAAGGCGAGGTGCCCGAAATTGCGGCCGCCTTCGTAGGGCGCGGGATCCCAGTTGTGCGTGAGTTCGACCTGGGCATCCTCATCGCCGGGTGCGGCGAGGAACACCAAGGTGAAGCGGCCCTGTGCGACCTCCTTGCGCGACAATTCGACCAACCCGAGCGCATCCCGGTAGAACCGCAGCGATTGTTCGATGTCCGTTACCCGGACCATGGTGTGAAGGTATTTCATGGCTGACGTCCTCTTTGAGTGAGGCAAATCTGGAGGAAGCGGTGCACAAATGCAAACCGGCGCGATGCCCGCGGACGCTCGGCGATCGGGCCTTCCGGTTGTCGCTTCGCCGTCACGGATTTGCGACAAATGTGACATAGTGCAGCAGAATCTGCGATCAAGTTCTTAACTATTGGATTTCCCTATAGTAAATGTTATCATCCTGGCCAATGATGTATGCGCGGTTTGATGGGACGTCACATACACGCAACAACTGATAGAAGGTTGAACGTAAAGCACTTTTTTGTGCCGCGTATCTTCCAGTAAAGGACGTGTCGGGTTTTTACCTTGCACCTGTTCCACTCGAATCCCCGGCAAGACCGGGGATTCTTTTGTCCGCACCCTTTGAACTGGCCGCCGCGTAATCACGGGGAAATTCGATGAGCGTGAGCGATGGATTCACCGGCGCGATCGGCAACACCCCTTTGATCCGGCTGCGGCATTTCAGCGACGAGACCGGCTGCGAGATCCTCGGCAAGGCGGAGTTCATGAATCCCGGGGGGTCGGTGAAGGATCGCGCCGCAAAATGGATCGTTCTCGATGCGGAAAGGCGCGGGGTCCTGAAGCCCGGCGGCACCGTGGTCGAGGGTACCGCGGGCAATACCGGCATCGGCCTGGCGCACGTCTGCAATGCGCGGGGCTACCGATGCGTCATCGTGATGCCGGACAACCAGTCGGCCGAGAAATATCAGATCCTCGATGCCTTGGGAGCGGAGGTGCGCACGGTGCCGGCCGTGCCGTACAGCAATCCGAATCACTACCAAAAGGTCGCCGGGCGCCTGGCGCAGGATCTGCCCGATGCGGTCTGGGCGAATCAGTTCGACAATACGGCCAACCGAACCGCGCATTTCGAGTCGACCGGCCCGGAGCTCTGGCGAGACACCGCAGGCAGGCTCGACGCGTTTTGCGCGGCCACGGGCACCGGAGGCACGCTGGCCGGAGTGGCCGCCTATTTGAAATCGAAGGCCCCCGGGGTCCGCATCGTCCTGGTGGATCCTCCCGGCAGCGCTCTTTACCACTTCATCAAGGAGGGAGAATTGAAGTCCGACGGCGGTTCTTCGATCACCGAGGGAATCGGCACCGGTCGGGTCACCGCCAATCTCGAGGGCGCGCCGATCGACGATGCGCTGCGCATACCCGATGCGGAAACCGTGCATTGCGTGTATCGATTGCTGCGCGAGGAAGGACTGTTTCTCGGCAGCACCGCGGGGATCAATGTCGCTGCCGCGGTGCGCGTGGCGAAGCTGCTCGGGCCGGGACATCGCATCGCGACGATATTGTGCGACGGCGGCGCCAAGTACCGCTCGCGGTTGTTCAACGAGGACTGGGTGCGGGAAAAGGGCTTCCTCGAGGCCGCGCGGACCGGAGGGGCCGCCCCGCCCTGATCGCCTGGGTCACCGGGCGGAACCCGGGCTCACGCCGACTGCGAGAATCGCGGTTCGGTCCCGGCGCTGAACCAGGCGAGTTGCGAGCGCAGCTTGACGACCTCCCCCACCACGAGCAGCGCGGGCGATGCCACTGCGGCGGCGGCGGCGGCCGCGACGATGCCGCTCAATGGGGCGACGATGACCTGCTGATCGGGCCGTGTCCCCTGCGCCACGATGGCGGCCGGCAGCACGGGCGCCGCCCCATGCTCGAGGAGGCGTCGGGCGATGTGGTCGAGCCGCGACAGTCCCATATAGAACACCGCGGTGGTCCCCGGCGCCCCCAAAGCCCGCCAATCGGGCTCCCTGCCCTCCCTGTCGGCATGTCCGGTGACGAAGCTCACGCAGTGGGCATGGTCCCTGTGGGTCAACGGAATGCCGGCATAGGTCGCACATCCCGAGGCCGCCGTGATCCCCGGCACCACCGAAAAGTCGACGCCGGCCGCCGCCAGAGCCTCCAATTCCTCGCCGCCGCGGCCGAACACGAAGGGATCGCCGCCCTTCAGGCGCACCACGCGCCGACCCTCGCGGGCGTGCCGGATCATCAACTCGTTGATCTCCGGCTGCGGGGTGCTCGGCGCGCCGGCCGACTTGCCCACGCAAACGCGCAGCGCGTCGCGCCGCGCGAAGTCCAGGATGGACGCCGTCACCAGCCGGTCGTACAGGATGACATCCGCATCCTGCAGCGCGCGCAGCGCCTTCAACGTCAGCAACTCGGGATCCCCGGGTCCCGCGCCGACCAGCGTGACCTCTCCGGGGGCGCGGGGCGACTGCGCCGTCAGGGACAGCAAACGTTGCGCGATTCGCCGCGCGCCCCGGCCGTCGCCGGCCATGAAGCGGCGTGCCGCGGGTCCATCGACCAGGGTTTCGAAGAACCGGCGCCGCTCGTCCGTGTCCCGCAGCCGCTCCTGACCGGGGCGGCGCAGGCTGCGCAGCCAGAGCGCAAAATCGCCGAGGCGCTTCGGCAGCGACGCTTCGAGGCGCTCGCGCAACCGCCGCGCCAGCACCGGCGAAGTTCCGCCGGTCGATATGGCGACCAGCACGGGAGCGCGATCGATGATTGCCGGGACGATGAAGCGGGAGGCATCCCGGTCATCGACCACGTTGACGGGAATTGCGCGCGATTCGCCGAGGTTGGCGATCCAACGATTGGTCGCTCGCCGCGAGGTGGCCACGATCACGAGACGCGCGCCGTCCAGATCGCCGGGCTCAAAGGTGCGCCGCACGACGGTGAGCGAGCCGCGGGCGCCGCGCTCCTCGAGTTCGGGGACGATGTCGGGTGCCACCACCGTCAGGACGGCACCGCAACGCTCGAGGAGAGAGACCTTGCGCAGCGCGACCTCGCCACCGCCGACCACCAGGACGGCCTGGCCCGCAAGATCGAGGAACACCGGAAAGTAATTCACGTCTGCAATCCTCGCACAGGCGTCGTCTGCCTGCAGCATCGGGCGCCGCCGCCTATCCGAGCGCCGCGGTCGGAATCTTGCGTCGAGGGTGCAGTCCGCACTCCCGCGACTCGGCACGCTCCCACCACCATCGGCCCGAACGTTCATCCTCACCGTTCTGCACCGCACGAGTGCAGGGAGCGCAGCCGATGCTTGGAAACCCGCTGTCGTGCAGACTGTTGTAGGGCAGGCGCTTCCAGCGGATGTAATCCCAAACCTCCGCCTCGGACCAGTCGAGCAGCGGACTCACCTTGTGCAGGCCGTATTCGCTGTCCCACTCCACGGGCGCGGCGAGTGCGCGGCTGGCGGACTGCCCGCGCCGGATGCCGGTGACCCAGGCGCCGCGCGCGGACACGGCCCGGCGGAATGGCGCCACTTTGCGGATTGCGCAGCAGCCCCGGCGCTGTTCGAGTCCGTCGCGGAACCCGTTGATGCCGTTGTCCCCCACCCACGCCTCGAGATCGCCGGCCTCGGGGTAATAGATGCGCAGCGTGCGGGCATACCGCCGCTGCACGCGCTCGATCAAATCGTAGGTCTCGGGATACAAGCGGCCGGTGTCGATGCTGAAGATGTCGATCTCCGGCACCGATCCCCAGATGAGGTCCGTGAGCACCACGGACTCGGAACCCAAGCTGTTGGCGTAGCACACGTTTTTGTACTCTGTGACGGCGGCGCGCAGTTGTGCGACGCTGCGTTCCGCGCGCTCGCGCAGGGGTTTGGGCAGTTCCGGTGGGATGGCGCTCATCAGACCAGGGATCTTAGTCGGACCGCGGGATTCGCCAAACGAACGATCGATTATGACGTCATGCCATTTAGTGCTAGGGATCGGCCCGCCGCGACCTGCGCAATCGGCGCCAACCTTATATCCTATGCCGATGCGATCCCCGAACACCCACGCTCCCGACCGGCTGCCCGTACGGTGAAATTCCAGCAGCTCCGCTATCTCGTCGCCGTCCACGAGAATGGACTGAACATCACCGCGGCGGCGCGGCAACTGCACACCTCGCAGCCGGGCGTCAGCCGGCAGCTCAAATTGCTCGAGGAAGAACTCGGCTTTCAGCTGTTCGAGCGGGAGGGCCGGGCGCTCACCCGCACGACCGCCGCGGGGGACGAAATCATTTCCCGCGCCAGCAGCATCCTCAGGGAGATGCAAAACATCCGTCGGACCTCCGCCGAGCTGCGCAAGGCCGACGGCGGCTCGCTGTCCATCGCCACCACCCATACGCAGGCGAGGTACGTGCTGCCCGAGGTGATACGCGCGTTCCGCGTGAAGTATCCAAAGGTGCGGCTGCACCTTCATCAGGGCACCTCCGAACAGATCGCGGAAATGGTGGCGCGCGACCGCGTCGATTTCGCCATCGCCACGGGCTCGGACGAGCTGTTCCCGCATTTGGTGCGATTGCCCGTCTATCGATGGCACCGTGCGGTGGTTGTGCCGCGCGGACACCCGCTGGCCTCCGCCGGCAAGCTGACGTTGAAGAAACTGGCCGACTATCCGATCGTGACCTACGTGTTCAGCTTCTCCGGGCGCTCCTCGCTGCCGGCGCTGTTCGAAACGGCCGGATTGTCGCTCGATGTGGCGCTCACGGCGCGCGACTCGGATGTCATCAAGACGTACGTGCGGATCGGTCTCGGCGTGGGCATTTTGGCCAGGCTGGCCATCGATCCGGCGATCGATGCCGATCTGGTTGCCCTCGATGCCGCGCATTTGTTCGAGGGCCACACGACCTGGGTCGGATTTCGCCGCAGCGCCCTGTTGCGGGCATATATGTACGAGTTCATCGAGTTGCTGGCCCCCCACCTGCCGCGCAAACTGGTGCGGGAGACGGAAAAGCTGGAGACGCAGGAGGAGGTCGATCGCATCCTGGCTGACCTCAGGATTCCCCTGAGGGACAAGCCATGATGACGGGACGCCGGCGTTGGCGGCGGGCGGCCGCGCTGCTGGTCCTGGGGCTGTGCGTCGCGCGCGTGGCGGCCGCCGGCACGGTGAGTCTGTTGAACGTCTCCTACGATTCGACTCGCGAACTGTACGATGACTACGACAAGGCATTTGCCGCCAATTGGAAGGCCCTGACCGGCGACACCGTGACTATCAATCAAAGTCACGGCGGATCCGGCAAGCAGGCGCGGTCCGTGATCGACGGGCTGGGGGCGGACGTCGTCACGCTGGCGTTGGCCTACGACATCGACGTCCTGGCGATCCAGGGCGGGGGGCTGGTCCCGGCCAACTGGCAGACCCGGCTGCCGTCGAACAGCGCGCCCTATACCTCGACCATCGTGTTCCTCGTGCGCAAGGGAAATCCGAAGCGCATACGCGACTGGGGCGACCTCGTGCGGCCGGGCATTGCGGTGATCACGCCGAGTCCGAAGACCTCGGGAGGCGCTCGTTGGAACTACCTGGCGGCTTGGGCGTGGGCGTTGAAACAGCCGGGCGGCAGCGATGCCACGGCCGAGGCGTTCGTGAAGGCGATCTACAAGAACGTGCCCGTGCTCGATTCCGGTTCCCGCGGCGCGACGACGACGTTCGTGGAACGCGGCATCGGCGATGTCCTGCTGGCCTGGGAGAACGAGGCGCTCCTCGCGGTGAAGCAACTGGGACCGGACAAGTTCGACGTGGTGGCGCCCTCGCTCAGCATTCTGGCGGAGCCCCCCGTGAGCATCGTCGACAAGGTGGTGGACAAGCACGGAACGCGCAGGGTCGCCGAAGAATACCTGCGCTACTGGTACTCGCCCGAAGGGCAGGAAATTGCCGCCCGGCATTTCTACCGTCCCCGCGATCCGCAGGTCGCGGCGAAGTATGCCGCCCGCTTTCCGAACATTCCCCTGGTGACCGTCGACGGCGCGTTCGGCGGGTGGGCGCGGGTGCAGGCGAGGCATTTCAGCGACGGCGGATCCTTCGACCGGATCTATGGACAATAGGCCCTCGCTCCCCTCCCCCCCCGCGGCGTCCCGCGCCGGCGCCGGGCGGCGGGTCCGCCGCGGAGCGAACCGCTCCGTGATACCCGGGTTCGGGCTGACTCTCGGATACACCATGTTGTATCTCTCCCTGCTGGTTCTGATTCCCCTCTCGGCCACCTTCATTCGCAGCCTGGACGCGGGGTGGGGACATTTCTGGGCGGTGGTGACGGCCCCGAGGGTGCAGGCGTCGCTGCGCTTGAGCTTCGGGGCGGCCTTGCTGGCCGCCGCCATCAATGCCGCGTTCGGACTCGTCATCTCCTGGGTTCTGGTGCGCTACACGTTTCCGTTCAAACGCCTCGTCGACGCCATGGTCGATCTGCCCTTCGCGTTGCCGACCGCGGTGGCCGGCATCGCCCTGACGGCGTTGTATGCGCCGAGCGGCTGGCTCGGCGGCGCGCTCCGGCCGCTCGGCATCCAGGTGGCATTCACTCCCGTGGGTGTCGTGGTGGCGCTCATCTTCATCGGCCTGCCGTTCGTGGTGCGCACCCTGCAGCCCGTGCTCGAAGAGCTCGACAAGGACGTCGAACAGGCCGCGGCGACCCTCGGTGCCTCCGAGTGGCAAACCTTCGCCCGGGTCATCATGCCCGCCCTGTGGCCGGCGCTGTTGACGGGTTTCGCGCTGGCGTTTGCGCGCGCGGTGGGTGAATACGGCTCCGTGATCTTCATCGCCGGCAACATGCCGATGCGTTCCGAGATTGCGCCCTTGCTCATCATCACGAAACTCGAGCAATACGACTATGCTGGAGCCACTGCCATCGCGGTGGTGATGCTCGTGCTGTCATTCGGATTGATGCTCGCCATCAACGCCCTGCAAAGCTGGGCGCTGACGCGGCACGGAGGTGGCGCCTGATGCACGCACCCGCTCCGCGGCGCCGGGTCCCCTGGGGTCGCATGGCCTTGATCCTGGTCGCGCTGACGTTCCTGGCGGCCTTCCTGCTCCTGCCGCTGGTGGTCGTGTTTTCACAGGCTCTCGCCAAGGGAGCGGCTGCCTACGCCGCGGCCGTCACGGACCCCATGGCCTGGGATGCCATCAAGCTGACGCTGGGCGTGGCGGCGGTCGCGGTTCCGATGAACCTCATGTTCGGCGTCCTGTCGGCTTGGACGATCGCCAAATTCGAGTTTCGCGGCAAGAGCACGCTCGTCACGCTCATCGACCTGCCCTTTGCGGTGTCGCCGGTCATTGCCGGCCTCTCCTACATCCTGCTGTTCGGTTCGCGCGGCTGGTTCGGCGGCTACCTGCAAGCCCACGACATCCAGATCGTGTTCGCCGTCCCGGGGATCGTGCTGGCGACCATTTTCGTGACCTTTCCGTTCGTGACCCGTGAATTGGTGCCGGTGATGCAGGCGCAGGGCAAGGAGGACGAGGAAACCGCGCTCTCGCTCGGCGCCGGCGGTTGGCAGACTTTCTGGTTCGTCACGCTGCCCAATATCCGTTGGGGACTGCTGTACGGCGTGTTGCTTTGCAATGCGCGCGCCATGGGCGAATTCGGCGCGGTGTCGGTGGTCTCCGGCCATATCCGTGGGCTTACCAATACCATGCCGCTGCACGTCGAGATCCTGTACGACGAGTACAACTATGCGGCCGCCTTTGCGGTGGCGTCCCTGCTCGCGTTGTTGGCGCTGCTGACCCTGGCCGGCAAGAGCCTGCTCGAGTGGCGCCAGCCGGAACTGCGGCACGGAGCGCATTTCAAGTGACCATCACGCTGCGCGGTATCACCAAGCGGTTCGGCGAATTTGCCGCGGTGGAGGCCGTGGATCTGGATATCCCAGGCGGCGCGCTGCTGGCGCTCCTGGGACCTTCCGGCTGCGGCAAGACGACGCTGCTGCGGATCATTGCGGGCCTGGAGGTGCCGGACGAAGGCCGGGTGTCGTTCGACGGGCGGGACGCCACGTACTGGCCGGTTCGCGATCGAAAGGTGGGTTTCGTCTTTCAGAACTATGCGCTGTTCCGTCACATGACGGTGGCCGACAACGTCGCATTCGGCCTGCGGGTGAAGGCGCGGCGCGACCGGCCCGCCGCCGCGGCCATCCGGCGCAAAGTGCAGTCGCTGCTCGAGCTGGTGCAGCTGGACTGGGCAGGGGCCCGCTATCCCGCGCAGCTGTCCGGCGGTCAGAAGCAGCGGGTGGCGCTCGCCCGTGCGCTTGCCGTCGATCCCGAAGTGCTGCTGCTGGATGAGCCGTTCGGCGCCCTGGACGCCCAGGTCCGGCACGAGCTGCGGCGTTGGCTGCGGCGCCTGCACACCGAATTGAAGTTCACCACCGTCTTCGTGACCCACGATCAGCAGGAGGCTATCGAGGTCGCGGACACCATCGTCGTGCTCAACCGCGGCCGCATCGAGCAAAGCGGCGTGCCCGGGGAGGTTTACGACGTGCCGCGGTCCGCCTACGTGCACCGCTTTCTCGGACAGGTCAACGAGCTGCCGGTGCAGTGGCGCGATGGCCGGCCGCACGTCGGCCCCGTCGACGTCACGGACGGCGCCGGTGTCCTCCGTTCCGGCGGCGACTACATCGCCCTCATCCGGCCCCATGAGATCGAAGTCGGTGCCGACCCGACCGGCTGGGCCGCGACGGTGCGGGACGTCCGAATCATCGGGCCGATCGTGCGGTTGGAGTTGTGTGCCGAAGGCCGACCGTCCCACGAGCCGCTCGAAGCGGAAATCAGCCGCGAGCGCTTCGAGGTGGACCGGTTCCGCATCGGCCAAACCGTCGCGGTGGGGCTGCGCCGCTGGCAGATCTATCCGGCGGCACCGGCGGAGCCGACGGACTCCGGGCCGAGCGGCCGCGATTCAGCGTCCCCATGAGATCCGGGTGGTCGAACGCGGATTTGGGTCAAAGCGTGATTGGCTCGACAGCGGGGCGGACGCGGAAGGCGCATGGTGTCCGCGTCACAAAAAGGGCCTGCACGTGTCGGCAAATGACCTCATGGAAATATTCGTCGCGCCGGACACTTACCACGTATCGCCCGAGCCGGTGCTGCTGGTCGCCGAGCTGTCCGGAGCGCTTGCCCTGTGCCTGCATGACGAGGGCCGCGGTGTGGGGGGGCTGCTGCACCTGCGCTTCGTCGGCCACTCCGGCCGTCCGAGCGATGTGACCGACAATACGTTGAATTCCGTGCTGGTCGTGCTGGATCGGTTCAAGCGCGGCGTCATCGGCAGTTCGACACGTCGCGACGACATCCAGGCGCGCATTCTGGCCCACGCGCTGCCGAAGACCGGGGAGGAGGAGCCGAGCGCCACGCTCGTGGATTTGATCCGCGCCGATCTGGCCGACGGCAAAATCGGCTGCGGCACGCAGGTCACGCGTCGTTCCGAACCGGTCCGGGTGTGCTTCCAGCCGTTCGAGGGCCGGGTCTGGATCTCGCGCGAGGAACGCAGCGCGGTGTGATTGGGGTCCGATGCCCGGGAGCCGCTTCCCTTCGAGCCCCGCGGTTCGTATATCCTTTGGGTCCTGATCCGGAGCCGTCGGCCCCGGGTCCCGATCGAGGGGAATTCATGCGAGTTGTATCGGTGGCCGCGCTGCTGTTCCTGTCCGCCTGTGCCGGCGAGAAGCTCGCATCCGCACCGCCGCCCGGCGTGAATTTCTCGGGGACCTGGCGGCTGAACGAGGCAGACAGCGACGACCCATTGCACCTCCTGCAAAGCCAAATCGACGCCTCGGGCGCCGAGCAAGCCTCTGCAGCCGCCAAGTCGAGCCGGGGTGGCGCCATCGGTGGATTCGGCGGCGGCCCGCCCATGCCCGGCATCGGCGAATTGAACGACGGGCTGCGCTGGCCCGCGAAGGTGGTCGAGATCAAGCAGGCGGCGGGCGTCGTCTCGATCACCTCGGCGGGCACCACCCAGGTCTGCAAGCCCGTCGCGCCGAGCAAGTCGCATCGTCATCGTGAGTCGATCGGCGGTGGCGCATCCTCGCGGCGCGACATGCCGGCGCGCGACCGGCGCGAGGTGCCGCCGCCCACCTGCGGATGGGACGACAGGACCCTGGTGGTTCAATCCGGGGACTTCGAGGACGAAGCGCCGCCCTTCATCAATCGCTTCAGCGTGTCGGGGGACGGGCAAAGACTCATCGAGGTGGTCGCATTCCAAGGGCGGCGCTCGGGAGGCTTCAGCGTCTCGCGGGTGTGGGACCGGGTACCGCCGGGCGCCGTACCGCCGGGCGGCGTGCCCCGCGACCCGTCGCATGCGGCCGCCGACCCTTCAGGCAAGGGCGATCCGCAACGGTGAGACGGCCGGCTTCGCGGGATCGTTGAGCAGCCGGGCGAGCAGGTCGCGCACGCTGCGGATCTCTGCGCCGAACGGCAGCGATTCGCTGCCGCGGAAGAAGAGTCCCTTCTCGATGCTGCCGCGCTGCGCCGCCGCCAGCTGGGTTTCGATGCAGAACTGGCCGGCCTCCGGATTGCCGTCCTTGAACCCGCAATGAGTGAGGCATTGCAGTGAGCTCGGGCATTGAATGCCGTCCGGGTCGGGTCGAGCGGCCGCGCGCAGCCGCGGTTCCCTGGCGAGGTAGCGCTGCAGCCAGGGTGTATTCACCGCGCGGGCGGGCAGTCCCGCCGAACTCATGAAGGTGACGATGTCCTGCGGCCGGGCTTCGGCCAGCACGCGCTTGAAATTGGGATGCGCATCGCATTCCTCGGTGACCGCGAAGGGCGTACCGATCTGCACCCCGCCGGCGCCAAGGCCGAACATGCCGGTGATCTTGGCGAACGAATTGATCCCGCCGGCGGGTATCAGCGGTATGCGCCCAAAGGGGATGCCCAGTTCGTCGAAGACCTTGCGCACCTCACCGAACACCCGCGGGAATCCGAAGCGTTCATCGGCGACGTCCTCGATGCGGGTGGCCCCCAGATGGCCACCGGCGTAGCGGGGGTTCTCGATGATGATGGCGTCCGGCAGCCGGCCCTTGCGTCCCCAGCGCTTCAGGACGGCGCGAACGCCGCGCTCTTCGGAGAGGATCGGGATCAGCGCGACATCGGGGAAATCCTGCGTGAGCTCCGGCAGGTCGAACGCCAAACCGGCGCCGCAAACCACGGCATTCGCGCCGCTGCGGCATGCCTGCACGACCATTTCGGCGTAGTTGGAAAGGGCGCGCATGACATTCACGGCGATGAATCCGTCCGGACCGGCAATACCGCGGGCGGCGCGCACCTCGCGATCGAGCGCCTCCAAGTTGGCGGCACTGTGCACGGCCGCATCCTTGCACTTGCGCAGCCGTTGCATGAGATCCGGATACAGGCGCCGCAAATCGACGCTCGCCACAGTGCCGATCGCGCCGTGCTTCGCCACCGCACCCGCGAGGCGGTGGCCGGAAACGCCGATGCCCATGCCTCCCTGGATGATCGGCAGCAGATCGCGTCCCCGTATGCGAAGGACCGGAAACGAGTTGTCGATCATGCGCCCACCTCTTCGATGCCAATCCGACGACGCTCACGCCCAAGCGCTCCGGTCGCCAGAGGGCGGTCGATCGCTCACGGAGGGAGCATGGGGGAGTGAACGGAATTCCCTCATAGGTATTTATACCTAGCGTGGCGGCGCGTGCCCCGGCAGCGGAGGGCGAGGGCGATGCAATAAAAAAGCCGGGCATTGCCCGGCCTTCAAGTCCCCATGCCTGATCGCGGCGCTATGCTGCGCTCTGACGATGATCGGTCTTTTTACTTCCCTAACCTGTATTGCGTTCGGGCAACACTCTAGCCGTGCGTCGGCCACGACGCTAGCGAAATTGCAACGAAAGATTAAAATTAATGTACCAAAAAAACCACATTTGGCATAACGCCCGCGCGTCGAGACGGCCACGGGCAACCGCGCCGCCGCGACTCGGGTATTCTGGCGACCCTTCAGTCCCAATGCCTGCCGGAGGCCTTCAGTGGCTAAACCATCCAAAATTCACGCCGCGCCCGCCATTGCGGTCCGCACGCGTCGTGCCTACTTCGACTGTCGCTTCGGACAACTGCACGTGCGCACGGCATTTCCGACCACCGGAGGGTTCGACGAGGGCGTGACTCTGTTCTGTCTGCACCCCCTCGAGGCGTCGAGCCGGACGTTTGCGAAGTTTTTGCCGCAGATCGCGGCGGATCGGTCGGTTTACGCCCCCGATCTTCCCGGGTGCGGCGAATCCGATGCCGCCTCGGGCAGGACCTATGCGGACTCCACCGAGTCCGCCGCCGCGATGGCCGACCTGGCGGCGGATTTGCGGCTGCGCCAGATCGACGTGCTGGGATTTCGGTTCGGCGCCGCGGTCGCCCTGGAATTGGCCGCCGCCAGGCCCGATCTCGTGAGACGGCTGGTCCTCATCAGCGCGCCGCCCATCGAGCGATCGCCGGTCATCCGCCAGGCGAGCCTGGTCCTTCGGGCTCGATCCGGGGTGCCGGACGAGGCGCAGCGGGACCGCAGTACGCTGCCCAACGCGAACTTCGTCGACCTCGCCGAGCACTCGGAAGATTTGTTCGGCGCAGACCCGCACGCCTTGGTGAAGCAGGTCGGCGCCTTCCTGCGGGCCTGACGGCACCGCTGCCGGGCCGGGAATGCCATGAGACTCAACAAATACATCAGCGAGACCGGGCTCTGTTCGCGCCGCGAGGCCGACAAATGGATCGAGGCGGGCCGTGTGACGTGGAATGGGTCGCCCGCCGCGCTCGGCACCCGGGTGCGCGACGGCGACGAAGTCTGCGTCGACGGCAAGCCGCTGGGTGCGAAGAAAAAGCAGGTCTACATCGCCTTCAACAAGCCGGTGGGCGTCACCTGTACGACGGAGCCGGACGTCGCGGGCAACATCGTCGATTTCATCGGCCATGCGCAGCGGATCTTTCCGGTCGGCCGTCTCGACAAGGATTCCGAGGGGCTGATCCTGTTGACGAATGACGGCGACATCGTCAACGAAATCCTCCGATCGGAAAACAATCACGAAAAAGAATACGTGGTCACGGTGGACCGACCGATCACCGATCTGGCGCTCGGCATGATGGCCTCGGGCGTCAGGATCATGGGAGTGATCACCAAACCGTGCCAGGTGTCGCGCGCCGATGACGCGACGTTTCGCATCGTTCTGACGCAGGGGTTGAACCGGCAGGTCCGGCGGATGTGCTCGGCGCTCGGGTACCGGGCGCAGCACCTGCGCCGGGTGCGCATCATCAACCTCGACCTCGGCGCCCTGGCGCCCGGCCAATGGCGCGAACTCACGCAGGCCGAAGTGGCCGGGCTGCTGTCGCGCTGAGGCGTGGCGCTCCCCACCACCTGCTCAGCTCGAGCGGACCTCCGAGGCGTCGACGCCCTCCGACCAGAGCGCACCGTGCGACTCAGCCCACGCGATATTCGATGTGCGCGACGCCACCCAGCGGAAAAAATCATCGCCCTGACCCGTCCAGTACGAATGGCCGTACACCATGCGCGAGCCCTCCTCGACGGTGAATCGCCGGCGCAAACCGAGGCTCGCGAGCACGGGCCGGCACCGGACGCGCAGCGAATCCCCGGTCACCGGGTACCGCTCCGCACCCACCTGCAGCTGCAGCCGGCCGCCGCTCCCGAAAAGACAGAGGTTGGGGCCCGAGGCGCGAATCAACGCGATTCCATGCACTCGTGCCGGCGGAACATCGGACGCGGACCAGGTGCCGCGCGATTCGTGCCACAGGAGAAACATGCCATGACGGCGGAAGTCGATGACAGGAACGCCGTCAGCAGTGGTCGTGCCCGTGGCCGCAGCAAGCGTCATCCGCCACCCCTATTCCGCAATGTGACCGGGCGACACGTGATCCGGCAAATCCGCGAACGCATCATGGACGACGCTTGCCGTGAGGAGCTGCGGCAACACGACCGGCTCCGATGAACCCGGCCTGGAGTTGTAGACGACGTACAGGGGAACGCCGGCGCGGCCGAAGGCCGACAGCGCCTTCGTGATCGCCGGATCACGGTTCGTCCAATCGCCCTTCATCAGCGTCACGCCCTTGTCGTGAAATATTTCCTGCACCGCCGAGTCGGCGAACGCATTGCGTTCGTTGACCAGGCAGGTCAGACACCAGCTGGCGGTGAAGTTGACGAGCACCGGCTTTCCCGACGCGACGAGTTCGGCGACCCGTGCGGAGTCGTAGGGCTGCCAACCGCCGGCTTCGGTCAGGCCGTCGTGGGGGCCGCTCGCCGCCGCGGCGGCCACGCCGGCGTAGCGCAGGGGGAGCAGGACGGCCAGCACGACGGCGGCAATCGCGGTGACGAGGGCGGTCACGCGCCCCTGCCGGGAGCTGAGCTTGGACTTTTGATAGGCCCATCCAGCCAGGGCGACGAGGACCGCGCCGGCCAGCGCCGCACCCAGGCCCAAGGAGGAGGTCTGCTGCGCCAACACCCACAGCAGCCAGGCGGCGGATGCATAGATCGGAAACGCGAAGACCTGCTTGAGGGTGTCCATCCAGGCACCGGGCTTCGGCAACAGGCGGCGCGTCCACGGAGCGAACGACAGCAGCAAATAGGGCAACGCCAGACCCAGACCGAGCGCGGCGAAGATGCTCAAGGCGATGCCGGCCGATTGCGTGAGCGCGGCTCCGACCGCAGCCGCCATGAACGGCGCGGTGCACGGCGTCGCCACGAGCGTGGTCAGCACGCCCGTGAAGAACGATGCGCGATAGCTGTCGCCCTGTGTGAGTCCGTCACCGACGCCGGCGAGTCCGCCGCCCACCTCGAACACGCCGGAGAGATTCAAGCCCACGGCGAGCAGCAGATAGATCATCAGCGTCACGAACAGCGGCGACTGCAGCTGAAACCCCCATCCGATTTGCTCGCCCCCGGCGCGCAGCGCCAGCAGCACGGTCGCGAGACCGAGCATGGAGCTGATGACGCCGGCGGCAAACACCAACCCCTTGGTGCGCACGGCGGCCGGGTGCTTCCTCGCCTGCTCGACGAGCCCGATGGCCTTGATCGAGAGCACGGGGAATACGCAGGGCATCAAATTCAGGATCAGGCCGCCGAGAATCGCGAGAAACAGCAGCGACGGAAGTGTCAGCGGCGGCTCGGCTTCCGGCGCCCGGGCGCGAGGCGATGAAGCGGTGGCCGCCGCTACGGCGAGATGTGCGTCGATCTCGATGGGGACCGTCGACACCCCGTCGCCGGCTCGTTCGGTGACCATCAGCACCCCACGGACAGTCCCGGCCGCAGGGGGCTGGTAGCCGACCTTGACGGCGAGCGTCAGGGCGTCCGCCGAGCGGGTGAGGGTCTGCGGGGCGGCGTACTCGATGCTGCCTTCGGCATAGGGAAAGAACGCGAGTGACTTGATCTGCGAGAGCGTCGCACCCCAGGGGGCTCCCAACGTGATCGTGAGTTGCCCGTTTTGCACGCGGGCGCTGGTCGGCGCGGGCTCCCGGCTCGGCAGCTCGCTGCGCGCACCGGCGAAGAGCGCCGCCGCATCCGGATCGACGCGGCCGGCGGCGGCCGTCACGGGCAGCGCCACCTCGAGGGCGGCGTCCTCGGGTATGCAGACGTCCGAGCACACGAGCCAGCTCGCCTTCGCCTTCAATGCGGCGGTGGAGCCCACTTTGGCGGCGGCCGGCGCAGTGACTCGAACCAGGTGCACGGCATGCTTCGCGTACCCGTAATTGACGAGCGGCGGCACGTCGAAGCGATGCGGCGCCGTCCAGACGATGTCGCCCGCGGAAAATCCAGGCGGCAGATTCCAGCTCAGGGTGGTCGCCTGTCCCGAGTCCCCGGGGTTGCGCCAATATGTGTGCCAGCCGTCTCGAATGGTGAGATCGAGAGCCATCCAAACCGACTGGCCCGGGGCCACGGAGTCGGTTTCGCTGACCAGACGGGCCTGGACGTTGTCGGTGGACGCGACGCCTCCCGCCAGGGGAAACGCCGCCGTCGGGGCAAGCAGCAGGGCCAAGACCCAATATCTGAAGTCACTCATGGCTTACATGTTACCGAATTCACGGAATTGCGCCGCATTTCGGCGCCGCCGGTGTGGACGGTCTCACAGAAATCGACGGCCGTACCGTTGCGGCGCCGCATGCGCTAATGTAGGCGGCCACAACAAAAGCCTCTCATGCAAGAAAACTACGTCGAAAAAATCCTCAAAGCCAAAGTCTACGATGTCGCCATCGAGACGCCCTTGGAGCCCGCGCCGCGGCTGTCGCGCCGCCTGAACAACCGGGTGCTGTTCAAACGTGAGGACCTTCAGCCGGTGTTTTCGTTCAAGATCCGCGGCGCCTACAACAAAATTGCGCAGCTCTCGCCGACCGTGGCACAACGCGGCGTGATTTGCGCCTCCGCGGGCAATCACGCACAGGGCGTGGCGCTCGCGGCGCGCTCGCGCGGCATCCCTGCGGTCATCGTCATGCCGATGACGACGCCCGAGATCAAGGTGCGCGCGGTGGCCGACCTGGGCGGTGAAATCGTGCTCCACGGGGACGATTACGACGGCGCATACGAGCATGCGGTCGGTCTCGCCCGTGAGCGCGGCCTGGCGTTCGTGCATCCGTTCGACGATCCGGACGTCATCGCGGGGCAGGGCACGATCGCCATGGAGATCCTGCGCCAGCAGCACGGCGACGACATCGACGCGATTTTCGTGCCGATCGGCGGCGGCGGCCTCGTCTCCGGCATCGCCGCCTATGCGAAATCGCTGTACCCGCGGATCAAGATCATCGGCGTCGAGCCCGAGGATTCCGCGGGAATGTATGAGTCGCTGCGCGCGGGCAGGCGCGTCACGCTCGACCGCGTGGGCGGATTCGCCGACGGGGTGGCCGTGCGGCGGGTCGGGGAGGAGACCTTCCGGCTGGCGCGCCAGTACGTCGATGAAATCATCCTGGTCACCACGGATCAGATCTGCGCGGCGATCCAGGATATTTTCGAGGACACCCGATCCATCGCGGAACCTTCCGGGGCCCTGGCGGTGGCCGGCATCAAGAAATATGTGGCTCGGGAACGATGCGCCGAGCGCTCGTTCGTCGCGATCAACGGCGGCGCCAACATGAATTTCGACCGGTTGCGCTACGTGGCCGAACGCGCCGACATCGGTGCGCAGCGCGAAGCCCTGCTGGCGGTCCAGATTCCGGAGGAGCCCGGATCATTCCTCAGGTTTTGCGAACATCTCGGCAGGCGCAGCGTCACCGAATTCAATTATCGGTATGCGGAGCTGCCCGCCGCCCAGGTTTTCGTGGGCGTCGCGCTCACGCAGGGCCGGCCCGAGAGGGATGCGCTGGTCAGGGGCATCGCCGACGCCGGCTTTGCGGTCCACGACATGACCGACAACGAAATGGCGAAGCTGCACGTGCGCCACATGGTGGGCGGCCAGGCCCGGGGACTCGCCCACGAGCGGTTGTTTCGTTTCGAGTTTCCCGAACGCCCGGGGGCGTTGCTCAGGTTCCTGCAGGCGATCGGCTCCGGATGGAACATCAGTCTGTTCCATTATCGAAATCATGGTTCGGACTACGGCCGCGTCCTGGCCGGCATCCAAGTCCCACCCGAAACGCACGCGGACTTCGTCCTGCACCTGAACGACCTGCATTTCGACTACGTCGAAGAGACCGCCAATCCCGCCTACAAGATTTTCTTGGGGGGGTAGGCGGCCGGCACCTGCGACACCCGGGCGGTTTGCCGGGAGTCCGCGCGCAGATTCTTCAGCCAGCCCTCCGCGCGGCGCACCGCCGGGTCGTCGGGCCCGCGGGCCTTCGCCAGGGTTCGAACCGCCAGCGCGAGTTCGTCGGCCGCCTCCCGCTGTCTTCCCAGGCGCGCCAGCGCATAGGCGTGGATGCTGTGCGCCTGTGCCGTCGATGGGCTGCCGGCCGGGGAGGTCGCCACCCATATCTTCAACGACTCCTCGCTGAGGGGGAGCGCTTCGGCGGCGCGGTTGCGATCGGTCAGTAGGCGCGCGAAGTGCATCAGCGCGGATGCCCGCCATTGATGATCGGGAGGCAACGATCGGTCGTAATTGGCGAGCGCCTGGCGATATTGGCTCTCAGCCCCGTCCAAATCGCCCTTGTCGTGCAGCAACATGCCGAGGCTCACGCGCGCGTATGCCGTGTTGAAATGATCCGGACCATACTGGGCGAGAGTCAGGGAAAGCGCGCTGCGCAGCAGCGGCTCGGCCTCCGCCAGACGGCCTTCGCGCTCGAGCAGCGACCCGTAGTTGCCCTTGGCCGCCGCGGTCTGCGCATCGTCCGAGCCGTAGGCGCGTTCCTTGCGCCGGATGGCTTCGCGGTAGAGTGTTTCCGCCGCCTGCAGTTCGCCGAGATTCTGCTCGGCCACCGCCAGGTTGTGCAGGTGCATCGCAACGCTGGGGTGGTCCTCGCCCAGGATGCGGCGGTCGACCGCCAGCGCCCTCTCGTAGGTTTGCTTGGCGAGTCCCCATTGCTGGTCCCTGGCGTAGACCTGTGCGAGATCGTCGAGCAGCGCGGAGACGTCGGTCGCCGGCGCCTGGGCGGCCTCGAGTGTTTCCAGGCTGCGTCGATACAGCTCCTTGGCATCGCCGAACCGGCCCTGGGCCTGCCGCAGTTGTCCCAGCACCCGCAGCGCCTGACCGGTCTGCAGGTTCGCCGCGCCGTACTCCTGCTGGGAGCGCTGCAGCGCCTGCTGCAGCGGCATCTCCGCGCCGCTCAAATCGCCCGCTCCGATGTGCGCGCGGCCCAGTTCGAGCAGCGTCTCGATGCGCGGGCGGCCGGCCGTCTGCGGTAGCAGCTCCAGCGATTCGAGCAGGACAGGCAGCGCTTCCTGGTATTGGCCCAGGCTGTCGTAAACCTCGCCGACCGTGGTCAGCAGCATCGACTTGGTCGCCGGTTGGTCCTGCAGCGCGGACTGCAGGCGCCGGGCGGCGGCATCGAGCAGTTCGCGCGCCGTGACCCGGTTGCCGCGGGTCTCTCCGGGATCCGACAATTTGAAGATGTTCACCAGAAAGCC
The DNA here is from genome assembly GCA_037445285.1 of Nevskiaceae bacterium. Classification (GTDB taxonomy): domain Bacteria; phylum Pseudomonadota; class Gammaproteobacteria; order Steroidobacterales; family Steroidobacteraceae; genus Bog-1198. Next base: position 16,766 of record JBBIKV010000004.1, on the reverse strand, counting down.
GGAAATCTCCTCCGCACGGGCGCGCTGCAAGTCGGCCTGCTCCTTTTGGCGTGCCGCCCGGTCCCGTTCCGCCGCGATGCGTGTCGACTGCAAATAGGTGGTCGTCGCGAACGCCAGGACGAGAACGACCACGGCGCACGCCGTCGCCACCGGCAGCCAATGGCGTCTCACGAACTTTGTCGAGCGGTACGCGATGGTGTCCCGGCGGGCGATCACCGGCTCCCCATTCAGGTAGCGCTCGATGTCGCGCGCCATCTGCTGCGAGGAGCCGTAGCGGCGCTCGGGTTCCTTGCGCATCGCCATGAGCACGATATTGTCCAGATCGCCCGAAAGGTGACGCCGCAGCCGGCCCCCGGTGGTGTTGCGTGCCGCGGCGATCGACCGGGTGTCCGGCTGCTTGGCGGCGCTCAAGGCCTGGCTCGGCGGGATCGGATCCCGCTCGCAGATGGCACGTTCGATGTCGATGAGCCGCGTCGAGGCGATGACGAACGGCCCCGTGCCCGCCAGCAGCTTGTAGAGCAGAACGCCGAGGACGTAGACGTCGCTGGCCGTCGTGATCGACTGGCCGCGAACCTGTTCCGGGCTTGCATGATCGGGGGTCATGAGCCTGAAGTTGTCGTGCGTGACCGCGACGGTGTGCTGCAGGGCCTGGCGTTCGTCCAGCAGTTTCGCGATGCCGAAGTCGAGCAGTTTCGGCACGCCCGACTGGGTTACCAGGATGTTCGACGGCTTGAGGTCGCGGTGCACGATGAGATTTTGGTGGGCGTAGTGGACTGCGGCGCACACCGTTTGAAACAGCCTGAGCCGCGCCTCGACATCGAGATGGCTGGCGTCGCAGTAGGCATCGATGGGAATGCCGTCGACGTATTCCATGACGATGTACGCGGTGCCGTCGGGCAGCGAGCCGCCGTCGAGGAGCCGCGCGATATTCGGATGATCGAGTTGCGCCAGTATCTGTCTTTCGACCTTCAAGCGCGATTGCAGGCTGCGCGACAGGTTGGCGCCCGTCACGACCTTGATGGCGACCTGCTGTTCGAACTGCGCATCCGCGCGTTCGGCGAGAAATACCTCGCCCATGCCCCCGACGCCCAGGGTGCGTAGAAGCCGGTACGCTCCGATTCGTGCTCCGGTCATGGAGCGCAGCATGCACCGCGGGCCGGGGAAATCGCAAACCGCGGCCGCCCTTGCGGGTCGCCGGTGCTTGCGTGTATTAGGGTAGCGTTCTTCAGGAAACCAGCGAGGATCGACATCATGGCAAAGACTCCGCCACCCGGCAAAACGCCACGAGGCACTCCCGGCGCTCCCGGATCGACGCCGCCCGGCAAGGGCGGCGGCACGGGAACGGGCCCCGCGACCCCGGCGGGTCCCGGCAAAGGCGGCGTGACGCCGAAGGGCGACGATCGCCCCCCGCAGACCCGCAACGTCAGTCTGCGCTGAACGTCCGGGTGACGGCGTACGCACTGCGGCGGCTGCCGCGGCATGAAACCGTGCGGGTGCGCGGACTCGACATGCATTTGACACGGTGGGGGCCCACCCCCACCGTCTCGGAACCCGCGGTCCTTCTCCTGCACGGCTGGCAGGATACCGGCGATACGTTCCAGTTCATGGTGGATGCGTTCGAGCGGGATTGGCCTCTGGTCGCTCCGGACTGGCGGGGTTTCGGCCGCAGCGAGTGGCCGCAGGAGGGATACTGGTTTCCTGACTATCTGGCGGATCTCGATGCCTTGCTGGACCAGTTGTCGCCCGGCGTGGCGGTGCGTCTGGTCGGGCACAGCATGGGCGGCAACGTCGCCAGCCTGTATGCCGGTCTGCGTCCCGACCGCGTCCGTTGCCTGGCCAATCTGGAGGGGTTCGGGTTGCCGCGCAGTACTTCCGAGGAGGCGCCCGCGCAGTTGCGCAAGTGGTTGGATCAGGTCAAGGCCGCCCCCGTGCTCAAGGACTACGACTCCCTCGAACAACTGACATCGATCATTCAAGCCCGCTATCCGCGTTTCAGCGAGGCGCAGGCCGGCTTCGTCGCCGCCGCCTGGAGCGGCCGGGACGGCGGCCGGGTGAGGCTGCTGGGCGATTCACGCCACCGTTGGGTGAATCCGATCCGCTACCAGCGCGAGGATGCGGAAGCCTGCTGGCGCCAAGTCACGGCACCCGTGCTGATGCTGTTGGCCGACGAGTCCGAGTACCTCGCAAAATTGGGTGCCGACGGACGCGAGGATGTATTGCGCAAAATCATTCCGCACATTCAGATTGCCCGGATCGCCGGCGCGGGGCATATGCTCCACATCGAACGACCCACGACGGTCGCGTCGCTGGTGGAAAATTTTCTGAGCGGGCACTGACCGACCTGCCATGGAGGTGACCAAAGCACCGCTGCCCGATGCCGGCGCGACCCGCGGGGGCGTAACGCCGGCGCCGCAGCAGGGCGCCGATGAGCCGGCCGCCGGTACGCCGGCCGCCGCGCCTCCGGGGGCACTGCACGAACGCGTCGACATTCAACCTTTGGATGTGGCGGCGGCCCTGCAAATCCTGATTGCGGAGGTCAGGACCGAACTGCAGCTGCCGGTGGGGGCCTTGCAGGTACAGGGTCCGAGCCATGCCGCCCAGGCGGTGATCCATCTGTTGCTCGACGCGATGCCGGCCGACGTCACTGAGCCCGCCAGGTGGCTCGCGGCATCGAACGGGGTCGAGGCGGTCGTGCAATCGGCGCTGGACCAGGCGGTGGAGTCCATTGCCGCCTGGCGCAATGTGCCGCACGCCGTCGTCGAGGTGGCCAGGGAAGCGCGGGGGCTCGTGGCGGCGCAATGGAGCGATGAACCGCAGAGTCCTCTGTGGCTGCGTCCCGAATGGCAGTGGCTCGCGCCGCGAATCCGGCGTCATTGGCGCCGCCGCCGTCACGCGCGGCGCGGCCTCACCGATCCGGATTCCCTCGATCCGGGGGGCAGCGGTACCGGGCGGCCCGATCCGCCCCCGTGACTAGGCCGGCACCGGGTCTCGTAGCGACCACTCCGCCGCGTGGCGCGCGTGCAGCGACGTGGTGTCGAACAACGGCACCGGGCTGTCCTGCGGCCCGATGAGCAGCGACAATTCCGTGCAGCCCAGGATGATGCCGCCCGCCCCCCGGGAGACCAGTGCGGCGATGATCCGCCGACAGGTCGCGCGCGACTCCGGCAGCAGTCTCCCCAGGCACAACTCGTCATAAATGATGCGATGGAGGAACTCCCGGTCGCCCGCTCCCGGCGTGACCACCGCGACGCCATGGCGGTTGCGCAGCCGCTCCCGGTAGAAATCCTGTTCCATGGTGAACCGGGTGCCGAGCAGACCGATCGTGGTCACGCCCCGCGAGTGGATGTCGTCGGCCGTCGGATCGGCGATATGCAGCAGCGGGATGCCGACCGCCGCCTCGATGGCGCCCGCCACCTTGTGCATGGTGTTCGTGCACAGCACCAGGCCTTGCGCTCCCGCGGCTTCGAGGGTTTGCGCGATCCGCGCCAGCAGGCGGCCGGCGGCCTCCCAGTCGCCGCTCTGCTGGAGGCGCTCGATCTCGACGAAGTCGACGCTGTAGAGAAGCAGGCGTGCCGAGTGCAGGCCGCCCAGGTGGGTCTTCACGGTCTCGTTGATTTGACGATAGTAGGGAATGGTCGATTCCCAGCTCATGCCGCCGATGAGTCCCAGAACCTTCATCGCGCCGAGCTCGTTGGACATGGCAAGAGTATACAGGCACCTCCCGATCCCGCAGCGCGCTGCGGTCAAGATTCCCCCGGTTCAGCCGATGGATGCCGGATGCCTTACCCGGATCCCGACAGCACGCCCCGACCTCCCGAGCCCATTCTGTCCGCGGCGATCGAGGCACGGCTAGTGCACGATTTGTTCGATCAATGGGACGTGTTGCTCATCGGCGGCCTTGCGCCCGCGAGCGTTGCCGCCCTGGCCTATTCGCGCACCCGACAGCCGTTTTTCATCGCCTGGGGCGTAGCCGCCCTGCTCGTGCTCGCGTTTCGAGCCGGCGTGAATTTCGCCTACGCGCGGGGCCGGGACGGTGCGACAAATTTGGCCGGCTGGCGGCGGCGCTTCTTGGTCGGCACCTGGGCGAATGGCGGACTGGCCGGCGCGGCGGCGGTTTACGCGCTGTTCTTCGGCGATGGATTGATCCAAATGCTGGTCATCACCCAACTCGTGTCGTTCGTGATGGGTTCGGCGGCCCGCAACAGCCTGTATCCGCGGGCCGCGGCGGGTTCGATCCTGCTCGCCGAAGTTCCGCTGTTCCTTGCTTGCCTCGCCAAGGGCGGGAGGTTCTACGGCGTGTACTCGGCGTTCGTCGTGCTGTTTTCGATGGCGGCGCTCTCCATCATGCGGCACCTGTATTCCCAGACCGTCAGGTCCCTCGCGACGAACGAGGAAAATGCAGAGCTCGCAGCCAAGTTCAACGAGGCGAATCGCGAGTTGGCTGCGGCGAACGGGCGCCTGGAGTGCGACATTCGGGCGCGTGTGTCGATGGAGCGGGCGATGGAGTTCGCGGCGCGCCACGACCGGCTGACGGGACTTGCGAATCGCATGCTCATTCTGGAGCGCATCGAGGAGGCGGCGACGCGCGTGGCGGCAGGCCGGCAGAGGCTCTTCGGCGTGATGTTCCTGGATTTCGATCGATTCAAGATGGTCAATGACACGCTCGGGCATGCCGCAGGTGACGAACTGCTCAAGCAGATCGCCGACCGTCTCCGACACGAAATGCGCGCGGCCGGCGGTGAGGACGGGACGGAAAACGTCGTGAGCCGCTTTGGCGGGGATGAATTCGTCCTGCTTCTCAACGATCTCGGGACGCCTGAGGACTCGATCCAGGTTGCCGAACGCCTGCTCATCGCCTTGGAACCGGCCTACACGGTTCGCGGCACGGAAGTGCATTCGACGGCCAGTATCGGCGTCGTCACGAGCGACCGGTGCATGGGCCCCGCCGAGGATTTCGTGCGCAATGCGGACGTGGCGATGTTCGAGGCCAAGCGTGCGGGCCGTGCGTGTTTCGTCGTCTTCGACGATTCGATGCATCGCCGCCTCAAGCGCCATGTGTCCATTGAAAACAGCCTGCGTCACGCCATTGGCACCGCCGAGATGCGGGTCGTCTATCAGCCAATCGTGAATCTGGAGACCGGGGCCACCGTATCGGTCGAGGCGCTGACCCGTTGGACCCACCCGACGCTCGGTGACATCGGGCCGGCGGAGTTCATTCCGATCGCCGAAGAGTCGGGACTCATCGTCGCGCTGGGTCGATGGACGCAGAGAGAGGCCTGCGCGGCGCTCGCAGCGTGGCGGTGCTCCGATCCGCGGCTCGCGCTCGCGACCATCAGCGTAAACCTATCTCGGGCGGAACTTGCGCTTGGAATGCGATTGATCGACCAACTGCGCGCCATTCTGCATGAATTCGAATTGCCGGCCCGCTGCCTGCAGTTGGAAGTGACGGAGCGGGAGGTCATGCGTGATCCGTCCGGTGCTCGCACCGTGTTCGCGGAATTGCAGAAGTTGGGTGTAAAGCTCGCCATGGACGACTTTGGGACCGGCACTTCCTCGTTGGGCCTGCTGCGGGACTTCCCGTTCGATACCATCAAGATCGACCGGTCGTTCCTCAATGACCTCTCCACCCGCGCCGACGTTCTGGCTGTCATCCATGCGACCATCGACCTCGTCGAGAATCTCGGCATGACCAGCGTCGCCGAGGGCGTCGAGGAACAGTCGCAGATCGCGATCCTCCAATCGATGGGATGCCGGTGTGCGCAGGGCTATTATTTCGGCCGGCCGGTCCCCGCCCCGCGGCTATTGGAATCGATCGCCGCGAACCGTCAGGCGTCGAGCAGCGCCGCCATGCGTGCCTGAACCTGAGCGGGTAACAGGGATGCGATCCCATCGAGTTCTTCTGGGACGAGGTCCAGCCGGTGCATCGCGGCGCCCGCGTAGTCGACGCCGCAAGGCTCAAAGGCGAACGTGTAGCCGGCCTTGAGTGCGATGCAAGCACCAAGATTGACCAGTGTCACCAGGTCGCGATGAGGCATCGGGGCGGCCATGGGATCGTGGTGATGGCCGGCCGCGGCGATCACGGCGCCCGGCATGTGCCACGCCTCGAACACGAGGGCCAGGCAGGCTTCGTGCCCCGTACTCAAGATTTCCGACTCGAGCGCCGCGATATGGCGTGTGTCGCCGCGCTCACGGGAGTCGAGCAGGAGGCCGGCGCCCGGCCAATCGAGCTGCATGAGGATGATGGTGCCGAGATTATGCAGCAATCCCGCGATCCAGGATTCGGATTCGAGACCGGGACGCTTGCTACGGGCGAGAACCGAGGCGGCTTCGGCGCTGGCGATGCTGTGATGTAGAAACTCCAGGGTGTCGACGCGCGCAAACCGGTTGCCGCGCGGCAGAGCGCCATGCAGACAAGCCGCGGCCGCGATTCCCCTCACGGCGTCGCGACCGAGCATGATGAGACCGCGTTCTATGGATCTGACCCTGCGCGACTGGCCATAGTAGGCGGAATTGGCGACGCGCAGCACGCGAGCGCAGAGGGTCGGGTCCGTGCGGATCAGAGCGGCGAGGTCCGCCACCGGTGTCGCCGGATCACATAGCGCAGCCATGATCCGGGATTTCTGCTCGGCCGATCGGCCCATGAGCCCCAGGCGCGCGGCCGCCTTTTGGATTCGATCGGCATCGAGCGGCGGGAGCGGGGAGATTTCGTGAGGATTTGGGCCCGCGTTCCTCATGAATCATGCTAGCCAGTTCCATGCCGAGAGTGGCAGCGACCAGGTCACAGATCGTCCTGTCGGAAGCTCCCCCGGCTGCAGGCCGTCCCAGCAGGCCATGCCGCCGATGCCGTTCGGTATACAGTCGCGTCCCGATCCCTTACGCTCCTCGTATGCGGTGTGTGGACGAGCAGCGCGGGAGGTCGACTTGGTTGCCAGACTGCTCGTAACGGTGATGGTCGGTGTGCTCGCGGCGCTCGGACCCTGGCAGACGGCCGCGGCCCGTCATCACCATCGAGCGGCCGACGCGATCCCCGGGCAGTTCGACTATTATCTATTGTCCCTGTCATGGTCTCCGGCGTTCTGCCTGCAGACGCCCGGCGCCGCCGAGTGCCATGGGCCGCGGCGTTTCGGGTTCATCGTGCATGGCCTGTGGCCGCAAAACGAGCATGGCTGGCCGGAGCATTGCGCCGGCCGCGAGTTGCCCGGGGAGGTCGCCGATGGAATGTCCGATCTGATGCCGGCTCGGGGCTTGGTCTTTCACGAGTGGTCCACGCACGGAACGTGCAGCGGACTGGATCCCGCCGGCTTTTTCGATCTCGTGCGCCGTGCTTACATCGGCCTCGTGCTGCCCGGGTCGTTCACGCATCCCGGTACTCCGGTTCAACAGTCGCCGGCCGCCATCACCGCGGCATTCCTGCAGTCGAATCCGCGTCTGCCGGCCGACTCCGTCGTGGCGACCTGCAGTACTCAGGGGGCGCCGCGATTACGCGAGGTGCATGTGTGCTTCGACCGTAAGCTGAAGCCCCGGTCATGCTCCAGGGAGGCGCTGCGACAGGGGTGCCAGGCGGAGTCGCTGATCGTGCCGCCCATCCGCTAGCGCGGACGAGGTTCACGGCGCCGCCGGGCATCACGTCGATCAGAGCCCCGCTCTTTTGAGCGCCCTCAGGGCGAGGCTCACCTTGCTCGAGGCACTCGTGTACGGGGATTCGGCGCCGAGCGCCCCTTCGGCTTCCGGGTATTTCCTCGCGTTGATGAGCGCCGCGACCTTGCCGGCCTCCACGTGGAACTCGCGGTGTGCCTCGAGGGACCGCCGGAATTCCTGCCGATCGCCCATACTCGATTTTCCCTCGCCGTACAGCCACTTTCCCAGTTCGCAGCAGTTGTCCTTGGCGATGGTCGGCGCGTCCATCTGCTCCTGTTTGGAGATGGCGGCGCGGAATTTCAGCTTCCATTCGGCATGCGCGTGCACTGATTGTTCGAGGTCCATGGGGCATCTTCCTTCCGTGAGGGCAATGTGATAGCAATGCGGTATTTATCGGCCGCGGGTGAAGAACTTGAAGGGCGCCCCATTCCGGTGCGGCGGCATCCGCCCCGGGACCGGCCACGGACCGCGGCCCCCATCCACTGTGTTAACTTATCGCCCCATGCAACGTCCTCCCGTGCCGCCGTTTACGCGTGAGACCGCGAGCCAAAAGGTACGCACGGCCGAAGATGCGTGGAACAGCCGTGATCCGGAGCGGGTGGCGTTGGCCTATACCCAAGACAGCCGATGGCGCAATCGGACCGAATTCCTGCAGGGAAGGGATGCCATTCGCGCGTTCTTGGTCCGCAAATGGGCGCGTGAGCTCGATTACCGGCTGATCAAGGAGTTATGGGCCTGGTCCGACAACCGCATCGCCGTCCGTTTCGCCTATGAATGGCACGACGACGGCAGCCGGTGGTTTCGCAGCTACGGCAACGAGAACTGGGAATTCGACGACGACGGCTTGATGCGCGTGCGCCTGGCCAGCATCAACGATCTTCCCCTCGTCGAGGGCGACCGCAAGTACCACTGGTCACTCGGGCGTCGACCCGACGACCATGCGTCGTTGAGTGTGCTCGGGCTTTGAGTTCCCCACCGGCGACGGGCGGCTTCGCGGTGCTTCGGCAGCGCGATTTCACCCTCTATCTCGCGGCCCGGCTGCTCTCGTCCTTGGCCGCGCAAATGCTCATTGTCGCGGTGGGCTGGCAGATCTACCACCTCACCGGGCGCGTCCTCGATCTGGGACTCATCGGCCTGTCCCAGTTCCTGCCCTTTCTGTGTCTGTCGTTGTTTGCGGGCCACGCGGCGGACCAGCACGACCGCGCGCTCATCATCTCCCTGTGTCTGGGGACGTTTCTGGTCTGCACGTTGCTGCTGTTTTGGTTTGCCGTGGGAGCGGGCACGAGCACGCTGCCCATCTTCGGCGTTTTGGCGCTGCTCGGCATCGCCCGGGCCTTTCTGGCGCCGGCCTCGCAATCGTTCGTGCCCAACATCGTACCGCTCGCGCAGCTCGGCAACGCGGTCGCCCTGAGTTCCTCGTCGTTTCAGGTCGCCACCATCGCGGGGCCGAGCCTGGGCGGCATCATCTACGCGTTCGGTCAGGCATCGAGCGGCGTGAATCGCGGCGCGCAATGGGTGTACGGGGTGGCGGCCGTCATGTTGACCGCTTCGCTCGTCATGATCCTGCTGGTGCCGCGGCGTGTGCCCACGGTCGACCGCGTGGCGGTCTCGTTCGACAGCCTCCTCCAAGGCCTGCGCTTCGTTTGGGGGCGAAAAACGGTACTGGGCGCCATTTCACTGGATCTTTTTGCGGTATTGTTCGGCGGAGCGACTGCCTTGCTGCCGGCGTTTACCCAGGATGTGCTGCACGCGGGACCCGACGTGTTCGGGTATCTTCGGGCCGCTCCCGGGATCGGCGCCGGTGCCTGCGCTCTGTGGCTTGCCTTCAGGCCCATCAGCCGCCGGATCGGGCTTTATATGTTCGCCGGCGTCGCCCTGTTCGGGGTGTCGACGGTGGTATTCGGGTTGACCCAGCGCTTTGGGGTGGCCATGGTGGCTTTGATGCTGTTGGGCGCAGGCGATATGGTGAGCGTGTTCATTCGAATGTTGCTCGTGCAGTTGCAGACACCGGACGAGATCCGCGGACGGGTGAGCGCCGTGAACTCCGTTTTCATCGGAGCGTCGAATGAGCTGGGCGAATTCGAATCGGGGTTCTCGGCGGCTTGGATCGGGCTGGTGCCGGCAATCGTGTTGGGGGGGGTATTGACCTTGGTGGTGACGGGAATCTGGGCGCGCGTGCTGTTTCCGCAGCTGTGGCGCCTGCAGACGTTCGACCAGTTGAAGGATCGACAAGCGCATGGAAACTAAAGGCCCGCAGATTCCCCCGTCCTCGCATGACGACCATGCTCACGAGCACGAGCACGAGCACGACCATGTGCACGATCACGAGCATGGTGAACGCGCCGACGCACATGACGATGGCCACGGCCATCATGGGCATTCCCATGCCCTGACCGAAGACGGGATCAACGCCCGCATGGGTGTGGCGGTGGCCCTCAATCTGATTTTCGTCGGCATCGAGGGTTTTTTCGGCTTTTTGTCGAATTCGGTCGCCTTGATCGCCGATGCCGGGCATAACCTCGGGGATGTCCTGGGGTTGGTTTGCGCGTGGACCGCGATCTGGCTGGCGCGCCGGCCGCCGGGCGGAAGATTTACCTATGGATTGGGGCGTTCGTCGGTGCTCGCTGCGTTGACCAATGCGGTGCTGCTCTTGGTGGCCTGCGGGGCCATCGCCTGGGAGGCGGTTGGCCGCCTCGCGGCTCCGCCCTCGGTGGCCGGAGCCACCGTGATGGGCGTTGCCGCCATCGGGATCGTGTTGAACGGCGTCAGCGCCTGGCTGTTGCATGGCGGCAGCCACGATGATTTGAGCCGCAGAAGTGCCTTCATCCACATGCTGGGCGATGCCGCGGTATCCGCCGGCGTCCTGATCTCGGGTGGATTGATCCTGTGGACCCACTGGAGTTGGTTGGATCCCGTGGTCAGTCTGCTGATCGTCGCCGTGATCCTGGTCAGCACCTGGGGCTTATTGCGCGACTCCGTGCACCTGTCCTTGGACGGCGTGCCCTCGGGCGTCAATTCGAGCGCGGTCATGTCCTTTCTCGCGGGTCAGCGGGGAGTCACCGACGTGCACGACCTGCACATTTGGGCCCTGTCCACGACGAGCGTTGCGCTCACGGCGCACCTGGTGGTGCCGGATCGGGATGCGGAGGATGCCCTGCTGGGCTCCCTAACGCCGTTTCTCAAGAAGCGGTTCCGCATCGATCACGCGACGCTGCAAATCGAACGGGATCGCTGCGATCATGGGTGCGGCGCCTGATCGTGCGGCTTGGCGAAAAGGTAATGAGAAACCATCCACTCCCTCCCGTGTGCGTAGCCCCATAGCTCGGCGCACGCCATGAAGAAGACCCGCCAATACACCCACCAGCGGCGCATGTCCGCGGCACCGTAAGTCTCGGCGAGAATCGGTTCGATCTCGCCGCGCCGCCGATCCATGTTCTGCAGCCATTGTTCGGCGGTGCGGCTGTAATGCCGGCCGTCGACCTGCCAATGGTCGAGAATTCGCAGATCTTCCTGGAAATACAAGAGCAGATCGTCGCTCGGCATGATGCCGCCGGTGAAGAAATACTTCGCCATCCAATCGCTGGCGTCGCGTACCTCGAACGGATACGCGCAGCTCTTGTGCGTGAAGATGTGCACGAACAGCGTGCCGCCCGGGCGCAGCCACTCGGATATCCTCCGCATCAGGGTCGCGTAATTGCGCATGTGCTCGAACATTTCGACCGACACGATGCGGTCGAACGACACGCCCGCCGGGAAGGACAATTGGTTCACGTCGCAGGTCACGACCTCGAGGTTGCAGAGGCCGCGCTCCCGCGCGCGCGCATCGATGAATTGCTTCTGCGTCCGGGAATTGGAGACGACGGTGATGGCCGAATTCGGATACTGGGCCGCCATCCACAGCGACAGCGATCCCCAGCCGCAGCCCAGCTCCAAAATCCGATCCCCGTCCCGCAGGCGCGCGCGCTCCGCGGTCAGGGCGAGCATCGCGGCCTCGCCCTGGTCCAGGGTCTCGCGAAAATCGCGGTAATAGCCGGATGAATACTTCAGGTGCGTGCCGAGCACGCGCTCGAAGAAGCCGCAGGGCAGCTCATAGTGCTGCAGATTCGCCTCGTCCGTATGGATGGCGATCGGTCCGGCCTTGAGCCGGGCGATCAATTGCATCAGGTGCCGCTGCTGCGACTCCGAGCTGCCGCGATCCTCCCCGGCGAGGCGCGCCTTCAGCAGCCGCCGGATGCCGAAGCGCACCAGAAAGTCAGGCAGCAGATCCAGTTCGAGCAGCCTCATCGACAACGAGGTGGGCATCGGGTCCGCAGCGGTGGTGTCCATGGGGTGCTTGCCTTCTGTCATGCGATGGGTTTGAGCTTGAGTGCCACCTGGGTGAATACCCGGGTCAGGCCTCGATAGAGGATGAAAGTGACCCACGGTGCGACCAGGATCCAGGCAAGGCCGGCGTGCAGGATGGCGCTCCAGAGCATCACCACCGCGTGCGGAATGCCCTGCGCGACCAGCGCCAGACCCTCCTTGACCGAGATCGCCTGATGCGGAGCGCGCAGGATGGACTCGCCCAGCCGGACGAACGGCACGATTAGCAGCACCTGCGTGGGGGCCATTGCCGCCTGCGCGAGTTGCATCGCCGGCAAGTTCAGGCGAAACGCCAACGCGATGACCGTGCACAGGATGGTCGACACCCCGAGAATCGGAATGTTGCCGACCACGATGCCGATGGCGATGCAGAGGGCCAGCCGATCGGGGGCCATGCCCTGCTTCAGCAACAGGAGCAGGGGATCGACGATGCGTCGCCTGAACCACCCGGCCATGCTCGTCTCAACCGTTCCTGGTGGTGAGAATCGCCGAGGCCGGCTCGCCGTCGCGCAACCGGGTGAGCTGGATGAGGGCGTAGGTCGCCATGGCCATGTTGCCGAGCGTCATGATGGCGATGAACCAGGCGGCTCGCGCGGCCCAGCGGCGCTCCTTGTAGTGCACCCACAAGTAGAACGTCAGGAAGCCGAAGTAGGCATCGAACAGCGTGGCGATGGTCCAATAGCGGTCCGGGCCGCTGGTGAGGCCGCCCCAGTCGAACATCGACTGCCGCCAGCTCGCAAAGCCGGTGCAGGCGATCATCGAGATCAATATCAGGGCGAAGAGGACCGTGAGGGTGGTTTTGGCTGGCATGGGATTACTTTCCTTTCGTGGGCGCCGCCCGTCCGGATTCATCCGGACCGCGACGTCTACGCCGGGCGCGGACGCCGGCGCCGCGTCGGTTCGGCGGTGTACGGGTCCTCGGGCCAATAATGCCTCGGATAGCGGCCCTTCAGGTCCTTCTTGACTTCATGGTAGCCACGTTCCCAGAAACTCACCAGGTCGCGGGTGATCTGCACCGGCCTGTGCGCCGGCGACAGCAATTTCAGCAGCAACGGCAGCCTTCCGGCCGCCACGCTGGGGGTCTCGTGCAACCCGAACACCTCCTGCAGCCGGACCGAAATCGTCGGCGTGTCGCCGTCGAGGTAATCGATGGGGATGCGCGAACCGCTCGGCACGGTGAAATGGGTGGGAGCTTCGCGCTCCAAAATGGCATTTTGCGCGTAGGTCAGTCGGGAGCGCAGGGCATTGCCGAGATCCATCCGGGAAAAATGCTCCCGGCGGGTGAACCCCGCCATCCAGGGCGGTGCCCATTCCGCGAGAGTCTCGAGCAGGGCAGCGTCGCCCAAGTCCGGCCACGGATCGGGCGAGGGCACTGCGAAGCGGCGCATCAGCCCCACCCGCGCGCGCCATAGATCGAGTTCGGGAGTCCAGGGCAGGGCCGACATTCCCAGTTGCCGCAGACCCCTCAGGGCGGCGGCGAGCACGGCCTCCGGATCGGGATTGCGCAGATCGCTCCCGGCGAGCACCAGTTCTCCGAGGCGCCGTTCGCTGCGGGCCCGCACCGCCTGCGCCCGATCGTCCCAGGAGATTTCCGCGGTCTCCACGAGGTGGGCCGCGAACAGCGTCTCGATGTCCTCCAGGCTCACGGGCGCGGCGAGAAAAATCCGCGACTCGCGCTCGGCGCCGTCGAGTTCCGCCGCCACGATGAACTCTGATTTCGAGAGGGCCTGCGGTTCGGCGAACCGCGCGCCGCGGCCATTCGCCAGGACGTAGCGGCCGCCGTCGCCGCGTGCGCGCCCGATCCGGTCTGGATAGGCCATGGCCAGCAACCGGCCGGTCGCCGAATGCGGGTCCACGCGGTCGGGTTGACCGCGCGAGAACTCGCGCTGCCACTGTCCCGAATTGCGCGCCGCCTGGGATGCGGCGCGCGGATCGACGCTGAGCCCCGCCGGAAGCGAGCGCGTCCCGCCGCGCAGGGCGTCGATGCGCAGGCGTAGGTCGACGTCCCGCGCGCCGACCGCGGCGCGCAGAATGTCGCGCTCGCTCAGAATGGCGGCCAAGTCGCAGGCGGTGCGCGCCGCGCCGAGGGCCGCGGATCGCACCAGCATGTGGGCCAGGCGCGGGTGGGTCCCCACCCGGGCGAGCGTCCGTCCGTGCGCCGTGATGCGGCCTGCCGCGTCGATGGCCTCGAGCCGGCGCAGCAGCTCCCGCGCCTGGGCCAGGGGCGCCGGCGGCGGTGGATCCAGCCAGCGGAGACTGGCGGCATCGGCGGCTCCCCAGCAGCTCAGTTCCAGCGCCAGGGGCGCCAGGTCTGCGTGCGCAATTTCAGGGGCTGTTTGCGCCGCCAATGCGGAATGGGTTCCCTCGGACCACATCCGAAAGCATATACCCTCACTTATACGTCCAGCGCGCCCACGTCGCTGGTCCGCCGCCGCTTGGGAAATCTTTCCGGTCACGAGCCGACTCATCCCGGTAGCCGGGTCGAATTCGGCGTAGCGCCGCAAACCGGAGTCGACGACGATCCGAATTCCTTCGATCGTGAGGCTGGTCTCGGCGATGGTCGTCGCGATCACGACCTTGCGCTGTCCAGAAGGGGCCGGCGCGAGCGCCGCATCCTGCGCGGCGCCGGTCAATTCTCCGTAGAGCGGCAGCACCCGCACGGCGGAGTCGAGGCCGGCGGCCTCGAGATTCCGCTGCACCCGGGTAATTTCCGCCGCTCCCGGGAGAAAGCACAGGACGTCGCCGTCGTGCTCGGCGAGCGCCCGGCGCACGATCTGCGCCAGCTGCAGTTCGACGTGGATATCGGGGCGGCGCGGTACGTAGTGGGTCGTCACGTCGAAGCTGCGGCCCTTGGCGGTGACGACGGGGGCCCCGTCCAGGAGCCTGACCAAAGGTTGGAGCTGCAGGGTCGCCGACATGATGAGCAGCCGCAGATCCTCACGCAGGGTCTGTTGGCTCTCGAGGCTGAGGGCGAGTCCCAGATCGGCGTTGAGGCTGCGCTCATGGAACTCGTCGAATATCACGATGGCGACGCCCGGCAGTTCGGGGTTGTCCTGCAGCATGCGGGTGAGGATGCCTTCGGTGACCACTTCGATGACCGTGCCCCGGCCGACGCGGGTGTCGAGGCGAGTGCGGTAGCCGACGGTGGCGCCGACGGGTTCGCCCAGCAATTGCGCCATGCGATTCGCGACCGCCCGGGCGGCCAGTCGACGCGGCTCGAGCATGAGTATCTTCCGGTTCGTCCGCCAGGAACAATCCAGCAGCGCCAGGGGTACGACGGTGCTCTTGCCCGCTCCGGGCGGCGCCTCGAGCACCACCCGGGTGTGATCCATCAGCCGGCCGAGCAGCTCGGGCAGTGCGTCATTGATCGGCAGCGGGGGCAGCGGTGGACGGTTCATGGCCGCGGTACGATACCGCACCCCCCGGATGATAGGATGCACGGCGTCGGGCCTGTAGCTCAGTTGGTTAGAGCAGGGGACTCATAATCCCTTGGTCCTCGGTTCGAGTCCGAGCGGGCCCACCAACCCTGCATCCGCGGACGTCCCGACCCGTCGGCCGGCGTCCGACGGCGTGAGTAAAGTTCTCATTAAAACATAAAGTTACAGGTCATCCGCGCCCGTCGTCGGAACGAAGAGGGCACCCGACGGGCGCAATGAGATGCGCAAACTTGTCGCCACTGGCATCGATTCGAAGGATCTGGTTCCTGCCTCGGGGGGAACCGGCAGCGTTGGGTCATGTTCTGCGTGATCAAGCCGGGGCATAGGCAATCGTCCAGCGGCGTCCATCGCGCGCACACGGGCCTCTGACGTCCAATCCGGTCAATGCCTGGGCTTTTCCAGGGCGCACACCACAAATTGGGATTGCTTGACTTCGCGTTTGATCCTAGTATCGGATCGATGCCGCTGCGCAATCCGTAAGGAACCCGGCTAATGCCCACCGTTCCCCAGGCGAGAGTCCGATCCGCGCCGTTCGTTCGTCCCAAACACGTCGTTTTTGCGGTCATCTGGCTGATGTTCGCGTAAGTGCTTTATCACAACGAACACTTCCTTATTGATCCCTCGGATGACTCATGGCCGCACTACCACGACTTGGGGTGGCGGCTGCTCGTACACGGCATGTTTGGAGCGGTGACGCTTTTGCTGATTTTCATGCAGTTTAGCGATGGGTTGCGAGGGCGTTTTCTGACACTTCACCGTGTTTGCGGGCGTGTCTACATAGGCGCCGTGTTCGTCGCCGGTCCATTCGGCGTTTACCTTGCGCAGCTCGACAAGTCGATCGGATACACGTTCTCTTTTACGCTCGCAACGGGCGTACTGGTGAGCTTGTGGATGTTCGCCACGGCGAAGGCCTTAGGGTGAATCGCGCCCGACGCCTCGAGCAGCACCGTCAGTGGATGACTCGTAGTGTGGCCATGGCACTTACCTTTTTGGAAGTCCGCGTATTTGAAGGTGTGACGGGACTCGGCGCCTCTCCCGATGGCGACACGCAGGTTGTCTGGGCATGCGCCGCCCTCGGCTACCCGCTGGCCGATGCGGCGCTTCAGATTGAGGATTTTCTGCACACTCGCAAATTACGACGCCAGGACGCGACGCGACTAGCCGCCTCCGAGGGGTCGGTTCCGGGCTTCCGTTGACGGCAGTTGGTACGGTGTCGGGGCACTACCGGAATTGCCGCCGCCTCATTGACGCGCGATACGCTCGCATACCGCCATAGACGGTCCCGCCCCGGCTGCAGGGGCTGGAGGGGGAGCCGAATGGTGCGGCTCG
>JBBIKV010000003.1:26044-96786 GCA_037445285.1 Nevskiaceae bacterium | reverse complement strand
CCCTTGCGACCGCCTACGAAACCCGCTTCTCCCCCGACCTGGCGGTCTACCGGGCCGAGGTGACCCGCCTCTTCCGGGGCCGGGTCATCCATCTCGAAATGCCCCCCGCCGACACCGCCTTCTATGCGAACCGCTTCGAGAAGATCCCGTCGGTGCCCGCGCTGACTGAACTGGGGCGCGCGCTCTTTTCCGACCCCGCTCTATCGGCCTCCGGGAAGTTGGCCTGCGCCACGTGCCACAGTCCGGCGCATGCCTTCGGCCCGCCGAACGGCGAGCCGGTGCAGTTCGGCGGCGCCGACGGGCGCCGGCCGGGGGTGCGCGCGGTGCCGTCCCTGATGTACGCCCAGGACACGCCGCCGTTCACCGAGCATTATTTCGACGACGACGGCGATGACGGCATCGACCAGGGTCCCGCGGGCGGCCGGACCTGGGACGGTCGGGCCCAGTCGGCCCACGATCAGGCGCGTATGCCGTTGTTCTCGCCCGACGAGATGGCCAACACCAACTCGGAAGCAGTGGTCGCCGCCGTGGCACGCGCCCCGTATGGGCGCCAATTCCGCGACACCTTCGGCGAACATGTCTTCGACGACCCGGCATCGGCGTTCAGGGCGGTGCTCATGGCGCTGGAGGCCTATCAACAGGATCCCCGGGATTTCTATCCCTACAGCAGCAAGTACGACGCCTGGCTGCGGCACGAGGCGACACTCACGGCGGCGGAATCCCGGGGGCTCGCGGCATTCAACGATCCGGCCAGGGGCAACTGCGCGCGCTGTCATCTGAGCGCCATGCGCCACGGCGCGCTGCCGCAATTCACCGACCACGGCTATGCGGCCGTCGGCGCGCCGCGCAATCCGCGGATTCCTGCCAACGCGGATCCCGCCTACCACGACCTGGGACTGTGCGGGCCGCTGCGTGAGGATCTGGCCGGGAGGCGGGAGTACTGCGGAATGTTCCGCACGCCGACCTTGCGCAACGTGGCGTTGCGCGGCGTGTTCTTTCACAATGGAGCGATGCATCGACTGGGGGACGTGGTGCGCTTCTACGCGCAGCGCGATGCGAGGCCCGCTGCTTGGTATTCGCGCGACGCCGGCGGCGACCTGCGGCCCTATGACGATCTGCCGCCGGAATATCGGAGTAACCTTGATCGACGGCCCCCCTTCGACCGGCAGGGCGGCGATGGGCCCGCCTTCAGCGACCGCGACGCCTTGGACATCGTGGCGTTTTTGCAGACGCTGACCGACGGCTACGCGCCTGCCGCGGCGGCGGCCATCCCTGGGAGGTAGGTGTATGCACGCAATGGTGCTCGAGAAGTCCGCGGGGCCTCTGCAATGGACGGAATTCCCCGACCGGCAACCGGGACCCGGGGAGATCCGGGCGACGGTGCTCGCCTGCGGGGTGTGCCGCACGGATCTTCACGTCCTCGACGGCGAACTGCCCGACATTCCCCATCCCATCGTCCCCGGCCACGAGATCGTCGGCCGCATCGATGCCCTCGGTGCGGGCGTCTCGGGACTCTCGACGGGTGAGCGGGTCGGCATTCCCTGGTTGGGCCATACCTGCGGCGCCTGTGCTTATTGTCTGATGAATCGCGAGAATTTGTGCGATCGACCGCTGTTCACCGGCTACACCCGAGACGGAGGCTACGCAACGAGCGTCATCGCGGATGCCCGCTTCGCCTTCCCGCTGGGCGAGGCGGGCACCGATGAGTCGCTGGCGCCGCTGCTCTGCGCGGGCCTGATCGGCTGGCGATCCCTCGGCATCGCCGGTGATGCCAGGCGGTTGGGGCTGTACGGTTTCGGCGCCGCCGCGCACATCGTTGCGCAGGTCGCCCGATGGCAGGGTCGGTCGGTGTTCGCGTTCGTACGCCCGGGGGATTCGCCGGGAAAGCGGTTTGCGCTGGAGTTGGGCGCCGTCTGGGCCGGGGATTCGAACGAGGCGCCGCCGGAGCCGCTCGATGCCGCGATCATTTTTGCCGCAGTCGGCGAGTTGGTGCCGCGTGCGCTCGAGGCCGTGCGCAAGGGGGGCCGCGTGGTGTGCGCCGGCATCCACATGAGCGACATCCCGAGCTTTCCGTATCGGCTCCTCTGGGAGGAACGCGAATTGCTGTCGGTGGCCAACCTCACGCGCCAGGACGGCATCGACTTCCTGCGGCTGGCGCCGCAGATCGGCATCGTGACCCGGACCACCCGCTATCCCTTGCGCGAGGCCAATCGGGCGCTCGCCGACCTGCGGGCCGGCCGCTTCGAAGGGGCGGCCGTGTTGACGCCCTAGCCGGAGGAGAGCACCGACATGTCGTTGACGCTGTACGCCCATCCATTATCGGCCTATTCCTGGAAGGCATTGATCGCGCTGCGCGAAAACGCCACGCCGTTCCATTATCGGAAGCTAGATGAGCCGGGGGCGTCCGCAGAGCTTGAGTCGCTCTGGCCGCTCAGGAAATTTCCCGTCTTGAAGGATGGCGATGCCGTGGTCATCGAATCCAGCATCATCGTCGAACACTTGATGCGTCATCACCCGGGCGGCGCGCAACTCATACCGGACGACGCCGACGCGGCGCTCCGGGTGCGCTTCCTGGATCGATTCTTCGACAACTACGTCATGACGCCGATGCAGAAGGTGGTCGCGGATCACCTACGGACCCCGGGCGACCGCGACCCGGCAGGCGTCCGCGAGGCCCTGTCGTTGCTGGATGTTGCCTATGGCTGGCTGGAAAACGCGCTCGGATCCGCCGCGTGGGCGGCCGGCGGGAGTTTCTCGCTCGCGGACTGCGCCGCCGCCCCGGCACTTTTCTACGCCGACTGGGTCCATCCCATCGGTGAGGGATTTTCACGGGCGCGCGGCTACCGGACCCGTCTGCTGGGCCGGCCTTCCGTCGCGCGCACGGTGGAGGAGGCACGGCCGTACCGGCACCTCTTTCCGCCCGGTGCGCCGGATCGTGACTGACCGGCACGGCGGCTGACCGCACCGGCCCAAACGACCGGCATTCATGGCCGACGAGCCTACGTGCGTGCCGCTGTCGTCGGTATGCATCAGTTCATCCAAGCGAAACATTACTGTAAAGAAAGTGTCATGTTCGCGTCGCACCATGCGCTCGCTCCCAGCGCCGCAGGCGTGTCACCCGCTCATCACGAGCAAAGGCTTTCCCATGACTGGTCCCAGGCACTCTCGTAAGTTAATGTTTTTTAACGCGTTAATTGGCGGTTCGTTGGTGGCCTCCACCTGCCTTGCGAACGCTGATTCGAGCGAAGACACGTCGGCGGGACGCATGCTCGATCCGGTGCTGGTCACCGCGCAGCTGCTCAGCGGGCCGCAGGATCTCCCGTCCCAGGGCTCGCTTGTCGCGACGCAGCCACAATCGATCGTGAACAAGGTGTACATCCAGTTGAATGATTCGCCGGCGTCGAATTACACCGACATCATCAAGTTCACGCCGAGCGTGTCCACGGTCGATCCGAACGGTCCCGGCCTCGCCGAGAACCTCGGCACGTCGATCCGCGGCTTCCAGGACGGCCAGTTCAACGTGACCTTCGACGGCATTCCCTGGGGCGACTCGAACGACTTCACGCACCACTCAACCAGCTACTTCATGCCGCAAGACATCGGCAACGTGATCGTCGACCGCGGTCCCGGCAATGCCGCCACCTTGGGCGATGCGACCTTCGGCGGCACGGTCTACGTCGAGTCCGACAATCCGCACAAAGATCAGGGCGCGACCGCGTGGGCGTCCTATGGCAGCTTCAAGACGAAGGTCATCGGCTTCCGCTATGACACGGGCACCATCGACCGCTGGAACGGCGCGAGCGCGTTCTTCAGCGCCAAGACCCTCTCGTCGAACGGCTACATTCAAAACGCGAAGATCGACCGCAACGACGTGTTCTTGAAGTTCCTGCAGCCGATCAACGAATTCACCACCCTGAGCTTCGTGTCGAACCTCAACAAGGTCCATCAGAATCCGCCGTTCGGCGCAACGCTTGCGCAGATTCAGGCCGATGGTCCGAACGCCGGCTACAACACGAACCCGAACAGCCAGTCGTACTATCAGTACAACCTCGACAAGATCACGACCGACTACGAATACCTGGGTGTGAACTCGCACTATGCGGGCTGGACTCTCGACAACAAGGCGTATACCTACGGCTACTTCCACGATGGCTGGAACGGCGAGGATCCGATGGGCCAGGCGCCGGATGGCAGCATCCTGCCCGGCGGCATCCCGAACGGCACGATTTACGGACCAAACAACGTGCCCGCCCAGCAGATGCACATGTACTACCGGTCGGTCGGCGACTTCTTCCGCCTCGCAAAGGAGATCGGCCCCGGTGAGGTACAGGCGGGCGTGTGGTTCGACCACCAGACCAACTCGCGCGCCCAGTTCGAGATCGACGCGACCAACAACAATGCCTTCGACCCGCTCTACGGCGCCTGCGGCTGCTGGACGCCGGGGCAGTTGCCGACGCTGTCCAACTCCGCCGATCGCCTGATGAACGACTATCTGTTCACGCGCGAATATTACGGACAGTACGTCTGGCACGCGATCGAGGGGCTGGATCTGACCGGCGGTGTGAAACACGTGAGCTTCGAACGCGTGCTGCATGCCGGCTACAATCAGGGTCCCGTCGGCGGGCCACTCAATACCGACACGACCTATACCCGCAACCTCGCCTCGTTCGACGCGCATTACAAGATCCTGTCGAACTGGTCCGTGTACGCGCAGTGGGCGCAAGGGTTCCTCGCGCCGAATCTGAACGTGTTCTATGTGGCGGACCCCACCAAGAACCAGGTGTCGCCGCAGAGCACGACCAACGTACAGGCGGGCACGACCTGGGCCGGAGACCTCGTGACGGTATCCGCCGACGTCTACAAGATCGATTTCACCAATGAGATCTTCGGCACCGGCAAGGGTGCCGCGAAATTCTTCGAGAATCTCGGCGGCGTCAACTACCGCGGCGCCGAACTGGAAGGCACGGTCAAGCTGGGCTTGGGATTTTCCGTGTATGCGAACGCGTCGGTGAACAGCGCCAAGCTGGTGCGTCAGGCCACGGCGACCCTGGAGAACACCTGGGTGCCGAACACGCCGGACAAGACGGCGGCGCTCGGCGTGATCTATCACCAGGCGGCCTTGCAGGGCTCGTTGATGGCCAAGTACATCGGTCCTCGCTATGGTGACACCGGCAACACCGTGCCGTTCGCGAGCTATGTGACGGTCGACGGTGCGCTGAACTACGACTTCGGCAATGTGGTGAGCGGGCTCGCGGATCTGCAGGTCGGCGTGACCGCGCAGAATCTCGCGGACCGCCACACGATCTATGCCGACAACGGTACGAACGCGAACGGCGATTATCTGTTCTTTGCGCTGCCCGGACGCAGCTACCAGGTGAACCTCACCGCGAAGTTCTGATCCTTCGCCCGGGGTGGACCCAGGGGGGCGGCCTGCAACGGGCCGTCCCCCGATCTTTTTGCGCGCCCGGCGGGTTGCGCTGGCGGTACGCGCCCCGTGACGATGGGGGTCGATGCAGGTAACCTGCATTCACATCCCCCCCGGAGACGCCCCGTGAAGTCGAAGCTACCCGCCACGATCTGCCTGCTCGCGCTCGCCACCGCCCCTCACGCCGAGGACACCGTCGCGGTGATCGAACGGCAGGCGCCCGCGCTGCTCGACACCTACAAGGACCTGCATTCGCACCCGGAGCTTTCGCACCACGAGGAGCGCACCTCCGCGGTGCTGGCCAAGGGCCTGCGCGCCGCCGGCTACACGGTGGCCGAACACGTCGGCCGCTATCCGGACGGCTCGCGCGCCTTTGGCGTCGTCGGCATCCTGAAGAACGGGCCGGGCCGGATGCTGTTGATTCGCGGCGACATGGACGCGTTGCCCATCGTGGAGGAAACCGGCCTGGCGTACGCCAGCCAGGTGGTCACCAAGTACCCCGACGGCCGGCAGGTCGGCGTGATGCACGCCTGCGGGCATGACGTGCATACCACCGTGCTGCTCGGCACCGCACAAGCGCTCGCCGCCACGCGCTCCTCCTGGCACGGCACCGTCATGATCGTCGGCCAGCCGTCGGAGGAGACCATCGACGGCGCCAAGGCCATGCTCGCCGACGGTCTGTACGAGCGCTTCGGTCGGCCGGACCAGATCATCGGCCTGCACGACACCAACGCCATGCCGGCCGGCGCCGTCGGCATACTCGGCGGATTCGCGCAGGCGAGTTCGACCTCGATCGACGTGGTCATCCACGGCATCGGCAGCCACGGTTCGGCGCCCCAGTTCGGGCGCGACCCCGTCACGCTGGCGGCCTACTATGTCACCCAGATCCAAACCATCGTCAGCCGCGAGGAGGACCCGCAGGATCCCTCCGTGGTCACCGTCGGCACCATCCACGGCGGCACCAAGCGCAACATCATCCCCGACGAGATCAAGCTCGAACTCACCACGCGCTCCTTCTCGGACAAGAGCCGCCAGGTCATCATCGATGGCCTGAAGCAGATTGCTGCGGGCATCACGGTCTCCGCCGGCCTGCCGCCCGACAAGGCCGCCACCGTCACCGTGCTCGAGGACGAATCCACACCCGTCGAGTACAACGACCCGGGGTTGTCCGCGTTGGTCCACGACATCCTGGTCAAGACCCTGGGCGCGGAGCATGTGCTGCCCGTCGAAAAGGCCATGGGCAGCGAGGACGTCGGCGTATTCGGCATGAGCGCCGATTTGAAGCGCCACGAGATCCCGGTCGCCTACTTCCGGCTCGGCGCCATGGACCCGGTGAAGTTCGCCGCGGCCGAGGCCGCCGGCAAGCGCCTGCCGGGGCCGCACAACAGCCGCTTCCAACCGCTGGCCCAGCCCACGTTGCGCACCGGCGTCACGGCGCTGACCGCGGTCGCCACGGGGCTGCTGCAGTAACCGCGCCGCGGGAACGGGTCGTCGGATGAAGTTGCTGCATTACTTCGTACTGCCGGCCCGCGGTGGTGCGGCGGCCCTGATCGTCGTGTTCGCCGTGTTGCTGTGGACTGCTTCCCATGCGGGACTCCTGGGACTGCCGCTGGGGTTGATCCTGATTTCCTGGTTCTTCAAGTACTGCTTCATTCTGTTCGACCACGTCGTGCGTGGCTTCGATGAGCCGCCGCCGCTCGACATCTCGATGGTGAATCCCGTCGGGGAATTCCGTCCCCTGTGGCTGGTCGTCATCGTCGTGCTGGCGGGGGTCGCCGTGACGCTGGCCTCCCGGGGCATGGCGCCGGTCGCGGCGGCGATCTTGGCGGCGTCGCTCCTGGCCGTGTTGCCGGCATCCACCGCGGTCCTTGGTTTGGAGGGCAATGTCGTCAAGGCGCTATACCCCGTTGCGCTGGTGCGCCTGATCCGCGGTCTGGGGAGCGTATACGTCGCGGTCTTGGCGGCGATCGGGGGAGCCGGCGTGCTCCTCGTGGTCTTCGGCAGGCTGCAGTTGTGGATGCCCGTCAGTCTGGCGGTGGGCATGTTCGCGGTGTTGTCGGTGTTCAGCGGCCTGGCCGGTGCTCTGTACGAACGGCGTCATGAACTGGGATTGGAGACCTGGCATTCTCCCGAGCGCACCGAGGAGAAACAGCGCCAACGGGATCTGCGGGACGACGAGCGCAGGGTCACCGAGGCCTACGGCCTGGTGCGGGTGAGATCCCATCAGAAGGCGTGGGAGTCATTGCAAGCCTTTCTGAACTCCCGGGATCACCGGCCCGAGGCCTATCGGTGGCTGCTGACCAAGGTCGCGAGCTGGCCGGACCCGCGCTACGCGACCCGCCTGGCAGAGGAACAGGTGGAGCGGCTGCTCGGAGCCAAAAGCCCTGGCCAGGCGTTGGATGCGGTGCGCGAGCGCCTGCGGGTGGATCCCACCTTTCGGCCCAAATCCGCGGCGTCGACGCTGCGGGTCGCGCAACTGGCCGCCGGCGGGGGCGGAGCCATCCCGGTGGCGCGGACGCTCTTGAGCAATTTCGCGGAACGGTTTGCCGGCGATCCGCTCGTCGAATCGGCGAAGTCGCTGGCGGGGGAGCTCGAGCGATAGGACGCGCCATCCCCCGGGGGCGAAGACGATCAATCCGAGCGGGCCGATGCCCCACACCGATCCCATGCCCCAATACAGGCCGCCATCACGGACGGTGCTCCCGGCTCAATTTCGTGTAACCATGCGGATTTGAACCGCAGTGAGCACCGTCAATGAAAGACTTCAAGCACAAGATCCTGTTCGTCACGGGCGGGGCATCGGGTGCGGGCCTCGGTCAGGCACGCGTCTTTGCGGAAGCGGGCTGCAGGGTCGTCCTGGCCGACCTGCGGGCGGAGGCACTGGAAGCGGCGGTCGGTTCGTTTCGCGGCAGCTCCGCCGAGGTCCACGCCATTCAACTCGATGTGACCGACCGGCAAGCCTATGCCCGGGCGGCGGACGAGGTCGAACGGCTGTTCGGGTCTCCGCCGGACCTGTTGTTCAACACCGCCGGCGTGAATACGTTCGGACCCATCGAGAAATCCACGTACGAGGATTTCGACTGGCTCCTCGGCGTCAATCTCGGGGGCGTGGTCAACGGCATGCAAACCTTCGTGCCGCGCATGATTGCGGCGGGTCGAGGAGGACACATCGTCACGACCTCCTCGGTCGGCGGTTTCGAGGGCAACCAGGCGGCCGGCATTTACAGCGCCGCCAAGGCGGCCGTCATCAACCTCATGGAAAGCTATCGGATGAGCCTGGAGAAATACGGGATCGGCGTGTCGGTCCTGTGTCCCGCGAACATCCGGTCGAACATCGCGGAGGCGACGAAGACCCGGCCTGAACACCTTGCGAGGACGGGATACGTCGTGAACGACGCGGTCATCCGGTCATTGCACGGTATTTATTCGCACGGCATGGACCCGATGGAACTCGCGCGGCATGTGAAACGCGGGGTCGAGGAAAACCAGCTGTACATCATTCCGTATCCCGAGGTGAAGGCGGGACTCGAGAAACATTTCAAGGCCATTCTCGAGGCCGTACTGCCCCTGGATCAGGATCCGGAAGGCGCCCGCAAGCGCACCGAGGCGCTGATCGCCTGGTCGAAGGAGCGGGAGCAACTCGTCGGCCCGGGTGCCGTCACGGATTGAAGCGGCCCATCCGCCCCGTCAGGAGCCGAAATTGCGCGTCACCCGGACCGTGAATTTCAACGAGCAGCGATTGTCGTAAAGGCATTCCGCACGGTTCATCGAGGTGTCGGTCAACTGGGCCGCGAAGTCCCAGGGACCGACGGAGCGGGTCGCAGAGACCAGCCAGTTGCGATAATTCGGGTAGGCGAATGCCGTCAGGTTTTGCACGTGAGTGTAACCGTAGCGCGTGCTCAGCGACCACGCCTGCGCCGGGCTCACATCGATCCCGGCATCGGCGTAGAGGCTGCTTCCCGATCCGAAGAAATAATTGGGGGAGTGAAACAGTTCGATCACCGGAACGACGGCGTGGGTGCTCCAGGACAGACGCAGACCGATCTCCTTGGTGCGCACCTTCGCGCCGACGCGGCCGGGAAAGTAGTAGTCGTACGCGCCGAGGTCGTATTGCAAGGCCCCGAACCTGCCGCGAAAGCCGGCGTTGAAGTCGGCCTCCAGATGATTGCCGAAATAGTCGACCTCGACCGCATCGCCATTGACGTACCAGCCGCCGGCGACGCGGTACTCGGCGCTTGCCGCCGGCACCAGCGGTCCATTGGTGAGGTCGAGGCCACGCGAGATGTAGCGTGTCGCCACGCCGGCCGTCGCGCTCCAGGACATGGCGGGTGTCTGCGGCGGCGTGGGTTCATCGGCGCCAGCGCCCTGAGTCGCCAGGGCGAGCGAGCCGATGGCCATGGCCGATGCGCGGAATAATGGCGGGATGCCCGTGTTCATGATCATTGCCGTCGTCGGGCATCAGCCTTGCGCGAGGATACCGCGATTGCGGTGCGACTTGAAGCGGCGCAGACCGCGGCCACCCCGTCATGTTAAATTTTCGCAGAAGCGGCACAGGGCAGGGAGGACGCTCGATGTTTACCTACGTTTGTCTTGGGACCGACGATTTGGAGCGGGCGTGCCGCTTCTACGATGCCGCGCTCCGGGAACTCGGACTCGAGCGCTGCGATACGTCCGGCGAGCCGAATTGGCAGGGGTGGGCGGGGTGGGGCACCTATCGGGCGCACGGTGCCCAGGAAGTCGCGCTGTGGTTGTGCGAGCCCTTCGACGGGCGTCCGGCCACGGTCGGCAACGGAACGATGGTGGCGCTGCGGGCCGCGTCGTGGGACGCGGTGGACGGTTTTTACGCCGCGGCGCTGGCCAACGGGGGGATGGCCGAGGGCGCTCCCGCATTGCGGCCCCAGTACAATCCGGATTTCTACGCGGCCTACGTGCGGGACCCCGACGGCAACAAACTCGCTGCCGTCTGTCGCGGCTTCCTCGAACGGCCGGTCAGCGCAGTGCGCCGAACACCTTGGTGACGATGGCGCTCCCCGCCGCCGCGGGATTCTGCCGGATGGCATGTTCTTCCTCGCCGATCATCAGGTACAGGCCATCCAAACTGCGCTTCGTCACGTACTGTTCGATGGTGGCCGAGTCGCCCTTGAGGAGACCGAACTTCGCGCCTTCCCCCGCGACCTGATTGTATTTCTGCGCCAGTCCCACGCGGGCCGTGGCCTGCTTGACGATCGGGAGGAACTTGACCGCCAGGGGTGCTGCGGTCTTTTCCCTGAAGAACTGCGTGACCGAATCGTCGCCGCCCGTCAGTATCTTTTTGGCGTCCTGCACCGACATCGACTTCACGGCGTTGAGCATCAACCCCTTCGCCTCGGGAACCGCCTGTTCCGCCGCCTGATTCATGGCCGCGACCAAGTCGTCGGCGTCCTTGCCGCGTCCGAGCATGCGCATTCCCTTGGCGATTTGATCCAGAGCCGGCGGCAGCGGGATCCTGACCTTGGGGTTGTTGAGAAATCCGCCCGGCACCCCGAGCTTGCCGATCGCCGATTCGGCGCCCTGCGTCAGCGCCCCCTTGATGCCGCGCGTCGCATCCAGATTCGTCAGATCGCTCAAACCCAACGCCCACACGGCTCCGACCCACACACAGCTCAGCAATCCGCCGCGCGCGATCCAGCCGATACGGGAGAAGGTCATGGGCGTCTTCCTCATTTGTCGATGGACGGATTATAGGGCTTGGGCCGCGGGCTTGCGACGCAATTTCCTCACGGACCACCCTCCCTCATGCGAAGGGCCGGCGCCTCACTTGCTCAATGTTTCGAGCACATTGGTCTTCATACCGCCCGGCATTTGCGGGCCGACCTGCATGACCAGATCCCCAGGCTTCATGTTCGCGGGACACGCACCGGCCCATCGGCCGTCCAGCGTCATGACCGAGTCGGCCGGCAGGTGCGCGGGGGGGTTGTCGTAGTGAGTCTTGACGACCACGTGATAGGCGCTGTCGCCGTTCAGCGTGGTCACCTGGTGTCCATGGGCGACGCGGCTGCCGATCGTACAGATGGAGTCGACCACGTACGTCGCACCCACTTTGTGGGCCTCGAATTGGGAGCATACGCCCTTCATCGTGTCACTGCTCAATCGCGCGATGCGGGCATCGGTATCCGCGGCCAGACATTGCTCGGCCAGATGAGGCGCGGATTCCCCGGCAAGCTGAGTCGTGGTCTTCCACAAGCCGGGCTTGCGTTCGAATTCGTCGCCGGCGTGCGCGGTGACGCCGACGATGCAGGTGACGGCCGCCAGCAGCCGAAGCGATTTCTTCATGGGAATCTCCGTCGGTGGACGGCCGGTCGCGGCCGCATACCCGTAAGAACACGCCGTGTGCGGCAAACCGGACACCAACCGTGGAGGCGCCGGTCGGCGCAGTCCCGACCGGCCCGGTGAGCCACGCGGCACGCCACTGTGTCCGGTTCCCGTCCGATGTCGGGTTCGCAGGTGTATGTACCCGACACACACAAAGGCGTAACCCACATGAACCTCGCAAAGCCCCTTGCGGCGATCGCGTTCGCGGCGGTCCTCATGCCGCAGTCACACCCGGCCCATGCGGGGGTGACGAATCAATTGCGCAACCTGCGGGCACCCCTGTCGACCCCCGGACCGGGCGTTGGGATCGTGGTCTATCTGCAGCCCTGGAGCCCGCTGACGCCGGACGTGGATGCACCCCGAACGGCCCTGAACGAGCCGGCGGGGATCAGCGCGCCGATGAATGCGGCCTGGGATGCCGTTCGCAGGTATTTGAGCGACCCCAAAAACCCCAACAGCGTGCCGGCCTTGCTGTCCAAGGGAGGTTTGATCGCCAAGGGCATCAACCTGTATGACGTGACATTGACGACCAACCCGCTCTCGACGATCACCCTCCAGCACGGCGGTGGTCCGGGAGGCCCGATGGCCGATGCATTCACCGTGCATTGGATCATTGCCGGCACGCGCCTGGATTTTCGCTCGACCACGCCGGATGCGGTGCGCGGCGTCGGATTGTCGCGCGAATTGGATCCGAAGCTGTCGGTGCAGCTGGATCTCGACATCACGCTCGGCTTGGCGGTGTCGGACCGTGCCGGGCAGCCCGCGCTTCAGGTCACCGAAACCGTGGTGCACATCGCCAATCCCCGGGTGGACTCGGGCAACTTCAGCGGTGATGTGATCAAGGCCATCACGAATTTCTGCAGCGAAGTGGTGTATGGGCGGAATCTCGATACGCTGCTGGCATATGCGTTCGGTGACAAGAACCTGGCGGCCGATCCACGGCATGGCGGCCTCGATCTCGCCGGTGTGCAAAGCCTCGATGTCAAACAAATGGCCAACGATCGGCTGCAAGCGCTGAACGCGCAGATCGCAAGCTCCGGCGCAGCCGATTATCTGCGGGTGGGTCTGTGGACGAAGAATGGCGCCGGAGCGCCGCATCTCGTCCTGCTGTTCGCCCCGAAGACGGTGCCGCTGCCGCCGCAGACGGCCTCGTTGAGCGGCAACGTTCTGTTCGACAAGAGTGCCGCTGCCGCGCAGCCGCCCGCGGATTGCCACACGGTGATCGGCAACGGCGGCGTCGTTGTCGATGTGCAGACGGGGCCGCGCAAGATACTCGACGTCGAGCCGTTCGTGTACGGGGTGGCGCCGACCCTGCGGCTGCAAAACATCCGCTTCTCGGGGGGGCCGCTGGCGAATGGAACCTGCGCGTTCACCCTGTCCGGCCTCGTCGATTCGTGGCCGAACAATATCTCCTTTCCGGCGCCGGCCATTTCCGGACGCGGCAGTCTCGGGAACATCGGGCATTATCTGCAGCTGCGACCCGACGGGTGGACCAGCCCCGTGACGATGGCGGCCGCCGTCTCCAACCACAATCTGCGCGCCGGCGGGAGCATGGTCTACAACGCGGGTGTCGGCGCCCAGCGCAAGCCGGGAGCGGCGGTTGGATTCGTCAACCCGGCCAACACCGGCGATCCGGGCTACAACCCCGCCGCCGCGGCGACCGCACCCGCCGCGCCGGGTGCCTGGAGCGCGAAACAGGCGCCTGCGACCTACATCGCACCGGCTGCGACCACCGTCTGGGGTGCGCCGGCCGCTCCTGCCGCGATCAACGGCATGGCGCACCCCGAACTGCCGGCCAACGGAAGGCTGCAGCAGAGTGCGCCGATGGGCGCGCAGCAAGTCACCTCCGCGCCGCAGTGATCGGTCGATGCAAGCGGCCCGGCGGAAGCACGGCATGCGGCCTGCAATTGCCAATCGGATGGCATCGGTCGTTGCGTGCTTCGCGGGTATCGTCACCGGTTCGGCGTATTGCGCGGAACCGACCTTGGGTGCCATGCGCTCCATTCGCGAAGCGGTGGGACCGTCGGTGACCCTCCAACTTCTCGATGCATCGACCGGCCAGCCGGCCCGCGACGCCGCGGTCCGGCTGATCGGCGACGATGGGATCCGCTGCATTCGTGCGCCCTGTCCGACGAGCACGAAGATCTGGAACGCAACCACGGATCCACAGGGCTATCTTTCCATTCCCACCGCGTTGATACGGCCCTCGACCCGGGTCTACGCATCATCGCTGGCCGGCAATCTGATCGACGATGCGGACCCGGGGGACCATCGGACCTGGGTCGTCGAGTTGCTGCCGCTTCCGTCCACTTACGCAACGCCGCCCGGTCCCCCTCGTGCACTCAAACTCATCGATGCCGACACCGGGCGG
The DNA here is from genome assembly GCA_037445285.1 of Nevskiaceae bacterium. GTDB lineage: Bacteria > Pseudomonadota > Gammaproteobacteria > Steroidobacterales > Steroidobacteraceae > Bog-1198. The sequence goes on along the minus strand of JBBIKV010000003.1, from coordinate 82,639 downwards.
GGCATAGGGGACCGCACGGCAAACTTCGAGATCCGGCGCGCCGGCCAGACGCTGCCGCTGCTCGTCGCCACAACCAACGAGCTGGGATATGCATTCCTGCCGTCCGATCTGCCGCCGGGAGGCTTGGAGAACATCTGGGTCAGCGTGGCCGGTTACCGGACGACGCACGTGGATTTCGCCGGTTCGCGGCACCGGGTGTCGTTGTCGAGGCAGATGCGGTTACCGCGGGTGTCGACGCAATGAGCGGTGCCGCAGGGATCGGATGGCGCGCCCTTGCCGTGGCCGGAATCACCTGGCTGAGCGCCACCGGAAATGCCGTCGCGCAGAGCGCGGAACCCCTGCCCGTCGATATCGTCGCCGCGCCGGGTGTCGTGTGGATCCATCGCCCGGTCACCCTGTCGGGTACCAGCGTGCCGACCGGTGCGCAAAGCGCCGTCATTCTTCGAATCACGCGCTCCGCGGCGGGCGGCGGTCCCGTACCTGCGCCGGTCGTCCTCAATGCTCCGGTGGATCTGACCGGGCACTTCAGCACGGTATTCGCCGATACGCTCAGCGCCGGACTCTACCAGGTGCATGCCACCGCACCGGACGGCAACGGTGCTGCGGATACGAGCTTTCAGGTGACGGACACGGCGAGTGCCGCGGGCGAGGTCGACACCCTCGCCCGAGCGGGGATCGCCGTCGGGCGGATATTGACGATCATCCGCCGCAAGATCGATTTGCTGCCGCCGTCGCCTGCCAGGGACGAATTCGTCCGTGATCTCGGTGAACTGGACCGCCGTATGCTGACGTTCGAACGCGCGACGCCGGGCGTCGTCGATGACATCAACGGGATTCTGGACGCCGGCGCCAAAGTACCGCTCTCCCCGAAGCTGCAGGCGGATCGTGATGCGCTGCTGTCCGCGCTTGGCCATGCCGCCCAGGCGATCGCCCGTACGCCGGAACAGGAGCACACGATGCAGCAGCAGGCGCTCACCTGCGACAATCTCGAGGTCGTCATCGAGGGGTTGAAATATGTCTCCTTTCTGATGAATCTGATCGCCAATCCGGTCGGCATCGCAAAAAACTTCGGTCTCGACCTCGCCGGGTACGGCGTTGGCAAAGCCGCAGGTGCGGTCGGTGCGGGGGATGCAGGCACGACCGCCGCGTCGACCGGCAGCAAAAACGCGGGCGGGGTGCTGATGAGCCTCGACCATGGCAAAGCCGGGGCATTTTTGCAGGCCGAAAATTCGGCGACCAGCGTGCTGAACGATGCGCTTGGATTCGCGGCCTCGCAGGTCATGAACTCGTACTGTGAGCAGTTCACCGGCCCCGTGAGGGCTCACATGAAGGCGCAGTTCCGCCAAAACGGCGAATTATGGTGGGAATACTCCTACGACCTGCGCGCCAAGGTGACCGTTCACTATCCGAAGGATGCCGCCGGCGGACACGTTCCTCTCAAGGGCCGAATCGAAGGGTACGCCTACGACTTCAAGATCTGGGAGAACGCGATGACCGTTCTGTACCCGAAGCTGATGTCCTCCGCGGTCACCAGGAAGATTCTGATCCCGCCGGTGGATATCGGCGAGGGAGCCGCCGTGATCGGCAATGAATACATTGAAGGGTCCGTGGCCGGCAGCGCCGCGCCGAATGCATTCTTCTTCCAGGTCACGGGCACCGCCGAGGAGGACCGCCTGGTGCTTCAGATCGGGCCGGCGAGATCCGACACCGATGCCAAGGCGCGTGTCATCGCATTGACGCTGTCGCCGCTGTCGCTGGCAATCACGTTTGTCTCCTATTCGCTGCCCTACAAACCGGCGCATTTCATCTTCGAGCGCACTTCCGGTCAGTACGTCATTCCGCTCACCAAGGCGGGCAATGCCATGCGCGGCAAACAGCATTTCGACAATGAAGTCACCCGCGGGGGAAACACGGGTACCTACAGCATCGACATCGAAGCCTGCAATCCTGGCTGTTGACGGAGGTTCACCATGATGACGATCGAGACGATAAGCCGGTCGGGGGCCCGGTTCCTGGCAGCGGCGGTGATGCTGGCGTCGCTGTTCAACCCGCCGACGTGGGCCGGCCAGTTGAGCGGCGCCGAAGTGCTGGCGCAAAGCCGGGCTAAATACGCCGCGATGCAGACCTACACCGACACGGGCAGCATCACGACCGAATTTGCCTTGAATCGTGCGGCCCCCACCGCCGAACACCATTCGTTCCGGACCGCCTACGCCGCCCCCCGCAAGTTTTTCTTCGACTTCACCAAGGGCGACAAACCGGGCGGCGAGCGGCTCGTGATCTGGGGTGACGGCGAGAATTTTCATACCTGGTGGTCGGCCACCCATGTGCACGAAGTGTATCCACCCGGGCGCGGTGCAAACGCGTTCGCCCTGAGTTCGCTGCCGACCGTCGGATCGGCGCTGTTCGTGCCGCCCATGCTGTTCTCCAAGGCTGGTTTGCACGGTCCGCTTTCGGATTTCGAACTCGTCCGCAGCGAGGGAATGGAAGCCATCGATGGCCGGCCCTACTACAAACTTGCCGGCACGGTTGCGTTGGCCTATGGCACGGGTGCCGTGCGCGGCGGCCGGGCGACGACCCTTTGGATCGACGCCCAGACGCTGCTGGTCGGCAAGGTGCTGCAGGAGACGCCCGACGGCACCGGCTCCGGCACCGTGGACCGCGTGACGACCCGCATTTTCCCGCAGCCCGATCCGCAGGTGAATCCGGCGGAGTTCCAGTTTGCCGTTCCTGCCGGGTGATCAATGTCCGGTTCGCGGCGTCGAGCGTGTTTCTTTTCAGCATGGATGGCAAGGAGTACCGGAAAATGAGACGACAAAAGGCCGCATTTGCCTTGGCGGGCATTCTGCTGCTCGGTGCGGGGCCGTTCTGTACGGCGCGGGCGGGGGAGGACGCGGCACCCGCGTCGGCTCTCGACAAACTCGAACCAAAGCCGTTGAATCAGCGTGTCGCGGTTGCGATCTACGATTTCCGCTCGCAGATCTCGCAAATCACGGCCGGAAGCGCGACCGACATGTTCACGACGGCGCTGGTGAAATCACACCAGTTCCGTGTGGTGGAGCGGAATCGCCTGGATGAAGGCGTCGGTCAGGAGAAGCGCCTGAATGGCGCGGGCCAGACGACGGGGACGACGGCGCAGCACGCCTTGCGCGGCGCCCAGTACCTCTTCGAGGGTGCGGTGACCGAGGGAAATCCCAACGTCGCCTCCAATCAAGGGGGGGTCAACGTCGGCGGACTGCAGCTCGGGGGCAGCAAGAGCAAGGACGTCATCGCGGTCGACGTGCGCATCCTCGATGCCGATACCGGCGATGTGCTGGATTCCGTGTCGGTCACCCGGCCGGTGAAATCATCGAGCGCCGGCGTCAGCGGCACCGCGGCGCTGTTCAACACGATCGCTGCGGCGCGCGGCGGGTCGGCGAGTCCCTTCACTCCGGATGTGTCCGTGCAGACAGGAAGGCAGTCGGGCATCGATGCGGCCGTGCGCGGATGCATCGAGGACGCGGTGTTGGAATTGGTGAAGCGTGTGGATCTGCCGGCCGCCACCCCACCGCAGTGACATAATCGGCGCAGCGCAGGTGAGGGCCGCGGCGGGCGGCTCGACACCAGGTCGACGGTCGGTTACTGTTTGTCGGGCATGCACGATGCACCGACCATCACCGACGACGGCTTTGGCGCGCCGCAGGAAGCACGCCTTCTCGCGGCCGAGCTGTTGCCGCTGTTGTACGACGATGTGCGCTCGATCGCCCGGCGCGAAAGGCGCCGCGTGCGGGCGGGCGCCACGATGCAGACCACGGCGCTAGTACATGAGGCCTACATGAAGCTTCTCGGCGCCGCTCGGTACAATGACCGGCAGCATTTCCTGCGCGCATCGTCGCTCGCGATGCGTCACATCCTCATCAATCACGCGCGCGATCGAATGGCCGTCAAGCGCGGCGCCGGCGCGAACCATGTCACGCTGACCGAGGCGGAGGACATCGGTGTCGGCGAGGCCGCGGTCCTCCTCGAAATCAACGAAGCGCTGCGGCGTCTCGCGCAATTGAGCCCGCGCCTCGCGCAAATCGTGGAATGCCGCTTCTTCGCCGGTTTCACGGACGAGCAGACCGCAGAGGCCCTGGGGCTCACCGACCGCACCGTGCGCCGGGACTGGGTCAAGGCGCGTGCCTGGCTGCGCCGTGAGTTGTCCGGCGGCGCGGAAGTGCTCGACAACGACGCCACGTGAGCGTCAACAGCGAATGGCAGCGGATCGATGCCGCTCTCGACGAGATCCTGTCGCTGCCTCCCGCGCAATGGAGGGAAGCCTGCGCGCGGTTGGCGGGGAATGACCGGGATTTTTGCCGGGAACTCGAGTCGCTGCTGGCACACGTGGGTGGCGAGGATCCCATCCTGGACTTTTCGGCCGCAGCCGCGACCGGCGACACTCCAACGGCAAGTCCCGGATTGGAACCGGGAACCCGCATCGGCGCATTCCGCGTCATCAGGTTGCTGGGTCGCGGCGGCATGGGCGAGGTCTACCACGCCGAACGGGCCGACGGGCAGTTCGAACAGGACGTGGCGATCAAGCTGGTGCGCTCCGAGATCGTGGGCAGTGCACAGCGCTTCAATGCAGAGCGGCAAATCCTCGCGCGCCTCGAGCATCCCCACATTGCCGGGCTGCGCGATGGCGGTGTGTCACCGGATGGACGCCCGTACATGGTCATGGATCTCATCCGGGGTCGGCCGATCACGCACTGGATTCGCGAGAGGCATTGCACGCTGACCCAGCGCCTGAAGTTGTTCCTGGAAGTTTGTGACGCCGTCGCCTACGCCCACCGCAAGCTCGTCGTGCACCGGGATCTCAAACCGAGCAACGTGTTCGTCACCGATGACGGGCAGGTCAAGCTGCTCGACTTCGGCGTCGCGCGACTGCTCGATCGTGCGCCCGGCGATGAGACGCGCAGCGGCGCAATGACGCCGGGATACGCCGCGCCTGAGCAGCTGACCGGCGGCCATATCACCACGTCCACCGACGTCTACGCGCTGGGGCTCCTGCTGTTCGAACTCGTGACCGGCGCCAACCCCTGGGGCACGGACGACCTGCCGCTGGCGGCGTTGGTTGGACGGGTGCTGGATGAGAGCGTTCCACCGGCCAGCAAATTCGCAGGGCGCAGGGTCGACGCGCCGATTGCCGGGAAAGGCCTCAGCGGCGATTTGGATGCGATCATCGCCAAGGCAACGCGCAAGGAGCCGGAGAGCCGTTACGATTCGGTCTCGCAAATGCAGACCGACATCATCCGCACGCTGCGCTCCGAGCCCGTCTCCGCCCGCGACGGGGCGCGGTGGTATGTGGCCGGCCGTTTCGTCCGACGTCACCGCTGGAGCGTCCTTGCAGCCGTCCTGCTGACCGCGACGATCTTTGCGGCGGCCGGAGGCATCGCCTGGCAGGGGCACATCGCCAAGCAGGAAGCGGCACGCGCATCGGCGGTGAAGGACTTTCTGGTGCGGGTGTTCCGCGCCAGCGACCCGCGCGTCGCATCGGACAAGCCCCGGGGCCAGATCACCGCGAAGGAACTGCTCGACGGCAGCGTGGGCCGCATCGAAGGGGAGTTTTTCGGGCAGCCCGAACTGCGGCTCGAACTGCTCGGATTGACGATGGAAATCTACGGCTATCTGGGCGATGACGAACGCTACGAGGCGCTGATGAGGCGGCGCGTGTCGCTCGCCCGGCGTCTGTATGGGGAGCATCACCCGATTGTCATCGATGGGGAAATCACCGACGCATGGGCCAGCATCTACACCCAGGATTTCGCCGATGCGAACCGGCATCTGCAACGCAGCGACCGGCTGATCCGCGAGGCGGGGCTCGAGGAGTCGAAGCAGCGCGCCGAATGGTGGCTCGCGAAGGAACGGGTATTGCAGGCGACCCCGGACTCCACTTACGCCCGGCTCGATGCGTTGCGCCGCGGCATCGAGTTGTTCGCCCGATTCGATCCGCGCAGCCCCTCCTACCCCGCAGCGTTGGCGAATGCGGCGACTGCGCGCCTGCAGAATGCAGAGTACGTCGATGCGGCGGATCTGGATGCACGCGCAATCAGCGTCGAGGAGGCTCTCACGGATCGCGACGATACGGACCTTGCCGTGATTTATTCAAACTACGGCAATGCGTTGTCCAAGCTCGGCCGGTTTGTAGAGGCGGAGCGCGCCTTCGACACGTCGGCGGCGCTGTCGCGCAGAACGGAAGGGGAGCATTACGGCACCTATTGGCGCACGCTCCAGGACCATGCGTCGATGCTCTACCTTCACGGTGACCGCGACCGCGCATTGGCGATGTCCGAAGAGATGCTGAAGGCCATCCCCGAGAATTGGAAGGCCAATACCGACGACACCCTCGCGCGCGAGGGCTTCGCCGATATGCTGACGCGGGATGGTTCCGCGTCCCAGGCAGTGCCATTGCTGGAAGCGGCGTTGCATGTGCTGACCGTGCGGCCGCGGCACGAATACGATGTCCGCCGGGCGCACCGGTTGTTGGGCGAGGCCTATGACGCCGTTGGGCGGCACGAAGAGGCTCGGGCATCGCTGCAACTCGCGCTGGGCGACTATGAAGCGCATGAGCCGCATGACCGGCCGGAGGTGCTCGAAGTGCGTGAGCGGTGGGCGCACGTCCTGCTCGAACATCCGCGCGACGACGCTGATATGGCCGCCGCGCGCGACAGTTTGGAGCGCGTTCTGACGGAGGGTGCGGCCGCGGCACCCCATACCGCGGCGCTCGCCCTTGCGCATGAAGATCTTGCCCAGATGGCGCTCGACAGCGGACAGGCGTCGGCCGCGCTGCAGGAATTGCAGCGTGCAGAGTCCGCATTGAGCCGCATCACCGCCGTATACGATGTCCGGATCGCCGATGACGTCGTGTTGCTCCGGGCCGAGGCACTGGCGGCTCTGCGGCGTCTTCCCGAGGCGCGCGCCGCTGCGACGCAGGCCCTTCTCCTGACGCGCTCGCACGATGCCGCGCAGAGTGCGAGGGTGAGCCGGGCCAGTTCGCTTGTCGCACGACTTGCCGGCATGGCGGTGTCCTGACGTCTTCGCCGGGCGATGTCCGCAATTCCACCGCAAGCGGGTTTCAACAGGGGAGGGCATCCTGCCCCCGGGGGGGATTGCAGATGAGGCCGAGCGGACAATATGACCCATTGGACCGGAAGCCTCCGTGGCTGCGCCGGTGAGCCGTTGGGCGCCCTCCCTGCTGGCAATTTGGGCTCCGCTCACGTGCGCCGCCACGCCGGTCTCGCCCATGCCCGGAGTGCCGCTTTGCCCGGGTCTGACGATCGTGACGGCGGTTGCCCAGCCGTCGGGCGACTATGAGTCGATCAAGACCGTCGAGTCGATCGACGGCGGCGTGGTCAGGCTGAGATACTCCAGTGAGATGCCGAATACGGATCCGTTCGACGCCGGCCCGCCTCTCAAGAAGCTGACGATCCATCGCAACGTGAGTCTGACGGATTTGGAAACAGCCGTGATTTACGAACAGACCTTCCTCGAGAAATCGGCTGAATTGATTCCCGGGACCACCGCAATCGGCGTTTCCGCCGCCGTGCTGACCTCGCTGCGGAAACGTGCTCCGACGGCACTTTCGATATCCAATGCGTATCTAGGTCTCATCCTCAGCGCCGATCCCAATCAGTATCCGAATTTTTACAGTTATCTCCAGAAGGGCATTCTGACGCGCACGGACGCCGCTCCGGCGCGCTTTGCCGTTCTGGTCAATGACATGCCCGTGGAGTTGCCGGTGCTGCGCGCCGCCGCCAATTTCGCAGGCGATGCGGACGAGTTCGAGTTTCTCGATGACGAACGAAATCCGTTGACTCTTGGATTTCGGATGGGAATCGGCGCGATCAAGCCGCTTGATCCGAATTGGACGGCAATCTGCGATTCGGCGCGAAAATCCGGCACGCCCGCCGGCTCATTGCCCGGCGGCGGCCGTTGCGACCATCCGAACGGCGGCGATCGCGACGTCCTGCGCGTGATCAAGATCAACCATGCGTGTCCGCAGGCCGCGGCACCCGCCGCGGCGGGTGCCGGACAGATCACGGCGCTGGAACAGGCGCTGGAACAGGCACTGGCCGGCTCTCGAAAGGTGGATATTTACAGCATTTATTTTTCATTCAACAGCGACGCAATCCGCGAAGAGTCGGCGCCGACTTTGAATGCGATCGCCGAGGTGCTGAGGCGCCATCCGGACTGGAAGCTTGCCATCAGCGGCCATACGGACGCCATCGGAAGCGATTCCTACAATCTCGATCTCTCCAGGCGCCGGGCAGCCGCAGTGGGATCGGCGCTGACGACAAAATTTGCGATCGCCGCGGGCAGACTTGCCACCTCCGGATTCGGCAGATCACAGCCCAAGGACACCAACGATACGCTCGAGGGGCGTGCTCGCAATCGGCGCGTCGAGCTCGTCAGGCAGTAGACTCCTCGTTCGCCGGTGGTCCGTCCGCGTGGATTTGTGGACGGATGACCAGTTTCACGGCTCCCACTTTGGCTATCATCCCGACGGCCGGTCACCGGCGGGACACCGAGCAGCGAGCAGCATGGAACTTTTCAAGATTCAGGCGACGGGACTCAAGGCGATCGGGTTGCTGGCGCTCGCGTTCGTGGTCTGGGTGATCCTCTCGGGCCCGCGGTTCAGAGCGATGTGCGGCGATCTCGACGCGGTTGCCAATACGATCACCTTCGACGTCACCACCCGCGAAATGCGGCGCCTGGTACGTGACGTTCGGGGCAGGACCACGGGGGAGATGACCGTCCAGTTCGACATGGCCAAACGGACCAATCAACTGCACGTCGTCATCACCGATCTGAAGTGCGCCGACACGTTCGTCATGGGGATCGTGTGCCGGGCGACCTATCACCTGGGCACGGATGCCAACGCCGGCCCCGACCAGCAGGATTACTTCAGCCTGCGGCGCGCCGGAAAATCGGAGTCCTGGTTCGACGCGCTGGGGCCGCGAAAAACGCTGTTCAACCTCTCGCCGCGGCATTGCACGAGGGAGTGAGGGTCGGCGTTGCCGGTGCTCGATCGTCCTGGCGGGCCATACCTTCCTGTTGCAGACCGGGCGTCCGGCGGTGCAAGATCCCACGGATCGACACCCTCCCGGGAGCAGCCATGTGCGAATACGACGACCTCGATGAGTTTGCGCGCCGCGCGGCGGACGTCACGCGCCGCCAATTCGGTGCCATGGCCCTGGGAGCGGGATTTCTGGCGGTGCTTCCCAGGCTCGCCAATGCCGCCGAGACGAGCGGCGCCGAGGTGACCATCAAGACGCCCGACGGCACCGCCGATGCCTATTTCGTGCACCCCGTGCACGGCAAACATCCGGGCGTCCTGATCTGGCCCGACATCTTCGGTCTTCGTCCGGCATTCAAGAACATGGCCACCCGCCTTGCGGAATCCGGCTACTCCGTGCTCGTCATCAATCCCTTCTATCGGACCAGAACGGCGCCGACCGCACCCGAGCATCCCGACTTCAACGATCCTCCGACACGCGACGCGCTGATGGCCCTGGCCGGCTCGTTGAGTCCCGCCACCGCCGCCACCGATGCCAAGGCCTTCGTCGCGTTTCTGGACAGCCAGCCCGCCGTCGACAAGAAGCGAAAACTCGGCACCACCGGCTACTGCATGGGCGGCCCCTTCGTGTTGCGCACGGCCGCGGGCTTCCCGGACCGCATCGGCGCGGGAGCCACGTTCCACGGTGGCGGTCTCGTGACCGACAAGCCTGATAGTCCGCACCTCATGATTCCCGACATGAAGGCGCATTTCCTGATCGCCATCGCCGAGAATGACGACCAGCGGGAGCCGGAGTCGAAGAACGTGCTGCGCGAGGCGTTCGCCAAAGCGCACCTGCCGGCGGAAGTCGAAGTGTACGCCGGCACCCAGCATGGCTGGTGCCCCCCGGATTCGCGGGTGTACGACAGCGTTCAAGCGGAAAAGGCCTGGAGTCGCCTGTTGGCGCTGTTCAACAAGTCGCTGACCTAGGCGTCATCCGGGCGGCGGCGCGCCGACGGCCGCGCGTCATGGCGCGTGTCGCCGCGCCTCGAAGGCGATGGCCTCGAGGTATTCGGTGCGGCGGTAGAGTTCGTTCGGGCCGGATGGAAAGCCGTTGATCTGCAATACGAAGGCCAGGATGTCGCAGTACTCGGCGCGCTGCAGACCCGCCGGCGCGTCGAGCGGCATGGTGGTGCGGATCCGCTCGAACACCGCGCCCAGGGTCAGTCCATCGAAGTCCGAGACGAATCGCGGGCCCGTCAGCGCCGGCGCCTCGCCGACCCCGCCGAGGGTGGCGCCGTGGCAGACGGTGCAATGCGCCGCGTAGAGCTCTCTTCCGCGAGCTGCCTGCGAATCGGTGTAAACGCCGTCCCACACCGACACCGAGGCTTCCTGGCCGGCGACCACGGCGGCGAGTGTCGCGGCGACCGACCCCAGCAGAACCGCGGCCGCCAGCGATGCCCGTCCGCCTCTCAACCCAGCGACTTCAGCTGTTCGAGCCCCTGCTTGATCGCCGTCTTCTCGGCGTCCGTGACGTCCACGCTGGGCCAGCGCGGATAGGTTTGCGGACCGCCCATCTGCAGGCTCAACGCGTACTTCATCGGTCCATAGGAGTCGATGCCGGTGTGCAGATTTTCCATGAGCGTGTGGGCCGCCACGTATTTTTCGTAAGGCGCATGAATATCGCTGCCGGCACGATGCGCCGCGAAGACCGCGGCGAGCTCGCGGGTGAAGAGATTGCCATCCATGCAGATCGCACCCATGCCGTGCGCCAGGGCATACTCGAGGTTGTTTTCCGTACCGGTGCGCATGTTGAGCTCCGGAAAGTCCTTGACGAACCTGGCATACTCGTCGGCCGGCCCGTTGGAGTCCTTGATGCCCGCCAGTTGGGGGTAATGCATCAGGCTGCGCAGCAGTTCGTGACTGATGGGAACGCCGCTGGTGCCGGGAATGTGATACAGGTTGATGGGCAGGCTCACCTGGTCGAATAGCCGCGAGTAGTACTCGATCAAGCCTGCCGTCGGCGGCTTCTTGTAATAAAACGGCGGAATCACCAGCAGGCCGTCGGCGCCGTTGGCCTCGGCATGTTTGGCGAGATCGAGCGTCTCCGGCAGGTTCGACGTGCCCGGACCCACGATGATGTTCATCCCCAGCTTGTCCTTGAGTGCGACCTCGGCGATTTTCTTGCGCTCCTCGACGGAGAAGGAGGGAAACTCACCGGTGGTGCCCAGCACCACGATCCCATCGGCGCCGTTGTGCTTGAACCAGGCCAGGATGTCGCGGAATGCCGCCGGGTCGAATCGTCGGTCCTTGTCGCAGGGCGTGACGCTCGCGATCCAATACAGCGGCTTGGAGGCGCTGCCCAGGCGTCTGGGGGCCGCGACGGGCGCTCGTGCGGCCGGCGCATGTTCGGCCGGCGCTTGGGCGGCGGGCGTTGCTCCGGCCAGAACCCCGGCGGCCATCGCACTCATCATCCCGATCGCCTCTCTGCGTGTCGTGCTCATGGGAGTTCCCTCATTTTTTCTGCATACTTCACGATTTCCCGAGGATCCACGTCGGCGGTGAATACGTTGCCCCGGCCATCCGCCGCAATGCCCTCGCCACCCGTGGTGTCCTTGCTTTCCTGGTCAGGCTGCAGATCCGGAATGAACGCGGTGACGATGCCGTCGCGAACGCTGCCGATGCGCACGCCGCGCCTCCAACCGGGATGGTAGCCGTAGCCCTTGGCGTTGCGTGACTCCGAATCGGTGGCATAGAGCACGTCGTGCCCGTCGATATAGAGCCCGCTCGGCCGGCTGAACTGCCGCCAGATCGCCATCAGCCGGCCTTCCTGGTCGAAGATCTGGATTCGATCATTCCCGCGGTCGGCGACGAACAGCCGGCCGCGGGAATCCATGGCGAGCGCATGGGGCATCTCGAATTGGCCGGGTCCGCTGCCATGCCCGCCCCATTGCTTGATGAACTTCCCGTCCCGGTCGTACTTCACGATGCGGGCATTGCCCTTGCCCGGCTCATGCCCATCCGCGACGAAGATGGCCCCGTCGGGTGCGACGAGTACGGCGCTCGGTTCATGCAGGGTGTCCGGGCCGTTGCCGGATACGCCGGGCTTGCCCAGCGTGCGCAGCAAATGCCCCTCGCGGTCGAACTCGAGCACGTCATCGCCCTTGCCGCCGCCGACGTGACCGTCCGTGATCCAGAGGTGGTCCCCGCCGTCGATGAAAATGCCGTGTGGAAAGAGCAGCATGCCGCCGCCGAAGGACTTGAGAAATCGGCCGCCTGCATCGAATTCCATGATGGGGTCGAGCGGGCTGCCCGCACAGTCGTTGGCTTCGCAGCGGTCGGCAACCCAGAGGTTCCCCTCGCGGTCCACGGCCACGGCGCTGGACGAGCCCATCGTGCGGCCGGCGGGCAGCTTGAAGAAATCCGTGATCCGTCGATATCGATCGGTCGCCGAGTTGGTGGGTGCCTGGCTGGCCGATCCCGGGTCCGTCACCGGGCCCGGGCCGGCACGCGCCAAGGCGCAGGCGAGACCGGCCATGGTCAGGCCGGTCAGCAGGCAGGCGTTACGAGCGGCACGCTTCATCGCATATCCTCGGCGCTAGTCCTTCGACGGCAGCGCGTAACAAATATATTCACCCGAATAGTTGCCGCCGCTCACGGCCACGATCACGTACTGCCGACCGCCGCGCATGAAGGTCATCGGCGAGCCGCTTTGCGGCGCCGGCATCCACACGGCACCCACTTCCCGGCCCGTCTTTTGGTCGTAGGCGCGGAGCATCGCGCCGCGGGGATGGTCCGGCGTCGTCGTCACCATGCTGTCGCCCGCGATGACGAGATTCTGGGTGACCAGGGTACCGATGTTGTAGCTGGTCTGCCCGGTCCGGGGAATCATCATACCCTTCAGCGCCGGATGGTTGCGAATGTAGTCGGGCGTCTCGCCATGAGGCACCTGCCAGCGGATGGTGCCCGTGTCGAGGTCGATGGCGCTGATCGTCGCGTAGGGCGGTTTGATGAGCGGCAGTCCCTCGACGGTCAGATCGCCGTCGTCGTCCTCGTGCTTTGCCGGGGTCTTAGGCTTGACCAGAGGTGCATCGGCACCCTGGTTCGTTCCCGAGGCGTTGATCATGGTCGCCTGCTTGCCGGCGACCCCGACCACGTAGGGCAGGTCGGACAGGCCGGGCGGCGGCGGTACCAGCCCGATGGGCACGAGGCAGGCATTGCAGGCGTAGACGTAAACCGTATGGCTGTCCGGATTGAATGAACCGCCCGGCCAGTTGGTGCCGCCGTCGGCGGGGCCCAGCATCAACGTTTGCAGGGGGCCGGGGCGCTCGCTGACCACGGGCGGCGTATAGAGAGGCCCCATCCGATAATTCTTCACCAGTTCCAGGGCCCGGCGGTGCAGCTCCGGCGTGAAATCGATGAGCGCGTCCGGTGTGACGCCGGTGCGCGCGTACGCCGCAGGTCGGGTGGGAATGGGCTGGGTCGGCGCATACCACTCTCCGGGTACGCTGCCCTTGGGTACGCGGCGCTCCGGAATGGGCCACACCGGCTTGCCGGATAGCCGGTCGAGGACGAACAGAAATCCCTGCTTGGTGGGCTCGGCCACGGCCTTCACCGGCTTGCCGTCGACCTGGATGTCGATCAGCAGAGGAACCGCCGCGATGTCGTAATCCCAGATCTCATGATGAATCAGCTGGTAGTACCACCTGACCCGGCCGGTGTGGACGTCGACCGCGACCAGGGAATTCCCGTACAGGCCATTGCCCGGGCGTTCGCCGCCGTAGAAGTCGCTCGTCGGCGATTCGACCGGCAGATAGGCGAGGCCCGCTGCGGGATCCACGGAGATTTCGGTCCAGACCCCGGCGTTGCCGGTGTGTTCCGCCGACCCGTTGAGCCAGGTTTCGTGGCCGGGCTCGCTCCGTTGCGGGATGGTATGAAATTCCCAGAGCTTGCGTCCCGTGCGCACGTCGAACGCACGCGCCGAGCCTTTGTTGTTGCGGCCGCTCACCGGCGTGAAGCCTTCGCGAAACGCCGAACCGACCAATACGCTGTCGCCGGAGACGGTCGGTGCGGATTGCCATCCGATTTCACCCGTGGTGAGGTCGGGTGTGATGCCCTGGTCGTCGTCCGCCTTGAGATCAACGGCCCCGTCCTTGCCGAATCCGGGCACGCGCTGCCCGGTCCTGGCGTCCAAGGCGACGAGGAAGTAGCCCGGCGTCACGTACAGGATCCGCGCCTCACGGCCGTCGCTCCAATAGGCGACACCGCGGCCGGACAGTTGCCGGGGCGCCGCGGCGCCCCGCGGACCTTCGTGTTCGCCGTGAACCCACAGCAATTCCCCGGTGACCGCGTCGAGCGCAATCACGCCGCGCCGCGAACCCGCGGTCGTGTAGACCACCCCGTCGATCTCGAGCGGAGTACCTTCCAGTTTGAACTCGGGCCGATTTCCGATGTGATCGGTTTTGAAGCGCCACACGATCTCGAGATCGTTGAAATTGGACGCATTGATCTGGTCCAGCGGCTTGTAGCGGCTCGCGTTCCAGTCGCCGGCATAGGTCGCCCAGTCGACATCCGCCGGGGCTGCGCGCGCCAGGTTGAGCGCCCCGGCGAGTGCCAGCACCACCGTGCCCGACCGCAGCCCGAGGAGGCATCGCCGAGAGGTCATCGTTTCATCTCCCCGGGGCCCGCGCGGAACGCGGCGCCAGCGACCGATAGTTTGTTCTTTCAACGACCGATACGCCAACCAAGGCACAGTGGCCATAGCGCCTGTCAAAGTCGCTTTCAGCGTCGGCGGCATCTCGACGCCGATCAACCACACGTCGGTGACTCGCTGCGGGGACCTGGTTCCCCGTCCCGCCGGCCACGCGACGCAAGGCGGGTTACGCGCCAATGAACAAGTAGTCGAGCGCAGCCACTATCGCATCGCGGCGGGCGCCGATGTTGTCCACGACTCGCTTCAGATCGACGGCAGGAAGATTGGTCAGCGAAGGAATCAATAGAACGTAGTCCTTGGACTCAACGCATACCAGCGGCAGGAGCCGTCCCGGCGATGCATCGAAATTGGCGCGCGGCGCCAAAAATGCGATGACGCAGTCGCGCCCCGTCTCAGCCAGGTCGGACTGCAGTGCGACGACCCAGGGGAAAGCTCGGCGCGCTTGCGGCACCGGATTGCGAAACACGTCAAACTGCATCGTCGTGCCCGGCATAGTGCGCGCGAGCCAGTTCCGCCGGCGACCCATGCTCGGCGACATAGGCGTTGTAGGCTGCAAGATCCTGTCGAATCTCCGCTTTTACCAACTCCGCCGACCGCTTCGCTACCGTGTAATCCAGCGCCTCCTCCGCGACTTGAGAGGCATTGATACCGAGTTTTTTGGCCTTTGCATAAAGATCCGAATTGAGCGTGAGACTCACGGTTTGCTTCGGCGCTTTGACGTCGTATTGGGGGGGCTTCATGGCTGATACACCTCGCTGCAGCACGGGTATTGTACATGTGTCGGATACCAGTGTCAACACCGCGGTCGGGTCACCGTCCGGCCATGCAATACTGCCGAGACCTTGAAAGCGCATCATCGAACGATAGAGGGAACCTTGACATGAGCGATGACCCCTTGCCGCAACGGTCGCGGACCGGCCGGTACGGCTGCGCTGCGATTCTCGCCGCCGCCATCGGCGGCCTCTCGAACAGTCCGGTGCATCCCGCGCCGGTATCGGCCGGGAAGGTGTCGGATGCCCGCGTGGCCACCGAATCGCCCGGCGCGCAATGGCTGGTCAAGGGCGGCAGCTTCAACCAACAGCAATTCAGTCCGCTACGGCAGATCAACGACCGAAATGTGTCCCGGTTGGGACTTGCGTGGATCGCGGAGATCGACGATCCGATGGGTCAGGCGGCTGAGCCGATCGTGGTGGACGGCGTCATCTATCTGAGCGCTCCCCGATCGATCGTGCGCGCCATCGACTTGGTCACGGGCAAGATCCTGTGGACCTTCGATCCGAAGGTGCGGCTCGATTTCTCGACGGGAAATTCCGGCGTATCGCGCGTGAACCGGGGCGTCGCGGTGTGGCGGGGGAAGGTCTATGTCGGGACCGGCGACGGCCGCCTAGTCGCGATCGACGCCGCCAAGGGAACGCAGTTGTGGTCCGCGCGCGTCGTCGACCCGACGCAGGATGGAATCTCCGGGGCGCCGCGCGTGGCCGCCGGCAGGGTGTTCATCGGCTACAGCGGGTCCGATGAACAAGTGCGCGGTTCGATCGCGGCCTTCGATGCGGAGCATGGCCGGGAGCTGTGGCGGTTCTGGACGGTGCCCGGCAATCCGGCCTTGGGATTCGAGAACAAAACCGTCGAGATGGCCGCGAAAACCTGGACCGGCCAGAATTGGTGGGAGCAGGGCGGCGGTTCGGTGTGGGATCCGATCACCTACGATGCCAAAACGGGTCTCCTGTTGTTCGGCACGTCGAAGGCTTTTCGCGGCGACGGTCCCAACGGTCAGGCGGTGGGAGGCGGCGCCAAGCTCTTTTCCGGCAGCATAGTGGCCGTGCATGCGGACACCGGTGTGTACGCCTGGCATTACCAAACCAGCACGCCCGAACGGCAGACCGAAAATTTCCACATCGTGCTGGCGGATCTGGCGCTCGGGGGAAGGACCCGCCATGTGGCGATGAGTTCGGCGCGCAACGGTACCTTTTACATCCTGGACGCCGCGACGGGCGAACTCATCTCCCGGCAACCGCTGGTGAAACAAGAATGGATCGGCCCGCGCATGGATTATCCGGGCGTCACCGTCAATGGCGTCGAGGACTGCAGGGGGAACTGCTTCGGGGTCCGCAACTGGTGGCCCATGAGCTACGATCCCCTCACGGCGCTCATGTACATCCCCATCATGGACCGGCGACGCGCGCCGGCGCCGACGCCGGACGCGCTGCCGATGGTCGGGCGCCTGCTCGCCTGGGATCCCGTGGCCCGGGCGCCGCGATGGAGTGTCGAGCATCCGCTCATCATCAATGGCGGCGTGCTGTCGACGGCGGGCAACCTCGTGTTCCAAGGCCAGGGCACGGGCGAGTTCGCGGCCTATGCGGCCGACAGCGGTCGGAAGCTCTGGTCTGCCGAGACCGGTTCGGCCGTGAATGCGGTGCCGGTGAGTGTCGCCGTGCACGGTGAACAGTACGTGCTCGTGCCGGTGGGCTGGGGCGGGGCGTTCCGGCTCTGGTCGACTTCGACCATGATGGTCACGCCGACCTCCAAGTACGGCCCGACCCGACTGCTCGCTTTCAAACTGGGCGGGCAGCAACCCTTCCCCGCGCCGCAGATCGAGGTTCCCCCGGTGCCGCGCCCGCCGCCGCAGACCTTCACCGCGGCACAGGTCCGGCGCGGCGCGGCGCTCGCCGATTCGCACAACTGCACCGATTGCCACTCGGCGCAATTCGATGGAGCTGGGCGCTGGGTGCTAAATGGCGGCATACCGGATCTGCGCTACATGCCACCCGAGGTCCATCGGGATTGGTATGCCATCGTGCTCGGCGGCTCGCATCGCGAGCAGGGCATGATGCCCTTCGGCGTGGCCTGGAAAGTGCCCGTGATGAGCGCGCTCACGCCGACCGACGCGGATGACATTCATGGGTACGTCATCGATCGCGCCTGGGCGGCGTACCGGGCGCAGCAGAAATCGGAGCCGGCAAGCGCGTCGACTCAGTGAATTTCCTCGGACTCCAGGATCTGTTCGCCGCGTCGACCGGAGGTCACCGCGGTGACCAGGGCGGTTGCGATCCCGGCCGCCTTCACGGGACGGTAGCGAGTCGGGATCAGCGGTCCTAATGCCTTGGCGACCCGCAACGCCATCCGCTCAGCCCACCGCGGCTCCGCCCGATGCGCGTCGATCAGCGAGGGCCGCACGATGGTGTACGAGGGATAGCCGACGGCGCGGATGGCCTGTTCCGCTTCGGCCTTGGTTTTCAGGTAGAAATTGCCGCCCGGACGCGCGCCCACCGAGGAGTTCAGCGCAAAGCGGGTGGCGCCGGCCCGGCGTGCGCACCTCGCCACATGCGCCGGCAGATCGCGATCGATTGCGGCAAACGCCGCCTGCGAGCCCGCTGCTTTGAGGGTGGTACCGAGCGTACAGATCACGGCATCCACCCGCCAAATCGGCGAATCGTCCGGCAACCTGGCGAGATCGAGGACGGGGTTGTCCAGGCGCTCATGAGCGGACAACTGGCGGCGGGTGGGTGCAATGACCCGTTCGATGCGGTCATCCGACAACGCCAATCGCAACACTTCCCGACCGACGGCACCGGTGGCGCCCACCAGCAGCAGGCGCAGATTCTCCGACGGCGACGGTTGGGAAACGGTCATTGGGCTGGATTCCCGCTGGTGGAGTTGGAGGATCGTGATCTTAGTGCATTCCCTCCCTCGACGGGCCGGGGCGGTTCGCCGCCATCGGCGCCGGGAAGGTGCTTGCCTATAATTACACCTTATGGTGTAATAAAAGACATGGAGCAATTGACGGACGTATTGAGCGCGATTTCCCACCCGACGCGGCGCGCGATCATCAGGAGGCTGGCAAACGGTCCCGCCCGATTCCTGGATATTGCCGAGCCGTTCGATGTGGCGCTGAACGCGGTGACGAAGCATCTCAAATTGCTCGAGCGCGCCGGGCTGATCGAACGCGAGAAGCGGGGCCGGGAGGTTCTCATCTCGCTTCGTCCGGAAGCGCTTCGCCTGGTGGCGGATTGGGTGCACGAATACGAGCGCTTCTGGAACGACAAGCTCGATGAATTCGAGGGCTATTTCAAGCAGCAAAAGAGGAGTAACAAGCGATGAACGACGCAAAGACCATTGAAGTCAGGATCGAACGCACAATCCCTGCTTCTCCGGGCGAGGCATTCGACGCGTGGCTGAATCCCAAGATTCCCGGCAATCCCTGGAATATGGCCGACAAGCTCCTGTTGAATCCGACGGTCGACGGGTTCTTCTACTGGGCCATCAAGGGGACGCCGCATTACGGGCGATTCACGGCGGTCGAGCGGCCCGGTCGAATCCAGCATACCTGGATGTCACCGAACACTTCAGGGCTCGAGTCGACGGTCACCGTAACCTTCAAGGGCAAAGGGAAACATACCCTGATGACCCTGGTGCATTCCGGGCTCCCCGACACCGACGGTGGACGATCGCACGATAAGGGCTGGAACTACTTTTTGGACATGTTCCCCCAACAATTCGCGGATGCCTCTGCCACACAGGAGTAGTGCGGCAACGGATTGGCGGCCCCGTCGGCAGCGATCGACCGGGTGTGGGAACCCTCACACCGGGCGATCGCTTCATCTCTGAGCGCCGGGCCGAGGGGTCGCGGTGCCGCGCTCGACGAGATCAGTGCACACTCAACCAGACGAAACCCACCAGCGCGGCGATGAGCGCCGGCGGCATCACCAGGGCGCCCAGCGCCAGGAACTTCCAGGCGCTCACCTCCTGACCCTCGCGCCGCAGGGCGACCAGCCAGAGAATCGTGGCCAGTGAGCCGGTCACCGAGAGATTCGGTCCGAGATCGACGCCTATGAGGAGCGCGCCGGTGACCCGCTGCGTGAGGTGGGCTGCGCTTCCCACCGATCCGGCGATCAGACCCAGCGGCAGATTGTTCACCGCATTGCAGAGGAGGGCGGCCGCGCCCCCCGACCACAGCGCGGTGGCTTCGGGCGACGTCCGGGCACCCGCGGACAGCAGTTGCACCAGCGGACCCAGGGCCCCGGTCCGTTCGATCCCTTCCACCAGCACGAACAATCCGGCGACCAGCGGCAGAACGCCCCACGAGACGTCCTTGACGATCGGCCACGGGGAGGTGCGGTTCATCGCGAGGATGACGAGGGCGGTGCTCGATCCGGCGATGAACGTCGGCAGGCCCAGAGGCCGGTCGAGGCCCGAGGCAATGAGCAGCACCACCGCCGTGACGCCGATGCCGATGGCCGTGAGGCGGCCGCCGAGATCCAGGGCGGGCAGGTCGACGTCGCGCGCCAGCGGGGTGCGCAGTGCGCGGCGTTGCGTCAGCCATAGGATCAGCAGGGTCACGCCGATCGAGGCCAGCGAAGCGATGCCGAATTCGCGCAGCCAAATCCACAGCGATGGCAGGCGTGCGCCATACACCACGAGGTTCGCCGGATTCGAAATCGGCAGGACGAAACTGGCGGCGTTGGCGATGAAGGCGCAAATGAACAGGTACGGCAGAGGGTGGGCATTGGCCCGCCGCGTCGCGGCGTAGACGGCCGGCGTGAGCACCACGGCCGTCGCGTCGTTGGAGAGAAACACGGTGACGACGGTGCCCACGGCGTACACCAACAGGAACAAGCGCATCGCGGATCCGCGGGATCGCCGCACCGCGTACGCCGCCACCCAGTCGAACAGTCCTTCATAGCGGGCCAGTTCCGCGAGCAGCATCATCCCGGTCAGGAACAGGTACACATCGACGCCCTTGACGATGGCCCGCCACGCATCCGCGGGCGGAAGCAGGGACAATGCCACGAGCGCCGCCGCCCCCAAGGAGGCCCAGAGGGCCTCCGGCACCTTCCAGGGACGGACGATCACGCCCATAACCGCCGCCGCGGCGATTGACCAGGTGGCGATGTGGCCGGGGGTTGCGAGCGTCATCGACGGGAGCGCTAGAGCGCGGATACCCCGGAGAGTTCCGTGAGGCTTTGCGTACGGGTCAGGGCGACGAATTCGCGGATGTACGCGGCCTCGGCGCCGGCGCGGCTGGTGGCTGCGTACAACTCGCAACGCAGTCCATTCTCGCCGATCGGCCGTGAGACCACGTAGCCGCGTTCGATGTAGTGGTCCACGGTCCAGGACGGAAGCGCCGCAATGCCTCGACCGCTCGCGACAAGTTGCAGAATGGCGACCGTCAATTCCGCCGTGCGGCGCTTCGGGTTGATGCCCGCGGGCGTGAGGCAGTGCTTCATGACGTCGAGCATTTCATCGGGCACGGGATAGGTGATGAGCGTCTCGCCCGCGAAATCCGCCGCCGACAGCCAGTGCTTTGCGGCGAGCGGGTGGCGGGGACTCATCAGGGCGACGCTTTCGTAGCGGAACAGCGGACTGAACGCCACGTGCGGCTGCGGTTCGGGCCGATCGTGAATGATCGCGAGTTCCGCCTCGCCGCGTTCGAGCAGCGGCAGCGGATCGACGACGAATCCGGAAATGATGTCGAGTTCCACTTCGGGCCACAGCGATCGATAGGCGTCCATCGCCGGCATGAGCCAGTCGAAGCAATTGTGGCATTGCACTGCGACCCGCAGCGGTCCGGCATGCCCCTGCGCCAGACGGGCGACATCCCGGCCGGCCTCCGCGACCTGCGGCAGGACCGCCTTCGCCAGCGTCACCAGCCGCTGGCCGATGGCAGTGAAGCGCAGGGGACGGACGCTTTTTTCGACCAGGGCCGCGCCATAGTGGCTTTCCAATGCCTTCAACTGGTGTGACAGGGCGGATTGGGTCAAAAACAGGCGCGCCGCCGCCTTCGACAGGCTGCCGCACTCCGCGAGCGCCAGCAGGGTTTCCAAATGCCGCAGCTCCAACGCCGTGGTCGCCATGAGCCGGATTCATTCCCTTCATGAAGATAATGAGATTGTGTCATAGATTAGGGGCTTGCATGCTCAGCGTCGAGAGGAACCTTCTCCAGGAGCATGATGATGTCAAACCCCGTGTCCGTGTCGTTCGAGTTCTTTCCTCCGGGCGATGATTCGATGGGGCGGCAACTGTGGGACGCCGTGCGGCGCCTCGCCCCTCTGCAACCCAAGTTCGTGTCCGTGACCTACGGCGCGGACGGATCCACGAGGTCCAGAACCCATGACTGCGTGCTGCGGATCCTGCGCGAGACCGACCTGTGCGTGGCACCCCATCTGACCTGCATCGGAGCCTCGCGGGAGGAGGTTCTCAGCGTCGCGCGGAGTTATTGGCGCCACGGGATACGCCACCTGGTCGCCCTTCGCGGAGATACGCCGGGCGTCGATACGCCGGGCGTCGATAAGTCGGGCGTCGCGGCGGGCTTTCGCCACGCCTCGGACCTGGTCGGCGGACTCGCACGCTGCGGCGATTTCGAGATCTCGGTCGCGGCCTACCCGGAAGGTCACCCGGAGACGGGAACCGTCGAGGCCGACATCGAGAATCTGCGGCGCAAGGTCGACGCCGGCGCCGGTCGGGCGATTACTCAGTTCTTCTTCGACACGGACGTGTATCTGCGCTATCGCGACCGCTGCCGGGCGGCAGGCATCGACATCAACATCGTGCCGGGCATCCTGCCCATCACGCGCTTTCCTCAGATGCTGCGCTTTGCCGAGCGCTGTGGCACCGCGGTGCCGGACTGGCTGTGCCACCGCTTCGATGGCCTGGATGACGACCCGGAGACGCGACGCATGATCGCGGCCCACGTGGCCATCGAACAGGTGCAGCGACTGCGCGCACACGGCGTGGAGGAGTTTCATTTCTACACCTTGAATCGCGCCGAACTCACGTACGCGATTTGTCACGCGCTCGGATTGCGGCCGCAAGTGCGCGACCAGGCTCAGGTCGCATGACGACCGACCCGCAACCGGCGGCGCAGGGGGTGACGCCGAACCCGGCGGGCGCCGCAGCGTTCCGCGCGCTGCTCGCGCGCCGCATCGTGGTGCTGGATGGCGCCATGGGCACGATGATCCAGCGGCATCGGTTGAATGAAGCCGGGTACCGCGGCGAACGTTTCAAGGAATGGCACAGCGATCTGCGCGGCAACAACGACCTGCTGACCCTCACCCAGCCGCAAATCATCGCGGGGATCCACCGCGAGTACCTGTGGGCGGGCGCCGACGTCATCTGCACCAACACCTTCAACTCCACCCCCGTCTCACAGTCCGATTACCGGATGGAGTCGCTGGTCGGGGACATGAATCGGGTGGCGGCGCAGCTGGCGCGTCGGACGGCCGACGAGGTGACGGCGGCGTCGGGTCGCCAGCGCTTCGTGGCGGGGGTCCTCGGCCCCACGGGCCGCACGGCCTCGCTGTCGCCCGACGTCAATGATCCGGGCTTTCGCAACATCACGTTCGATGAACTGGTGGCTGGATACGGCACCGCCGTCCATGGGCTCATCGAGGGTGGGGTCGACCTCATCCTCATCGAGACGGTGTTCGACACGCTGAACGCGAAGGCCGCGCTGTTTGCGGTTCGCCGGGTGTTCGACGTCGTCGGCATCGATCTGCCGATCATCGTTTCCGGCACCATCACCGACGCCTCGGGACGCACGCTGTCGGGGCAGACCACCGAGGCATTCTGGAATTCCATCCGCCATGCGCGGCCGGCGGCGGTGGGCTTGAATTGCGCACTCGGCGGCAGGCAGCTGCGGCCCTATGTCGAGGAACTGGCGCGAATCGCCGACGTTCCGGTGTGCGCCTATCCCAACGCAGGGCTGCCGAACGCTTTCGGCGAGTACGACGAGACCGCGCAAGAGACCGCCGACGTGCTGCGGGAATTCGCGCAAAGCGGATTTCTGAACATGGTGGGCGGATGTTGCGGCACCACGCCCGAACATATCCGGGCCATTGCGCGGGCGGTCGACGGCCTTGCCCCGCGCGCCGCGCCGCGCATCCCCCGAGCCTGTAGGTTGAGCGGCCTGGAACCGCTCACCATCGATGCGACGAGCCTGTTCGTGAACGTCGGAGAGCGCACCAACGTCACCGGCTCCGCGAAGTTCCGCAAGCTGATCGAGGCCGGCGACTATGCGGCGGCGGTGGACATCGCCCGGCAGCAGGTGGCGAACGGCGCGCAGATCATCGACGTCAACATGGACGAGGGCATGCTCGATTCGCAGGCCGCCATGACGAGATTCCTGAGTCTGATCGCCGGGGAACCGGACATCGCCCGGGTGCCCGTGATGATCGATTCGTCGAAATGGTCGGTGATCGAAGCGGGCCTGAAGTGCGTGCAGGGCAAATCCATCGTCAACTCCATCAGCCTCAAGGAGGGCGAGGAAGCGTTCCTCACGCAGGCGCGCCTGTGTCTGCGCTACGGAGCCGCCGTGGTCGTCATGGCGTTCGACGAGACGGGCCAGGCGGATACGATCCAGCGCAAGGTGCAGATCAGCGAGCGGGCCTTCGGGATACTCACGACACGCCTGAGTTTTCCGCCCGAGGACATCATCTTCGACCCCAACATCTTTGCGGTCGCGACGGGCATCGAAGAGCACAATCGCTACAGCCTGGATTTCATCGAGGCGACCGCGGCCATCAAGGCCCGCATGCCCGACGTGCACGTGAGCGGCGGGCTGAGCAACGTGTCCTTTTCCTTCCGCGGCAACGATCCGGTGCGCGAGGCCATGCATTCGGTATTCCTCTACCATGCGATCCGCGCGGGTCTGACGATGGCCATCGTCAACGCCGGCCAGCTCGCGATCTACGAGGATATTCCCGCCGAGCTGCGCGAGCGGGTGGAGGATGTCATTCTGGCGCGGCGTGAAGATGCCACCGAACGCCTGCTCGAGATCGCGCAGCGCTTCAAGAGCGGCGGCTCGGTCAAGCGTGGCGACGATCTCGAATGGCGAAAACTGCCGGTCGAAGCCCGTCTGCAACACGCGCTAGTGAAGGGACTCGATGAGTTCGTGCTCGCGGACACGGAGGAGGCACGGCTGCAGGCGAAGCGCCCGCTCGACGTCATCGAGGGGCCGCTGATGGACGGCATGAACGTGGTCGGCGACCTGTTCGGCGCCGGCAAGATGTTCCTGCCCCAGGTCGTGAAGTCGGCGCGCGTCATGAAAAAGGCGGTGTCGGTGCTGATTCCTTACATCGAACGGGAGAAGTCGGGCGTCAGCCGCAGCAACGGCAAGGTCGTCATGGCGACCGTGAAGGGCGACGTACACGACATCGGCAAGAACATCGTCGGCGTCGTATTGCAATGCAATAATTTCGAGGTCGTGGACCTGGGCGTCATGGTGTCGTGCGAACGCATCCTCGAGGCGGCGATCCGCGAAGGCGCGCAGTTGATCGGCCTGTCGGGGCTCATCACGCCGTCATTGGACGAAATGGTGCACGTGGCGAAGGAGATGCAACGCCTCGGATACACCCAGCCGCTGCTGATCGGCGGGGCCACCACGTCGCCGGCGCACACGGCGGTGAAGATCGATCCGCAGTACGCGGGCCCCGTGATCTACGTGAAGGATGCCTCCCGGTCGGTGGGGGTCTGTCAGCAGCTCGTCACGCCGGAAACCCGCGGGGCGTACGTGGCCCAGATCAAGGGGGACCACGAGCGCCGCCGCGAACAGCATCGCAACAAGTCCGCCAAGGCGCCGCAGCTGTCGCTGACCGAATCCCGCGCAAGGAAGTTGGCGATCGACTGGAACGCGTACGTACCGCCGGTGCCCTCGTTTCTGGGGCTGCGCACGTTCGAGGACCATCCCCTCGAGGAGCTGGTGCCGTACATCGATTGGATGCCGTTCTTCCATGCCTGGGAGTTTGCAGGAAAGTACCCGGACATCCTGAGCGACCCCGTGGTGGGCGAGGCGGCGACGGCGCTGCATGCGGACGCGACCCGCATGCTGCGCACGCTGATCGACGAGAAATGGCTACGGGCGAGTGCCGTCGTCGGCTTCTTCCCGGCGAACAGCGAGGGCGACGACGACATTGCCGTCTATGACGACGACACCCGTGCGCACGTGCGTTGCCGCCTGCATCATCTGCGTCAACAAAAAGCCAAGCCGGCCGGTCACGCCCAGTCATGTCTGGCGGATTTCATCGCACCGGCGCACGGTGGGCGTGCCGACTACATCGGCGCCTTCGCGGTCACGGCCGGCGGCGGAATAGATGCCCATGTGGCCCGGTTCGAAGCGGCCCACGACGACTACAGCAGCATCATGCTCAAAGCGCTGGCCGACCGCCTCGCCGAGGCCTTGGCAGAGCGGCTGCACGAGCGCGTGCGCCGCGAATTCTGGGGGTATGCCGCTCATGAACAGCTCGGCGGCGGCGGGTTGATCCGGGAGGAATACCGGGGCATCCGGCCGGCGCCGGGTTACCCCGCATGTCCGGACCATACTGAGAAGGCCGCGTTGTGGCAGCTCCTCGACGCGGACCGCACCACCGGCATCCGCTTGACCGAATCCTTCGCCATGTTCCCGACGGCCGCCGTCAGTGGCTGGTATTTTTCGCACCCGCAGTCGCATTATTTCGGCGTGGGAAAAATCGACCGGGATCAGGTCGCGAGCTATGCCCGCCGCAAGGGGCTGTCCGTGGGGGAGGCGGAGCGGTGGCTTGCGCCGGTTCTCGGCTATGACCCCGACGCCGCGCCGGCGCCGGCGGCCGCAGACGCGGCGTAGGAACCCGGCGCTCGCGCATCCCAGGATGCGCCGTCCGGGGTGGCGGCGCATCCTGGGGTCCCATCGGACACCGACAAATTCATTGCGTCCTTATTGCGTCTTCATCGCGTCGGCCGCACCCTGCGCCTTGTCAGCCGCCTTCTGCATGACGTCGCCGGCCTTTTCCTTTGCGGCATCGGCGGCTTTCGTCGCGGCGTCCTTGGTCGCATCGGCCGCGTCGGTCACGGCACTGCCCGCCTGGCTCGCGGCTGCGCTCGCCGCATCGGCCGCATCCGCGGCGGCGGTCTTGGTCGCGTCTGCGGCCGCCGCCGCCGATTCCTTGGCCTTGTCCGCCGCGGCACTGACGGCGTCCGCCGGATTCTTCGAGCAGGCGATGCACAGGACCGATACCGTCGCCAGGGTTGCCAGCAGCTTGATGGTGGTTTTCATTCTTCCTCCTGATTGTAGAAATGGGCGCGAGCGCCCGGCCGGCATTGTGCTCGCCCGGTGTGTGCCGTGCAATCGGGCTGAGTCCGCTGCCGGCGCGAACCCGGGGGGGCGTGGAGGGGAGCGTTTGGCTTACCATGATGGGGATGACGTGTCACACTTCGATCCGGAGTCTGGGAGGGAGCCAATGAAAGTGCGGCGCGTTGCCGATGCGATCGTCGAGCGCCTGTGCGCGCACGGCACGCGCCGGGTGTTTACGGTGGCGGGTGAGAGCTATCTGGATGTGCTCGACGCGCTTTACGATGTCCGGGCGGAGCTCGACGTCGTGACCTGCCGGCACGAGGCGGCGGCGGCGAACATGGCCGAGGCCACGGCCAAGCTGACGGGCCGTCCGGGCGTCGTCTTCGTGACCCGCGGCCCGGGCCTCGCGCACGCCAGCATCGGCATCCATACGGCGCAGCAGGATGCGACCCCGATGGTGCTCTTCGTCGGCGAGATCGCGCGGGAGGATCGCTCGCGCGGGGCCTTCCAGGAAGTCGATTTGACCCAGACGTTCGCCGACCTGGCGAAGGGGGTACTGCGGATCGACCTCGCCGGCCGCGCCGGGGAACTGGTGGACCGTGCCTTTCAACTCGCGCTGGCCGGACGGCCCGGGCCCGTGGTCGTCGGACTTCCCGAGGACGTGCTCGGTGAGACGTACGCGGCGACGGACGGCGCGGTATCGCCGGCGCCGGAGCTTGGAGCGTCCGCCGACGCCATCGAGGCGCTTGCGGCGCGGCTCAGTGCCGCGCGCCGGCCGCTGGTGTGGCTCGGCGGCAGCGGCTGGTCCGCCGGCACGGTGGACTCCGTGCGCCGTTTCGTCGACGTCTGGCAGATGCCGGTCGTGACCGGGTTTCGACGCAAGGATCTGTTGGCGAACAGTCACGCCTGTTATGCGGGTGAACTCGGCTTCGGCACGCCGCCGCCGCTGGTACAGCGGGTGCGCGATGCCGATTTGATTCTCGTGCTGGGGGCTCCCCTCGGCGACATCGAAACGGGGGGTTATCGTTGGCTCGACCGCGCCGACACCGGCGCGCGCGTCATTCAGGTGCATCCCGATGCAGGGACCCTGTCCGCGGTGTTTCCGACCCTGCTCGCGATCCAGGCGCACCCGGGCGCCGTCGCCGCCGAGCTGGCGCAGCGTCGCCCGGCGCCTGCCGCGCCGTTTCCCTGGTCCGAATGGACCCGGACCGCGCGCGCCGCCCAGGCGGCCTTCATGGAACCGGTGCCGGTGACCGGCGCGGTGAACCTGTCGCTGGTGTTTCGCGAACTGCGTGCGCAATTGCCGGCCTCGGGCCTGGTGTCGAACGGCGCAGGGAATTACGCCGCCTGGTTGCATCGCTTTTTCTCGCACGAGGCATTTCCCACCCAGGTGGCGCCGGGAAGTGGTGCGATGGGCTATGCAGTTCCGGCGGCGCTCGCCGCCAAGCTCGCATACCCCGAACGCGAGGTGATCTGCGTGGCCGGCGACGGGTGTTTCCTCATGTCGTGCCAGGAACTCGCAACCGCGGCCGCGCTCGATCTGCGCATCGTGTTCCTGGTGGTCAACAATGGGTCGTATGGCACCATTCGCATGCATCAGGAATTGCGCTTCCCGGGACGGCCCATCGCGACGACCCTGGCAAACCCCGATTTCGTCGCCCTGGCGCGGGCCTACGGCCTCGCCGCGTGGCGCGTCGCGTCGACCGCCGATTTCCCCGCCGCACTCGAGGCGGCGCGGGCGCACGCGGGGCCTGCACTCATCGAGTTGATCACCTCGGTCGAGGATATCTCGCCGGGGCGGCGTTTGACGTCCGCCACCTGATGGCGCCCAAGAACCGCAGCTCCGGGGAACCCCTGCATGTTCACGGTTGAATCGTATTCCCTGGCCATCGCGATGTGCGTGATCACGATGTGGGGTTGGGGATCGTGGGCGAATACGCTCAAACTGGCCGGGAAGGAGTGGCGCTTCCAGTTGTTCTACTGGGACTATGCGATCGGTGTGTTTCTGTTCGCGCTCCTGCTCGCCTTCACGCTCGGCAGCCATGGAGGCGCGGGTCGCGGCTTTGCGGCCGACCTCGCGCAGGCGGACAGCCGATGGCTGGGCTCCGCGTTCCTCGGCGGCGTCATTTTCAATCTCTCGAACATCCTGCTGGTTGCGGCGATCGACATTGCCGGGATGGCCGTGGCGTTTCCGGTCGGAGTCGGGCTGGCGTTGGTGCTGGGCGTGGTAACCACCTATCTCGCCAAGCCGCAGGGGAACGTCCCGATGATGGCGCTCGGGGTGGGGTGCGTGGTGATCGCCATCGTGCTCGATGCGCTCGCCTATCGGCGCCTCGCGGCGGCTGGTGCCTCCGCCTCCATGAAGGGCATCGTGCTGTCCGTCGTTGCCGGCATCCTCATGGGCTGGTTCTACAGCTTCGTTGCGCAGTCGATGGGTTCGATCGACCCGGTAACGCGGGTTCTGCAGGCCGGCAAGCTCAGCCCCTATACGGCGATCGTGTTGTTCAGCGCCGGCTTGCTGGTCTCCAATCTCCTGTGGAACAGCCTCGTCATGGCCAGACCCTTCACGGGCGAGCCGGTGAGCTATCGCGATTATTTCACGAAGGGCAACGCACGCCTGCATTCGATCGGAATTCTCGGTGGTGTGATCTGGAACGTGGGCATGAGTTTCAACATCATGGCGAGTACGGCGGCGGGACCGGCTCTCTCCTACGGCCTCGGTCAGGGGGCCACGATGGTCGGAGCCTTCTGGGGGGTGTTCATCTGGAAGGAGTTCAAGGGCGCGCCGTCCGGAACGGGCCGCCTGCTCGCCGCCATGTTTCTGTTCTATCTGATCGGTCTGGGAGTCCTCATTGCCTCGAAATTCTGAAGGCACCGCACGCGTCCCCCGCATCGTGGTCGTGGGCAGTTCCAACACCGACATGATCGTCCGGGTGCCGCGCATCCCGCGTCCGGGCGAAACCCTGCTCGGCGGCACGTTCCTGACCGCCGCGGGCGGCAAGGGGGCGAACCAGGCGGTCGGTGCTGCGCGCGCCGGCGGCCATGTGACGTTCATCGCACGGGTCGGCAGGGACGTCTTCGGCGACGAGGCCATCGCGGGTTTTCAGAGGGCCGGCATCGACGTGACCCACGTGTCCCGCGACCCGCGGGCCGCCTCGGGCGTGGCGTTGATCTGCGTCGCCGCAGGCGGCGAGAACAGCATCGCGGTGGCGGGCGGTGCGAACGCGACGCTGCGTCCGGCCGACATCAAGAAAGCCGCAAGGGTCGTGCGTTCGGCGGATCTCGTGCTGGCGCAACTCGAGACGCCGCTCGCGACGATTCAGGCGGCGGCCGAGATGGCGGTGAAGGCCGGCTCGCGGGTGATTCTCAATCCCGCGCCCGCCCGGCCCCTGCCGAATGCGCTGCTGCGGCTCATCTCCATCCTCACGCCCAACGAGACCGAGGCCGGATCGTTGACCGGCATCGAGGTGTCGGATGAACGGAGCGCCGCCCGCGCGAGCGCCAAGCTGCGCGTGCGCGGCGTCCGAACGGTGATCATCACCCTGGGATCGCGCGGCGCGTTTCTCGACGACGGCGGGACGCCGCTGTGGGTGCCGGGTTTCAAGGTCAAGGCGGTCGACACCACGGCGGCGGGCGACATCTTCAACGGTGCGCTGGCGGTCGCGCTGGGGGAGGCCCGGACGCTGCCCGAGGCGGTGCGTTTTGCCAATGCGGCAGCGGCACTGTCGGTGACCCGCCAGGGTGCGCAGCCTTCCGCCCCGCTGCGGGCGGAAATCGACCGGTTCCTGAAGCGCCAGGGTCGTTGACACGCTCCGAGGTCGATGGAACATCGGGCTCGGTGGAACCGCGGGGTCACAAGTTCCGGTAATCCGCCGACTCGCGTTTCAGATCCTCGAGAAACGCAGCCAGCTCGGACCGGCGCGGGCCGACCATGGCGCGGCCGGCCGGCGACATCACGCGCGGCGGCACCTTTTCCAGGTTCTCCTCCAGCATCTTCACGACTGTGGGACCATCGGGAGCGCCGCCCTTCGGATCGGCCAACGCGATGATCCGTTCCACCCCGATCGCCCCGAGCCAATCGAGGGCATCGGCGTCGTGCAGATACAGGGCCTCCGGTCCCACGGGGTCACGATAGTACATGTGTGTGCGAATGGCGCCGCGCACCGCCTTAAGCTTGTGCATCGGAAATCCCGTGCCCTTCAGGATCGAGCCGACGACGTCCGCTCCGACGTCCGAATGATCCGGCGGCTCGTCCCCTCCCCACGGGGCGAATGCGGCAATGTCGTGCAGGTAGGCGGCTGCGAACAGGACATCGTCGTCGAGCGTCGCATGGTCCGTCGCGGCCAGCGAGCGTGCCAGGGCGTAGTCCCGTTCAGAGTGTGAGAAGCCCCAGGCCGGATTCTTGAAATGGCGCCGCGCAAATTGGCGGACGGTGGCATGCCAGTCGGTAGCCGCCGCCGGCGCTGCGGCCCCCGCCCAACAGGCCGACGCGCAACAGGCGGCGAGGGCGAACGTCACGAGGCGCGCGGCGCGGCGCGACGGCTGGCCGAGGCTCAAGTCGCCGCCGCTCCGGGCGCATCGTGCCGCTTGAGCAGGTGAAACAGGGCGAGCGCACCCGACGGTTGGAGATCGCCCAGGTCGAGATTCGCCCGCAGGAAGTCGCTGTAGCCCCCGCGGAGCGGCGGTTGCGAGTCCAGGTCGTGGAATCCCATGGTCCAGTCCGGAAAATCCCGCAGCACCGTCGGCTGTTGGAAGATGATCGTCACCCCGGTGTGCCGGCGGTCCTGCTGGATCACATCGAACAGCGCGGTGACGGAATTCCGTTCGCCCTCGAGCATCTGCAGGTAATTGCCCTTGTTGCAGACGAGCATCCCCGTGATCGCGCGGCGCAGGTTGTTGCGGCGGCTCGCCAGCAATATGGGTGCCAAGTCGGAGGCCGTCCGGCCCGCCGACGCCGTGCTGAAATAGGCAAGTTGGAACATGCTCGATTATTCCCTGTCCGGCGACTCCGCGCGACGTTCGGGCAATCATACGATCGTTCAAGGATAACGCGGTAGCGGGCCCCGTTTGTCGCCAGCTTGAGACAGTGCCGGCTCAGCGCAGCGCCGCCTTGGCCGCATCCGCGACCCGTTCGACATCCGAGTCCGTCATGGACGGGAAGAGGGGCAGGGTCACTATCCGGCCGCACACGCGCTCGGCCACCGGAAACATCCCCTCCTTGAAGCCGCGACGGCGGTACAGGGTGAACAGATGGATCGCCGCATAATGAAATCCCAGTCCGATGTTCCGCTCGAGCATCCGCTGCATGAAATCTGCGCGCTTGATCCGCTCCGGCAGCACCAGGTGGAACATGTGCCAGTTGCAGCGGTCGAAGTCGGCGACCGGCAGTTCCGCGCCGAAGCGGGCTTCGAAATCGGAACCGAAGCAGTGAAAATAAAGTTTCGCCAACGCCAGGCGCCTGGCGTTGAAGGCATAAAGATGGGTCATCTGTTCGAGCCCGATGGCGGCGGCGATCTCGGTCATGTTGTACTTGCCGCCCAGCACATCGACGTCGATGCCGTCCAGGCCGCTGCGCGTGACGCCCTGCAGCCGGTACTTCTCCGCGAGCGCCGCCTCTGCGGCGTCGCTCACCACGAGGCAACCGCCTTCGCCGGTCATGACGTTCTTGTTGACCTGGAAACTGAAGGAGACGAAGTCGCCGAAGCTCCCCAGTCGCCGGCCGTTCCAACTCGATCCGATGGCCTGCGCTGCATCCTCCACTACCCGCAGCGAGTGCCGCTTCGCAATCGCATACAACCGGTCCATGTCGCATGGCAGGCCGCACATATGCACCGGAATGATCGCCCGGGTGCGCGGGGTGATGGCCGCCTCCACGGCGTCCATGTCGATATTGTGGGTGCGTGCATCGATGTCGGCGAATACCGGGGTCGCACCCACCTCGATGATGACGTTCGCCGTGGCGACCCAGGAGTTCGGCGTCGTAATCACTTCGTCGCCGGGGCCGACCCCGGCGATGCGCAGCGCGATCTCCATCGTGCAGGTGCCGGAATTGAAGGTGCGCACCGGGCGTCCGTCGAAATACCCGGACAGCCGCGCCTCGAAGGCCTGCACCTTGGGTCCATTGCTGGTCAACCAGCCGGAGCGCAGCACGTCCGCGACGGCGCGGATCGTGGCCTCGTCGATCGTGGGTTTGGTGAACGGGAGGAAGGGCGGGGTGGGTGCTGGATTCATGAGGCGGCTCGGAAGCGTGTGTGGGCTGGGCCGCGATTGTACCTTTCCATGCGGGGAAGGCGACCGACTCCGGATCAGCCGATCGCGGCGATCAGCTCAGGGTCGTTGTTCCTCGGTGTGTTGACCCGCCTGCTGACCGGGGTCGCCCGCATGTGGGCGTCGGGGTACTGCTTGATGGCCGACAGCGCCTCGGCGGGTGTGCCGGCGAGCCAGATGTCGCGGTCCCCCCGCGCGAGAATGGCCGGCATGCGATGCTTGACGTTGTGAATCTCGCTCATCAGCCGGTTGGCGGGCAT
The DNA here is from genome assembly GCA_037445285.1 of Nevskiaceae bacterium. Lineage (GTDB taxonomy): Bacteria > Pseudomonadota > Gammaproteobacteria > Steroidobacterales > Steroidobacteraceae > Bog-1198. Next base: position 49,346 of record JBBIKV010000003.1, on the reverse strand, counting down.
GGTGACGATCGTGCACGACTCGACGACGCCGTCGGCACCGGCGGATGAGTCCCAGAGCGCGGCAAAACCGAAGATTTCCTGGTCGTCGAGCGTGACGTAGTAGGGCTGTTTCGTTCTGCCGTCCGCCAGCACCTGCCATTCATAGAAGCCGCTGGCCGGCATGAGGCATCGCTGGCCGCGCTTCCAGGGGCCCCGCCACGTGGCCCCCTCGGTCAGCCGCTCGACCGTGGCGTTGATCGTCGAATATTTCGGTTGGACGCCCTTCGCCCAGAATGGAATGAGTCCCCAGTGCAGGCGCGCGCCGGCGTGCTCCCCCTTCGCGTTCATCCTCACGACCGGAACGTTCTGGGTGGGGGCGACGTTGAAGCTGGGCGGAAAATGTTCCTCGTATCGTACGAGATTGAACTCGCGCTCGATCGCGGCATCGTCGGGGGACACGTAGCGGCCGCACATGCAGGACCCTCCGTCATCGGTGGCCGGTAGTGTACCCGACGGCCCCGATCGCCGCCGATCGACCGCACGGGACCGCTCCGGGGAGATCGCGCCTCAGCTGCGCTGCCCGGCCGCCCTGACGTGCGGATACTCCTCCGGGGTGTGCACAGGCATCTCGATGGCCTCGCGCACCGCATCGCAGAGCGGGCCGGGTCGGCCGTAGAAGTAGCCCTGCGCGAACTGCACGCCCAATTGCCGCACGCTCGAGGCGATTTCCGCGCTTTCCACGAACTCGGCGACGGTTTCGAGGCCGAGTTCGCCGGCGATCTGCACGAGCGCGCGGATCAGCGCCCGCGACCGGGCGTTGCTCACCACGTCGCGGACGAATTTCCCGTCGATCTTGATGCAGTGAACGTCCAGGTCCTTCAAATGCATCAGCGAGGACAGACCCGTGCCGAAGTCGTCGAGCGCGACCCTGGCGCCGATTTCCGCCATCCGTGCGATGAATCGCCGGGTGGCCTTCAGATTTCGGACGGCGGCCGTTTCGGTCAGCTCGAAGTCCAGCAATCCCGCCGGAATGTCGTGTTGTTTGAGGTTCGTACGCACGAAGTCGGCGAACTCCGGCTGACTGAGCGACTGACCGGTGATGTTGACGGCGAAACTGACGCCCGCGTCGCGCAAGGCGCCGGCCGCCGGTGCGAGGGCGGTGAGCACGTGCGCGAGGACCCAGCTGTCGAGCCGTTCGAGGAGTTGATAGCGTTCGGCCGCATCGAGAAAGCCGCCGATGGAGGTGACCGACCCGTCGGGCTGCCGAACCCGCAGCAGGATTTCATAATGGCGGCGGAGCCGTCCGCCGTCCGCGAACTTCACGATGGGCTGCGCGTACAGGCTGAAGCGGTCGTGCTCCAGCGCATCGATGACCGTGCGCGAGTCGTGCACCTGTTGGTGCCGGCGGATGACCGTCTGATCGGCGGCGACGTAGAGCTCGACGCGGTTGCGCCCCCGTTCCTTCGCGACCCGGCAGGCGGTTTCGGCCGCGGCCAGTGCGTGTTGGAAGGATTCCGCATCGGCCAAGGCCGCGACCCCGAGGCTTGCGGTGATCTGCGAGGAAGACCGGTTCTGGTCGAGGCCCTCGATGCCCTCGCGGGTCTTGTCGGCCCAGTATCTCGCCTGATTCAGGGTATGACCGAAAAGGACGGCCGCAAACCGGTCTCCGGACAGATGCGTCGCGATGCTGCGCGTCGGCTTGAGCTGCGCCTGCCAGAACCGAGCGACGCGGCCGATGGCGTCATCGCCCGCCACGAAGCCCGCGACCTCGTTGACGACGTGAACCTGATCCAGATTGGCGTACACCACGCAGGCGGAGTCCTGCGCGCGCTTGCGCAGGAGCACTTCGGCCTCGAAGGCGGGCCGCAGTAGCAGTCCCGTGCCCGGATCGAGGCGCGCGGCCAGACCGGCGTTCAGGTCGGTCATGCGGGAGTTCAGTTTCGCGAGGTCCGTCGGCATGAACGACTCTTGGTCATGAGTCCGGAGCATCGCGACGAAGCCGAGCGAGGGATCCGCGGCACTGAGCTCACTCATCAATATCCGATAGGGCACGACCGGCGACTTCGGCGTGCGGCGGACCCGGTTCATCACGGGATGCGCGATGCCCTCCCGGGCCATGGGCCAGAGAAAGTCCTCGATGAGCCGCCGGATGGCGTCTTCGTCGGCCTCGGGCGGCGTCGGGAAGATCCGGTCGGCGAACAGGGTCGGCGCATGCACGATGGCATAGACGCCCGCGAGCTCACCCGCCAACGCCTTGAGCAAGATGTCCGTGTCGAACTCCCCATGGACTCGAGTCCATGCAAGCTCGCAACGCAGGAGAGTCATTTCTACTACGCGCGATGCCGCATGATGGCGCAGTCCGGGTCGATCGCTTCTCGATGACGTCACAATTCCGCCGGTCATTCGACGAAGTCCCGGCGCATGATTTGTCATAAGTGGCGGGCGGATGCCGGCACGCGATTTGTCATAAGCCGAGACGGGCCGCTGCGGTCGCGGGCCGGGCCGCCGGCGGGCCGCCCGGCTAGCGGCGCCGACCGAAGAAGAGGATCACCACGCCGATCATCACGACACCGGCGGAGAGCCATTCCCAGGCCGTGACTCTTTCGCCGCCCAAACTGACGCCGAGGCACAGGGCGACGACGGGATTCACGAGCGAGTAACTCGCCGCCAGACTGGAGGAGGTGCGCGCCAGCAGCACCATGTAGGCGTTGAAGGCGATCAACGTACCGAAAACGACCAGATACCCCCAGGCCAGCCACGCGCCCGGCTGGGTGGGCCAGTGTCTGGATTCCCCGGCCAGTGCGGAGAATGCCAGCAGCGCGACGCCGCCGCACAGCAGTTCGCTCGCAAAACCGGTGGCGCCGGGCGCCAACGGAAAGGTCCGCTGGCTGAGCACGCTGCCGATCGCCCAGCCGGTGGTGCCGAGCGCGATGGCCGCGAGGCCGGCCAGTGAGCCGTGGATGCCCGCACCCTGGGTCAGCATCAACACGCCGCCGAGACCCACAGCGACGGCCACCAGTTCGCCGCGACGGGGGTGGATGTTGAACGCCAGGTTGACCACGATAAGCAGCATCGGCACCACGGCGATGAACGCAACCACCAGGCCCGAGGCGATCGTCTGTTCGGCATAGGCCGTCCCGCCCATGCCGCCGCCGAGCATCAGGGTGCCGATCAGCAGTGCGTTGCGCCACTGCGTGACGCTGGGCGGCCGGGCGCCGCGGACGAGCTGCCATGACATCAGCAGCGCTCCGGCGGCGAAGAATCGGGTTGCCATCAAAAAGAACGGTGCGAAGCCCACCAGGGCGAAGCGGATCACGAGGTAGGTCGAGCCCCAGATCAACCACGTCGCCCCCAGGCAGGCGACGATGAGCGGCGAGAGCGCCTGCCGCACCGCCTTCGGCGAATCGGGCCTCACGCCGCCGCCGGGCGCCGACGCGCGAACAATCCGAACGCCAGAATGACGAGATAACAGGCCCCGGGAACCCCCAGCGCCGCCTTCAGTCCCCAGACATCTGCGGCATTGCCGGTCAATAGCGGAACGATGGCGCCGCCGACGATCGCCACGCAAATCACGCCGGATCCCTCGGCCGCACGCGTTCCGAGGCCTTCGCTGGCGAGCGAGAAAATGGTGGGAAACATGATGGAGTTGACCAGCCCGACGGCGATCAGGGACCAGCCCGAGAGGCTTCCGGTCCCGTTGGCCGACACGAGCAGCAGGCTCACGGCGGCGGCCGCGGCACCGGCGAGGACCTTGCCCGGCACCAGGATCCTGAGGACGTAGGCGCCGAAAAACCGGCCCACCAGGGCCCCGCCCCAATAGAGCGGCACGTGCTTGCCGGCCTCGGCCGGATCGAGACCCAGCACGTCGGTCTGCATCAGGTAGCTCACCATCAGGGATCCGATGGCCACTTCGGCGCCGACGTAGAGGAATATGCACAGGGCGCCGAAGGCGAAGCGCGGGCGTGACAGCAGATTGAAGGCGCGGAGCATCGAGACGCGGGCCATGGGCCGTTCGACCAGGCGTTTGCGCTGCGACCAGACCAGTGCGGCGAGCGCGACGAGCGCAATGGCCAGTCCGACGTAGGTATGTACGACGATCCGGGTGTCGGCGCTGCGAAAGGCGGTGAGCGCCTCACCGGAGAGCTTCGCGGGATCGACGGTGGCCAGGGAACCCAGGATCAGGATGGACCCCGCATAGGGGAACAGCGTGGTGCCGAGGGAGTTGAATGCCTGGGCGAACGTCAGGCGGCTGCTCGCGGTGGCCGGGGGACCCAGCAGCGAGATCAGCGGATTGGCGACCACCTGAACCGTGGTGATTCCCGCCGCCAGGACGAACAACGCCAGCAGGAACAGGCCGAACCGACCCGCGAACGAGGCGGGTATGAAAAGCAGTCCGCCAACCGACATGGTGAGCAGGCCGGCCACGGCCGACCGCATGTAGCCGATGCGGCGGACCACGGCGGCCGCGGGGATCGAGACGATGAAGTACGCCGCGAAGAAGGCCGACTGCACCAGCATCGCCTGCCCATACGACAGCGTGAACAGCGCCTTGAGCTTTGGAATGATCACGTCGTTCAGGCTCGTGATCCCGCCGAAGGCGAAGAACAAGGCAAACACGAATGCCTGCAGGCCGGCCGGGTACGGAACCCCTGGTGCTGCGGCATCGGTGCCGGGAGGCGGTGCCGCCGCGGCGGTCGGGTCGAATGTCATGAAGGGGTGGTCCTGTTGGAGAGGGGGGGGGATTGAACGCGTGTCACCGGAAGGCAACGACCACCGCCAGGGTGAGCGCGAGCAGCGCCGCGGCCTGATATCGGTAGTCCTGCCAGAGGGGCGTCGATGCGAGCCGCCGCCGCTCGGCGTTGCGGAAGTCGGTGCGCCACATGGTCGAATCGCTGAGGGCGGTTGTCGCCGTGCGCCGGCGCCTGCTCACCGCCACCAGGATGGCCAGGTCGATGCACGTGAGCACGGGAGCCGCGTAGAGGAAGTGGAGGTGCGTCCAACCGAACACGGCATTCGCCAGGAATAGCGCGAAGCCACACACCGATCCGGCGATCATGGTCACCGCCGCCCCGTCCGCACTGGCACCGCGCCAAAACATCCCCGCCAGGAACACCGCGACCACCGGCGGCACGACATAGGCGAGCACGGCCTGCAGATACTGCCACAGGGAGGGAAACCGGTTGAGCTGCGGCGCCCAGAGGACGGCGACCACCAGCAGGGCCGCCGTGGCGAGGCGGCCGGCTCGAACCGTTGCGGAATTCGACAGCGCGGGGTTGAGCTGCCTGACGACATCCATGGTGATGAGGGTCGATGCGGAGTTGAGCATCGATGCGATCGAGACCATCGTCGCCGCGATGAATCCCGCGACGACCAGACCGACCAGCCCGGAGGGCAGCAGTTCCAGGATCAGCTTCGGGTACACCATGTCCGCCCGCGGCTGCGTCGGAAACAGGAGCAGCGCGCAAATTCCGGGAAGCACGATCAGAAACAGCACGGGCAGCTTCAGCAGGCCGGCGAACAGGGCTCCCCAGCGCGCATGGTCGACGTTCTTCGCCGAGAGCAGACGCTGCACGATGGTTTGATTGGCGCACCAGTAATAGAACCCGAGCAGCGGAATTCCGAGGACCAGTCCCGGCCAGGGCACACCGGGATCGCCGCGCGGCCGGATGAGCGACAGGGCGGCGGGCGGAACGTTCTGCATGACGGCGTGCCAGCCGCCGGCACGCGCGAAGGCTCCCAGGGAGATCAACAGCGCCCCGGCCATCAGGACGACCCCTTGCACCGCTTCGGTGTAGATGACGGCCCGCAGGCCGCCCGTGGCGGCGTACAGGCCCGCGGTGCCCGCCAAGACCATCACGATCAGCCACAGAGGCTGACCCGGGAACAACAGCTGACATACCAAGGAGCCGCTGTACAGCACGCCGGCGGAATCCACGAAGACGTTGAGGAACAACGTCAGCAGCGCAAACAGCAGGCGAACCCGTGAATCGTATCGCCGCTCGAGGAACTCGGGCATCGTATAGATGCCGCTCTTGATGACGAACGGCAGCAGATAGAAACAGAAGAACACCAGGATCAGCGTCGCGGTCCACTCGTAGTCGTACACCGCGATGCCCATCGCGTAGGCGCCGCCCGCGAGGCCGACCAGCGCCGTCGAGGACATGTTGGAGGCGAGGAGGGCGAGTCCGAGCACGGGCCACTGGGTGGCACGCGAGGCCAAAAAGAAGTCGACGGGTGCGAAGTGGCGCCGGGACATGAGCAATCCAAGCAGGACCAGACCGCCCACGTAGGCGGCGATCACCGTCCAATCGAGCACGCTCAGCAGGGCCGGGCCCAAGCTACCCGGCATGCGAATACGCAGTCGGACTCATCGTCAACGGATCCATCCCGGGAGTGACAGCGCTGACATTCTGACACGAAGTCTTGTACCATGCGAATCCGCGGCGCGGCGGGGACCGGCGGTCAGTGACCCGGGATCGCGGATCGAACCATGCATTACAGACAGCCAAGAAAGACCATGCGACACATGCTCATCGTTCTGTGGGGCGCCGCACTTGCCGGCGCGCAGTGGGTTGCACCCGGCGCCATGGCGCAGGATGCCCCCGAACAAAGTGTACATCCCGGCGCCGTGTCCGGCACGGCGCCGGGGCCCGCCACGGCCGACGCCGGGCGGTTCGTCGAACGGCTCCTCGCACAGCTGAGCTTGGAGGAGAAGGTCGGGCAGATGATCCAGGCCGACATCGCGTCGATCTCTCCCGCGGACCTGCGGGACTACCCCCTGGGCTCCATTCTCGCGGGCGGCAACGCCGCTCCCGGGAACGATCTTCGCGCCGCACCGCAGGCTTGGCTGGAGATGACGGATGAGTACTACAGGGCTTCCCTGACCGCGCGCCCGGGCAGGCACCCGCCGATACCGATCATCTTCGGCATCGATGCCGTGCATGGCCACGCCAAGGTGCGCGGTGCGACGATTTTCCCGCACAACGTCGGCCTGGGCGCCGCACACGATCCGGATCTGATCCGCCGCATCGGACAGGCAACCGCGGCGGAAGTGGCCTCGACCGGCATCGACTGGACCTTCGCGCCCACCGTGGCGGTGGCGCGCGACGTGCGCTGGGGCCGTGCCTACGAGAGCTACGCGGAGTCGCCGGCACTGGTCGCGCGATATGCCTCGGCCATGGTGACGGGATTGCAGGGAGCGCGGGGCACGGCGGATTTCATGGGGCCTGGACACACCTTGTCGTCGGTCAAGCATTTCATCGGCGATGGCGGAACCCAGGCGGGCCGCGATCAGGGCGATACGGCGGTTCCCGAAGCGCGGCTGCTCGCCGTGCATGCGGCCGGATATCCGGCCGCCATCGATGCCGGCGCGTTGATCGTGATGGCTTCCTACAACAGTTGGAACGGCGTCAAGCTGCACGGCAATCATCACCTGTTGTCCGACGTCTTGAAGGGACGCATGGGATTCGAGGGCTTCGTCGTCGGCGACTGGAACGCGCACGAACAGGTTCCCGGCTGCACCAAGTTCAGTTGTGCGGCGGCGATACTCGCCGGCGTCGACATGCTCATGGCGCCGGACAGCTGGAAGGCGCTCTACGGCAATACGCTGGCCCAGGTGCGCTCGGGTGAGATTCCCCGGTCGAGGATCGACGATGCGGTCCGGCGCATCCTGCGCGTCAAGGCGCTGAGCGGCATCTTCGAGCGTCCGGCGCCCAAGCAGCGCAGCGACGCCGGTCATTTCGAGGTCCTGGGGAGCGCCCCGCATCGCGCCCTCGCCCGGGAGGCCGTGCGCAAATCGCTGGTCCTCCTGAAGAATGCCGGCGGGCTGCTGCCGCTCGACCCTCATGCGCATGTGCTCGTGGCCGGCACGGGCGCGGACGACATCGGCCGGCAAAGCGGCGGGTGGACCGTCGACTGGCAGGGGGACCACAATTCGAATGCCGACTTTCCGGGGGCCACCTCGATCTTTGCCGGAATTCGCGCGGCGGTGGCGCGCGCCGGCGGATCGGCGGAATTGCGGGTCGACGGCCGCTTTACCGACAGGCCCGACGTCGCCGTCGTCGTGTTCGGCGAGGGGCCCTACGCGGAGTTCGAGGGCGACCGTGAGACGTTGGCGTTTGCGCCGGACGGGGAGGCGGATCTGGCGGTCCTGCGCCGTCTTCGCGCCGCGGGAGTGCCCACGGTGAGCGTCTTCCTGTCGGGACGGCCGCTCTGGGTCAACCGCGAAATCAACGCCTCCGACGCCTTCGTCGCCGCCTGGCTGCCGGGCAGCGAGGGCGAAGGGGTGGCCGACGTCCTGTTCCGCACGGCCGCCGGCGCCGTCGCCTTCGACTTCACGGGGCGTTTGGCGTTCTCCTGGCCGAACACCGCCATGCCGGTGCGGTTCGACGCGGCCGGCCGTGCGGCCGGAGCGGCATACGCCGCCGGCTTCGGACTCGACTACCGGACTCGCGCCGCCGCGGTGATGCTGCCCGAGCGGCCTCTCGTGCCGCCGCGTTTCCGGGCGCCGCCGGGCAGCCTCTTCCACGCGGGTCATCCCACGGCGCCGTGGTCGCTGTTCCTGGCCGACGGTGGGGAGGAGGTGCACGTCACCCTGGTGCGGCAGGCCAGTCCGCACGCTGCGGTCAACGTCGTTCTGGGCGCCGCGGGAGCCGCTGCGGCGTGGACTGGAGCGCAGGTGGGCATGCTGCGGATCTCGGGCCGCGCGGCCGACCTGCGGCGGCCGTCGAGCGCCGGCGCGGCGGTCGTTGTACGCTATCGCGTCGATCGTCCGCCCTCGGGCGGCGTCGCCATCGGCATGAGGTGCACGCAGCCGCTGTGCGGCACCGCCCGGGGGGCTATGCTGGACGCCACGCGGGTTTTCGGGTCGGCGACCGTCGGCACGTGGCGCACGCTGGCCGTGCCATTGTCCTGTTGGAGTGCGATGGGGGCCGGTCTCGACAGCGTGGAAGTTCCCTTTGCCGTCGAGACGTCGGGTACATTCGCCGTGACGCTGGCCGACGTGCGTCTGGAGGCGGCAGTCCCCCCGGCGATGGCGACCTGTCCGCCGCCGGAGGGCGCGGCACACCGATAGCAGTCCTCTCGAGGTTCACGGCGCGTCATGACAGTCATAGCAGCATCGGTGACCATCCAGGAGGTGGCGGATCTCGCGCGGGTGTCGCCGAAGACGGTCTCCCGGGTCATCAACAACGAGCCGCGGGTGCGCTCCGATACGCGCAAACGGATCCTCGAGGCCATCGAGACGCTGAACTACCGTCCGAACCTCAACGCCCGCGGCCTGGCGAGCAACCGCTCCTTCCTGATCGGGTTGTTCTGCGACCGCCCGGGCGATTTCTTGAGTGAATTCCAGGCCGGCGCCATCGAACGGTGCCGTGAGTCGAGCCTGCATTTGATGGTCGAACCACTGGATGTGGCCAGCCCGAACGCCGAAAGGCAACTCGACACGCTCCTCGGACAGCTGCGCCTGGAGGGCGTGATCCTGCTGCCGCCGCTCAGCGACAATCCGTTGGTGATGGCCAAGCTTCAGGATGCGGCGATTCCGGTGGTGCGCATCGCGCCGAAGAACAATCTGAGCAGTGCACCGTCCATCGGGATCGACGATTATGCCGCCGCGCGGCAGTTGACCTCCCATCTGCTGCACCTCGGACACCGGCGCATCGGCTTCATGCTCGGCCGGCCCGATCACCTGGCGACCGAACAACGCTACCTGGGATTCATCGACGAAATGCGCGCACACGCGGTGCCCGTCGACGGCGACCTGGTGCAGACCGGCAATTTCATCTTCGCCGACGGCCTGGTGTGTGCCGAGCGCATGCTGCGTTCAGCCTCCCCGCCCACGGCGATTTTCGCCAGCAACGACGACATGGCGGCGGCCGCCATCTCGATGGCGAGGAAATTCGGCCTGAACCTCCCGGGACAGCTGTCCGTCACCGGCTTCGACGATGCACCTCTCGCGACGATGATCTGGCCCGAGTTGACGACGGTGCGTCAGCCCGTCTCCTCGATGGCGAGGATCGCCGCGGACCTCATCATTCGCCATGAGCCGCGGCGCCACGGCTGGCCGGAGCGGGTGCCGCGCCATCTGCTCGATCACGAGCTCATCGTCCGCAATTCGACCGCGCGGCCGGGCCAGGTCTAATGCCCCGTTGGGCCCGTCATGTCCTCGAGCGGGGGACCGGCCATTGGGGGTCGGGGCGGGACAAAATGACATCGCTGACACTTCTGGGTCGGCAATTAAATACAAAGAAAATATTTAATCGTTGACTCCGTCCACCCGCGGAGTTAGCCTTCCGACTGCATCGACCCTGAGTCATCGACCGGTCGATGGGGGGTAAAGAGCGCAAATAAGTGCACGGCGAAGCCATAAAACGCATCGCCGCTCACCAATCGAATCGCGCCAATGTCGAAAAATGTTTCAATTTTGGGGGAGCCAGCACCATGTCGCATCGTAGGGAAAAGCGCGCACGTCAGGCCGCTCGTTTAGCGTTAATGACAGCGGTGTCATTCGACGCCTCGCTCATCGGTCACGTGGCCTTTGCCGCGGACCCCGCCCAGACCACCACGCAGTCGGCCGCGAGTTCGGAAGATCTGCAGGAAATCGTCGTCACCGGCTTTCGCGAATCCCTGGAGTCGGCGCTCAACCGCAAGCGCGATTCGGTCCAGCCGATCGAGTCGGTGGTGGCGGAAGACCTCGGCAAGATGCCCGACCAGGATGTCTCCGAATCACTGCAGCGTCTGCCCGGCGTGTCCATCAACCGTTCCGGCGGCAAGGGCACCCAGGTGCTGATCGATGGACTCAGCAACAATCTCATCACCCTGAACGGCGAGGTGCTGCTCACCGGCAGGGAAATTTACGTATCGGGCGAGTCCTCCGGCGGCGGCGGCAATGCCGGTCTGCAATATGCCTCCCTGGAAGGCATTCCGACCGAGGAGGTCGGCGGCATCGACGTCATCAAGAATCCCACCGCGCAGAATGTCGAAGGCGGACTGGGCGGCACCATCGACATCAAGACCCGGTCGCCGCTGGCGCAGGACATGGGCCTGAATCTCGCCGGCAACCTTCGCGGCACCAAGGCGGACGGCGCGGACGGGGGCGTGACCCCCGTGGGCGCCCTGGTCGGGGGCTACAAGTTCAGCGACAGCTTCGCCATCACCGGCAGCGTCTCCTATGACGACACGAAGACGCACGACAAGCAGTTCCAGGATCAGAACCGCAATCAATGGCTGGTGACGAACACCGCAACCAACGGGGCGTATGTCGGCAGCCCGGTCGCGGGCACCAACGGCGTGCTGCCGGGCGGCAGGACCTACATCGACCCTCAGTTGGGATATTTCAGCGACATCCTCGATCAAATCGAGACCAAGGGCGCCACCTTGGGCGTCGAGTGGAAGTGGAACGACCACGTCACCAGCAGCTTTAACTGGTTCTTCATCGACGAGATGGAAACCAGCACGACCTACTCGAACAAGGCGTGGTTTTCCGGCGGCAGCGGCGAGACCAATCAACCGAGCCATGGGTATCTGGTCGACTCCACGGGCAAGGTCACGCCGCCGGTCGCGGCCTCTCCGGCGTCCTTCCCCGGCATCGATCCGACGCAGCCCTATTCGATCGACGGCAACGGGGTCGTGCAGTCGGGCACCTTCATGGCGAACGATGCCGAAACCGCGACGCTATACGAGAGCAACAACACGAAGGCGAACAACTTCCAGTTCACCACCAAGTTCGAGGGCGGTCCGGTGACCGGCGATGTCGGTGCGGCGTACGCCAAGGCGACGGGCGACTATCAGGCCGCGCAGGCCGACGTGGAACACGGCGCCTACGGCGCATTCGGCAGCCCGAATCCCTCGATCCAGCCAGGGGCGCCCGGGTGCAACAACGGCGCCAACAATTGCACGAACGGCAATCACGGCTACGCGTGGGTGTGGAACAACGGCGGCACCAGCGGCCTGCCCTCCGCCAGCTACCCCAACAATTATGGCTATTCGAACGTGCTGTCGAACCCGGCGTATACCCTGTTCAAATCCAATTGGGCGTGGGCGAACACCAACGACGAGAAGACCTGGGCGCTCAAATTCGACCTGCATTTCAAGGCCGCCGATCTGATCGACCTGACGGCCGGCGGCCGCTATCAGGACCGTGAAGTCGACTACGTGCACGGCAGGTATCTGGAGAGCGGCGTGGATCCCTATGGGCTCGGCGGCGTCGGTGCGGGGACCGCCGCCGGCAATTGCTGCACGGGCGCAGGCTCCGGCACCTGGCTCTACTACCAGGATCCCGGCTACGCCAGGATCCCCTATTCCACGCCACAGACCAATCCCGGTCTGCTGATGACGTACAACAATTTCGCCAACGGCGCCATTGCCGTCAAAAATCCGGTGGCGGGCGGGATGACCAATCCGTCCACGTACCTGAACACCGTGTGGAACCAGGCGGGCGTCCCGAACAACACCGAGACCTTCTTCAAGGATCCGCTCAATTCGTTCGACGTCGTGGAGAAGACCACCTCGGTGTTCATCATGGGCGACTCCGGCGATGCGGCGGGCGTGTATCACGCCAACTTCGGCGTACGGGTGGTGCGGACACAATTGACGGTTTCCGGCGCTCAAACGAATCCCAACGGCTCGACGTACGTCGGTACGGCGTCGTGGAACGGTGTGGACGCCAACGATGTGCCGTTCGTCAGCAGCCGCAGCTACACGGACATTCTGCCGACGTTCAACTTCATCCTGAACCTCACGGATGCGCAGAAGCTGCGCTTCGGTGCGGCCCGTGTGATGTCGCCGCAGAATCTGCAGCAGCTCGGCGCAGGCCTGCAGTACGGCTACACCCGGGCGGCTCCCAGCGAGTGTCTGGGCGGCGCCGGGGTCTGTTTCAAGTTCGACGGCGGCAATGCGGGGAACTCCGGTCTGGACCCGTTCCGCGCATCGCAGTTCAACCTGTCGTGGGAGGACTATTTCGCCCCGAGCGGCCTGGTGAGCGTCGGGTATTTCTACAAGGCGGTGGATAATTTCGTGACCACGGCCAACGTACCGACCTTCGTCAGCGACGGCACCGGCGGGACGACCGCCAACGTCGCCACGCCGGTCAACGGCGGCACGGGCAGGATCTACGGCCTGGAATTCGGCGCGCAATACGCCTTCAGCAACGGCCTCGGCTTCCAGGCGAACTACACGCGGGCGGACTCCTCGTCCACGCAGACGAGCTCGTTCGCCGGCGAACTGCCGATTCCCGGGGTGTCGAAGAATTCGGTCAACCTGATCGGCTATTTCGAGCGGGCGGGCTTCTCGGCCCGCGCGGCCTACGCCTGGCGCGACACGGCCGTGAATTCCTCCGGTGTGGGGTCGTCGTTCGCGTTCCAGGACATCAACGGCAATTCGAAGGTCTACACGGTGTACTCCGCGCCGTACGGGCAGCTCGACGGTCAATTGGGCTACGACTTCAGTTCGCACTTCGGCCTCGTGCTGCAGGTCGTCAACCTGACCGACGCGAAACAGCATACGTACCTGCAGTTCCCGAACGAGCCCTTCACGTACGACGACGTGGGGCGCCGGCTCTATTTCGGCTTCAAGGGCAAGCTGTAGACTACCGCTTCGGCCGTTTGCGAGGTTCTGGTCAGCCATGTCGGGCAGCGAAGGAAAAATCTCGGCACCCCGGCCCGTGTCGTCCGGCGGTGCCGACGGCCGGCGCGTCGGACACGTGGCCATCGTCGGCGGTGGGACCGCGGGCTGGCTGGCGGCCAGCATCCTGGCGCGGGCCCTGCCCGGCACCGGCACCCGCATCACCGTGATCGAATCGCCGGATATCGGGACCATCGGCGTCGGCGAGGCCACGATTCCTCCCCTCATCGACGTGCTCCGCTTCCTGCGCATTGACGAGGCCGACTTCATCCGTCACACCCAGGCGACCTACAAGCTGGGAATCAAATTTTCCGACTGGAAGCGCCCTGGACACAGCTATTGGCATCCATTCGGTGCCTTCGGCGCACCGGTCAACCGGCGGCCGTTCCACCACTGCTGGCACAAGGCCGTCGCGGCCGGCCTCGCTCCGCGCTTCGACGATTTCAGCCTGTGCGCGTCGTTGGGCGAGGCGGGGAGGTTCCGCTTCCCCGACGGCACGCCGGACGGCCCCGCCGCGGGGCTGCGCTACGCGCTGCACTTCGATGCGATCCTGGTGGCGCAATATCTGCGGGCCTATGCCGGGCGTCTCGGCGTCGCGCGCATCGAGCGCACGGTGGCGGGCGCCTCCCGGCGCAGCGACGGATTCATCGATGAACTGCGATTCTCCGACGGCTCCACGCTGCGCGCCGACCTCTACATCGATTGCAGCGGCTTTCGCGGCGTGTTGATCGAGGAGATCCTGGGCACGGGCTATCTCGACTGGAGCGCCATGCTGCCGTGTGATCGGGCGGTGGCGCTGCCGACGGCTTCGACCCCCGCGCGTGCGCCCTACACCCATGCACGGGCAAGCGGCGCGGGCTGGCACTGGCGCATCCCTCTGCAACACCGGATCGGCAACGGCCATGTCTATTCCAGCGCCCACTGCAGCGACGAGGAGGCCCACCGGGACCTTCTCGCGCGGGCGGACGGAAAACCGCTCGCCGACCCGCGCTTCCTGCGTTTCGTAACCGGCCGGCGCAAGGTGCTCTGGAACCGCAACTGCGTCGCGCTCGGACTGGCAGCCGGGTTCCTGGAACCGCTCGAATCGACCAGCATCCATCTGGTCACGAGCGGCGTGCATCATCTGCTCGAACATTTTCCAGACAAGAATTTCGATCAGGCCAACATCGATTCGTACAACGATGAACTGATCTGCGAAACCGAACGAATCCGCGATTTCATCATCCTGCATTATTGTCTGACGCAGCGCGACGACACCCCTCTGTGGCGTGACTGCCGGGCGATGGCGATTCCGGACAGCCTGCGGCAGCGCCTGGATATGTACCGGCGGACCGGTCGCATACGCCTGCAGGGCGGCGAGTTGTTCACGGACACGAGCTGGTTCTGCATTTTCGAAGGCATGGGTGTGCGCCCCGACGCCTACGATCCGCTCGTGGACGTGATTCCGACCGGCCGGCTCCAGGAAATCCTGCGGTCCATGGCTGCCGCGACCGCGGCGGCGGTCGCGGCCGCGCCTTCCCACGACAGCTACTTCTCGACCGGCGCCGCCGCCGGCAGTCATCTCGCCGTGGCCCCATGATCCGCGCCAATCCGCTGTTGGGCGGCATCGAACTGGGCGGCACGAAATGTATTTGTGCCATCGGTACCGGGCCCGAGCACATTCTGGGCCGGATGTCCGTCCCGACCGGCAGCGACCCGGCGGCGACCCTGCACCGGATCGTCGATCAACTGCGGGCATGGGAGGCGATCCATGGGCGCATCGCCGCCCTCGGCATCGCCTCCTTCGGCCCGGTCGACCGGGACAGGCGGTCGATCACCTATGGCCACATCACCACGACGTCCAAGGCGGGATGGCGATTCGCGGACGTGGCGGGCTGCCTGGCTCGCGCCTTCGACGTGCCCACGGGCTTCGACACGGACGTGAACGGCGCGGCCTTGGCCGAGGGTCGCTGGGGCGCCGCTCGTGGACTCGAGGATTTCGCCTACGTGACGGTCGGCACGGGAGTGGGTGCCGGTTTGGTCGTGAACGGGCGCCTGGTCCACGGCTTCGGTCATCCGGAACTCGGCCACGCGCGCCTGGCGCGCATCGCCGGCGACGCCTGGGGGGGGGCCTGCGAACGGCACGGCGACTGCGTCGAAGGTCTGGCCTCCGGAACCGCGATTGCGGCGCGAGCCGGCATACCCGCCGAACGGGTGCCCGAGGACAGTCCGATCTGGCACGGGGTCGCGCATGCGCTGGCGCAACTGGGGTACACCATCGTCTTGGCCACGGCGCCGCGGCGCATCATCCTGGGCGGCGGGGTCATGCTGGCGCGGCCCGAGTTGCTGGTGCGCGTACGCGCCGTCCTGCTGCAGACCTTGAACGGCTACCTCGCCCTCGAAGATCTCACGGGCCCGATCGATCAGTACGTCGTGGTCCCGGGCTTGGGCTCGCTCGCCGGACCGATGGGTGCGCTCGCACTGGCAAGCGACGCCCATGAGTCGACGCCGGCCGACGTGACGAGCTGAATCGGAACGGCTTCGCACCGCCGACCCGGCCACCATGGGCAGAAGGAACATCTCGAGCGAGGCGGCCAGGGGCGCCCGGACCCAGGGACCACAACTGTCCGGCAGCAACCTGCAGCGTGCCGGCGACCACAATCAACGGGTGACGCTGCATGCGATCCGGGTGAACGGCCCGGTGACCCGCATGGCCTTGGCCGCGCACACCGGTCTCACGCCGGCCGCCATCGCCAACATCACCACGCGCCTGCTGAAGGAGCGTCTGATCCTCGCTGCGGGTCGCACGCGCGGCGCGCGCGGACAACCGGCGACCAAACTGGTCGTCAATCCCGACAGCTGCTTCTCGGTCGGCTTGAACGTCGATCGCGATCACATCACGTTGGTGCTGCTCGATTTTGCCGGACGGGTGAGGGCACGCTCGGCACGCGAGATCCGGTTCGCGAAACCGGCCGCCGTGCGCGCCTTCTTCCGCCGCGCGGTGACCCGGATGCTGAGGGGCGCGGGCATCGCGCAGAACCGGGTGATCGGTGTCGGGGTGGCGTTTCCGGACGACATCGCGCGGGCGCACCTGCCCGAACAACCCGGCGACTATGCGGCGTGGGCCGAGGTCCGGGTCGACGACCTCTTGCGCGATGTGCTGGGCGTTCCGGTGTTCGTCGAGAATGACGCGGCGGCGGCGGCCATCGGCGAGATGCAGTTTGGTTCCGGACACCGCTATCGCAGCTTCTTCTATCTCCTCGTAACGGCCGCGTTGGGCGGCGGCCTGGTGGTCGATGGCGGCTACTATCGCGGCGCGCACGGACGCAGCGGCGAGATCGGCTGGCTGCACGAGCGCAATGCGTCGGGCCAGGACATGCAACTGCAGAACATCGTCTCGTTGTCGGCGCTCTACAGCCGGCTGGCCGAGGGAGGCTTCCGCATCTCATCGCCGGGGCGCCTGACGCACCTCGATGCCGCCGCCCGTAGGATCGTCGATCGCTGGATTCTCGAATCCACCGACGCGCTGGTCAAATCGCTGGTGGCGATCAATTGCCTGATCAATCCCGATGCCATCTTGATCGGCGGCCGGCTGCCGGCCGTTCTGGTCGATCAACTGGCCGCGTCGCTCAACTCGAGGATGGCCGAATTCGCCTCCCAGATGCCCGCCATCGCCCCGGTGGCGCGGGCCGTCACCGCCGCCGATGCGCCGGCGGTGGGAGCGGCCATACTTCCCTTCAATCACAGCCTGCTGCCGACGCGGTTCGCGCTGCTCAAGGGCGATTGAGCGCCGGCGGACGTGCATCGCAAAGGGGGGGGAGCATGCAAGGGGTCAATGGGTGGCGGCGTGTTGCAGGCGGGCTGGGTGCATGCCTCCTCGCCTCGATTCTCATCGCGCCGGCGTGCGCCGGCGGGCTCGATGCCGATGCCGCCGTGGGTCCGTACAACCTCACCTTCCTGGAGGGCGGGGTCGGTCTCGCGCGGCCGCTGTCCCCGAACACCCGCATCGCCGCGGCCGGCACCCCGTGGTCCATGACCGGCTGGATCCGGTGGCCGCGTTCGCAGTCCGGCGAGCGGATCATCGCCGCGGTCGGCAGCCCCGCGGGACCCGAGGCGCACGGAGGATGGCGCGGACTCTGCCTGGCGGGGGATGAACTGCGCGTCGAGGTCGCCCCCACGGTGACGCTGCGCGGTACGGGGACGTTGGAGCCCGGCCGTTGGTATGCCGTTGCGGTGACCTACGACGGCACCTTCGCCCGACTGTACCTGGATGGGCGCGAACTCGGCGCCGCGCGGGCCGCGACGCGTCAGGTGGATCCGCACATCGAGTTCGCTCCCCCGGGTCCGCCGGACCCCCCCGGAGCCGACCCGCATTTCGGCGGTTCGCTGGCGCAGTTCGTCTTCGCGCCCATCGCGCTCGGCGCGGCACAGGTCCGCGCGCTGGCGGGCGCCCGGCCCGACTTTTCGCTCGTCACCTTCGACCCTGTCGGCGTCGGCTGGCCGTGGCAGGAACACGCGTGGCGGGGCCTGCAGGAGCCGCAGGATCCTTGGACTCTGCCGCATGCCAGGAGTCTTGCGAGCGCACCGGTCGCGGTGGCGGTTCCACCCGACGCCGGCACCGGCACCCTGCACGAGGAGTCGGGCGGCATGTCGCGGATCGACCACTGGCGTCTCGCGCCGGCGCCGGTGGTGGCGGAAGGCGGTGATCGGTTGTCCCAACCCGACTATGAGGAGCGGCAGTGGTATCCGGCGGTGGTGCCCGGCACCGTCCTCACCACGCTGATCGCGCGCGGAGTGTATCCCGATCCCGACCATGGGCTCGACAATCTCGCGATCCCGGACAGTCTCAGCCGGCAGGACTACTGGTACCGCAGCGTCTTCGAGGCGCCGGCGACGCTGCGCGGCCGCGATTTGTCGCTGGTGTTCAACGGCATCAATTACGCGGCGGAAGTGTGGCTGAACGGCCGCCTGCTCGGATCGATCCGCGGCGCGTTCGTTCGCGGCGACTTTGACGTCACGGGCATTCTGCGGCCGGGCGACACCAACGCGATCGCCGTGCGCGTCTCGCCGCCGCCGCATCCCGGCATACCACACGAGCAATCCGTCGCCGCGGGACCCGGCAACAACGGCGGCGCCATGGCCATCGACGGGCCGACCTTCATCGCGACGGAAGGCTGGGACTGGATTCCGGGCATCCGCGACCGTAACACCGGCATCTGGCAGGACGTCGACATCATCGCCCGCGCCGCACTGCGTCTGCGCGACCCGCACGTCGTCACGCATCTGCCGTTGCCCCGCATCGACACGGCGGATGTCTCGGTGTTCGTGCCGGTGGAGAACCGGCGCACCGTGGCGGTTGCGGGAACGGTGGTGGTGCGGTTCGACGGAGTCCGCATCGAGAAGGCGGCGGTGTTCGCACCGGGCCTGACCGACATCGCATTGACCGCCGCCGAATTCCCGCAGCTGCATCTGAGGTCTCCGCGCTTGTGGTGGCCGAACGGCTACGGCGCCGCCAATCTCTACGGCGCGCGAATCGAGGTGAAGATCGGCCCCTCGGTGTCGGACTCCGCGTCGATCCGCTTCGGCATCCGTGAGCTCACGTACGACCTCTCGCTGTTCGACCACGAGGGAAGACTGCGCCGGGTAGAGGTCGATCCGACGCTCGCCGCGATGCGGGGCGAGCGCCTGATCGACGTTCGCCACGAGGCCATCAAGCGTTCCCCCCAGGGGTGGGCGGAGTCCCTGACTCCCGCCGGCGAGGCCTCGCCGGCCGTGCGCGCGGCTCCCACCGCGTCACTGGCGCCCCATCTCGTGATCCGGGTCAACGGCGTGCCGATCGCCGCGCGCGGCGGCAACTGGGGGATGGACGACTCGCGCAAGCGCATATCCCGCGGGCGTTTGGAGCCGTATTTTCGCCTGCATAGGGATGCCCACCTCAACATCATCCGCAACTGGCTGGGTCAGAACACGGAGGAGGTCTTCTACGATCTGGCCGACGAATACGGGCTGCTCGTCCTGAACGATTTTTGGATCTCCACGCAGGACTTCCAGATGGAACCGCAGGATCCGGCGCTGTTCCTCGGGAATGCGCGCGACGTCATCAGCCGCTACCGGAATCATCCGTCCATTGCCGTATGGTTCGGCCGCAACGAGGGCGTGCCGCAGCCCATCATCAACCAGGGGCTCGCCGATCTGGTGGCGAGCCTCGACGGAACGCGCTACTACACGGGCAGTTCGAATACGATCAACCTGCAGGGCAGCGGCCCGTACAACTATCGGCCGCCGGAACAATACTTCACGGAACTCGCGCGCGGCTTCTCGGTGGAGGTCGGCACGCCGTCGCTCTCCACACTCGAAGCGCTGCACGCCTCCATACCCGCGGCCGACCTGTGGCCGCTGAACGACACGTACGCGTACCACGATTGGCATTCCGGCGGCAACGGCGATGTCGCCACCTTCATGAGCGCCATGACCGAACAGTACGGTCCCGCCGGCAGTCTCGAGGATTTCGAGCGCAAGGCGCAGCTGATGAACTTCGTGTCGTACCGCGCCATTTTCGAAGGCTTCCAGGCGCACCTGTGGACTCTAAACAGCGGCAGACTCCTGTGGATGACCCATCCGGCCTGGCCGAGCAACACCTGGCAGATCTACAGTTCCGACTACGACACGGCCGCCGCCTATTACGCCGTCAAGAAGGCCTGCGAGCCCGTGCACGCACAGCTGAATCTGCCCGATTTCACGCTGACAGTGGTGAACACCACGCTGACGGAACGCCGGGATCTGCTGTTGCATAGCCGCGTGCTTTCCCTGGACAACCGGTTGCTCGGTGAACGGCGCGACCGGTTCGGCGTGCAGAAGAATTCCATCCTGTCGCTCGCCGCGCCGCCGGGCCTGGCCGCCGCGCTCGAACGCGAGCGCCTGGTCCTCGTGAAGCTGACGTTGAGCGATGCGGGCGGCGGGATATTGTCGGACAACCTCTACTGGCAGTCGCGCACACCCGCCGATCAACGGCGCCTCAATGAACTCACCGCGCAGACCGTCGACATGACGGCGCAGCGCGGGGAAAGCGCCGCAGGGGAGGCTTCCGTCACGGTACGCCTGGTGAACAACGGCAAGAGTCCCGCGCTCAACGCGAAGCTCACCGCGCAGGACGCGGTCGGCGCACGCGTTCTGCCGGTGTACTACAGCGACAACTACCTCAGCCTGCTGCCGGGCGAGAGCCGGCGCATCGTCATCCGCTGTCCATCGGGGGGGGCGGCGTGCGCGCGCGTTGCGCTGCGTGGGTGGAACGTCGTGCCGCGCGAAGTCGTCGTGGAGGACCGCGCCGTGCGGGGCGCGGGCTCCGGCACCAATTAGCGTGTGGCCGGCCGTGGGTGCTGACCGCTGCGTGTGACGGCGTCCCTGGCGATGCCGGGGCCCGCCGCCAGCAGGTTTTCCAGATCGGCCACCGCGATCGGGCGGCTTATCAGGTAGCCCTGCGCCTCGTCGCAGCGGTGCTCGCGCAGGAAATTCAGCTGCTCCTGGTGCTCGACGCCCTCCGCGATCACCTTCAGATTGAGCTCGCGCGCCATGGCGATGATGGCCGCGCAGATCTTCGCATCGTCGCCGCCGGTGTGCAGATCCTTGACGAAGGAGCGGTCGATCTTCACCGCATCCACCGGCAGTTGACGCAGGTGGCCGAGCGACGAATAACCCGTCCCGAAGTCGTCGATGGAGAGGGTGAGGCCGGCGGCGCGCAGGCGGTTGAGCGCCCGCGTCGTGTCATCGACGTTGCGCATCAGGAGGCTCTCGGTGATTTCCAGCTCGAGCTGCTGCGGCTTGATCCCGTATTGCCACATGGTGCGCAGCACCGAGTCGACGAAGTCCTCCCGGGCGAACTGCTGCAGCGACACGTTGACGGCCACGGTCAGGTATCCGAGGCCGCCCGCCGCCCACAGCTTGAGCTGCTTGCAGGTTTCGCGGACGACCCAGTCGCCGAGCGGCACGATCATCCCGCTCTCCTCGGCGATGGGGATGAAGGTGTCGGGTCCGATCCACCCCCGTGTGGCGTGGTGCCAGCGCAGGAGCGCTTCGACGCCGACCGTCGTGCCGGTCGCAAGACTCATCTTCGGTTGATAATAGAGCTGAAAGTCGCCGGCCTCGACCGCGCGGCGCAGGTCGTTTTCCAGCTCCAGGCGGCCCAGCGACCGAACCGCCATCGACTCTCCGTATACCGTGATGCCGTTGCGGCCATGCTCCTTGGCCTGGTACATCGCCATGTCGGCCTTGACCAGCAGATCCTCGACGTCGGTGGCATCCCTGGGATACAAGGCGATGCCGATGCTCGGTGTGACCACGAAACGGTGTGCACCGCACTCGAACGGCTCGTTGAGGGCCAGCTGGAGCCGGTTGGCGATCGACAGGGCGTGTGCGTCGTCGCTGACGTCGCCCAGCGACACCGCGAATTCGTCACTGCCGACCCGAGCCACGGGCACCGGGAGCGCGCCCGGTCGCGACGTCGATGAACGCGGCTGGTCGGACGACCGGATGCATCGGGTCAGCCGGCGGGCAACGGCCTGCAGCAGCATGTCGCCGACCGCGCGGCCGAGGTTGTCGTTGATCCGCTTGAAACGATCGAGATCCAGGTACAGCAATGCCAGGGTGCGGCGCGCGCCGTCGGCGTGCAATGCGCGGCTCGTCTCACGCACGAACATCTGGCGGTTGGGCAGGCCGGTGAGCGTGTCGTAATAGGCCAGGTATTCTATCCGGGCCTCGGCGCGCCGCCGTTCGGTGACGTCGCGCGTGACGATCAGCGCGGTGCCGTCGGGTTGCGGCCTGACGCGCGCCTCGAACGAGCGTCGATCGTCGCCGGCGCCGAGCTCGAACTCGTAGGATGCGCTCCCGCCGGAGGGCTGTGCGCCGTTGACGGAAGGCGCGCCGTTCATGGACCGCCGCGCCGCACGCGCGATCTCGATCGGAACGATGTCCTCCAACTGCCGGCCCGCCGGGTCGAGCGGCTTCCCGCGGCCGTCGCCGGTGATGTGTTCCAGCACCGTCCCGCCGCCGTCGACGATGTAGATCGTATCAGGCAGCGCCTGCAGCAGCGCGCGATACTTCTGTTCGCTCAAGCGCAGAGCGCGGATGTGGTCGCGGCCGCGCAGCATGCATCCGACGCGAAGCGGCAGCGTCCCCCGGAGCAGCGGCTTGTGGATGAAGTCGGTGGCGCCGGCCTGGAAGGCGCGCGCGACGGACCCCGTGTCCTCGTGGCGGGTGACCATGATGATCGGCAGGTCCAGGCCGCCCTGCGTGCCGCGGATGTGTGCGCAGACTTCGAAGGCGCTGGTGCCGGGCAGATCCGCGTCCAGGATCACGACGTCGGGGGCGTCGCGCTCGAGGGCGGCCAGGGCGCCCGAGGTGGTGGTCGCCACCGAGGTCTCGAAACCCGCCCGCTGCAGGGTTTCGCTCGCCAAGAGGGTGAACGCGGGGTCTTCGTCCGCGATCAGAACGCGCGACCGTGATTCAACCGCCATGGTCTGCCAGGGCCGATGGCCTTCGCCCCCATAGAGGTCGCCGCATGGTTCGATTCCTTCCGACTCGTTACGAGCCTCAGGTTGTCGGCACGGCAGCGGCGATCGTGAGCGCGATGCCCCGATTGGATCGAGAGGGCGGTCAAAGGGAGAACTCCATCACACGCCCGGCCCGATGCGGACCCGGGACCCGGCGGGCCGGGCAGGCGGGGGGGGGGGGG
>JBBIKV010000003.1:0-26034 GCA_037445285.1 Nevskiaceae bacterium | reverse complement strand
TGTTTAGCATCGGCAGCACAGCGCACGAACGCCTCAGCCGCGCCGCAGGCGCGGGAGGTTCTCGCCGTCCCCGGGCGCGGGGTCGTCCTGTTTGAACTGGCCCGGCTCCACGCGGTAGCGGGCGAGCAGCTTGTAAAAATCCGTCCGATTGCGCTTGGCGAGGCGTGCGGATTGGCTGACGTTGCCGGCAGTCACCCTCAGATTCGTCTCGAGATAGTCCCGCGCAAAGCCGTCGCGCGCCTCGTCGTAGGTCGGCACCTTCGTGCCGGCCGACCCCAGCGACTTTTCGACGAAGGCCTTGGTCATGATCTTGTCGTGCGACAGCGCGACGTTGAGTTTCACCAGATCGAACAGCTGCCGCACGTTTCCGGGCCAGTCGCTGGTGACGAGCAGTTCGATGGCTTCCGGCGAATAGATCTTCCGGCTGCCGCCCTGCTCGGCCGCCTGGCCCAGGAAATGCGAGACCAGCAGCGGGATGTCCTCGCGCCGCCGGCCGAGCGGCGGAATCTCGATCGGCAGCACGTCGATGAGATAGTACAGGTCCTGGCGGAAGCGACCCGCGGCGATCAAGCCCTTCAGGTCGCGGGACGTGGTGCTGATGAGGCGCGCGGCCCCCGCGGTCGGGCTTTGCAGTGCGGTCACCAACTCCGCCTGAAGCTTCGCTGAGAGGTCGCCGACCTCGTCGAGCAGCAGCGTCCCTCCGTGGGTCGCCGCGAACGCCTGCGCCAATTCCGCCTCGGCCTCGGCGCAGCGCACCGCGACGAAGGGGTTTGCGCGACGCGGACTCGCCGCATGGATTGCGCGGGCGAGGAGTTCCTTGCCCGTGCCGTTTTCGCCCGTCAGGAGGACCGGTGCGTCGCTCGCCGCCGCGCGATTCGCGAGACCCAGGCGATCCTCCATCAGCTGGCTGCGCGACACGATGTCGGCCCGCCAATCTCCCTCGACGGCCGTGAAGGTGGAGGCCTTGATCGCCCGGTCCACCTGTCCCAGCAACTCCTCCCGTTCCACCGGTTTGACCAGGAAGCCGAATGCGCCCCCTTGGGTGGCTTGCACCGCCTCGGGGATGGTGCCGTGCGCGGTCACGATGATGACGGTCAATGCCGGCCAGCGGCTCTTCAATTCCCGCAGCAGCGTCAAGCCGTCCATGGGCTCCAGCCGCAGGTCGACGATGACCAGATTGGGGCGGGAGCGGACGCAGGCGTCCAAGGCCGCCTGTGCGCTGTCCACGGAATCGACGCCGTACCCGGCGGCGCCCAGGCGGGCATTCGTGAAGCGTCGGGATTCCGAATCCTTGTCGACCACCAGGATGCGCGGTTTGCGCACGGCCTGCGATGCGGCGTCGGCCTTTCTGCCGCTCGAGCGCTTCGAGACCGGACGGATGCCGAGTCCGAGGGAGGCGGTCAGAGGCGGCAACTTGTCGTTCATCGCGGTCGTCCGGCACGGATATATCCGCACGCTAGCAACGTCGGGCGCCCTTGGCTGTAGGGGAAATCCGGTAAATGCCCGGCGCCGGAGTCGTCCGGCGCGCCCACGAGCCGGGCCGGCTTACGCCGGGCGCGAAAGCGGTATGCCGTGCCGCTTGATCTTGCGATAGAGCGTGTTGCGGCTGATGCCGAAATGGGATGCCACCCGGCTCATCACCCAGCGATGCTGTTCGATGACCCGCAGCAGGGCGTCCCGCTCGGCGCTTGCGAAGGTGATGGACGGCGCTTCATGCGGCACCGCGCCGTCGGCCCGGAGGCTGCCGTGGGCGGGAAGGGTCGTGCGGCGAAATTCATCCGGCAGGTCGCCGACCCGGATGACCTCATTCTCGCCCAGGGCGAGCGCCGTGCGGATGACGTTGCGCAATTCGCGAATGTTGCCCGGCCATCCATGATTGAGGAGGCGCTGCAGCGCCGCCCTCTCGATCGCCGCCGCGCCCGATCCGCCGGATTCGCGCGCGATGCAGTTGCGGATCAGCGACTCCTTGTCGCGCCGCTCCGCGAGCGGCGGCAGTTCCAGGGTGATGCCGTTCAGACGGTAGTACAAGTCTTCGCGAAATTCCCCGCGCTCCAGCAATTCCTGGAGATTGCGGTGCGAGGCACAGATGACGCGCAGGTCGACCCTGACGGCCGCCTCGCTGCCGAGCGGGGTGACTTCCTGTTCCTCGAGGACACGCAGGAGCCGCGTCTGCAGCAGCAGAGGCATGTCGCCGATTTCATCGAGGAACAACGTGCCGCCGGACGATTGCACGAGGCGGCCGCGCAGTCCCTCGCGCCGGGCTCCGGTGAACGCACCGGGTGAATAGCCGAACAGCTCGCTTTCTATCAGCGTTTCCGGGATCGCGGCGCAGTTGACGGCGACGAACGGCTGCTTGGCGCGGATGCTCGCGAGGTGCAGCGCCTTGGCGAACGCCTCCTTGCCGGAGCCGGTGGGGCCGCGAATGATGATGGAGACGTTGCGGTCGGCGACACGCTGCGCGTTGCGCACGTTCCGGATCATCCGCGGGTCCTCACCCGCCAGGTCCTTGAGGGTCAGGGCTTTTGGGGCGTCGCTGCGCGCCAGGTGCACCAGCGCGCGCGGCGGCGAGCAGGCCGGGGCCGGCGAGCGCGAGCCCTGCTGGCCGCCCTGCACCAGGCTCGCGAAGTAGCGCCTGCCGTACAGATTGTCGCGCAGTTCCCAGATCGCCCTGCGGCCCGATTTGACGGTCGCCACCAGTTCCTCATAGGAGGTGTCGAACACGTCGGCGATCGAACGTCCCACGAGTTCGCTGCGATTTTGGGCACCGAGCAGCTTCAATCCGGTCACGTCGGTGGCCACGATCATGCCGTCAGTCGACACCGCCATCGCGCCGTCGTGCAGCAGGTCGACGAACTCCGGGCGATGGTGGAACCGCAGCATCGAGTCGGTGCTGCAGCGGCGCAGGAACAGGCATTTCTCGATCAGCCGCGCGGAGGTGTTGACCAGCGCCACCGTGTGCATCTGGGACTCGCGGGTCCCGGACGCATTGACGCAGGAGGCGTCCAGGACGGCGATGATCTGGCCGTGTTGATCGTGGATCGGCGCGGCGGAGCACGACAAGCCGATGTGTCGTGAGCGAAAGTGGTCGGATTGATGGATCGTGATCGGGCGTGCCTCGGCGGCGCAGGTGCCGATGCCGTTCGTGCCTTCGCGCTGTTCGCTCCACTCCGCTCCGACGATCAGGCCGGCGGCGACGAACATGCGCTTCAGCCCCGGGTCGATCTTCTCGCAGAGGATGACGCCGTCGGTGTCGGCGAGCAGCAGGGCGTAGCCTGAGCCGGCGATCTGCTCATAGAGCGAGTCCATCTCGGCGCGGGCGATCTGGACGAGTTCCTCGTGTTCGCCCTGCAGATAGCGCAGCCGGGTCTGATCCAACACCGTCGTCTGGTATTCCCGGGCCGGATCGAGCTTGAAGTCGTTGAGGCAGCGCCGCCAGGAGACGTCCACCGCGGGCGCCATGACGGCGGTGGCGGAGGGGGCCAGATCGGTGCCGGCAAGCCGCATCACCCGATCCGCATGAGGCGCGAGCTTCGAGCGTGTCACGCGCTTCCCGGCCCGCACGCCCGCGACCGACGGTGTTGCACAACCATGAATGGATTCCCCCGTTTGGAACACTTTAAACCTGCGGCGTGTCACCGTGTCAAGCAAGTGATGACATGTGTCATCCGAATGACACTTTCACGGCCAGGCACGTGACAGCATGCATTGCTGCGTTGCAGTATTCGTTGCTCGGCGACTGGTTCGGCCCCAAATCCCCGGCTGCACGCCGCAGGGTGCGGCGTTGGCATGCGTATTGCTCTCAGCCTCTAGCAACACGTCGCGCGAACCGGTCGCGCGGCGGCGCCGATCGCCACAGTCGTGAACGTCAGAAGGGGAGCATGTCAGCAATGTCGAAACGTAACCTTGGGAAATGGACCGCGGGCGCCGCCGCGCTGGCATGGACGCTCATGCTGGCGCCGCCAACCGCCCGCTCGCAGGTCACCAGTGCCATGATCGCGGGTGACGCCGAGTCGGTGGAGGACGTGCTCACGGTGGGCATGGGGCAGTCCGGGCAGCGATTCAGCCCGCTCAAGGCGATCGATGCCGCCAACGTGCACGACCTCGTTCCCGTCTGGACCTTCTCGTTCGGCGGGGAGAAGCAGCGCGGCCAGGAAACCCAGCCGTTGGTGTACAACGGCAAGATCTTCGTCACCGGTTCGTATTCGCGCATCTGGGCGCTGGATGCGCATACCGGGCAGCGGCTGTGGGCCTATGAGTACCGGCTGCCCGACGGCATCGAACCCTGCTGCGACGTGGTCAACCGCGGTGCGGCGCTGTTTGGCGATCTGGTCATTTTCGGCACCTTGGACGCCCACTTGGTGGCGTTGAATCAGAACACCGGCAAGGTGGTGTGGAACGAAACGCTGGGCGACTTCAAGGCCGGCTATTCGTTCACCGCGGCGCCGCTGATCGTGAACGGCAAGGTCATCACCGGCGTGTCGGGCGGAGAGTTCGGCGTCGTCGGCCGCGTCGATGCGCGGGACGCCCTCACCGGCAAGCTCGTCTGGTCCCGGCCCACGGTCGAGGGCCACATGGGTACGCTGAACGGCGCCGACAATGGCATCACGGGCACGACCAACGCGTCCTGGCCCGGTGATCTGTGGAAAACCGGCGGTGCCGCCACCTGGCTGGGCTGCACGTACGGCGCCGACACCCATCTGGTGTATTGCGGCACCGGCAACCCCTCGCCCTGGAATTCGCACGAGCGCCCCGGCGACAATCTGTATTCCACCTCCACGGTGGCCATCGACGTGGACACGGGAAAGATCGCGTGGAGCTACCAGAGCACGCCGAACGACTCCTGGGACTTCGACGGGGTCAACGAGTTCATTCCGTTCGATCTGAAGAAGGGCGGCGGCACCGTCAAGGCCGGCGCCAAGGCCGACCGCAACGGCTTCTTCTATGTCCTCGACCGCGCCAGCGGCAAGTTCATCAGCGCGTCGCCGTTCGTCAGCAAGCAGTCCTGGGCGAGCGGGGTCGACCCCAAGACCGGCCGGCCCATCGAGACCAACAACCGGCCGGGGGATCCGGGCTCGGCGGAGAAGGGTTCGAAGGTGTTCGCCTATCCGTCGTTCCTCGGCGGCAAGAATTGGATGCCGATGGCCTACAACAAGGGCACCGGACTCTTCTACGTGCCGTCCAACGAGTGGGGCATGGACATCTGGAACGAGCCCGTCACCTATAAGAAGGGGGCGGCCTATCTCGGCGCCGGCTTCACCATCAAGCCGCTGTACGAGGACCACATCGGCGTGCTGCGGGCGATGGATCCGGCCACCGGCAAGATCGTCTGGGAATACCAGAATCCGGCGCCGCTGTGGGGCGGCGTGATGACCACGGCCGGCAATCTGGTCTTCACCGGCACCCCGGAAGGCTTCTTCAAGGCATTCGACGCCAAGAACGGCAAGGAACTGTGGAAATTCCAGACGGGATCCGGTGTAGTCGGCCAGCCCATCACCTGGCAGATGGACGGCGAGCAGTACGTGGCGGTCGCCTCGGGCTGGGGTGGTGCGGTCCCGCTGTGGGGCGGCGACGTGGCGGCCAAGGTGAAGGATATCTCGCAGGGCGGCATGCTCTGGGTGTTCAAACTCCACACGGCGGCGAAGCCCAATGTTGCGAAGCGCTAATTCAAATGCGTTCGTCGATGTGAAGCGGATCGTGACGTCGGTGCGGCGCAGTGCCGCATCGGCGTTGCGCATCGCGCCGTGGATGGTGGCCGCGACGATGGCGGTCGGTCACGGCAACGTCACCCCGCAGCCGGTGGACACGAAGGATCTGCCGAAGCTCACGGGACCGCTGACGGAAAATCCCTACCGGGGAAGTCCGGCGCAGGCGGCGGCAGTCGAGATCGGTTCGTCCGCGTTCAATCAGAACTGCGCCAGGTGCCACGGGTTGGAGGCCGTGTCGGGCGGCATTGCCCCCGACCTGCGGCATCTGCCGAAGGGCAAGGACGGCGATGAATACTTCCAGATGCGCATCCGCAACGGGTCGGTGCGCAACGGCGTCACCTACATGCCCTCCTTCGAGGGCGTGTTCAGCGAGGAGGCGATCTGGGCCATCCGCACCTATCTGGACTCCCGTTATGAGGAGCAGTGATACGGTCCGGGTGATGATGGCCGCCGCGCTGTTGCTCTGGGGTTCGGCGCAGGCGGAGTCCGACGAGACGGACACGCAGGATGCGCTGGCCGCCGTGCGGGCCAGGGGGAGCATCGAAATCGCCGTTTACGCCGATTTTCCGCCGTATTCGTCAGGCAAAGCGGCGGCGGACGCGCAGGGCATCGACGTCGACATCGCCCGTGCGATCGCGCAGAAACTCGGCCTCCCGCTCAAGCTGCGGATGATTTCCGCGGGCGAGACAGTGAGCGACGATCTGCGCAACCACGTGTGGAAGGGCCACTACATGGGCGGCGGGGTGGCGGACGTCATGCTGCACGTCGGCTACGACAGCATCTTCGCCTCGCGGGAGAAGAACGTCCTGCTGTTCGAGCCCTATTTCCACGACCGGGTGGTGTTGGCCTACCTGCCTGGCCGGATCCACAACGTGGATTCGCCCATCGCCCTCACCGAGCATAGGATAGCGGTCGAAGGCGATACGATCAGCGATCATCTGATGAGCAGCGCCTATGGAGGCGCCTTGCGGAACTCCGCGGTGCGGGAACAGTCCCTGGAGGAGGCGGTCGCGGCGTTCAAGGCCGGCGACGTCGACGGCGTCATGGGGCCGGAGGGCGAACTGCAGGGCCTGCTCGCGGAACAGAAGGTGACGGACGTGGCGTTCCACGAGCAGCCGCCCGTGGGCCAGATGCGCACCGCATGGGATGTCGGCGTGGCGGTCAAGGACGGGGGTTCGACGACCCTGCGCGACGCGGTTGCGAATATACTCGACACCCTGAAGACGGACGGCTCGATGAAGACAATGTTTGCGGCGCACGGCGTCACCTATCTCGACGCATCATCGGCGGTGGCTGGCAGGAATATGGCCCGTGATGCGAATTGACATCAATCCAACCGAAGGAGAATCAGTATGAGTGCCCAAGTTCGACCGCCCCTGGATAGCGGTTCCATTCGTGAAAGCAGTTCATTCGCTGCCCACCTGAAGACGCTCGAGCGCAAGATTCCACTGCGCGGCCGGTATGAAAACTTCATCGGCGGGAAATGGGTGGCTCCGGTCAAGGGTGGCTATTTCGACAACACATCACCGACCACCGGCCAGGTGATCTGTCAGATCGCCCGCTCGCAGGCCGAGGACGTCGAACTGGCCCTCGACGCGGCGCATGCCGCCGCGGACGCCTGGGGCAAGACGGCCGTCGCGCAGCGCGCCGCCGTGCTCAACAAGATCGCCGACCGCATGGAACAGTACCTGCCGTTCCTGGCGGCCGTCGAAACCTACGACAACGGCAAGCCGATCCGGGAGACCAATCTCGCCGACCTGCCCCTCGCGGTGGATCATTTCCGCTACTTCGCGAGCTGCGTGCGCGCCCAGGAAGGCTCGCTGGGTGAACTCGACGACGACACCGTGGCCTATCATTACCACGAACCGCTGGGTGTGGTCGGCCAGATCATTCCCTGGAACTTCCCGATATTGATGGCGGCCTGGAAGCTCGCGCCCGCGTTGGCCGCCGGCAACGCCGTCATCATCAAGCCGGCCGAGCAGACGCCGATGTCGCTCCTGGTCTTGGCGGAACTGGTGCAGGACATCCTGCCGCCGGGCGTGCTCAACATCATCAACGGCTTCGGCCTCGAGGCGGGCAAGCCGCTCGCGACGAGCACGCGCATCAACAAGATCGCGTTCACGGGCGAGACCACCACCGGCCGCCTCATCATGCAGTACGCGTCCGAGAACATCATCCCGGTCACCTTGGAACTCGGCGGCAAATCGCCGAACATCTTCTTCGAGGACGTGATGCGCGAGGAGGACGATTTCGTCGACAAGGCCCTCGAGGGTTTTGCGATGTTCGCCCTCAACCAGGGCGAGGTCTGCACCTGTCCGTCGCGTGCGCTGGTCCAGAAATCGATCTACGACCGGTTCATGGAGCGCGCCATCAAGCGCGTCGAGGCCATCCGTCAGGGCGACCCGTACGACATGAGCACGCAGATCGGCGCCCAGGCTTCGAACGACCAATACGAGAAGATCCTGTCCTACCTGGACATCGGCAAGAAGGAGGGCGCGAAAGTGCTCGCCGGCGGGACAGCCAACAAGCTCGCCGGGGACCTGGCGGGCGGCTACTACATCAAGCCCACGATCTTCGAGGGGCACAACAAGATGCGCGTGTTCCAGGAGGAGATCTTCGGGCCCGTGGTTTCGGTGACGACCTTCAAGACGCCGGCCGAGGCGCTCGAGATCGCCAATGACACCCTCTATGGGCTGGGTTCGGGCGTGTGGACGCGCGACATCAACATGGCCTATCGCTTCGGCCGCGGCATCAAGGCCGGCCGGGTCTGGACGAACTGCTACCACGCCTATCCCGCGCATGCGGCATTCGGCGGGTACAAGAAGTCCGGCATCGGCCGCGAGACGCACAAGATGATGCTCGATCACTACCAGCAGACCAAGAACGTGCTGGTGAGCTACAGCACGAAGGCCCTGGGTTTCTTCTAGTAGAATCGCTCTTCGGCGAAACGGCGCACGGATTCGAACGCTTCGAAGTCCGTGCGCCGTCCGATTCATGCCCTGCCGTGGAGACGCCCATGGGCGATGTCATTGTCATGGATCCTGATCGCGTCGGCGTCACTCCGGCCGCACGCAAACTCATCGAGCAATTGAAGGCCGCGCACGGGCCGATCATGTTTCACCTCTCCGGGGGCTGTTGCGACGGGAGCGCGCCGATGTGCTTCCAGGTGGGCGAGTTCAAGCTCGGCGGGGTGGACGAGAAGGTCGGGGAAATCGTCGGCTGCGAATTCTGGATGGATCGCGCGCAATTCAAGCTGTGGGCGCACACCCGCTGGACCGTGGACGTGGTGCCCGGCCGCGGCGGCAGCTTCTCGCTCGAGGCGCCGCTCAACCGGCGCTTCATCATCCGCTCGGAGATGTGCGCGGTGCCGCCGGCGGGGCCGCCGCCGCAGTCCGCGTGAGCGGCCTGCGAATCGCGCTGCGGGCGCTCCTGTGGTGCTGCGCGGCCGGATGGGCGTCGGCCGCGCAACTCCCGGTCGCATCACCCGTGGTACCGCCCGACCCCCTGAACTCCCCCGCGTGGGGCGCCATGCGCGCGCGGTACCTCGAGGGGCGGCCGATCGTCTTCGACGACCGCGTGCGCGTACTGGCCCCCGCGAATGCGGAGAACCCGCTCGACGTGCCGGTCACCGTCGCGGCCGCGGGGCTCGAGGGCGTCGAGGAGATCCTCGTGATCGCCGATCTGAATCCGATCCAGCGGATCCTGAGTCTGAAGCCGGCGCGCGCGGTGCCCGGTCTGTCGTTCCGCTTCAAGGTCGAGCAATCGAGCCCCATCCGCGCCGCCATGCGCACCCGGGATGGCGTGTGGCACGTGGGCGGGGTCTGGCTGAGCGCGGCCGGGGGCGGCTGCACCACCCCGAGCGGCGCCAGCCGCGGGCTGTTCCTGGGGCAGGTCGGCGCGATGAACGGCCGACTCTGGGCGCGCCACGGCGGTGAACGGCTGCGTCTGAGGGTCGTGCACCCGATGGACACGGGTCTCGCCGGCGGCATCCCCGCCTTCTACATCGATCATCTGGTGATTCGCGACGATGCCGGCGCCGAGCTCGCGACGCTCGATACGTACGAGCCGCTCGCCGAGAATCCCGTCATCAGTCTCGATCTGCAGACTCGCGGAGCGGTGCACGTGGCCGGGCACGACATCCAGGGCAACCGCTTCGCAGCGGATGTCCGGCCTTGAACCGCCGCGCCGCGATGCTGGCATGGCTGTTTCTCGGGTGCGCGCCCGCCGGGGTGTGGGCGGCGGCGGCGCAAACGCACCCTCCCTTCGACTATGCGCTGATGCCGGTGGCGGTCGCCGACGGCGTCTATGTGTTCAGCGGCCGGACGGAGAATTTCAGCCGCGACAACGGCGGCAACATCGTCAACACGGGCTTCATCGTGGGCGATACCGGCGTCATCGTCATCGACAGCGGTCCATCGCAGAATTATGGCCGGCAGCAGCGCGCCGCCATTGCGCGCGTCACGCGGTTGCCGGTCGTCCGGGTGTTCATCACCCACGCTCACCCGGATCATTTTCTCGGCAACCAAGCCTATGCGCCGGATGCGCTGGCCGCCCTGCCGGCCACCAGCGCGGCGATCGGCGCGAACGGAGAGTCGCTCAACGACAATCTGTATCGGCTCGTGGGCGGCTGGATGAGCGGCACCCAGGTGGTGACGCCCAAAGTCGAGGCGGCGCCGGGTGCCGTGCGCGTGGGCGGGCGGTCGCTCACGTTGTTTTCCGCGGCCGGGCATACCGATGGCGACTTGATGATCTACGACGAGAAGACGCGCACGCTCTTCACCGGCGATCTCGTGTTCTTCGGTCGGGCGCCGACCACCCCCAATGCGGATGTGCCGCGGTGGCTGCGGTCCCTGGATGTGATCGACACCCTGGGCTTTGCAACGTTGGTGCCCGGGCATGGCGCGATCCAGCGTGACCATGCCGGCGTGGCGCAGACGCGCGACTATCTGCGCTGGCTCGATTCCACGCTGCAAACGGCTGCGAATCAGGGACTCGACATGAACGAGGTCATGCGCCAGCCGCTGCCGCAGCGCTTCAAGTCGCTGGCCGTGGTGGACGGAGAATATGTCCGCTCCGTCGTGCACTTGTATCCCCGGATCGAACTGCAGACCCTGCCGGCGCTGCACTAGGGTGGCGAAGGCTCGAGGCGTCCACGAGCGGCGCGCGCGACCTGCACTCAAAACGGTGCGTACGGTCCATCATGGTGCGTAGCCAACGGGTGCGTAACGGCCGGTGATCGACCAGGAGGAGTTCGTCCGCCGGAGGTTCCGATGGTGTAACGTTCGGGTGGGACGCGGCATTTCCGCCGCGATGGGACGAGGTCCTGATGGACAATGTGACGGTGTTGGACCACCCGCTCGTGCAGCACAAGCTCACCCACCTGCGGGATCGAGCGACTACGGCAACCCTGTTCCGGCGGCTGCTGCGCGAGATCGCGACGCTGCTGTGCTACGAAGCCACCCGCGATCTGCCGCTCGAGTGGCGACAGATCGACACCCCGCTGGTGCCGATGCGCTCGCCGGCGCTCGCGGGCAAGCCGGCCGTGATCGCGCCGATCCTGCGCGCGGGACTGGGTTTGGTCGACGGCGTGCTGGACCTGATGCCAGAGGCGCCGGTGGCACACATCGGGCTGTATCGCGATCCGACGTCGTTCGCGGCCGTCGAATACTACTTCAAGACGCCGGCCGACCTGGCGGAGCGGCTGGTCTTTCTCGTCGATCCCATGCTGGCCACCGGCAATACCGTGGTGGCCGCGATCGACCGTCTGCGGGGCGTCGGAGCGGGGGAGCTGCGATTGCTGTGTCTACTCGCGGCGCCCGCAGGAC
The DNA here is from genome assembly GCA_037445285.1 of Nevskiaceae bacterium. Taxonomy (GTDB): domain Bacteria; phylum Pseudomonadota; class Gammaproteobacteria; order Steroidobacterales; family Steroidobacteraceae; genus Bog-1198. The sequence continues at coordinate 14,504 of JBBIKV010000003.1, read as the reverse complement.
TCGCGCAATTGCAGCGGCACCATCCTGATGTGCACGTCTGGACCGCCGCGATCGACGAAAGGCTCAACGATCATGGTTATATCCTGCCGGGGTTGGGCGATGCGGGCGACCGCAGCTTCGGAACTTGAACGTCATCGCCGACCGCGACCCCGCCGCGGCGGCGCGGAGTGCCCGGTTACATGCTAGACCAGGACCGCATCGACGCCTTCCAGCGCGACGGCGCCGCCGTGCTGCGCGAGGCGTTCAAGGAATGGGTGCCGGCCCTGCGGCACGGCGTCGACCGGGTGATGACGGACCCCGGCCCCCTCGAGCGCTCATACCGGCCGGCGGGCTCCGCGCCCTTCTTCCAGGATTTGTGCAACTGGCGGCGAATTCCCGAGTTCTTCGACTTCGTGATGCATTCGCCCGCCGCCTCGCTGGCCGCCGAACTCATGGGATCGACGACCGCACGTTTCTTCCACGATCATGTGCTGGTCAAGGAGCCTGGAACGTCCCTGGTCACACCGTGGCATCAGGACCTGCCGTATTACTGTGTGTCCGGGCCGCGCAGCGTCAGTTTCTGGATTCCGCTCGATCCGATTCCGCGCGAGTCGTGCATGGAATGCGTTGCAGGGTCGCATGCGTGGGGGCGCATCCATAAACCGAAGCGATTCGACGGCAGCGATTTGTATCCCGGCGATGATCGTCCCGAGATGCCCGACATCGATGCCGATCGGGCGGCGTTTCCGATCCTGGGGTGGCAGATGGAGCCGGGGGATGCGATCGCGTTCCATTTCGCGACCGTGCACGGCGCGCCCGCCACTCTCGGGGCCCTCGGCCGCCGGCGCGTGTTCTCGGCGCGCTGGGTGGGCGATGGTGCGACCTTCGCTGATCGCCGGGGATTCGGGCAATTCGAATACCCATCCCTTCGGGCATTGGCTTCGGGCATTGCGAAGGTGATAACTTAGCCGGTCGAGCGGGTTGGCGCTCCAAGCGGCAATAATAAAAGGTTGGGCCTCTCATGACGCAATATGTCCTGTCTCTCGATCAGGGTACGACCAGTTCGCGGGCGATGCTGTTCGATCATGAGGGCCGGATCGCCGGGATCGCCCAGCATGAATTCGCGCAGCATTTTCCAAAGACCGGCTGGGTCGAGCATGATCCAATGGACATCCTCACGACGCAGCTCAACTCCGCCGTGGAGGTGCTGGCGCGCGCGCGCATCCGCCCGCGCGATGTCGCCGCGCTCGGCATCACCAACCAGCGGGAGACCACCCTCGTCTGGGACCGGGATACCGGGACGCCGGTCTACAACGCGATCGTCTGGCAGGACCGCCGAACCGCGGAACTGTGCGCCCGGCTGAAGCGGGACGGTGCCGAGGAACAGGTCAGGCGCAAGACCGGCCTGCTGCTCGACCCGTATTTTTCCGGCACGAAGGTCGCCTGGATTCTCGACAACGTGACCGGCGCCCGGGCGCGCGCGGAGCAGGGCAAGCTCGCCTTCGGCACCGTCGACTCCTGGCTCATCTGGAACCTCACCAGCGGCAAGCGGCACATCACCGATCGGACCAATGCCTCGCGGACGCTGCTGTACAACATCGTCGAGGATCAATGGGACCCGGAGTTGCTGCGGCTGCTCGACATCCCGCGCAGCATGATGCCCGAGGTGGTCTGGTCCAGCGAGAAGGTGTCGCGGGTGAGCACGTCGCTCGGCTTGGGCGACATCGAGATCGCCGGCATCGCCGGCGACCAGCAGGCGGCCCTGTTCGGGCAGCTCTGCGTGAATGCAGGCGACGCCAAGAACACCTACGGCACCGGCTGCTTTCTCCTACAGAACATCGGCGCGGACTTCACGTTGTCGAAGGAGAACCTCATCACGACGATGGCCTGCAGCACGAACCGCAAACCCCAGTACGCGCTGGAGGGCAGTGTCTTCATCGGCGGCGCGGTGGTGCAGTGGCTGCGGGACAAGATGCGCTTTTTCGAGAAGGCGCCGGACGTCGAGAAGATCGCCGCGGGGGTGCCGGATTCCGGGAACCTGATCCTGGTTCCAGCGTTCACGGGATTGGGTGCGCCGCACTGGGACCCGTATGCCAGCGGCATGCTGATCGGATTGCAGCGCGATACGGAGATCGGCCACATCGCCCGCGCCGCGCTCGAGAGCATCGCCTTCCAGGTGACCGACGTGCTCCTGGCGATGCAGAACGACACGGGAGCCCGGTCGACGATGCTGCGGGCCGACGGCGGCGCCGCAGCCAACGACATGCTCATGCAATTTCAAGCGGACGTGCTCGGGATTCCGGTCGAACGTCCGGCCATCCTCGAAACCACGGCCCAGGGTGCGGCCTATCTCGCCGGATTGGCGACAGGGTACTGGAGCGGCGTGGAGGAAATCGCCAAGACGCGTCCGGCGGGCCAGGTGTTCACCCCGCGGCTCGATGGTGAACGGGCGAAGCGCCAGTACGCACGGTGGCAGGATGCGGTCGTGCGCGCCAAGGGCTGGAACAAGGGCGTCGAATGAAGCGGGAGGAAATGCTGTCCCGTGTGCGCAACCGGGCGCAGCCGTGGGATATCGTCGTCATCGGAGGCGGAGCGGTGGGTGCGGGGGTCGCCGTCGACGCCAGTACGCGCGGGCTCGACGTATTGCTGATCGAGCGTGAGGATTTCGGCAAGGGGACTTCGAGCCGCTCGACCAAGCTCGTGCATGGCGGTGTGCGCTACCTCGAACAGGGGAACATCTCGCTCGTCATGGAGGCGCTCAAGGAGCGGGGTCTGTTGCTGCGCAACGCGCCGCACATCGTGCACGATCTGCCGTTCGTGGTACCCAATTATTCCTGGTGGGAGGCGCCATTCTACGGCATCGGTATGAAGGTGTACGACCTGCTCGCCGGGAAATACAACTTCGGCAAGTCGCGGGTCCTGTCCCTGGCGGAGACGCTCGAACGGCTGCCCACCATTCAACAGGATGGGTTGCGGGGCGGCGTCCTGTATCACGACGGCCAGTTCGACGACACGCGGCTGCTGATCCACCTGCTCGCAACCGCGGTGGATCACGGTGCGACCATCGTGAATTATGCGGAGGTGGTCGGATTCACCCGGGGCGAAGACGGCTTCCTGTCCGGCGTCACCCTGTTGGATCGCGAAGGGAATGCCCGGTACACGCTGCAGGCGAAGGTGGTGATCAACGCAACGGGCATCTTCACCGATGAGACGCGGCGGTTGGCAGAGCCCGCCGCCGCACCCATGGTGAGCCCCAGTCAAGGTGTCCATCTGATCCTCGACCGATCCTTCTTGAAGGGCGACAACGCCATCATGGTGCCGCGCACCAGCGACGGCCGCGTGCTGTTCGCCATTCCCTGGCATGACCGGACGCTGGTCGGGACCACCGACACGGCCATCGACAGTCCCTCGTACGAGCCTCTGCCGTTGGAGGAGGAAATCGAGTTCGTGCTCGACACCGCGCGCGAATACCTCAGCCGGCCGCCGTCACGCGCCGACGTCCTGAGCGTTTACGTCGGCATCCGTCCGCTCGTCAGCGCGCCCGGCGGCGGCGAGGGCAAGACCTCGGCGCTGTCCCGCGGCCATACGATCCACGTCGACGATTCAGGGCTGGTGACGATCGTCGGCGGCAAGTGGACCACCTACCGCCACATGGCCGAAGACTGCGTCGATCACGCCATCACGCTCGGGAGTCTGCCGGAAGCCGCGTGCGTCACGGCCGGCCTGCAGATTCACGGGTACCACCAGCAGCCGAAGGAACTCGGCGCACTCGGCGTCTACGGCACCGATGCCGAATCCATCCGGGCGATCGCGGCCGAGAAGGCCGCGTTCGGCGAGAGGCTGCACCCGGCGTTGCCCTACATTGCCGCCGAGATCGTGTGGGGGGTCCGTCACGAGATGTCGCGCACGCTCGACGATGCGCTGGCTCGCCGCACCCGGGCACTGCTCCTGAATGCGCGCGCGGCCATGGAAATCGCCCCCAAAGCCGCCCGTCTGATGGCGGCCGAGCTCGGCAGGGACGGGCGCTGGATCGAGGATCAGGTGCGGGAGTTCACCACGCTCGCCCGACAGTACACGCTCGAGCCCGCCATGCAGCCGGCCGCCGGGGGGGTGGCTTGATGCGCGGCGCGTTGCTCGGAGAATTTGCCGGCACCTTCATGATGATGTTGCTCGGCAACGGCGTGGTGGCGGCCTGCGTGCTCAAGGGCACCAAGGCACAGGGCGCCGGATGGATGGTCATCACGAGCGGCTGGGCTTTCGCCGTCCTCTGTGGAATCTTCACGGCCAATCTCTTCGGCAGCGCCGATGCCCACCTCAATCCGGCGATCACCCTGGCGTTTGCCGTGAAGAGCGGGGAGTTCGCCAAGATACTCCCCTATCTCGCCGCTCAGGTCGCCGGGAGTTTCACCGCCGCCGCGGTCGTCTGGCTGTTCTACTTTCCGCATTGGGCGTTGACGGACGATCCGGCGGCGAAACTCGCGGTGTTTTGCACGGGGCCGGCCGTTCGTTCCCCCGGCTTCAACCTCTTCAGCGAAATCGTCGGCGCGTTCGTGCTGGTGACCGTCGTCGGTGCCATGACTTCCAAGCTGGTGCTCCCGACGGGGGCCGTCGCGGGATTGACGCCCTTCCTGGTGGGATGCCTGGTCTGGTCGATCGGACTGTCCCTCGGCGCAACCACCGGATACGCGATCAATCCGGCCCGCGATTTCGGTCCTCGTTTGGCGCACGCGCTGCTGCCGATCGCCGGGAAAGGGGGGTCGGATTGGGCGTACTCTTGGGTGCCGATCCTCGGGCCCGTCGTCGGCGCCGCCCTGGCTGGATACGTGCTGCGCCTCATCGGCGCGTAGCATGCAGTCGCCGTTCGCAGACCTTGCCGCTGAAGTCGTCGGCGGCTGACAATACAGGCCATCGTTGACCACGGCGGGTGCAAGGACGTCGGCAATGCTCGAATCACCCTTTCGCGTACCCCGGGTGCGCGGCGCTGCGATGTGCACGGCGATATGCGTCGTAGGGACGGCGTTGGCCGCGAGCGCCTGCGGCGGCGGCGCTGGCGGCGGCGCACCCAGCAGCATGGGTCCCCCCGCGGCGCACGTCACGAGTGAAGCCGATGCGATTTTGCATATGGACCGGCTGCGTGCCATGGGATTTCGCGGCGGCGGCATCCGTGTCGGGGTGATCAGCACCGGCGTCGTCAATCTTGCCGCCTATCAAGCGGCCGGACTCCTGCCGGCGGGCATCTACGTCAGCAAAAACACCATGGGCAGCCTCGACGAAGGCAGTTGGATTCTGGAACTGGTGCATCAACATGCGCCGGATGCGACGCTGGGATTTTGCGACGGCGACGATCTTGATTTCCACGGCTGCATCAGCGACCTGGCCAACGGCTTTCATGCCGACATCGTGGTGGACGACCTGTTGTATTCGGGGCAGTTCTATCCGGATGCCACCGCCGATCTGGTCACGAACCTCGAATCGACGAATGACAGGTTTTTGTTCGTTCATTTGTCGGGCAATGAGCAGAGCGGCGGCTACTGGCAGGGTGCGTTCGTGCCGGTCGCGGCCGACATTGCCGGCTCCGCAAAGACCGCGCTCGACTTCGGCGCGGCGAGCGGCACGGCGAGCGATCCCTACGAGGCGGCCGAGGCACCGGCAGGCAAACGGCTGGTGCTGATCCTCAATTGGAACGATCCGCCGCACACCGCGGGCAATCATGCCCTCAGCGCCTACCTGCTCGATGCCAATTCGCAAGTGCTCGCCCAGGCCGGCGGCCAGGCGGATCCCACCCTGGAACTCGACTACACCAATTCTTCGAACAATGCGCAGACCCTGCGCTTGATGGTCTCGCTCGATGCCGGGGCCGCCGCCGGACTACAGGTACAGGTGATGGAGGGGAGCCGCACGTGCAACATCGAATGCCAGGCGATGACGTATTCCACCTCCGGCTCGGCGGGGGGCACCATCGGCGACTTTGACGACGCACTCGTGGTGGGCGCGACTTTTTCGGGCGCTCCGCACGTCGTCGAAGCCTGGTCCAATCACGGACCGTTCCGGATCGATTTTTCGTCCCAGGCGGACGCGGCGGCGCCCGACGGATACGATTACACCCGGCTCGCCGCGCCGCTGCTCGTCGCGAAACCGGACCTGGTGGCGCCCGATTGCGTGACCACCCCTTTTTTTCAGAATTCCATGATGGTGAACCAACAGTTCTGCGGCACGTCGGCCGCGGTGCCTGCGGTTGCCGGCGCGGCCGCCCTGTTGGAAAGTGCGGGATTCAATCGCACGCAGGTATTGAAGTCGTTGCGCGGCACGGCGGTGTCATTGAACGGCACCGTCTGGGATCTTGCTTCGGGCCACGGCTTGGTGGACGCTGCCGCCGCCTACGCCTCGGGAGGCAACTGATGCTGCTCACGGCGACCGCTCCGGGAGCAAGGTCAACGCAGGGCCTGGAAGGCCTGCTGTGGTGCAGACGCCCGTTCTCACGCGGGAGCATCGTTGACGATGTAGCCTCAAGTGGCTACATTATGCCGCATGAAAACTGTCGGCGTCCGTGACCTCAAGAACAAGCTGAGCGAATACCTTCGCCGCGTGCGTCTGGGGGAGAGCGTCTTGGTCACCGATCGGGGCGAGGTCGTGGCTGAACTCCTGCCGCCCGGGCAAGGGCAGGGTGATCCGACGACGCCGGCCGGACTCCGGGCGCTGGCTAGACGGGGTCTGTTGACCCTCGGCGCTCCGGCGGGAACGGACCTGTATCCCGCACTGAAGCGCGAGCCGAACGAACGCCGGCGGAGCGTCGCCCAATTGCTCGATGAGGAGCGCGGTACCCGGTGAATCTCTACGCGGAGTCGAGTGCGGTGCTGGCATGGCTCCTTGACGAACCAACTGCCCCCACAGTGCGTCGGCTACTCGGCGGGGCCGACGTCATCGTCGCCTCCGACCTGACGTTGATCGAGTGTCATCGCGTGTTGCTGCGGGCGGTGGCGCTCGGGGAACTGACGGAGGCCGAAGCCGCCGACCGTCGAGCGCACCTCAATACGGCCGCGGCACATTGGCAGGTCCTGCGCATCGCAGGCGAGACGGTCGATCGCGCACGGCAACCGTTTACCCGTGAACCGATTCGGACTCTCGATGCCATCCACCTCGCATCGCTTCTCGTTGCGCGGTCCGCGGTCGCCGGCCTTCGACTGCTTAGCCTCGACGAGCGCGTGCGCCAGGCGGCGAAAGAGCTGGGTGTCGCCGTCGAACCCGCCTGAGCATGGCTGTTGAATTCACTGCGCTCGAACCCTTGACATGTAGGTAAGTGATGACTTACCGTAAGAAATGGCTTACCAAAAGTTCGCACGGGCGGGATTGTCCGCCCTCGGTGACTCGACTCGACGCGAGATCTTCGAGCGCGTCGCCGAGAGGCCCAGGGCAGTAGGTGACCTCGCGCGCAGCCTGCCGGTCAGCCGCCCGGCCGTGTCGCAGCACCTGAAGGTGCTCAAGGAGGCCGGCCTGGTCCGCGAAGTCGCTGAAGGCACGCGGCGGATCTACCACATTGATCCGCGGGGAGTAGGAGCCATGCGGGATTGGCTGGACAGGCATTGGCGCGGCGCACTCACCGCGTTCCAGGAGTTTGCAGACGCAGAGATTGAAAAGGAGAAGGAGTCGTCCCCATGAGCATCGCTCCCGTGACATGTCGTGTAGTAGTGAAGGCCTCGCCGGCACGAGCTTTCGACCTCTTTGCCCAGAACATGGGTGCGTGGTGGCCTCGCGGCAAGACGCCGGCAGGCCGCCCGCATGCCGAATTGGTCGTCGAGCCGCGAAACGACGGACGGTGGTTTGAGCGGGACGCCGACGGCCATGAGACGCAGTGGGGCAAGGTCCTTGCCTGGGAGCCGCCACGCCGTCTGCTGCTTGGCTGGCAGCTCGACCACACCTTCCGCCACGACCCCGACCTGTTGATGGAAGTGGAGATTCTCTTCGAGGCAATCGCCGGCGGCGGAACGCGGGTGAGCCTCGAACATCGCGATCTGGAACTGCTGGGCGCCGAAGCCGAGGCGTTCGCCGGAAAGGTCCGATCGGGCTGGCCGGAGAGAATGGAGAACTTCGCACAGTACGCCGCCGGTCAGGCCTGAGGCAGCCATGACGCCATCATTCATCGTCCACACCATACCCGGCAGCCCTGCCGCCCGCGCTGTCATGGCCGCGTTGATCGAAAAGGGCGCTTCGTTCCGTGTCGCAGGATTGGCGCCGGGCACGCACAAGGTGGAACCTCACCTCGCCCGTCATCCGTTCGGCAAAATGCCTGTCCTGGAGAGCGATGACTTCACCTTGTACGAGACGCAGGCCATCCTGAGATATCTCGAGCGACTCCTGCCGTCGCCGTCCTTGATCCCCGAGGAGCCGAAGGAGGCGGCGCGGATGGATCAGGTCATGGGAGTTTCCGACTGGTATCTGTTTCAGGGCGTCAACAACGTCATCGGATTTCACCGCATCGTGGGGCCGCGGCTCATGGGGCTGACCCCCGACGAGGCGGCAATTTCGGCGGCCATGCCTCAGGCGCACGTCGTCTTCGGAGAACTCAGTCGTCTGCTTGGCGAGAAGGACCATCTCGTATCTCCGCGGGTGACTCTTGCCGACCTGATGGTCGCGCCGCACATGGACTTTCTGTCTCAAACACCGGAATGGACGGCATTGACGCAGGGCCGGTCCAATCTCGTCGCGTGGCTCGGGCGGATGAATGAGCGCAAATGCATGCGGCTGACGACCTGGGAGGCCGTCGCGCAACTCGCCGGCGGGGCGATGGTCCAGGGCGCCTGATCACGAGTGGAGGGGAAGAATGATGACAACCGGCAGAATACGCCTTGCGCTGGCGTTCGCATTGACTGCGATCAGCCTCGTCGCCGCCGCGCAGGACGCATCCGCGACCACGGCAAGTAACATCGTCCTGGTGCATGGAGCGTTGACCGACGGCTCCACATGGCGGGGTGTTTACGACATCCTGACGAAGGACGGCTTCCGCGTTCGTGTGGTTCAGGAGCCCCTGACGAGCCTCGCCGATGACGTCGCCGCAACGAAACGCGTCATTGACCAGATGGAAGGTCCGGTCGTGCTGGTCGGTCACAGTTATGGCGGGACGATCATCACGGTGGCCGGTGCCGATCCAAAGGTAACGGCGCTGGTGTATGTGGCCGCGCTGCAGCCCGATGTGGGCGAGACGACCAATCAACTGGCATCGTCGAAGCCGGGGAAAGTGGCCGGCAGCGATCTCACGGCAAGTCCCGATGGATTCGTGTTCTTCAACCCGGCCAGGTTTCCATCCGATGTGGCGGCCGATGTTCCGCCCGCGGACGCGCGGTACCTGGCGCAGGCGCAAATGCCGGTCGCGGCCGCGGCGTTTGATGCGCCGGTGACCGAGGCCGCCTGGCACGACAAGTCGAGCTATGGAGTCATCGCGACGGACGATCTCGAACTCAGCCCTGCGCTTGCACACTGGATGTACGAGCGCTCGGGCACCAAAGTCACCGAAATCAGGGGAAGCCATCTGGTGTACGTCTCTCAGCCACGAGCGGTGGCGCGCGTCATTGAAGCAGCCGCGCGCGCGGCCCATTGACCAGGGCGGGAAAAAAAAGGGCGGTCGGCCCGCGCCTCCATGATCCACTGGGCGATGTGGGCCTCTCCGCTCATGACTTGGCAGGCGCGTCGTCCGATGGCATATACTTTTGTTTGTGCCAGCTTTATGGACAAACACCCTGCAGCGCAATGCCAAGTTTTTCATGAACAATCGGACCCGGGCGGCATGGCGCCGGCCGAATCGCTTCCCCGATCGCGCACATGCGTGATGCCCTTGGAATGACAAGATGACTCCCGGCCTAAGTCCGGTTGTTACGCCACACGGTCACTTGGTGCTCGCGCCGACCGCGGGCGTGGCGACGCTGCCGCCTGAGCTTTCGGCCCGCCTCGAGCCCGCCTTCGCCCGCGGCGTTGGACACGGATTGCTCGAGCTCGGGCTTCGCGAGGTCGGCACGGCCCTGCCTCCGGAGTTTGCCTATTGGCGCGCTTTCGCCGCCCGATACGTCACGGTGCTGTGCACGTCGGCGCACGGACTCCCCGCGGATGGCGCGGCGGACGCGGGCGAGGTCCCGCCGCCGCCGGCGGATGCCTTGGCGCTGCTCTTGGCCTCGGCGCCGCCGATGCCGGGTGGCGAGTACTTGACCGCCGAGGTTCTCGCCGATCTTTGGTCAAAGATCGACGTGGCATTTCGTACGGAACGCGCACAGGCGCGGACATCCCTGCAGGAATTCCTGCGGACCGGCAATCCCGCCTGGCACCTCGTCGGCCGCGTACACTTCAACCTTGCCGAGAACCGTTCCGACGAGGAGGCGCCATTCGCGTTCATCGCGACCTACACGACGCAATTGTCGGCACAGGGCCGCGCGCAGCATCTGCCGCTCGGTGAGGCCCTGCGCGAGTACGCGGGGGCGCGCAACAAGTCGCGGCTCCTCGCGCTCCTGAAGCCCGTGCAGGAGGGCGCGGCGCAGTGCCCGTGGTTGCGTGAGATGGTCGAGTCCGGAGAAATCTATCATCCTCTGCGCTGGACGCCCGCGGAGGCATTTCAGTTCCTGACCGACACGCCGAGGCTCGAGGCGGCGGGGATCGTTGTGCGCGCCCCGAGTTCGTGGAAAACGGGCCGGCCCGCGCGACCGAAGATCAGCGCGAGCGTCGGCGGCCGGGTGCCGTCGGTCCTCGGCAAGGATGCGTTGCTCGACTTTCAGGTGGAAATGACGCTCGGCGAAGAGCGGCTGACGGCCGCCGAGATTCGCGCGCTGCTCAAGGGGGCTGATGGACTGCAGTTCCTGCGGGGAAGATGGGTCGAGGTCGACCGGGGAAAACTCTCGAAGCTCTTGGAGAGATTCCGGGCCGTCGAGGCGGCCGCTTCGGCCGGCGGCCTTCCCTTCGCGGCGGCGATGCGGCTGGTTGCCGGCGTTTCGGTGGATGACGATCTGGGTGTTGGCGCGGCGCCGGATCCCGACTGGTCGGAGGTGGCGGCGGGCCCTTGGCTCGCGGAGGCGCTGCGGGGCCTGCGCAGTCCGGAGGGTCTGGCCCGGGTCGATCCCGGACCGGCGCTTCGTGCAACCTTGAGACCCTACCAACGGGCCGGTGTGCGCTGGCTGTATCTGCTGCACCGTCTGGGGCTTGGCGCCTGCCTCGCCGACGATATGGGAATGGGCAAGACGATCCAGGTCCTGTCGTTGCTGCTGGTTTTGCAGCAGGAATCCTCCCGCGGGCGACACCCGCCTGCCACCGTGTCGAACAGCATTCTGGTCGCACCGGCATCGCTGCTCGCGAATTGGGCCGCGGAAGTCGAGCGTTTCGCTCCCACGCTCAAGATGCTCATCGCACATCCCTCGGCGATGAGCGCGGCCGACCTCAAGACGGTGGCGCCCGAGGGTCTGGCGAACGTGGACCTCGTGATCACGAGTTACGGCGCGCTACTGCGCCATGACTGGCTGACGAGTACGCGCTGGCAGGTGGCGGTCATCGACGAGGCGCAGGCCATCAAGAATCCGGGCGCCAAGCAGACCCGGGCGGTCAAAAAGCTCATTGCCCGGACCCGCGTGGCACTGACAGGAACGCCGGTCGAGAACCGCCTCTCGGATCTCTGGTCGATCTTCGATTTTACCCATCCGGGTTTGCTGGGTTCCGGTCAGGCGTTCGGAAAATACGCGCGACGCCTCGCCGAGGGCAACAGCTACGCGCCGCTGCGTGAACTCGTGCGGCCCTACATCCTGCGGCGCCTGAAAACCGACAAGTCGGTGATCGCCGATCTTCCCGACAAGACGGAGCTGAAGGCATTCTGCCATCTAAGCGCGAGGCAAGCCGCTTTATACAGCCAAGCCGTCGGCGAGCTCGCGGAGGCGCTCGACACGGCGGACGGCATGAAACGCAGGGGCGTCGTGCTGGCGTTTCTCATGCGCTTCAAGCAGATTTGCAATCACCCGTCTCAATGGCTGGGCAACGGGTCGTGGGAGGAAGCGGACAGCGGCAAGTTTGCGCGGTTGCGGGAACTTGCGGATGTCATCGCCGCGAAACAAGAGAAGGTGCTGGTCTTTACGCAGTTTCGTGAAGCGACGCAGCCGATCGCCGCATTCCTCGGCAATGTCTTCGGCCGCGAGGGCTTGGTATTGCATGGAGGAACCCCCGTGGGCAGGCGAAAAGAACTGGTGCGCCGGTTTCAGGACGATGAGCTGACGCCTTTTTTCGTGCTCTCGCTCAAGGCCGGAGGCGCCGGGCTCAATCTGACAGCCGCATCCCACGTGATCCACTTCGATCGCTGGTGGAACCCCGCGGTGGAGAACCAGGCGACGGATCGGGCGTTCCGCATCGGCCAATCACGCAATGTGCTGGTACACAAGTTCGTGTGCCGCGGCACCGTCGAGGACAAAATCGACCGCCTGATCGAGTCGAAGCAAACGCTCGTCAAGGACGTGCTCGAGGGCGGCACGGAGCTCCAGTTGACGGAACTCGGGGACCGCGAGTTATTGAATCTGGTGGCGCTCGATATCCACTCGGCCCGCGCGGAGGTGTGAAGTGTTCAAAACGTGGAGCCGAGGCTGATGCACTTTCATTGGAAGCCGTATGTACCCGTGGCTGCACGCCGTCAGAAGGCGGCGAAAACGGCGGCGAAGCTCGCCAAGAAGGGACAGGCATTGTCGCCGGTGAGCGCGAGCCGCGGTGCGATCGCGAAAACGTTCTGGGGCAGGGCGTGGTGCGAGAACCTGGAGCGCTACAGCGACTATGCCAATCGCCTGCCGCGCGGCAGGACGTATCTGCGCAACGGCTCGGTGATCGACCTGAAGATCGGGGTGGGCGAGGCGACCGCCCAGGTGATGGGTTCGAGTCTCTACCGGATCAACGTCCGGATTTCGGCCGTGGCGGACAGTCATTGGCAGAATATTGCCCGCGACTGCGCCCGCTCCATCGACACGCTGGTCGAACTGCTTCAGGGTCGATTGTCGGCGTCCGTGATGGAGCGCCTCACCCGTCCGGGCAGTGGTCTTTTCCCCGCGCCGAAAGAGATCCGCTTCAGCTGCAGTTGCCCGGACTCCGCGGGGATGTGCAAGCACATTGCCGCGACGCTGTATGGCATCGGTGCCCGCCTCGATGCCGAGCCGCAGCTCCTGTTCCGATTGCGCAAGGTGGAGGCGAAGGAACTCATCGCCCGGGCGGGCGAGGGCGAGGCGCTGCCCCAGAAGGCACCGCGTGCGGGTCGAATTTTGGATTCCTCGAAGCTGGCCGACGTGTTTGGCATCGACTTGCCGGCAGTTGACCGGCGAGCGGGCACTAAGGAACCCTCGAAGGTTCCCGTCAAGCCTTCGGGCGAGCGGAAAATGCCGTCGTCCCGTCGAAAACGCAAGGCGGCCACCGGCAAGCCCGCTGCATCGGGACGCCAGCGATCGGGAAAGAGTCGATGAAGTCCGATGAACGATTGGTGCAGCTCGCTCAACGCGGGACTCCGTGAGGAATTCGATGCCCTGGGTTGAGAGTTGGAGAACGCGGAGCGCGGCGGGTCTGCCGTGCGCGGCGAGGCACCGGTGAAGGGAATCGGAAGTTCAAGCGACGTATCCATTTGATTCAAATGGTCGGGGTGACAGGATTTGAACCTGCGACTCCTACGTCCCGAACACGACTGGGCGCCTTTTTGCAGGTCTTTGAAGGGCCTCAGAAATGCAGATAAGTCGTTGAAACCCATATAAAAACGACTACTCTGGGCTACGAATGTCTGCGACTCATTTCGCCACTCTTTTCGCCCTCTTGAGGCACCTGTGAGGCACCAGCAGACTAAAAGGCTGAGGCACCCAGAATCACATGAAGACAAAGATCACCCAGAGCATCGTCGCCAACATGCAGGCCGCTGACAAGGACATCGTGCTCTATGACGAGTCCTTGCCCGGGTTCTGTCTGCGCATCCGCGCGACCGGCACCAAGATCTGGTACTTCCGCTACCGCACGCCCGGCGGCCCGCAGCGCCGCCTGGTGCTCGGGCGATTCCCCGGCGTCGGCGCTGCAATGGCGCGTCAATTGGCGCAAGTGGCGGCGGGCGATGTCGCACGCGGCACTGATCTCCTGGCGCAGCGACGAGAAGTGGCCGCCGAGGCGATTCGTTCCCGACAGAGCACGCTCAGGACCTTCATCACGGAGCGCTACGAGCCCTGGGCGCTCACCTACCTACGCACCGGTGAATTTCAGCTCGAGCGCATCCGGGCGGATTTCGCGGAGTGGCTCGACAAGCCGCTCACTGACTTAAATCCCTGGCTCATCGATCAGTGGCGTAAGCGGCAGATCGGCACCGGGATGGCCCCGGTCACCGTCAATCGGAATCTGCAGCGGCTGCGCGCGCTCGTCGCGAAAGCGGTGTTGTGGAAGGTCCTTGATCAGCACCCGTTCGCCGAGGTCAAGCCGCTGCGGTGCGATCGGACGGGGCGGGCGCGCTACTTGAGCGACGCCGAAGAACAGCAGCTGCGCGACGCGCTCTTCGCGCGCGA
>JBBIKV010000002.1:31590-98702 GCA_037445285.1 Nevskiaceae bacterium | reverse complement strand
CCCTGCCCTTCAGGGCCGCGTGCCGTGGTCACGTACAGCGTCCGCAGGTCCGCGCCTCCGAATGCCGGCATCGTGGGGTTGGGTACGGGCACCGGATATTCAGCCATCAAACGCCCGTCCGGATCGTAGCGCTGGATGCGCCCCCCGGCATACAGCGCCGTCCAATAGCACCCCTGCGCATCGATCGCGGCGCCGTCGGGCCGTCCGCGGTCGGTCGCAGTCGGTTCGAGGCGCATGAATTCCCGCCGGTTCACGGCGGCCCCGCTCGCCGGGTCGTAGTCGTAACGGTACACGACGAAGCGCGGCGTGTCCGAGTGGTAGAGCGTCCGGCCGTCGGGTGAGAATGCGAGCCCATTGGATGTCAGCAACCCGGCGTTCTGCCGAACGAGCCCCCGTCGATCGTATCGATACAAAGCCGCCTGCCCCCTTGTCCGGCTTTCATCGACGGTGCCCGCCCAATAGCGTCCGACCGGATCGACGCGCCCGTCGTTGAACCGGCTCGAGGCCGAGTCCTCCGGATTGCCGGCGAGCAGCCGTCGCTTGCCGCCTGCCGCGTCGAGCAGCCACAGGCCGGAGCGCAGGCCGGCCACATAGCCGCCGCCCCGCGCGGGAGCCACACATCCGATGTGCTCGTCGATGACGTGGGCGACGAGCGAGCCTGTCTTGGGCTCGAATACGTAGAGCCTCCGCTCGAGGATGTCCACGAACGCCAGTTTGCCCTCCGCGGCCAGCCACACCGGAGATTCCCCG
Organism: Nevskiaceae bacterium; assembly: GCA_037445285.1. Lineage (GTDB taxonomy): Bacteria > Pseudomonadota > Gammaproteobacteria > Steroidobacterales > Steroidobacteraceae > Bog-1198. The sequence continues at coordinate 97,952 of JBBIKV010000002.1, read as the reverse complement.
AGTGCGCAGTGCAGGTCCTGCATCGGCGTGAATTCATTACTCACGGACCTTCCCCGGGACCGCTGTGTGGCGCCATGGTCAGGGACACCGTGCCCTCGAGGGCCGCGCCGGGTGCCAGCCACGCCATGGCGCCGGGCGCCTCCGGTGCACGATTGATCGAGTCGGCGGCATGCGTCACCGGCTCCACGGCAAAATTCGGCTGATCGGACGGCGTGAATACCCTCAGGACCGAAAATACCGGGCTCGCCTGAAGTCGAAGCACCGGACGGCCGGGGCTTGTCATGTCCGCGGTACCTCGCCAGCCGAAGAAGTCGTTGTCGAGACTGCGCAGGCCGATCGGCAGGCCGCGGCCGTGGTCCCACTCCCCGCCGCTGACCTGCTCCGCCGGCAGCATGCCGGCATCATTCGCCCAGGCACCGCCCGACTCGAAGGCGAGGGTCGCCGCCGGTCGCCGTGGAAACCAGGGATGCAACCCGAACCCGAGCGGGGCGAGGGTCGCCGCACGATTGACGATTCCCAGTCGCATGCAAAGTCCGTTCGCGGCGAGTTCGATTCGCTCGACGGCATCGAAGGCGAAAGGCCAGTCCAGACGCTCTGCATCCAGCGGCCGGTGGTCGAGGCGCAGCTCGCAGAAGCGGTCTCCGGCCGCCGCGATGCGCCAAGGGCGGCGCCAGCCGACGCCGTGCAACGGATGCACACTGTGGGCGAAATTCGGCCGCAGCGTGTACTCGACTCCGCCCGCGTGAAAACGGCCCGCGGCGATCCGATTGGCATAGGGCAGGAGTGGGTAGCAGGCGGTACGGCGTACGCAGGCATCCACCACGGCCGCCTCCGGCGTCGGCCTCAGCAGGGCCACACCGTCGAGCGTGAGCGACAGGATCGAGCCGCCGATCGCCGGCGCGACCTCTGCGCGCCAACGATCGCACTGCAGGACGAGGCGTGTCGTCATCGTGGCACAGAATGACGGCTAATAGGCCGCGACGGTTGCGGTGCCGGCCGTCTGTCCGCGGATCTTGCCCACCCACTCCACCGCGCGCCCGGTCACCATGGCGAGGTCGGACCCCACCGCCACCCAGCCGTATCCGTAACCGAGAAAGCGGGCCACCATGTCCGGATTGCCGCCGACGATGCCGATCGGCTTGCCGGCCGTGCGTGCATCCCGGGCCGCCTTCGCTATCAGCGCCTGCACCTCCGGATGCGCGACGTCGCCAAGGCGGCCGATCGCCGCGGCGAGGTCGCCCGGCCCCACGAACAGCGAATCGACGCCTTGAACCGCGGCGATGTCGGGCAGGCGCTCGATCGCCAACGGCGTTTCGAGCTGGATCACCACCGCGATGTCGTGGTTCGCCGTGGCGAAATAGTCCTTGGCCTGTCCGTAGCGGGACCCGCGGTGAATCGCGGCAACTCCGCGCACACCCTGCGGCGGATAGCGCGTAAAGCTTACGGCGAGGCGCGCCTCGTCCGCGGACTGAACGAAGGGGAACATCAAATTGCGTGCGCCGATATCCAGCATGCGCTTCACCAGCACCTGCTCGTTGCAGGCGAGGCGCACCACCGCCTCGCTCGGCGTGCCGGCAAGCGTGCGCAACATCCCGACGGTGTCGCCGACATCGAGCGGACTGTGTTCCATGTCGATCACCATGAAGTCGAATCCGCAGTGCGCCAGCGCCTCGGCAACCGCCGGAGCCGCGGACATCATCCACGTCCCGAGCAGGGGGGAGGCTGGCGGGGCAGCGAGAGCGGACTTGAACCGATTGACGCTCATGCAAAATCTCCGTCTCAATAAATGGGGGGTTCGGGTGTGGGGGCGCCGCCCGCAAGGAAATCGAAATCGCAACCGTCGGGTGCCTGCCCGACGTGCGCCTGGTAGAGCGCGGCGTAGGACCGAAGATAGGGCGACACCGGCGCGCGCCATTCGGCGCGGCGCGCGCTCAACTCGGCGTCGTCGAGCAGCACGTCGAGGCGGCCCGCCTCGACGTCCACGCGGATGCGGTCTCCGGTGCGAATCAAGGCCAGGGGTCCGCCGATCGCCGCCTCCGGCGCCGCATGCACGATGCAGCAGCCGTAGTGCGTCCCGCTCATACGCGCATCCGAGATGCGCACCATGTCGCGGACGCCGCGCGCGAGCAGCTTTTTCGGAATCGGCAGATTCCCCCATTCGGGCATTCCCGGCGCACCGATGGGACCCGCGTTCCTCAGCACCAACACGGTGTCGGCGTCGACCGCAAGATCGGGGTCGTCGATGCAGGCTGATAGCTGCGCATGGCTGTCGAACACCAGCGCGGCGCCCTCGTGCTGCAGCAATCGCGGCTCCGCGGCGCTCGACTTGAGCACCGCCCCGTCGGGACAGATATTGCCGCGCAGCAGTGCGAGGGTCGATCCGCGGGTCAGGGGGATGACCGGATCGTCGAGGCTGCGGATCACGTCGTGGTCGTAACAGGCGGCCCCTTCCAGCGCCTCGCCGAGCGTGCGTCCCTCCGCGGTGGGTGCGCCGAGCGCCAGGCGGCCGCCCAGCTTGGCGAGCAGCGCCTTCAGACCGCCGGCGAAGAAGAAGTCCTCCATGAGCCGATCGCCCGAGGGAAACAGGTTCGCGCAAACCGGCGTCTCCCGCGCAATGCGCGCGAGATCGTCGAGCGTCAAGGCGACTCCCGCGCGGCGAGCCATGGCGATCAGGTGGATGGCCGCGTTGGTCGAGCCGCCGAGGGCCATGTAGGCCACGGCGCCGTTGTGGAAGGCCGCCGCCGTTGCGAGCCGCGATACCCGCAGATCCTCCGCCACCATGGCGACGATGCGCGAACCGCACGCGGACGCCATGCGCACGTGCGCCGAGTCGGCCGCGGGAATCGAGGAGGCGCCGGTGAGCGTGAGCCCCATTGCATCGACGATCGACGTCATGGTCGACGCGGTGCCCATGGTGTTGCACGTCCCGATGGAGCGCGTCATGCGCGATTCCAGATCGATCCAATCGTCGGCGGTGATGTTGCCGGCGCGCAGTTCGTCCCAGTACTTCTTCGTGTGGGTTCCGGCGCCGGTCCTCGTGCCGCGCCATTGACCATTCGACATAGGCCCCGCCGGACAGAAAATGGTCGGCAGGTCCATGCTGATCGCGCCCATCAACAGTCCGGGGACCGATTTGTCGCAGCCGCCGAGCAGCACCGCGCCGTCGATGGGATGGCTGCGCAGCAGTTCCTCCGTCTCCATCGCGAGAAGGTTACGGTACATCATGGTGGTCGGTTTCACCATGACCTCGCCGACCGACATCGCCGGCAGCTCCACCGGGTAGCCGCCGGCCAGCATCACCCCGCGCTTGACCGCCTCGGCGCGCGCGCGCAGGTGCACGTGGCACGGGCTCATCTCGCTCCAGGTGTTGATGATGCCGATGACCGGGCGGCCCAGGAACTCCTCCCGCCGCAGGCCCATCTGCTGGGTGCGCTGACGATGGGCGAAACCGCGCATGTCGTCGGCCTCGAACCAGCGGGCGCTGCGCAGCGGTCGCTTGGCCGGTGCGGATTTGGGGGGGGTACTTGAATTAGTCATCTCAATCTGTAATCTTATATCTAATACAAGACTTAACCAAACCTAAATCGGGCAGTCATGGCAAACATACCGCATCTCCTCATTCACGACCGGCGCGACAACGTGGGCGTGGTCGTCGTGGAAGACCTCAAGGCCGGCACCGACATGCTATGCGTCGTCACCGAAGACGACAACGAGCTCCGGGCACCCTGCAATCAGGACGTTCCCATCGGCCACAAAGTGGCCCTGAAGGATCTCGCGGTGGGCGACACCGTCGTCAAATACGGCGAGGACATCGGCCGCGTGGTGGCGCCGATACGCAAGGGCGATCACGTGCATACCCATAACCTCAAAACGAAGCGGTGGTGAAGTCAATGAATCCAGCAAATCGAACCGTCTGGGGTTACCGGCGGGAAAACGGGCGCATCGGCGTGCGCAACTTTGTCGCCATCCTGCCGCTCGACGACATTTCCAACGCCGCCTGCGAGGCGGTTGCGGCGCACATCCAGGGGACGATCGCCCTGCCCCATGCCTATGGCCGGCTGCAATTCGGCGCGGATCTCGAACTGCATTTCCGCACCATGATCGGCACCGGGGCCAACCCGAACGTCGCCGCATGCATCGTCATCGGCATCGAACCGGGGTGGACGCAGAAGGTGGTCGAGGGCATCGCAAAAACCGGCAAACCGGTCGCGGGCTTCTGGATCGAGGGGAACGGCGACATCGCCACCGTGGCGGCGGCTTCGCGCAAGGCCAAGCAGTTCGTGCACCATGCCACGGGGCAGTTGCGGGTCGAATGCCCTCTCACCGACGTTTGGGTGGCCGCGAAGTGCGGTGAGAGCGATACCACCACGGGCCTCGCCTCGTGTCCGACCGTGGGCAGCATGTACGACAAACTCGTGCCGCTCGGTTTGTACGGGTGCTTCGGCGAGACCTCCGAACTCACGGGAGCCGAACATCTGGCGGCCAAACGGGCCGTGTCGCCGGAAATCGGCGAGAAATTCATGCGTACCTGGACGGCCTACCAGAACGACGTCATCGAGGCCCATAAAACCTCGGATCTGTCGGACAGTCAGCCCACCAAGGGCAATATCGCCGGCGGTCTGACCACCATCGAGGAAAAGGCGCTCGGCAACCTCGAGAAAATCGGCAAAAAGATCAAGTTCATCGACGTGCTCGAACCGGCGCAGAGTCCGGCGCGGGGCGCCGGCCTCTACTTCATGGACACCTCGTCGGCGGCGGCGGAATGCTGCACGCTGCAGGCGGCCGCCGGATATGTGGTGCACTGCTTCCCGACAGGCCAGGGCAACGTCATCGGCAATCCGATCATGCCGGTCATCAAGATCACCGGCAATCCACGCACCGTGCGCACCATGAGCGAGCACGTCGACGTGGACGTGTCGGGCATTGTGCGACGCGAGCTGACCATCGATCAAGCGGGCGACCGGCTGATCGATACCATCGTACAAACGGCGAACGGGCGCTACACCGCCGCGGAAGCCCTGGGCCACCGTGAGTTCGTGATGACCAAGCTGTACCGCAGCGCCTGACGGCGCCCACGCTCGCCATGGCGAACTTGACCCCGGCCGAGGCAGGAGCACTGGTGGCCGCCGCGCTGATCGGCGCCGGCACCTCCCGGACCAATGCCGACTCCACGGCGGCCGCCTTGGTCGCCGCCGAGGTCGATGGCCAGGCGGGACACGGCCTGTCGCGGGTCCCGGGGTATGCCGCACAGGTGCGGGCGGGCAAGGTCGCGGGCCACGCGGTGCCGCGCGCCCTCAAGACCCGGGCGGCGTCCGTCCGCATCGACGCCGGGGGCGGCTTCGCCTATCCCGCGCTCGATTTGGCGATCGACACCCTCGCCGCACTCGCCGGCGATTCGGGCATCGCGGCCGCCGGCATTCATTCCTCGCACCACATGGGCCAGGCAGGCCGCACGGTCGAACGACTCGCCGCCCGCGGACTGATAGCGCTGGTGATGTCCAACACGCCACAGGCCATGGCATTCCACGCCGGCAGGAAGCCCATGCTCGGCACGAATCCGCTCGCGTTCGCGGCACCGCTTCCGGGCAGACCGGCGCTGTTGATCGATTTATCGCTTTCCGTGGTGGCGCGCAGCAAGATCGTCGCCGCCGAAAAGCAGGGGCAGCGCATTCCGCCCGGTTGGGCAACCGACGCGCGCGGCGAATCCACGCTGGATCCAACCGCTGCGCTGACCGGCGCCCTATTGCCGGCCGGGGGCGCCAAGGGTGCGGCGCTGGCACTCATGGTCGAGGTGCTGTGCGGCGCCCTCGCGGGCGGCCAATACGGCTGGGAGGCGAGTTCCTTCCTCGACGACAAGGGCGCGGCTCCTGCCGTCGGCCAAATGCTCATCGTCTTCGACCCCGCAGCGTTCTCCGCCGCCCAGTATCCGGCACGCATCGGCGCACTGCTCGCCGCGGTCGCCGCCGAACCGGACGTGCGGCTGCCGGGTGAACGGCGGCTCGCCGCCCGCGAACGGGCGCGCCGTCACGGACTCGAGATTCCGGAGGGCCTGCTGCGCCAGATCGAGGCCCTCGCCAACACGCAAGGATCCTCCCGATGAGCGACATCGTGATCACCGAATTCATGGATCAGGACGCGATCGACACGGTCTTCGCCGGACGGGACGTCTTCTATGATCCGCAGCTGGTGGATCAGCCGCAGCGCTTGCGGGAGGCGGCGGTGCATTGCCGCGCGCTGATCGTCCGCAACCGCACCCAGGTGCGCGGTGAGCTGCTTTCCTGCGCGGGGAATCTGCGAGTGGTCGGCCGACTCGGCGTGGGGTTGGACAACATCGACGTCGAGGCTTGCCGGGCGCGCGGCATCGCGGTGCGGCCGGCGACCGGAGCGAACGACCTTGCGGTCGCCGAATACGTGATCACCGCTGCCCTGTTGCTGTTGCGCCGGGCTTGGTTCGCCGGCGAGCGCGTGGCCGCGGGGGCATGGCCGCGCATGGCGCTGATCGGCGCCGAACTGGCCGGCAAGCGCCTCGGACTCGTCGGGTTCGGCGCCATCGCACGACTCACGGCCGCGAAGGCCGCCGCGCTCGGCATGAGCATCGCAGCCCACGATCCGTTCCTGCCCGCGGAGCATCACGTCTGGGACGGCGTCGAGCGGCTGAGCCTCGAGACATTGCTGGCGGGCTGCGATGTCGTCAGCCTGCACACACCGCTCACTCTGGAAACCCGGCGCATGATCGACGCCCGGGCGCTGAATCGCATGAAGCGAAGCGCGATTCTGATAAATGCCGCCCGGGGCGGCATCGTCGATGAGGCGGCGCTTGCCGAGGCGCTCGTTTCCGGCAGGTTGGCCGGCGCTGCCCTGGACGTGTTCGAAACCGAACCGCTCACCGCCGTCGCGGGGGCGCCGTTGCGCGGCGTGCCCAACCTCCTGCTCACGCCGCACATCGCCGGGGTCACCGAAGAATCGAACGTCCGGGTGAGCGATGTCACCGCCCGCGCGGTGCTCGAGGTCCTGTGCAGCTGAGCCGTGCGACCGGCCGGCGCGGCGACGCGCCGGCCGTCTGGCCTCAGATCGACTCGAGGTAGGCGACGACCGCCTGCATCTGATCCTTGTTCAATTGCTGCACGATGCCGTGCATGACCGGCGCGCTGCGCAGGGCATTCTGGATCACCAGCAGCTGCTTCAGGAGATAAGGCGCATGCTGTCCGGCCAGCCGCGGGAAGGTCGCCATGCCTTCGGCGTGTGCGCCATGGCACGACGCGCATGGCGGAATCTGTCGTGCCGGCACCCCTTCCTCGAACACGCGCTTGCCGCGGGCGATCAACGCCGCATCGCCGGACTTGCCGTCGGCGGCAGGTTGCTTGGCGAAATACGCGGCGAGATGGGGAATCATGGGATCGCTCAACTGCGATGCCATTCCCCACATATAAGCCTGCGCATCGGGATCGGCGCGGGTCTGTTCCTTGAACGCCTTCAACTGGGCCTCGATGTAGGGGGCCGTCTGCGCCGCCAGGTTGGGGAACGTGGGGGATACGCTGCGGCCATTCACCCCATGACAGGTGCCGCAGGTCTGGACGGTGCTCTTGAGCGCCGCCTCCTCCCCCGCGAGGGCCTCGTCGGCGCTGCGTGCGACCCCCGCCAGCTGCACCGAAGTAATGAGGGTCAGGGCGATAACGTGACTCAATTTCATGCTGTTGCTCCAAATAGAGGGTTGGGTGTTCAGAAGTTGAACCAACCCAGCAGGTACAGGGTGTCATTGTCGGCCGCATTGCGCCCGGCGCCGTCGTAATTGTTGGCGAGACCGTTGAACTTCGAGTAGCGCGTGTACTGCAGCTGCAACTTGGTGTTCAACCACGGCAGGTAATTCACCTCGGCCACGTAGCCGCGCGTGCCCGGATTGTTCGCCAGGCTGCCGCTGACGGCCGCCTGGGCATACAACAGCGGATCGGTGGTGCCGGTGATGTTGAAGAAGCCCAGACTGCCGCCGATCTCGCGCTGGTAGGAATACTCGCCGACCAGCTTGAGCGTGTTCAGCTTGTTGTTCGGATTCTGCGCGAGGGCGTTGGCGACGCTGGCATCGAGATTCTGGTTCTCGTGGATGTAGGTCGCGAGCACCGTGAAGAGGTGATCCTCGCCGATGAACTGATATTGCGAGTCGAAGGCGGTGTCGGTGTACTTGTCTACCGCACCCTGCAGGGGCGTGCCGTTGCCGGGATGTTCCTTCGCGACGATGCCGTAAGTGCCGATCGACCAGGAGTTGCGGTCCCAGCGACGCTCGTAGGTCAGGCGCCAGTAGGGCGAGACGCCGTGCAGGACGGCGGCCTGCGTGCTGTCGAGCGGATGTGCGCCGCCGCGAATGGCCGCGCCGTAGAGGCTGAATTCCGCATAGAGACTGTCGTCGAACCACGCATAGACGCCGATGCCGCCGGCACTCTGACCGATTCCGCCCCCGCCGGCATCGAGTTTCGCGGACGTGATGGCGCCGGGCGCCACGCTGCTGCCGGAGTACGGAAAGCCCCAGGCCGCGGTGGTGTTCCACACGTCCTGCACGGTGGGACTGTTGTTGACGGTCACGCCGAACAACAGGGTGTGGTGGTTCGGATCGGTTTCGGGGCCGAAGGCGAAGTGTTTGACGTAGCGGATGTCGGTGTTGTCGAACCCGAAGCTGTCGGCGACGCCGTCATAGGTCAGTTGCACGAAGGCGCCCAAATCGTCGGCAATCTTGCCGGCGTAGAAGAAACTCGCCTGCTGCGGAAACAGAATGTCGCCGTCCTTCGCGAGCGCCCCATTGAGCGCGGGGTTGGCGGTCGGATTGCTGTCCGGCATCGCCTTGCCGGTGTGCGTGTAGGAAAGCTGCAACATCACGCTGATCGGCGGTACGGAATTCAACGCCAGCGTCTCACGGTTCTCGGTGGTGATGCCCTTGATCTGTTTGATGTTGTCGAGCACGTACCCGTTCAGCTTGAACTCACGCCCGAAGGGCGTCAACTCCGGAAATACCGTGTGGCAGGCCGCGCAGGCCATGCCCGTCTGGCGGGCAAAACTGGGCACCGCCCACGAGGGCGCGGCAAGAGCGAGGAGCAGGCAAACACCGAGCGATTGAAAAACCGCGGGTCGGATTCCTGTGTTCAGCATGATGATCATCCCTTTGAAGCGAGGCAATTCTCGGCAGACGGGGATTTTTGACGCGCCCGGCCGGCCAGTCGATACGGGAATGCCGCGGTTATCCGGGACATGCCGCAGGGCCGCGGCCGCGAGGCCGATTGCCGCACCGCAGTCATCGCCGGTCGAGGAATGGCGGGGTAACCCAAAAACACTGTATTATCCGAGGTTAGCTATATCTGAGGCCGCTAAATGACCGTCGAATCTCCCGCCGCTCCGTTTTTGAAGACTCTGTTCCTCCAGGCGCCGTCGTTCGACGGTTTCGACGGCGGCGCGGGTTCGCGCTACCAAGCCAAGCGGGAGATCAAATCCTTCTGGTTCCCGACCTGGCTGGCTCAGCCCGCCGCCCTGGTGCCGAATTCGAGAGTGCTGGACGCCCCGGCCGACGAACTGAGCGTCGACGAGAGCCTCAAGATCGCCCGCGGCTACGACCTCGTGATCATGCATACCAGCACGCCCTCCTTCCCCACCGACGCCAAGTTCGCCGAACTGTTGCGCGCCGACAACCCGAACATCAAGATCGGGCTGGTGGGCGCGAAATCCATGGTCGACCCCGAAGGCTCGCTGAAGGCCGCCACGGCGGTGGACTTCGTCTGCCGCGAGGAGTTCGACTATACCTGCCAGGAGGTGGCCCAGGGTCTGCCGTTGCCGCAGATCAAGGGGCTGTCCTACCGGGCGGAAGACGGACGCATCGTCCACAATCTACCCCGTGCCATCCTCGAGAACATGGACGAGCTGCCGTTCGTCGCGCCCGTCTACAAGCGGGACCTGAACATCGAGAATTACTTCATCGGCTACTTGAAGCACCCGTACGTGAGCTTCTACACGGGCCGGGGATGCCGTTCGAAGTGCACTTTCTGTCTGTGGCCGCAAACCGTCGGAGGACATCGCTACCGCGTCCGGTCCGCCGCGAACGTCATTGCGGAGGTGCGCTGGATCAAGGAGAACATGCCGGAAGTGAAGGAGGTCATGTTCGACGACGACACCTTCACCGACACGTCGAACCTGCCGCGGGTGGAGGAGATCGCGGAGGGCATGGGCCGCCTCGGCATGACCTGGAGCTGCAACGCCAAAGCCAATGTGCCCTACAAGACCTTGAAGGTGATGAAGGACAACGGCCTGCGCCTGTTGTTGGTCGGCTTCGAGTCCGGCGACGACCAGATCCTGCACAACATCAAGAAAGGATTGCGGACCGACATCGCCCGGCGCTTCAGCAGCGATTGCGCCAAGCTCGGCATCCTCGTCCACGGCACCTTCATCCTGGGCCTGCCCGGCGAAACCAAGGAAACGATCGAAAAGACCATCAATTTCGCCAAGGAAATCAATCCGCACACGATTCAGGTGTCGCTGGCGGCGCCCTACCCCGGCACCACGCTGTACAAACAGGCGGTCGACAACGGCTGGCTGCAGGAGAATGAGGCCGTCAATCTCGTGAACGACAAGGGCGTCCAATTGGCGGCGATCAGCTATCCACATCTGTCGAAGGAAGAGATCTTCCACAGCATGGAGGATTTCTACAAGCGCTTCTACTTCCGGCCCAACAAGATATGGGAGATCGTCAGGGAGATGCTGTCGAGCTGGGACATGATGAAGCGTCGCCTGCGCGAGGGTGTCGAATTCTTCCGGTTCCTGCGCGCGCACGAGGCCTGACGCCCGGGATCGATCGTTGGGGCCCGGCATGCCGTTCGTTCATCCCGTGATGTCGCTCGTCGGGTTTGGGCTGCTCGGATTGGCCGCGGGCTACTCGGTGCTCGTCCTGATTGCCGTGGTGATCTGGGACCGCACGCGGCCGGCGTCACGGCCGTCGGTGCTGCCGGCGGTTTCGCTGCTCAAGCCGCTGTGCGGCGCAGAGCCCGGCTTGTACCAGCATTTGCGCGGGTTCTGCGTCCAGGACTACCCGGTGTATCAGATCATATTCGGCGTTCGCGATTCCGCCGACCCCGCCTGCGCCGTCGTCGCGCGGCTCATCGAGGAGTTTCCCTCCCTCGACATCGAGATGGTCGTCAATCCGGAGCTGCACGGCAGCAATCTGAAGATCAGCAACCTCATCAACATGCTGGCCACAGCCCGCCATGAGACGTTCGTGATGGCGGACAGCGATGTATTCGTCGGGCCCGATTACCTGTCGACGGTGACGGCCCCGCTGCACGATCGGTCGGTGGGCTTGGTGACGTGCCCCTACCGCGGGGTTCCGACCACCGGCGTCTGGTCGCGCCTGGGCGCGATGTACATCAACGAATGGTACGTGCCCTCCGTGCTGCTCGCGTGGCTCTTCGGCTACCAGGGCTACGTGTCGGGACAAACCCTGTGCATGCGCGAGGACACCCTCCAGGCGATCGGCGGACTGCAATCCATCGCGAATCATCTCGCGGACGATCATCGGCTGGGCGAACTCGTCAGCGCGTTGGGACTGCGCATCGTCCTGTGCCCCTATCTGGTCGAAGGAGAACACGACGAACGGTCCTTCGACTCCCTGATCCGGCACGAGATGCGCTGGATGCGCACGATACGCATCCTGCGACCCCTGAGCTTTCGCTTCATTTTCCTGACCTTCAGTCTGCCGTTGGCGATGGGCGGCATCGTGCTCACCGCATGGGATCCTCACTATGCGACGCCCGCCTGGGTGCTCTTCGGTTCGACCGCCGCGGTGCGCATGACGCTGCACTGCATTTCCGGCAACCGAGCGGCAACTTCGCTCGCCGACAGCTGGCTGGTACCGGTGCGCGATCTGCTCCTGTGCTGGGTGTGGTGGCGCAGCTTTTCGACGTCGCGGGTCGTCTGGCGCGGACACGAATATGACGTCGATGCGGACGGCTCCATGCGCCGGCTGACCTGAAGCGGACGATGTCGCCCTTCAAGCTGGCTTGCTACCTCGGCGGATTGCTGGGCCTGTCCGTGCTGATTTGGCTGGTGTTGCGCGCCGATCTTCCCGCGATGCTGCAGACTCTCGGCACGGCCGGCGTCACCCTGCTCTGGTTGGTACCCTATCGCGCGGTATTCTTTCTGCTCTACGCGGTCGGCTGGTGGTCGCTGCTGCTCGCCTACGATCCCGGCCGGCGCGCCGGTCTCGGCTATCTGTTCTGGGTTACCAGCGTGCGCGAGGCGATTGATCGCCTGTTGCCCGTCGCCAGCGTCGGCGGAGGCGTCGTCGGCGTTCGACTGTTGCGATGGCGTGGTCTGGGTGCTGCGGGCATCGGCGCCACGGTGATCGTCGAGGTCGTCCTGACATTGGTCGTATCCTATGCATTCACCGCGCTGGGCCTCCTGTTCCTGAGCCAACTTGGCGCACCCGGAGGCAACCTTCGGCGACTCATCCTGGTCTTCTGCGTGACGCTCCCCGCGCCCATCGTCACGATGCTGATGCTGCGGCACGGTTCAGTGTTCAGGCGGCTGCATCAGTTCATCGGACCGATGATCGGGGCCACTGCGCTGCAGGAAGGCGCCGCCTCGCTGGATCATGAAATTCGCGCCACCTTGAGCCGCTGGCGCAGCCTCGTGGCGGCCGGCAGCCTGCAGTTCGCGGCGTTGGTTTCGGGCTCGCTCGAGATCTGGTTCACGTTGCGTCTGTTTGGACATCCAATCGACCTGCCCTCGGCGATCATTCTGGAAAGCATGACTCAGGCCATGCGGCACCTGGCGTTCGTCGTGCCCGCCGGCCTCGGCGTGCAGGAAGTGACGCTGGTGCTGTTCGGACAGGCGCTGGGCGTGAGCAGCGAACTGGCATTGGCCGTCTCCATGGCAAAGCGTCTGAGGGAGGTGCTTTGCGGCCTGCCCGCGCTGCTGTCCTGGCAGCTGATGGAGGGACGGCGCCTGCAACGTTCCGGCCGCGGAGCGTAGGAATCTAAAGACAATCTAGATATATCCTTCAAGTGGCTGATATCTAAAGTCTGTAATTCGCGATGCTGGCACAAGTCGCGCGATCGGAGGATGCTAGTCAGTCGAAGTGAAAGTATCCTCAGGCATTCAGACACTGCTACCGGCTCGCGAACGGGTCCCCTCCGACAGCCGGACGGCGACCGTGGGGGGGGCCGGCGTCGCCGCGGGCGATGCGGTGCTTCGCCGGATCACGATCGTGTCGGCACACCCGCAGAGCGTGTTCTATCTGCGTGCGGAGTTCTCCTCCTCCGCCTCGGCGGCATTTGCCGACAGCATCGTCGCCACGGTTCCCCAATCTTCCCCGCGGACGGCACACGCGGATGCTCATCCGGGCGCCCTCGACGGGGTACCGCCCGGCATTCCCGGGGCGCCGCGCCGCCATGAGGGTCTGTCCGCCTATCTGAGGCCGACGGAACAATATGCGCGAAATCAGCGCCTCAGCGACTCACCGCCACGGACGACCCTCGACGTTCACGCCTAGGCGCGGCGTCCGGCCGCGCCGCCACTGGCGTCACCGGGGCAGTTCGACCGCCGTGGCCCGAAAGGGTTTGACCGGGGTGTTCGGATCCGATCGTCCGAACAGCGCCGACAGTTGTCCCTCGAGAACGTAGCCCACGGAGCCCACGACGGCGACCGATACGGGACCATCCGGAAAGCCCTGTTTGATCGTGTTCACGGTGGCCGCCTCATCGACGAAATTCACGCGGTCCAATCGTCCGCCCCCGCCGCCCTCCACCAACAACAGTTGGTTCTCGCCGAATGCGCGCATGCCGTCCGGGTGTTCCAACGGCCGGCCGACGTTGACGTCGGTGATGTGGCCGGCGTCACCATCGGCGTCGATGGCGACACTCCACAGTTTGCCCGTCAAGAGTGTGTTCGCGACCACCCGGTTTCCGACCACCGCGATGCCGTCGAGCATGCCACCCTTCGGACCCAAATCGCCGTCGCCCGCCCACAGATGTAGCTGCTGGTCGCGCCCCTGAAGCCGATCGATTTCCATGTTGTTGCTGTCGGTGACATAGATGACGCCGTCCGGCGCGAGAGCGATGTCATTGCACCAGGCGCCGGCGGCGGGCAGTTCATAACGTGCCTCGAATTTGCCGGAGTGGAGGTCGAAGGCCTGGAGCGCGGACCGGGACTGGTCGGCGGCCTTGGCGCCGGGCACGGCCGCGAAACATGCCCACAGAGTACCGGACCTTTCATCGGCCAGCACCCCGTAGACTCCAAGGGATGGGTCGCTGTCAGGGGCAATCCAGGGTTGCGCGAGCACGGAGCCCGGGGCCACGCTGTAGATCGAGCGGGTGCCGATGCTGCCGATGATGAGCCGGCCATCCGCGGTGGAAGTGATGCTCTCGGGATAGACACGCTCTCCCGGAATGGTGACGATACGCACGGCGGAGGCCGCGCCGGCCGCCACAGGGTGGCTCAGGCCCCAGACGTAGGCTGCCAGTGCCGAGACCTGCGCGGCCGACAGCTGCGCCCCGCCCATGGCCGGCATCGGCGCTCGATACCGTTTGGGCTGACTCACTCCCTGGCTGATGGTCGCGGCAATCCCCTCGAGCCCGCCGTCGCTCCACAGCCACTGGTTGCCCGTCAGACTCGGGCCCAATGGCGTGCCGCCTCCGTTCGCTCCATGACAGCCCGTGCATGACGCGCCCGCCACTTCACCGTGAAACAGCCGCTGGCCCAGCGCCACGCTCGCCGGTGTCGACCCCGGCGGGACGGGCAGCTCGGTTCCCGCAGCCGGGTCCGTGCCGTCGGGCGGCTTGTCTTGTACCGAAGCGATCGGCCCCGCTTCCGCTGCCGCATCCGGGCAGGGGACGGTGGGCGCGTCGGTCCCAGCCTGCGCCGGGCCCTTGTAAACGATGCGATAAATGCGTCCGCGCACGTCGTCGGAGACGTACAGGGCGCCGTCCGGTCCCACCGCCAGACCGCTCGGGCGATGGGCAGCTGCGCCGGGAGACTTCATCCCCCCGGCAAAGCCGTCCGCGAACACCTCGCATCGCCCGGCTGCCCGGTCGCCCGCAAGGGGCTGGAATACGACGTTGTAACCGGATTGCGTGTAGGGCGCGCGATCCCACGAACCGTGGAAGGCGATGAACAGCCCTTTGCGGTAGTGCGCGGGAAATTGCGGATTGTCGTAGAAAACCAGATCATTCGGCGCCCAATGGGCGGGGTAGGCAGCCACGGGTTCGTCCTTGGTGGCGCAGGGACCGACCGCCTTGCCGCCATCGCCGCCGTATTCGGGGGCGAGGACGAGCCGATGCCGACCCGGGTCGTAGTAGCACTCCGGCCAACCGTAATCGCCCCCCTTTTTGAGCAGCAGCACTTCTTCCGCCGGGAGCGTTGCCTCCTGTTCCGGGGGATAGAGATCCGGCCAGTTGGCATGCAGCTGATCGCGGCCATGCTGCGTCACGAACAGGCGCCGTCCTGCGGCGTCCACCGCAATCCCCTCACCATTGCGGATGCCGGTGGCAAAACGCTGCTTGGAGGAAAATACCTGGTGGGTTTGGCCGGCTTCGAAACGCCAGATCCCGCCGCGGGTGCGCAACTCCTCGCAGGGCTCGGCTCCCGGGGATTGCGCCGAGCGGTTCTTGATCTGACAGGAGTTCGTCGCGCTGGCGACATCCACGTACAACGCACCGTCGGGGTCGATCGCGAAGGGATGCATGGGATGATCGCCGGTGAGGGGCAGGCCCGAAACGATGGTCTCCGGCGGCCCGGCCGGAATCGTCGCGCCGGCCGGCAAGCGATAGCGCACGATCTTGTCGTTGATCTCCGCGTACAGCGAACCCGAATAGAGTCCGATCCCCGTGCCTCCCGCTCCGCCGCTCTGCAGCGTCTCGCCAAAACGCTGCCGGACGTCCGCGACCCCGTCGCCATGCAGATCCTGGAGGGCCACCAGGAATCCACCGCTCGGAGGCGCTGAGTTTCCGTAGTAGCGTCCGGACCAGGTATTCACGTAGACCACGCCGGCCGCAGATACGACGAGATGCCGGGCATGACCGATGTCATCCGCGAACACGCTGGCGCAAAAGCCCGCCGGGAGCTTGAGTCCGCTGTCGTCGTGCGGGCAGTCGGTGCCGGCGGCGGCGGATGTCGCGGGTAGGCTGGTGGCGCTCAGCAGAGCCAGCAATAACGGACGCAACAGGCTCGAGGCGGATGGCAGCATGCAGACTCCAATGGATTTAGACCGCGGCGGGGCTCATTGTAATCTACACGGAGGGAAGCGCATCTCGTCCGGAACGACAGGCCCGTCGGGTCGCTAATGTGCGCTGGTCGGCACGACACCGGCCCGCGCCGCCGACTCGGCGGTTCCGGGCTTGCGGTCCCCCGGCCGATGTAGGATGGGATAGGCGAAGCTCGCGAGGTGGGAATGGACCCGCCGCAGGTCGCGCACCGTGCGCAGCAGCAAGCCGCTCTCCTCCGCGACCCGTTCCGCCGCCTCTGATTCGAGCAGACGATTGCTGGCCGCCGCCGCACGCAGCGAACTCGCGCTCAACGCCATCGCTTCCGCCTCAAACTCGCGAAACCGCGTCTTGCTGGCCACCAGCCTCTCGGCATCGGCCCGCTCACCCTGCAGGAACACCGCCAACGCGAGCCGCAGGCAGTCGATCAGACCGGCGTGCATCGCGGCGACGATGGCGGACTCCTCCGTCGACAGCCGCTTGCCCCGCTTGAGCCCGCGGAGCGAAAACTCCACGAGTCCGTTGGCAAGGATGTCCGCGACATGCTCCAGGTTGATGACCGCCGACAGAATATCCTGGCCACGGGCGCCCTCGCGTTGATGGTCCAACGACTGCTCGTCCCCCACGTCCGCCAGATAGCGCCGGATCGCCCCGCCCAGATGATCCACGCAGTGAGCGGCGGCGGCGACCTTGTCGCCCCGGCTCAAGCTTTCGCAGCAGATGACTTCCTGGGTGTCGTGCAGCATCACATCGATCATGTCGGCCATCCGCAGCGTCTCTCTCGAGGCATTTGCCAGCGCCACGGTCGCCGAATGCAGCGCTGCAGGATCGAGATGCACCGGTCGGGCGGGATCGGCGGGAACCGGAGCGTCCGGCAGCCAGCGCGTGAGCGCCCGGGCGAGTACGGCGACCGGTCCGAGGAATGCCAGGGCGAGCGCCACGTTGAACAGCAGGTGGAAGTTCACGACCAACCGCGCGGCCGCGGGAGCGCCATGGGAAAGTGCCCGGGCGATTTGCGGCAGGAACGGCAATGCGACGACCACTCCGATCGCCCGCACCAACAGATTGCCCAACGGCAGGCGCCGTGCCCCGCGGGTCGACGATGTCAGCAGCGCGGGCAGCGCACCGCCCAGGTTCGCCCCCAGCACCAGCGCCAGCGCAGTGACCGGACCGACGACATGATTTGCCTCGAACGAGCCGACCAACAACACGATGGCGATGCTCGAATGACAAGCGTAGGTGAGCAACGCCGAAATCAGCACGGCGAGCACGGGATCGCCCGACAAAGAACCCATGACGGGCCGCAGCGAGGGGGCATTTTCGAGGGGCGCCAGGGTGTGCACCAGCCCGGCCAGGGCCATGAGCATGAGCCCAAGGCCGATTCCTATCCGACCCACGTTCTTGGCGCGGCCGTCGACCGACCAACGGAACGCGAGCACGCCCGCCAGGACCAGCGGCGGACCCACCAGCCCCATGTTGAAGGACAGCAGCTGGGTCAACAGCGCAGTGCCCACGTTTGCGCCGAGCATGACCGCGAGCGCGGGTGCGAGCGCGAGCACACCGGTGGCCGCGAACGAGGTGGCCAGCAGCCCGGTGGCGGTGCTGCTCTGGAGCAGGGTGGTGATGCCGAGGCCGGTCAGGAACGCCCGGGGTCGGCTGTCGAGATTGTGTCCGAGCCAGTGCCGCAGTTCCCGTCCAAAGCCGCGCTGCACGCCGGTCCCCACCATGTGGGTGCCCCACAGCAGGAGGCCCACATGGCCGGCGAGTTCGATCAGGAGAAGCGTACCGGTCATTCCCGCAAGTATGGTCCGTCGGGACCGTTACTGCACCGATCCTGCGCACAGTTTTCGCCGGTCTGCGGGATTTGGGGGGCGCCTCGTCGGGCACGGGTCGACCCTACAGCGGAGCGACTTCCACCAAACAGTCGTAAAAGATGGGCGCGCGGCCGATATCCGTCAGTTCGTCGCCGTTGGTCAATTCGTTCGCGTTCTTGCCGTCCCGGGCCAGCTTCTTCCACCACACCGACAGCGCGACGACCACGCCGCGACGCGCCCGATCGGTGATTCGCGCGCGCAGTTCCAAGCTGCCTCGTTCGTTGAAGACCCGGACGTAAGAGCCGTCCACGACCGCGCGGGCGGCGGCGTCTGCGGGGTGCAGGTCGAGCCAGGGCTCGCCCTCCACCGCCCGCAGGCTTTCGACATTCACGAAACTGCTGTTGAGAAAATGACGGGCGGGCGGTGAAATCATCGCCAACGGAAAGCGCGCGGCCAGCGCGCTGCGGGTGTCCTCCAGCGGCGCGGTATGAGCCGGCAGCGGATCGAGTCCGAGGGCCTGAGCTGCGGTGGAATGGAACTCGACCTTCCCGGAGGGGGTGTCGAAGCCGCCTTGGGCGAAGCGGGCAATCCCCCTCGCCGCGCCGATGCGCTGCCAGCCGCGGGCGCGAACGGCGCCGAAGTCCCAGTCCCCGGCAACGGCCGCCTGGGCGATCATCTCGTCCGATTCGCCGAAGCACGGCTCCTCGAATCCCATGGCGCGCGCCAACAGGCGGAAAATCTCGGTGTTGGGCTTGCACTCGCCCAACGGTGCGATTGCGGGATTGTTGGCGACCAGGTAGTAATGCCCGTAGGACTTGACCACGTCCAGATGCTCGAGTTGGGTGGTCGCCGGCAGCACGAAGTCCGCGGTGTCCGCCGTATCGGTTTGGAAGTGTTCGAGCACGACGGTGAACAGGTCCTCGCGGGCAAAGCCGCGTGCGACGCGGGCCGAATCGGGCGCCACCGCAACGGGGTTGGCGTTGTAGACGATCACCGCGCGGATCGGTGCCTTGTCATCGAGCAGCGCATTGCCGATCGTGGACATGTTGATCGTGCGCGGTCGGCGCTCGCCGAGAAGATCGGGGCGGCAGAGCGCAGCCTGGTCGATCGCAAAATTACCGGAGGTCGACAACAGCAACCCTCCGGCCGCGTCCCGGAAGGCTCCCACCAGGGCGGGCAGGCAGGCGATGTTGCGCGCGGCCATGCCGCCTCCCCGCGCCCGCTGCATGCCGTAGTTGGCGCGAATGAGCGACGGCCGGATGGTCCCGTAGAGCCGCGCCAGCCTTTCGATCTCTTCCGCGGTGATGCCACAAATCGCCGCCACCCGTCCGGGATCGAACGTGGCGGCGCGCTCCCGCAGGGCGTCGAAGCCCAGGCAGTAACGGTCGACATAGTCGTGATCGATCAAATCGTCACGAATCAGCACGTGCATCAGGCCCAGGGCGAGCGCCGCATCGGTTCCCGGCAGCGGTGCGACGTGCAGCTGGCATTTTTCCGCCGTCAGCGACCGATAGGGATCGATGGCCACCAACAGGGCGCCCCGGCGCTTGGCCTGCTGGGCGCGAGCCCAGAAATGCACGCTGGAGGTGATCGCGTTACAGCCCCAAAACACGATCAGCCTGGCGTCGTCAGCCAGTTCCATGTCCATCCCGACCCGCGAGCCCAGCGTGATCGCATGGCCGGCGGATCCGGCGGAGGCGCAGATCGTGCGATCCAACAAACTCGCTCCGAGGCGATGAAAGAAGCGCTGGGCCATGGACTCGCCCTGAACCAAGCCCATCGTGCCGGCATAGCTGTAGGGCAGGATCTGTTCCGGGTCGCGGGCCGCAATCTCCCCGAGCCGGGCGGCAATCTCCCGGAGGGCATCGTCCCAGCTGACCGGCTCGAATCGCCCCTCCCCTTTCCGGCCCACCCTGCGCAGCGGATGCAGCAGCCGGTTTCGGTGGTAGGTGCGTTCCGTATAGCGGGCCACTTTCGTGCACAGGACGCCCGCCGTCGGCGGGTGTGCCGAGGACCCCGTGACCTTGGTCGCCACGCCGTCCCGGACATGCACCTCCAGGGCGCAGGTGTCGGGACAATCGTGCGGACAGGCCCCCTTGACGATGCGCGCCGCACTCGATGTCTGTGCGTTCATGACGGTGCGAATCCGGTCTCGATAATGCGGTTCATGAAGGCTTCGCAGCGCGCCAGTTGTTCGAGCGACACGAATTCGTTGGGCCGGTGCGCCTCGGCAATGTCGCCCGGCCCGCAGATCACGCTCGGCACGCCCATCTGCTGGAACAGTCCGGCCTCGGTGCCGTAGGAGACCTTGCCGACGGTGGAATTACCCGACAGCGCCATCGCCCAGCGCACGATGGCGTCGGCTTCGCATGCGGCGAGGCCGACGGTCTGGCTCGCCCACACGAGATCGATCCCCGACTGCGGATCGACCAGCTTCATCTCCTCCGCAAGCGTCTCGGCGTAGCGCCGGATTTCCTGGAAGAGGGACTCCGGCGACGCCTGCGGCAGCGTCCGCATGTCGAATTGGAATTCGCAGTCCTTCGGCACCACGTTGACCGCAATGCCCCCGCGGATCAGCCCGGTCGACATGGTGGAATACGGAACCGCAAATCCGTAATCGCGCAGTTCGATCTGCGCCAGGCGGTCGGCGATGTGCCGGATGTGGACGATCAGCCGTGCCGCATATTCGATGGCGTTGATCCCGTGGGTGACGTAGCTCGAATGCGCCTCGCGTCCGTGAACCGAGCAGCGAAACTTGTGAGTTCCCTTGTGCGCGATGATCGGCTGCATCGAGGTGGGTTCGCCGACGATGCAGCCGGCGGGCCTGATGCCGTTTGCCTGCAGATCCGCGATGAGGCCGCGAACGCCCAGGCAGCCCACTTCCTCGTCGTAGCTCAAGGCATAATGCAGCGGGGCATCGAGGCGGCCGGCATTGAGGGCTGCGACGAACTTCGGCGCCTGGGCGAGGATGATGCCGATGAAGCCCTTCATGTCGGCCGAACCGCGTCCGAACAGCTTTCCGTCGCGCTCCGTGACCACGAAGGGATCCGTGTCCCAATTCTGCCCATCCACGGGCACCACGTCGGTGTGGCCGGACAGCACGAGCCCGGGCCGGCCGGAGTCGCCGAGCGTGGCGAACAGATTCGCCTTCCTGCCCGTGGCGTCGTGCGTGAGGCGCGTGCTTGCGCCATGGCCATGAAGATAATCGCGGACCCATTCGATCAGACCAAGGTTCGAATCCCGAGAGACGGTTTTGAAGGCGATCAGGCGCTCGATCATCGCGCGTGCGGCGGGCGTGGGTTCACCGTCCACTTTGGCGGTTTGCTGTGCGGCATTCATGGCAGGGGCACCCGGTATCCAAAAACGCCACTTTACAGGAACGCGCCCACCGCCACACGCCGGCGCGATATAGTGCGCGCATGCAGTCTCTCTACTTGCTCTGCGGCCTGTTGTGCGATGAAACCGTGTGGTCCGACATTCCGCGAAGGTTGACGGATATCGCCGATGTCCACGTCGTTTCCTTCGGCGGATTGACTTCGCTCGGCGGGATGGCCGAGCGGGTGTTGTCGCTCGCTCCGTCGCGATTTGCGGTGGCCGGGCATTCGATGGGCGGCCGGGTGGCGCTCGAGATCTGGCGTCGCGCGCCGGAGCGCGTGACGGCCATCGGACTCTTGAACTCGGGCGTGCATCCGACCCGCGAACCGGAGTACGAGAGTCGCGGCGCCCTGGTGCGTCTGGCGAATACCCAGGGAATGGCCGCGCTGGCGGCCGAATGGCTCCCGCCCATGATGGGCGCCTCACCCGCGAGGGTGGCGGAGCTCATGCCGATACTGACGGCGATGGTCGGGCGCTCGACGCCCGCATCTTTCGCCGGACAGATCGAGGCGCTGTTGCATCGCCCGGACGCCCGCCCCCTTCTGCCGACGATCGCTGTGCCGACGCTGCTGTTGAGCGGGACCAACGACACGTGGTCCTCCCTCGCGCAGCATGCGGACATGCAGAGAATCGTGCCGGATGCCACATTGGTGGAAATTGCGGGTGCCGGCCATATGGCGCCGATCGAGCGGCCGGATGCCGTGGCGCGGGCGCTCCGAGCCTGGTTGGACCGCGCGGCTAGACCACCGCTCGGATCAAACCGGGGTCGTCCACCGTCCGTGAATTGATGCGCGGACTGACGGGGTGGGCTTCCATCCGCTCCGCGGGATAGGGTCGCAACACGGCTGCCGCCTCGCTGGCGCTGCCGTCGAGCCAGACCCGGCGATCCTGCCGCCTCACGATGGCGGGCATCCCGGACTTCGGACCCTCGATCCGGGCCATCAGTGCGTTCGGGGCGAGCCGGATGATCGAGCAGCTCTCGATCACATCGTCCTCATCGCTGACCCATCGGTCCCACATCGCAGCCACCCCGAAAACCGACCGGCCCGTCAGCTTCACGAAGAACGGCCGGCGGAATTTCTCCGCGGTCGTCCGCCAGACGTAAAAGCCGGCCATCGGCAGGATGCAACGCCGACTCTGGAGCCACGCATCGCGGTAGATTCTCGCGCTGTCGATGCGCTCGACCGGGACGCTCGATTTGGGTCTGCCGGTGGGGTAGTGCTCCGTCCATGCCGGAATCAGTCCCCAGCGCAGCATCACACCCTCGCTCCGACCCTCGTGCATGCGGATGGCGGGAACGTACTGCTCCGGCGCCACGTTGAATCTTGCGGCGAAATTCCACCACGCCGTCTCCGGCAGGAACTCCCGCTCGGCGGCAGTCTGGTCCGGTAGAACATAACGCTGGCACATGGAGCGGAAATATACGGGCGATCGGACGGAAAAACCGTGACGAACGACCGCTCTTCGCCCTCAGGCCACCTTGCTGTGCGCCGGCCAGTCGGGGCTCGCCGCCGACTCGCTGCCCAGAGCTCCCGTCAGGTCCTTGAGCAGTGCGGCCAGTTCCCCGGCCATGACGGCAAAATCGATGTCGAATTGTTCCGCCGGGTCGACGTCGTCGCCCACGGTGTCGTCCGTGCTCATTTCGAGGAACTCGAGCCGCTTCACCTGCAGTTTGTCCGTCAATACGAACGACACCCGGTCGTTCCAGGTCAGCCCCAGCCGCGTCGGATACTTTGCGGCGGCGAGATGACCGCGGATCTCCTTTCCGTCGAGCGGGTGACGGGTGTACCGGATGATCGACTTCGACTTGTCGGAGGCCTGCAACTCCAGATCGTCGTCGATCGAAAATTTCGCCGGTGCCTCCCCCCGCAGCAGCCACGACGCCATCGCTGCCTGGGGTGAGCGGGCGGTCTCGATGGGCTGCGGGGCGAAACTGCCGAGCGTGTCGCTCAGGGTCTCGACGACCATCTCGGCTCGCGGAATGCCGGACGAGTCGACGGCGAACCAACCTGCCACCGGATCGATCCAGGCACGCGTCACACGCCGACGTGTCAGCGCCCGCGCGCGCAGCTCGTCGGCCACCCGGTTGCGCAGGTCACGCATCTGTTTGCGGCCTACAGGAAAACCCTGCTCCCCGGCCTGGATGTCCGCCCGCTCCTGGGCCACCTGGCGCACGATCGACGCCGGCAGCAGTTTGTCGTCGACGCCCAGGGCAATCAGATGCTGTTGATTGACGGTGTGCAGCAGCCGGCCACCGTGCGTCACCGGCACCCAACCCCGGCTCGACATCTCGAAGGGTCCGCACGGCCGCAGGGGCCGACCGGCGAGTTGCGCTTCGAACTCGACCGCGGACGATGCCCAGCCGGCCGGCAGACGATGGAAGACGAGGTTCTTGAACAGCATGGACTACACCGGGCAGGAAGGGACCGCGGATTATATTGGGCGCGAGGCGCGAGGCGCGATTTTAATTTCATCCCTCCCGTCGCTTTCGGAGGTCATGCCGTGGTAGCGCATGGACGACCGGGCGCAAAGACGACGCGACGGCAGGCGCCTCGCGGGAGCTTCCACTCCTGCCGAGGCGCCCGGCCAAACGCCGCCCCTCCCCTACCCGAGCCTCGGGCTACTTCACGACGGTGTAGCGATACGGGATGCGCACCACCTCGTCGCCGGTGATCACGTTGCCGTTGAAGGTGTCGACGAACAGGAAGCCGCTGTAGGTATGGCCGGTCTGGGCGGCATTGGGCGCGATGGTGATCGTGATGGCCCCGGTCTGGCCGGATGCCAGAACCAACGGATTGTAGGTGTTCGTCCCCAGGGTGACATCCGCCCAGATGTCGCCGCTGTCCGCCGCCACGGCGGTATCGAAGGGCAGCATCAGCGCGTAGGCAGCCGTCGTCACCGGCTCGGTCGGTGCTCCGCCCGCCCCGTAGGGTCCGATCAGCGCGGGCGCCACGACCCACTGCCCGTACGGGATTTCAGGCTCGCTCAACGTTGCCATGACGGTATTTGTCGCGATCTTCCTCGCGAACAGGTCGGGAGAGAAAGTGCCCCCGACGTTGTAGCCGGCCACGTTGTAGGCATCCATGTCGATGGGCACGATCGATTTCGCGACGAACTGAACCTCGCTCACCTGGGTCGGCACGTAGAACAGTCCACAGGTGCCCGGCAGGGTGGTCACCTTGACACACGG
The DNA here is from genome assembly GCA_037445285.1 of Nevskiaceae bacterium. GTDB lineage: Bacteria > Pseudomonadota > Gammaproteobacteria > Steroidobacterales > Steroidobacteraceae > Bog-1198. The sequence continues at coordinate 73,347 of JBBIKV010000002.1, read as the reverse complement.
CTGCGGCGTCAAGGCGTTGACGGAGGGCGTATGCAACCGCGCATCGGCAAAGTAGGCCAGCGTCTGGTTGCCGGTGTTGACGACCGTGATCGTGGCGGTCAAGGGCTTCCCGGATGCGGAGACGGTCGCATTCGCCGAGTTGGGAAGACCGTTCGCGATGATGTGCGCCGAGTTGAAGCCGATCCTCGCGGTGAACGGCAGCGACGTCTGGTTGCCCGACGACGTGAAGTTCTGCAACAGGATGAACTTCCAGCGACCCGCCTGCGGCGACTCGCGGAAAAGCTGCAGCCCATATTGAACGGCGCCGGTGGGATCGATGTTCGGCGCGACGCTCAACTGCATGCCCTGCGGATCGACCAACAATCCCTCGAGCAAATAGCCGTTGTCGGGGATCTCGAGCGCCAGGCTCATGTCGTTGAGGCCGGCGGGCACGTCGAATTCGAAGGTCTGGGTCGGGCCTGCGCCCGGGCGCCCATTGCCGCCGGTGAGCGTGCCCGTGAACGATCCCCCCGTCGGGCCGGTTGCGATCAGGGTGCGCAGGCTGACGGGAATTTCCGGCAGCCTCGAGGCGCCCTCGGAGCCCGCATCGCCGGCCCCCTCCTCGTCGAAGCGGATGGCCGCCGCGAGGTCGCCGGGTTCGGTCGGCATGAAGAAATCGGCCGTGACGGATTGAGTCGCGCCGGGCGCGAGGTTCAACGTGGCCGGGTACACCTTGCCGACGTTCACGAAGTTTTCGGCCGACCAGGTGAATTGTACGGGTCCGGCGTAGCTGCCCACACCCGGGGGCCGCGTCCATATGATCGCCGTCCACTTGCCGCCGGCCGGATTGCCGACATCGACGTGGCCATAGCCGCTCGCCAGCCCCTGCGGAAGATTGTAGGCCACTTGGCGGCCGGCCGGATCCAGCAGAGAGAGGTAGACGATGGGCGTCGCCGTGCTGTTCAGCGGCACCTGATAGGCGATTTCCGCGTCGAGATGCTGCATGCCCTCGGGCACCTGGAAGGTGCGCTTCACGTACGTCCGCAGCGCACCCGTCACGTTGACGAACGTCGGGTCGCTCGTCGGCGCGAGATTCACGTTCGTCGTGGCGCCCGCGAGCGGCGCGCCGAGCGTCTGCAGAGCCGGCGTCAGCTGCCGTGCCCTCGATCCCGTATTGGTGATCTTCACGACTTGCGATTGCCGGGAATTGCCGCCGGCGGTGACGGAAATGCCGGTCGCGCTGGTGAACAGTCCGGGCGCGTGCGGCTGCGGGGTCCGCCCATTGCCGCCGAGGTACAACGCGACGTTGACCGCGGCCAGCGAATCGATGAGACCCGCGCCCTGCTCGCTGCTCGGAACGCTGAGATCGGCGGCCGTGCTCATGATGATCTGCTTGACCAGCGCCGGCGAAGGACTGCGGCCCCCGTGGGTGCTGCGGTAGGCTTGAATCACCAGGGCGGCCTCCCCGGCGACCAGCGGCGCCGCCTCGCTGGTACCTCCGAAGTCGATCACGGGGGTCGGTTTGGGCTGCGTTTCGAAGTCGATGCAATCGGTGAACTGCGCCACGTTGCTGGAACACAGCGCCCAGCCCAGATCGCCCGGCGCCACCACGTCGACCGTACGGGCGTGCAGTTGTGCGAATCCGCCCGAACTCAGGGCCGAGATATTGTTGCTCAGCCATCCCTTGGCGAAGGGCTGGGCGCCGTACGCCGTCTGTGCGTAGAGGCGGAACTGCGTGCTCGCCCCGGCGGCGATCACGTTGGGATCGGTCCCGGGCGAACCGAGGGTCCCTGCGGTGCCGGCATCCCCGGTGCTGACCGTCACCACCGTGCCAGCGGCCACCGCGGCCGCATTCGCCAGCGATATGGGGTCGTTGGCCTGGTCCGGGAACGGATTGCCGCCGAAGGACTCGTTGATGACATCGACGTCGTCGTGTACCACGGCGTATTCGATGGCCTGTACGAACGTCGAGGTGGTCGTATAGCCGAGAGTGGAAAATACGTCGAGGCCGACGAGCGAGGCGCCGGGCGCCATGCCCCGGATCTGGATGGTGCAGGGTGACGGCAGCTTGTGCGCCGCATTGACGAATTTCGAGATGTCGAAAGTCAGGAGCTTGCCATACGGGTGATCCTGGGCAGCGATGGAACTCGCGTCGCCGAACGCCTCTTCACCGCCGGTCGCCGTACCGGCGGGATCGCCCGAAAAATTCTGATAGTCGATGAACACATGAGATCCATCAGGACGGATGAACCCCGGAAGGCTAGTATCCAGGCCGTCCGCGATGATGGCGACCTTGACGCCCCTGCCGTTCACCGGCTGGCCCCGGCCGTCGAGCAGGCCCTGCGCCTGGGGGGTCGAGGGATTCAAGAAGGCCGTGTTCGTCAATTGCAGAGCCTCGGGCTCCAGGGTGCCGCAAAGGGCGCTGGACGATCCGGAGGCACTCGATGGAGCGGCGCTCGAGGTCGCGGCGCTCTTCTCGCGCCGGGGCAGGTGCAGCACCCGATCCGGCACCACCGCCTGAACGGAGGGGTCGAGCGCCAATTGCGCCGCCTCGGATGCTGAGACATTCGTTGCGAACGCGTTGATGGTGCCGAACGAGCGCACGCTGCGCGGCCGTTGACGCTGCAACCCGGTGACGACGGCGCTATGCGCCGCCGCGACGGCCGACGCCCGCGCACCCATCGCCTGCCGCGCCGGCGGAACACTGGCCACCTGATCGCGCAGAATGACGATCACGTCGCCCTCGACCGCCGGTTGCTCCGCCACCGGAGTCGATGTGCCGGGCACAGCCGCCCCCGCGGCGCACGTACCGATGAGCGCCACGACACACGCGCGCAAATGGAAAGAAACTGAGTCCTTCATGAAATCCCTCCCGTTCGTTATTGTTGTTGCCGCGACCGGTTGGCCGTGAATTGCCCGCAATTGCGCCTACCCTGCGCCTGCAAACCCATGGTCGTGACGAATCGACGTACTTGACCACAGTCCGGACTCGATCCGCAAGACAAATGCGATCTCGCCGGAGTGAGTCGATGAGGAGGCGCCGATCGGGCGCCCATGCGGCCCGCGAACGCCGGGCCGCTAGGTGACATATTGCGGGCCTGCGCGTATCGCGGACGCGCGCGCTCAGCCCCCGAGTTTGCGTCCCAGGCGCGGAAACACCTTTCTGGCATTGCCCTCGAAGATCTTGTATCGCTGCGAGTCGCTGAGCGGCAGCGCATCCAGGTATCGCTTCGTGTCGTCGAAGTACTGGCCGGTCTCCGGATCGACGCCGCGCACCGCGCCGACCATTTCCGAGCCGAAGAGGATGTTGTCAGCGGGGATGACCTTGAGCAGCAGTTCGATGCCGGGCAGGTGGTAGACGCAGGTGTCGAAGAACACGTTCTTCAGCAGATGGTCGCCGAGCAGCGGACGCTTGAGATCCTGTGCGAGACCGCGATAGCGGCCCCAGTGATACGGGACCGCACCGCCGCCGTGGGGGATGATGAAGCGCAGTGTGGGAAAATCGGCGAACAGATCGCTGGTCAGGAACTGCATGAACGCCGTCGTATCCGCGTTGATGTAATGGGCGCCGGTGGCATGAAAATTCGGATTGCACGACGAACTCACGTGCACCATCGCCGGCACGTCGAGTTCCACCATCTTTTCGTAGAACGGATACCAGTACCGGTCGGTCAACGGGGGTGCGGTCCAATGCCCGCCGGAGGGATCGGGATTCAGATTGCATCCGATGAACCCGAGTTCCGTGACGCAGCGTTCGAGTTCCGCGACGCTGTTGACCGGCGCCACACCCGGCGATTGCGGCAATTGGCACACGCCAACGAAATTGTCGGGATAGAGTGTGCAAACCCTGTGGATCAGGTCGTTGCAGGCCTGCGTCCAGCGCCGGCTGGTCGTCTCGTTGCCGATGTGATGGGCCATCGCCGAGGCGCGCGGCGAAAAGATCGTCAGATCCGTGCCTCGGGCGCGCTGCAATTTCAATTGCGCATTTTCCAGGCTCTCCCGGATCTGGTCATCGCCGATGGGCGCCTGTGCCTCCAACGCGAGGTCGAGATGATCCTTCAGGCCGGCGATCTGGGCGTCGCGAAATTTCTGCAGTGCGCCTGGAGCCGTCGTGTAGTGACCGTGACAATCGATGATCATGTGGTCTCCCTAATCGGCCCAGTACATGCGGCTGGGGTTGTCGACGAGAATGCGCTTCCGCAGGGCGGCGTCCGGACAAATCTCGCCGAACAGGTCGACCAGTTCGCCGTCGTTCGGCATGTCCTTGGTGATGTTGGGGTGCGGCCAGTCGGTGCCCCACAGGATGCGGCCGGGATCGACCGCGATCAGCGCCGCGGCGAAGGGAATGGCATCCCGAAACGGCCGCTTGCCCGTGGAGACCCGTTCCGCGCCACAGACCTTGACCCAGGCCAGGGGATTGCGGCGATACAGATCGAGCAGCGACTGGAACGGGCGCTGCTCGAGGCCCTCACCCGCCCTGACCCGACCCATGTGATCGATGATGAACGGGACATCGATACCGCCCAGCAGATCGTGCTGGATGAGGATGTCCTCCGCGTCGAGGTGCAGCACGATGTGCCAGCCCAGGGGCTTCACCCGACCGACGAGGCGGCGGAACTCGTCGAGGTCGGGCACGCCGCCCAGATGTTTCACGAAGTTGAAGCGGATGCCGCGAATGCCGCCGTCGTGCAACCGCTCGAGTTCGGCATCCGTCACGGATCCCTCGACACATGCGACGCCACGATAGGCGCCGTTGCTCGATGCAATCGCGTCCAACGTGACGTCCATGTCGGTGCCGTGACAGCTGGCGTGCACGATCACTGCGCGGGAGATGCCGAGATGGGCGTGCAGCCGGCGCAGATTCTCGACCGGCGCATCGGGCGGGGTGTAACTGCGATCGGCCGAATAGGGAAACCTGCCGGCCGGTCCGAAGACGTGGCAATGCGCATCGCAGGCCCCGGGCGGCAGCAGGAGCATGGGTTTCACCGGGTTCGGATCCGGCGGCAGGCACGACTTCAGCGGATTCTTCTCGGGCACGCTCACTGCCGACTCTCCTGCTCGTAGGCGGCCTCGTCGGCAACATACTTCAGGCCGGCCTTGGCCAGGTTGTCGCGCATGCCGTAGACGTCCAGACCCAGTTCACCCGCCGCCAGTCGTTTGCGCGTCGCGGCCTCCTTCGCTTCGCGGCGGCCCGCGGCCGCCGCCACGTCGGCGGCGCGCGCTTTGGGAACCACCACGACGCCGTCGTCGTCCGCGACCACCACATCCCCCGGATACACTAGCGCACCGGCGCAAATGATCGGCGTATTCACCGATCCCAGCGTGGCCTTCACGGTGCCCTTGCCGTTGACGGCCTTCGACCAGACCGGGAACCCCATGTCGCGCAGTTCCGCGGTATCGCGGCATGCCGCATCGATCACGAGGCCGATTCCGCCGCGGGATCGGAACGAGGTGGCGAGCAGATCGCCGAACATGCCGTCCGCATTGTCAGAGGAGGTGCCGAGAACGGCGATGTCGCCGGCCTGCAGCATTTCAGCCGCCACGTGCAGCATCCAATTGTCCCCGGGGTGCGCGAAGATGGTGATGGCGGTGCCACATGCCCGCGCGCCGGGATAGATGGGCCGCATGTAGGGCGCCAGCAACCCCACCCGCCCCATGGCCTCGTGGATGGTGGCAACCCCGTACTTGGCGAGTCCTGCCACGCTGGCCGGGTCCGCGCGCTTGATGTTCCTCACTGCGATTCCCGATTGACCGATCATGGGATGGATCCTTTGGTGAACAGGTTGTGGGGGGTCAGGGCGATTATCACGTATACTATCAAGGGATGAGGTATATACCTGTTATAGCGAATATGCATAGCCCGGGACGTCGCTGCGAATGGAATTGAAACAGCTCGAGTATTTCCGGCACGTGGCCGAACTCGGTAGCTTCACGCGCGCCGCCGCCTATCTGTCCGTCGTTCAACCGGCCTTGAGCCGCCAGGTGCGCCAGCTCGAGGTCGAACTCGGACAAAATCTGTTCGAGCGCAACGGACGCGGCGTCGTGCTGACCGATGCGGGATCGCGCCTGCTGGAGCACACCCGGGGAATCCTCACCCAGGTGGGCCGGGCCCGACAGGAACTCGAGGATCAGCGCAACGGCGACTCCGGACACTTCGCGCTCGGCCTTCCTCCGAGCCTCGGGAACAGCATCACGGTGCCGCTCGTCAAGGCATTTGCAGAATGCCTGCCGAACGCGCGCCTCGCGACCGTGGAAGGACTGTCGGCCTACATTTTGGAATGGCTCAACGTCGGCCGCGTGGACTGCGCGTTGGTCTACAACGCGACCGCTTCGGCCACCGTGGACCTCCAGCCGCTGCTCGACGATCAGCTGTTTCTGGTAGCCGCGCCGGCGGCGGGCGTCAAGGCGGCAGGCGGCGCGCCCGCGCGGACGGCGTCGATGAGGCCCGATGAACGCGGCTCCATCACGCTCGCTGAACTCGCCGATTTTCCGCTCATCATTCCGAGCCGCCCGCACGCGATGCGCATGTCGGTCGAAAACGCGCTGGCAAGCGTCGACCGCAAGATTCGCGTGGCACACGAGATCGAATGCATTCCGGCGGTGATCGACCTGGTGCGTCAGGGGCATGGCTTCGGCGTCCTGCCGATGAACGCCGTGAAATCGACTCAATGGGCCGAGGAGGTGCGGCTCATTCCCATCGGACAGCCGCCGCTGACGACGTCGCTTTCCATCGCCACATCGGCACACCGGCCGCGCAGCCCCCTGATGCGCAAGGCCATCGAAGTGATCCGCACCATCGTGCGGCAAGAGATTCATTCCAGCCCTACCAGCCACGCCGTTGCGAACGGCACGGAGATCACATGACCCAGACACACGACTACGACAGCATACCCGGCACCTACGTGTACGACTCCGAACGCGGACGCATCGGATACGCGCTCAACATGTTTTGCATGTCGCTCAACAAGGCGGAGAATCGGCGGGCGTTCAAGGAGGACCAGGCCGCTTATCTCGACCGCTATGCCTTGACCCCCGAGCAGCGCAGGACCGTGCTCGAGCGGGACTGGCTCGGCATGCTGAAAGTCGGCGGCAACATTTATTACACGATCAAAATCGCCTTTTGTGACGGCCTCACCTTCCAGGACGTCGCCGGCATGATGTCCGGAGTGCCGAAGGAGACCTATGCCCGGATGATGTTGGCGGGGGGGCGCAGTCCGGAAGGCAACCGCTACAAGGATGCGGCCAAGGCCGCGGGGTGACCATCATGGCAAGAATCGTTGCAGGCATCGCCTGTTCGCACGTTCCGGCGATCGGCGTCGCAATGGACAAGGGGCAGACGGAGACGCCCTATTGGGAGCCGCTCTTCAAGGGCTACGAACCCGCACGGAAGTGGCTGGCCGAACTGGCGCCCGACGTGGCGATCGTGGTCTACAATGATCACGCGTCGGCGTTCTCACTGGAGATCATTCCGACGTTTCTCATCGGCGTGGCCGACCGCTTCCCCATAGCCGATGAGGGCTTCGGCCCCCGCCCCGTCCCCGTCGTGCAGGGTCATCCGCAACTGGCATGGCACCTCGCGGAGTCCCTCATTCTCGACGAATTCGACATGACCATCGCCAACGAAATGCCGGTGGACCACGGCCTGACGGTGCCGTTGTCGGTCACCTGCGGTCAGCCTGCCGCCTGGCCCTTCAAGGTGATCCCGATCTGCGTCAACGTCGTCCAGTACCCGCCGCCGACCGGCGCGCGCTGCTACAAGCTGGGTCAGGCCATCGCCCGTGCGGTCGCGAAGTTCCCCGAAGACCTGCGTGTGGTGGTCTATGGCACGGGCGGCATGTCGCATCAACTGCAGGGCGAGCGGGCCGGACTCATCAATCGCGAGTTCGACACGGCGTTCCTCGACAATCTGACGAAGGACCCGGTGTCGCTGACGAAGATCACCCACACGCAATACATGCGGGAGGCCGGTTCGGAGGGCGTTGAAATGGTGATGTGGCACGTGATGCGCGGGGCCCTCGGCGCGGACGCGGCGGAGGTGTACCGGCAGTACCACGTGCCGGCATCGAACACCGCTGCGGCGCTGTTGGTTCTCGATAACGGAGGTGCGGCATGAAGGTCTGTCTCGCGGGTCACGGCGCGTTCGGCATCAAGCATCTCGAAGCCATGGCCAAGATCCAGGGGATCGAGGTTGTTTCGCTGGCCGGATCCAACATGGACTCCGCCCGCGAGGTCGCGCAGCAATGGAAGATCCCCCACTGGACGGCGGACCTCGCGGAGAGCCTGGCGCAGCCCGGGCTGGAGGCCGTGATCCTCACGACGCCGACGCAGATGCACGCCGCGCAGGGCGAACAGTGCATGCGGGCCGGCAAGCACGTCATGATCGAAATTCCGATGGCCGATTCGGTGGCGGATTCCGAACGTTTGGTGAGGGTCCAGAAGGAAACCGGGGTCGTGGCGATGGCCGGGCATACGCGCCGCTTCAATCCGAGTCACCAGTGGATCCACAAGAAGATCTCGGCGGGTGAACTCAAGGTCCTGCAGATGGACGTGCAGACCTACTTCTTCCGGCGCACGAACATGAACGCCCTGGGCAAGCCGCGCAGCTGGACCGATCATCTGCTGTGGCACCATGCGTGCCATACGGTGGACTTGTTCGGGTACCAGACGGGTGAAGCCATCGTGAAGAGCTTTGCCCTGCAGGGTCCCAAGCACCCCACACTCGGCATCGCGATGGACATGAGCATCGGACTCGAGGCTGCATCCGGCGCGATCTGCACGCTGTCGCTGTCCTTCAACAACGACGGCCCGCTCGGCACCTTCTTCCGCTACATCTGCGACAACGGAACCTACATCGCCCGTTACGACGAACTGCTGGACGGCAAGAACAACCCGGTCGACGTCTCCAAGGTCGACGTGTCGATGAACGGCATCGAGCTGCAGGACCGCGAGTTCTTCGCGGCCATCCGCGAGGGCCGCGAGCCCAACGCCAGCGTCGCCCAATGCCTGCCCGCCATGCGGACATTGGGACGCCTGGAGATTCAGCTGGGGGGCTAGCCGGATGAGTCCCGCTTCACGCCGGACTTTCGAAAGGAAGTCCGACGTAGTTTTCCGCGACGCTCGTGAGCGCGGCGGTCGAGCCGGTGAGGTAGTCGAGCTCCGCCAACTGCAGGCGGTGCGCGAACGCGTCTTCGGTAAATTTGTGCATGGTCGAGGTGAACCACCAAGAGAAGCGCTCCGCCATCCAGATTCTCCGCAGGCATTCTGCGGAATATCGATCGAGCAGACCGGCGTTTCCCGTCCGATAGCGCTCGACGAACGCCCGATATAGAACGCGCACATCCGCCGCCGCCAGATTCAATCCCTTGGCCCCGGTCGGTGGTACGATGTGCGCCGCATCCCCCGCCAGGAACAGCTGTCCGAAACGCAGGGGCTCGACGACGAAGCTGCGCAGCGGTGCGATGCTTTTCTCGATGGAAGGACCGGTGACCATCGCATTCGCGACGTCGACGGGCATCCGACGCTGCAGCTCATCCCAAAAGCGCGAGTCGGGCCAGTCCTGCAGCTTTTCATCCAATCCGCACTGCACGTAATAGCGGCTGCGGGTCGGGGAGCGCATGCTGCAAAGGGCGAACCCCCGGGAGTGATTCGAATAGATCAGCTCGTGAGCCGCCGGGGGCACGTCGGCCAGAATCCCGAGCCAGCCGAACGGATAGACCCTCTCGAAGGTCTGCATGGCGGATGGTGCGACGCTGCGCCGGCTCACGCCGTGGTAGCCGTCGCAACCGGCGACATAGTCGCAGGAAATCTCGTGGGTGCAGCCTTCCGACCTGTAGCGCACCGTGGGACGCGCGAGATCCAGACCCTCGAGCGCCACCTCCGCCGCCTCGAACACGAGCTTGGCCCCGGCGGCCACCCGTGCATCCAGGAGATCCTTGGTCACTTCGGTCTGCCCGTATACCGACACTGAATTACCCGTCAGACCCTTCAGGTCGACCCTGAACGTCCGACCGTCGAAGCCCAGCGCGAATCCGTCATGCACCAGGCGCTCGCGCAGCAGGCGTGCACCCACCCCCGCTGCGATCAGCAGATCGACCGTGCCCTGCTCCAGGACCCCGGCGCGAATGCGCCCTTCGACGTACCCCCTCGACTGCCGCTCGACCACGACGTTGTCGATGCCATGAAGATGCAGGAGCTGCGACAACAGCAATCCGGAGGGTCCGGCGCCGATGATGGCGACCTGGGTGCGGATCATGGGGTCATCCGAGGCATGCGAAACAGGCTATCAGCGCCTTGGAGCCGCTCTTGTACGATGGGATCTCGGTCGGGTACTTATCCGCCACCCTGGCGGCGGCGGAACGTCATCGGCGACATGCCGGTGTGTTTGCGAAAGAATCTGCAGAAATAAGCCGGGTCATTGAATCCCAGCTCCGCGGCGATGGCGGCGACCGAGCCCGCGACGTACGTCAACCGCCGCCGCGCCTCCAAGGCCAGCCGTTGTTGGATCAGATCGAAGGCCGAGACGCCGCTCAAGCTCCCACACAGGCGGTTCAGGCTGCTCTCCGACAGCGCAAGTTCTTGGGCGTAGCGTTTGACCGGCCAATGCTCGAGATGGTGGGCCTCGACCAACAAGCGGAAGCGCCGGAGCCGGCTCAGGTCGCGGGGGACGCCGGGCACGTTCGGCGGTGTTCCGAGCCGCGCCGCGGCCACGATCCAGAGGATGGCGCAGGCCAGCCACCCGCTGACCGGCAGCAGCGCACTCTCCGGCTGCGCGAATTCCTGCATCAGGCCGTCGAACAGTCTTGACAGCCGCAGGACCAGGCCGGGTTCGAAATCGAGGAGCAGGCAACGCGGTGCGCAGAACAGGTCGGCAATGGATGCCTGATGAACCTGGCTGTGCCGGCCGAGGAGCCGGTCGAGTTCCATCGTGAGCACGTAGCCTTGGGTCTCGGCGCCGAAGCCGAAGCCGTGAACGGTGCCGGAAGGGATGACGAACATCACCGGACCGGAAAACTCCGCGTGGGTTTCCTCGATCTGGGCGGACACCGGCCCGGAGGTCACGAAAAGGCATTGACACAATCCGGCGTGGCGGTGGGTCGCAATCTTCCAGAGGTACTTGCGGCTGCGCGATTGCACGTCCTCAACGTGCAGGGCGTCCGTGTCGCGGAGCTCCGCCGGACCTTCCCCGTACAGTGAAAAGATCGGAATCTGGCGTCGTACCGAGCGGTTCATGCCGCGACACTCCGGATCGATTCAAACCGTCCGGCCGTAGAACCCGACGCTCTCCGCGGCGCCGAACTTCACATCGGGGCGCTCATAGTAGGAGAATACCGCAACCATGCGGCTCTGGCTGCCGCGCACCGGACTCACGCGGTGCAGGGTGTCGCGACCGGCGAAAACGTTCAAGGTGCCTGCTGCCAGTGGATTGACCGCGACATCCGGATCCTCACCGCTCAACACACGCGCGACGCCATCGTAATTTGGATCGGCTGCGGTTCGCAAATTGCTCCGGTATTCGAACTCGCCTCCGGCCTGCGCGGGCCGCAATAGCAGCGTCGTCGTGAACTCCGATCGATCGAAGTGCCAGTTCAACGCCTCGCCGGTCCGATATTCCATCACGTTCAGTCGCGCCAGAGGGTCCGCCATCAAGAACAGCCGCGGACGGCCGATGACGCGCGCCACGAAATCGACGAGCGGCAGCCACTCGTAGATTCGATTGACGACCGTACCCGCCAATTGATCACCACAGACCGTGTGGTTGGTGGTTGAGAGCGGTGCGAGCGCGGGATGGTCGGCGGCGAGCGCGGCGAAATCGGGCTGAAAATAGACGTTGTGAACCCGCCGATGAGTGAATGATTCGCGCTCTGCGAGCGGCTGCAGCTCACGCTCCGCCTGCCGGATGACCGCGGGCCGGACGAGGCCCTCCAGATTGAACATCCCGTTCGCCGCGAGCTGCGAGCGGCAGGCGTCGACGAGTGCGGCCGCTGCGGCCGAGTCGGGCCGGTCGATCGGATAGCGGTCGAGATCCAATAGCGCTTTCATGGTTCGACTCTATTCCGATGTGAACGACCAGCGGCTCGACGTGAAGTCGCCCGGCGGTGCCAGATCACCCGGGCGCCGCGCGCCCGGGTGATGATATCGGCATGGGTTGCGTCAGGCGCCGGGCTTCTGCGCCCAGACCTTGCACCACCCGCCGGCGGGCACACTGTGACCCGCGAATATATTGCATCCGGCGATCTTATCACCCGCCTTCCCCTGAAACTGCGCGCAGGTGCCGCACTTCTGGGTGGGCTTGTAGGTCGGATTGGCGGCCGCGCTGACCTTGGTCGCGTCGGTCACGAATCCCAGGGCCTTTGCGGTCGGATCGTTCGGATCGAGCGGCGGCAGCGCCGCGGCCGATGCCGAGTTGCCGATCAGACCGAGGGCCGGCACCAGCGCACCGGCGATGAGTCCGCCCTTGACGATGGCTCTACGCGAGAATTTATTTTGCATGGAAGAATCCTATGGGTGAGAAACTCGACATCATTTTCCCGCTTTTCCAGGGGGAAATGTCATAAATATATTTTAATGGTCGCTTTGCGGAACGAATCCGATTGTTCCGCGTTCGCGAAGTATCACCCGGCTGGTCGTCCGTTCCATCGCAACCGCAAGTCCGCGAGGTGACAGCCCAAGGACGCCAACAACCACACCGCAATGTGCGGCCATGCCCGCTCGAGCATGGCGGCGCGAAGTGCCAGCAACAATGCGGCGCCGGCGCCGATGCTGGCCAGGAGTTCTAGCGGGCTCGGTCCAGGCGGCCACTTCTTGCGAACGAGAATCAATACCATCCACTCGATGAGCATCAATGCGACGATGCCGTCGACCACGGCACCGCTCGCAAAAAGCCTAGCCACCGCTTGGAAAGGGGGCGTTCAGTCGCACGATCTGCCAGTTCAGGAACGCCGCGAAACCCACCCACACGACGTAGGGTACGAGCAGCCATGCGCCGGTGCGAGTGCCCCGCCCGACCAGCACGATGAGCAGCAGAATGGAAAGCCATAGAAATCCGACCTCGTAGAGCGCCCAGTCCGGACGTTCCAGACGGAAGAACAGCAGACTCCACAGGGTGTTCAAGAACGCGTTGAGTGCGAACGCCGCCATCACCTGCTGACGGTCTTCGCGCCGCGTGACCGGCCTCCAGTACAGTATTCCGGCGAGCGCGCTCAGGGCAAAGATCAACGTCCACGCCGGACCGAACAACCAATCCGGCGGCTGCCAGGCGGGCTTGTGCAGGCCGTAATACCAGGGCCCCAACTGCGTGGTCAGGGCTCCGAGTCCAGCCACCGCGGTGGCCGACAGAGCCGCCGCGGCCACCGGCTGCCAACGTCGCCCGGCGCCGATCATGCCCTGACGATTCCCAACAGATGGGCCATATCCTTGGCGAAGATCCGCATATGGGTCAGCGGTTTGGCCCGCACCAGTTTCTTGTGCATGTAGGCCTGCCAGGTCAGACGCTGCACGTCAGGATCGCGGCAGATGCTGACGAAGCGCTCACGCCGCTTGTCGGTCGAGTACCAGAAACGCTGCATGATCCCCAACACCCAGAACACCATCCCATGAGCCTTCATGAACTCGCGCCGCGCAGTGCGCAGTGCGCGGGCATCCCCGGATTCGAGGAACCGCATGACCGCGGCGCCGGCGAAGCGCCCGCCCGCCATGGCGTAATATATTCCCTCGCCCGAGGCGGGGGCGACGACGCCCGCGGCATCGCCGGCCAGGACCACGTCCCGCCCGTTGTCCCATCGCGGCAACGGCTTCATGGGAATCGGCGCGCCCTCCCGCCGTAGGGTCTCGGCCCCGTCCAGTCGCGCGAGGGCACGAAGATCCGCGGTGGCGCCCCGCAGCGAGAATCCCTTGCGGGCGCTGCCCACTCCGATGCTCGCGGTTTCACCATGCGGAAACACCCACGCATAAAAGTCGGGCGAGAGATGACCCTGATAATAGACGTCGCAGCGCGCGGCATCGTAATGGTCGCCGGTGACGGGCGGAACCCGGACGATTTCATGGTAGGCCGCGACATAGCGGATGCGGTCGGCGCCCGGCACGCATTGCTTCGCCACCGCGGACTTCGCACCGTCCGCGCCGATGACGGCCCGTGCGCGCACCCCCCGCGGCATGTCCGCCGCGTCGAGATAGTGCACGACCGCCACGCCGTCCGCATCGCGCGAGATACGCTCGAATTTTCCGACCCGCAGATCGGCGCCGGCACGCCGTGCCCGCTGACGCAGCCATTCATCGAAGGAAGCGCGGTCGACCATGCCGACGAATCCACCCTCGATCGGCATGTCGACGGCGGTCTGGTTCGGCGAAATCATTCGCGCGGAGTTGATCTTGGCGACCAGGAGCGAATCGGGAATATCGAATTCCTCGATCAACTTCGGGGGTATCGCGCCGCCGCACGGCTTGATTCGGCCTGCCTTGTCCAGCAGGCACACGTTCCGGCCGAGGCGTGCCAGATCCGTGGCGGCCGTCGCTCCTGACGGCCCGCCGCCCACCACCACCACATCGAAGGTCTGCGCCGAGTTGGTCATGCCGCCACCGCCGTGAGTTCGGAGTTTGAATCGTGCGGCGTCCGGGCGGCCACCCGCGCTGCGAAATGCGCCGCCAGCAAAAACAGGACCGCCTCGACGACGAAGACGACGACGTACGCGGCGACCGACGATTGAAAAAGATGACGCATGAGGTCCACGATGCCGGTTCCAAGCACCCCGCCGCACGCGAAGGCGACGGCCTGGGATGCCCCCCACAGGCCCATGCGCACGCCGGCGCCGCCTTTCGCGCCCTGATGCGCCAGTTCCATCATCGAACCGATGGCCGATACCGCAAACACGCCGTTCGCTACGCCGAGCACGACCGCGGAGGCGCGCAGCGGCCAGGCCGGTCCGACGATGCCGGCCCAGGCCAGACCCAGAATCGCAAGCGCCGATGCGGTGCATCCGCCGATGGTCCAGGCCCGCAGCGAACCGTGGCGGTGGCCGCCGCCGCACGCGACGCCCACGCCGATCATCCCGATCAACACCGAACCGTACCACAGTCCGGACAGCTTCGCCGATTCGCCGAGCGTATAGCCGAACACCAGCCCGCAGAACGGTTCCAGCAGCAGCTCCTGGGCGCTGTAGGCCAGCATGGACACGAACACGAACAGCGTGAAATTGCGCGCCTGGGACTCCGCCCAGATCCGGTTCAGTGCGGCCATGAACGATGAGCCGGCGGCCGAGAGATGCGGCTCGCCGTCCGCGCGGGCGGCCCCCTCCACGCGCCATACTGCCGTGACCGCCAGGGCCAGGGCGCTCGAGGCGGCGACGGCGGTGACTTCGATCAAGCGTTGCGGCGCGAACGGATCCAGGAAATGACCCACGGCCGTGGAGGTGACCGCGAACCCGGCGATCATCAAAATCCACATGATCGTCGCGGCGGGCGCACGCCGTCGATCATCGACCCGCGCGGCGAGGAGGGCCAGCAGCGACGTACCTGCGGCACCGACCCCCAGGCCGACCAGTCCATAGGCCACAATCCCGAGCGCCAACGCCCCCCGGGGAAAGCGCGTGATGGACACGGCGGCGATCGCACACAGCACGCCGCCGCCCGCCAACACCGCCATGCCGCCGATGATCCAGGGCGTGCGCCGCCCGCCCCGATCCGACCCATGGCCGAAACGCGGCCTGACGATCTGCACGGCGTAATGCAGCGCGACGAGTGCGCCGGGCAGCATGGCCGGCAGCGCGTATTCGACGACCATCACCCGATTCAGGGTGGACGTGACCAGTACGACCACGGCCCCCAACGAAGCCTGCACCAACCCCAGGCGCACGATGCCGAACCAACCCAGCGGCAACGCATCGCGCGGATCGGCGCACCTCATGCGTGCAGCGCCTTGAGCGCGAAGGCGCTCACCAGCATGCCGACGACGTACAGGGTGACTCCAGTGCCGTTGTACCAGGGCGCGCGCCCACGCGGGTCGATCAGCAGCCGCCGCATGAGCAAGAGTTGCGCACCCAACAACGCGCCCACCGCAGCGGCATGAAGCGTGGAGCCCCAGGCCACCAGCAATGCCACCACCACCAACTGAGGCAGCGCCATCGCGACGCATGCCACCTCGGCCGCCTGTTCCGCCCCCAGGCGCACCGGCAACGAACCGACTCCCCAACGGCGGTCGCCGTCGATGGATTTGAAATCGTTCAACGTCATGATGCCGTGCGCGCCCAGGCTGTAGAGGGCGGCGAGGCCCAGGGTCCTTCCGGAGGGGGTTACGCCGCCCGCCATCACGGATGCGCCCGTGACCCAGGCCAGTCCTTCGTAACACAGCGCGCAGGCGAGGTTTCCCCACCACCCGTTCTGTTTCAGCCTGACCGGGGGGGCGCTATAGAGCCAGGCGAGCACCATGCCGACGGTCGCTGCGCCGAACACCCAGGTCCCCAGCATGGCCGCGCACAGCAGCGACAGCGAGGTCCAAAAAACGGCGATGTACAGCCCCCACCGACCTGGAATCCGACCGGACGGGATGGGCCGATCCGGCTCGTTGACGGCGTCCACGTGCCGATCGAACCAGTCATTGACGGCCTGGCTCGAGGCGCAGAGCAGCGGGCCGCACAAGATCACGCCGGCCGCCACGACGAACCAGTGACCGCGCCAGGCGATGCCGGAGGACACCGCGCCGCAGGCAAACGCCCACATCGGCGGAAACCAGGTGATCGGCTTGAGCAGCTCCAGCACGACCCCCGGGGAGGGAATTTCCGAGGCCAGGACGGTTTCAGCCGGTCGTGACATCCTGGGGTCCCGTCATTCGTCCGATTGCTCGCTCTCGGCCGAGGCCAGTTCGCCAAGACCGTAGCGGCGCAGCTTGGCGTACAGGCTCTGCCGGCTGAGGCCGAGGATTTCGGCCGCCGATGCGCGGTTGTCGCCGGTGATCTCCAGCGCAGCCTCGATGCACAGCTTCTCGATCATGTCGGTCGATTCACGCACCAGATCCTTGAGGGGCACCCTCCCCACCAGCTCCGTCAGCTGCTCCACCGAACGGGGCTTGTCGCGGCTGATATGACGATCGAAGATCACCCTCTGACCGACGTCGCGTATCGTGAAGCCGAAGCACGGCTCCTCACCGTCGACCACGGACACTGCGCAGATCTCCACGTCGCTGATCGACCCGTACTCGCCGCGCAACTGCGTGGCGAACAAGCGCAGCGCGCCGTGCTCCCGCAGCTGCGCGGTCAGAAGGTTGAAGTCCACGCCCGGCCGTCCGAGCCAGCGCTCGATCGGTTCGTTGCGGGACTGCTCCTCGGTGGCGAGCTGGGCCAGGTCGAGAAAAGCCCGGTTCGCGAAGATGATCCGGCCGTCCAGGTTCGTCACCACGAATCCTTCGGGCGCACTGGCGACGATCTCCAGGACCTTGGAATTCTGAGTCGGTGTCACCGACGCATGATCGGCATTGATCGGCGTCAGACGAACCAGGAAGAAGGACGCCCGCTCCTCCCGAAACAGCGATGCGGAGGCTATGAATTCCCGGTTGCCGTCCGCGGTGCTCACCGCCACCTCGGTGGTGCGGCCCGTGGCGCGCACCGCCCCCAGGAGACTTTGCATCGCCTGGGTGCTCGACTCGTCGAATCCCTCGGGGAACAGGCGTCCCACCAGACGCCGGGAACCCTCGCCGAGCAGTTTGCCGGCCGCGGGATTCGCTTCGAGCACCTTCCGGTTGCTCGCGTCGACGATCAGCACCGCCTCCGAGGCGACCTGGAACAACAGTCGATGGCGCGCCTCCGCCTGGCGCAGCTTCAAATATTCGCGCTCCATCGATTGTTGGGCGCTGACCAATTGCTGCTGGAGGCTCGCCATCGGCTGCATGCTCCTGCCGAAGGCGACGACCTGGCCGGCAGGGTTGGTTTGGACCGCCACATACATGACGGGCACGTCGGGTCCCGAGCCCGACGGGTGGTTGAGCGTGCGCCATCGGGGCATGCCCTTGGAGCCGGCATCGCGCAGCAGCGCCTCCACCTTGGTGCGGCTGTCGACGCTGACCGTGTCGATCCACGGCTTGCCGATCCATTTGTCGGCCAGCGTCGTAGCGAGCGCTTCACTGCCGAAGGAGACGTCGCGGATGATGCCCTGGCCGGCATCGGATAGGACGAGCGCCACATCGGATGCGGCCGTAATGAGCTTGCTGGCGGTTTCACCGTCCAGATCGCTCAACCACCGGTTGGCAAGGCTGAATTGCTTCACGAAACACATTCCAAGCAAAGGTGCATTTATTTCCCTAAATTACTCTGAAAAACTGTCCATCCGAGTCCGCCTCGCCGGCTTTGTCGCCCTGCCAGCTGCACAGGTGCTCCGCGCGCACGACGGCCATGGGACCGTCCACCGCGGTCGCGTCGGCCCCCACGAGCACGGCGAGCTCGGGCCGGGCCACCAACACGGGCCCTCCTACCAGGATGCCGACCGAACGATTGCGAGACGTACTGCGAATGGCGCGGATGATCGACGCGACGCTGTCGACCCGGGTCTCGCTCCCCACCGACAATCCTATTACAGCAAACCAGTTTTGACGCGCAATTTCCAAGATTTCCGCGCCGTTGGTCGGATATTCGTGCCACACCTCCCAACCCGCCTTGCGCAGGAACTGCGCCACCAGGGTGATTCCGAACGTATGCTGGTCCCCCGGCACCGGCGCAAGCAGTATGTTGCGGGCGGTCCGCTGCTCCACACGGTCGGACCGAAAATCCGGGCTGAGCTCGCGCAGTAAATGATGCAGCCGGCACAGACCGACCGTCACCTGCATGAAATCGCACTCGTCCTCCTCCCACAGCAGGCCGAGTTCCCGCGCCGCCGGCGCCAGCAGGCGCAGGCAGACGGATTCCAGTGAGACACCGCGCTGACGCACCGTTTCCACGTAAGCGGATGCGACACACACGTCGTGCGCGAGCAGCAAGCGCACGAATTCCCCGACATCGGCGTCGTCCGGATCCTTGGCGGGACCGGGACTGGCTGCCGCAGGAACTCGCACCACCCGCCGCGCCAGTACCAGCCGCGGGACGATTTCACCCTCGATGGTACGCACGAGGCGCGCCATCCGCTCCGGCGAATCCCTTGTATCCCGGGCAACGCCTCCCGGGTCCTTGGCCCCGTCAGGCCACCCGCAGTCCCAAGACTCTCCGCCTCCCCCCTCCACAGAAACGTCACCCATGCACATTGGTACCACCCTTCCAATGAGAACGCGGGTACAACCCCCGCCGGTAGCGACCGCCCCCTGTTTGCCGGGGGTCGTATCACATCATCGTCGTCCAGTCCCTTCACCATCCAACCGGCAGCAGCCGGACCATCTCAAATTCCAGTCTTAGTTGTCAAGTTCCCTTTACGTAAAGTCTTATTGACAGCTATCCGCAACGGAGCTAGGGTTGCTCCACGATGCCGCTGTACACACCTGACGAGCGAGTTCGACGCGACGCGACGCCCTGGACACTGGTCCAGGGAATCCTGGCGCCGATACAGTTTCTGGTGTTCTTGGTGAGCGCCGCGCTCGTCCTGCGGTTCTTGGCGACCGGTGAGGGTCTGGCTGCCGCTACGATCTCCGTCGTCATAAAGACCCTCGTGCTCTATACGATCATGGTCACCGGCAGCATCTGGGAGCGGGAAGTCTTCGGCCGTTATCTGTTCGCCCCGGCCTTTTTCTGGGAAGACTTCGTGAGCATGTTCGTGCTCGCCCTGCATACCGCCTACCTATGCGCGCTGTACTTCGGCTCGTTGCATGCCCGCTATCAAATGTATGTCGCGTTGCTAGCCTATTCCGCCTATTTACTGAACGCAACGCAGTTCGTCGTCAAGCTCCGCAAGGCCCGCCTCGAAAGCGCGGAAGGTGCGGCCTCCGCTCGGGACTCCGGCCTTCGGGATGCCGTGTCGGCCCCCCGGCCCCGATCGGTGCTGAACGCATGAACACCCAGGACGGCCAGCTGCGCATCTCGACCGAGCGCGGCCAGCGCGAGGTGTTCTGCGGACTGACGGGAATCATCTGGTTGCATCGAAAAATCCAGGACGCCTTTTTCCTGGTGGTCGGCTCCCGCACCTGTGCCCACCTGATTCAGTCGGCCGCCGGCGTGATGATTTTTGCCGAGCCGCGATTCGCAACGGCCATCATCGACGAACGTGACCTCGCGGGACTCGCCGACGCCAATGTCGAGTTGGACCGCGTGGTCGCGCAACTGCTGGACCGTCGCCCCAACATCAAGCTTCTGTTCCTGGTCGGTTCCTGTCCGTCCGAGGTCATCAAACTCGATCTGTCGCGCGCGGCGCTGCGACTCTCGGGCCGCTTTTCGCCGCAGGTGCGGGTGCTCAACTATTCCGGCAGCGGCATCGAGACCACTTTCACGCAGGGTGAGGATGCCTGTCTCGCCTCGCTCGTGCCGAGCCTTCCGTCGGCGCCCCGTGCGGCGGCGGCTGCGCTGCTGGTGGTCGGCGCCCTCGCCGACGTGGTCGAGGATCAGATGCGCCAACAGTTCGCCGGTATGGGCATCGACAATGTGGCATTCTATCCGCCGCGACGCTCCACCGACCTGCCCCCGGTCGGGCCGAATACCCGGTTTTTGCTGGCGCAGCCCTTTCTCGCCGATACGGCGCGTGCGCTCGAGTCGCGCGGCGCCGTACACCTGCCTGCCGCCTTTCCGCTCGGCGCGGAAGGGACGCTGGCATGGCTCAAGACCGCGGCGACGGCGTGGCGCGTGGACGAAGCCGTGTTTCGCCGCGCGACGCAGCCAGCCTACGAGCGTGCGATGCGGACGCTCGGTCGATACCGGGAGCAACTGGCGGGAAAGCGCGTCTTCTTCTTTCCCGATTCGCAGCTCGAAGTTCCCCTCGCGCGCTTCCTCGCCAACGAAATGTGCATGGAGCTGGTGGAGGTCGGCACCCCGTTCCTGCATCGTGCGCATCTGGCGGCGGAACTGTCGAACCTGCCGGCGGGCACCTGCCTGGTCGAGGGTCAGCATGTCGACAACCAGCTGGACCGCTGCCTTGCCGCGAAGCCGGATCTGGTGGTCTGCGGACTTGGACTCGCCAACCCGCTGGAGGCGCGGGGCCTGACGACGAAGTGGTCGATCGAACTGGTGTTCACGCCGATCCAAGGGTTCAACCAGGCCGCGGACCTGGCGGAACTGTTCGCCAGACCCCTCGTGCGCCGCACGCGCCTGGTAGCATAGCCGTGCAGCTCACCGTATGGACATACGAGGGACCGCCGCACGTCGGCGCCATGCGCATCGCCACGGCCATGAAGGACGTGCATTACGTGCTGCATGCCCCGCAGGGAGACACATACGCAGACCTGCTGTTCACGATGATCGAGCGGCTGCCGCGTCGGCCGCCGGTGACCTACACCACCTTCCAGGCGCGTGACCTCGGCGCTGACACGGCGGATCTTCTGCAGCGGGCCGTCGCCGACGCCTTCGCACGGTTCAAACCGCAGGCCTTGTTGGTCGGCGCATCCTGCACGGCCGAGCTGATCCAGGACGACCCCGGCGGTTTGGCGCGCGCCCTGAAGCTGCCCATACCGGTGGTGCCCCTCGAACTGCCCTCCTATCAGAAAAAGGAGAATTGGGGCGCCGCGGAGACGTTCTACCAGCTGGTGCGCACCATGGCAGCGCCGGCGGCCCCTGCCCCGGGCTTCAAGCGCCCCCCGCGCGAGCCCGGCAGTGCCCCCAGTTGCAACATCCTCGGGCCGTCGGCGCTGGGATTTCGGCATCGCGACGATGTTCGGGCAGTCGGCGAAATCCTCGCCCAGATGGGAGTCGAACTCAACGTCATCGCCCCGCTCGGCGCAACTCCCGTGGATCTCGCCCGGCTCGGCGAGGCGGATTTCAATGTGGTCCTCTATCCCGAAATCGGCTACCACGCGGCTCAGTGGCTGGCCCGAACCTTCGATCAGCCCACGATCAAGGCCGTGCCCATCGGCCTCGGTGCGACCCGCGACTTCATCGCCGAAGTCGCGCGGGTGGCCGGTGTCGACGGTGCGGCGGCCCACGGCGCCACACCCTCGCATTCGGGGTGGTATTCGCATTCGGTGGACTCCACCTACCTGACCGGCAAGCGCGTGTTCGT
Organism: Nevskiaceae bacterium; assembly: GCA_037445285.1. GTDB lineage: Bacteria > Pseudomonadota > Gammaproteobacteria > Steroidobacterales > Steroidobacteraceae > Bog-1198. The sequence continues at coordinate 51,261 of JBBIKV010000002.1, read as the reverse complement.
GTTCGGCGACGCGACCCATGCGGTCGCGGCGGCGCGCATCGCGGCCGAAGAGCTGGGCTTTACCGTGGTCGGCCTCGGCACCTACAGCCGGGAATTCGCCCGCGAAGTCCGGGACGCGGCACAAAAATACGGGCTCCAGGCGCTCATCACCGATGACTACCTGGAAGTGGAGGCGCAGGTGGCGGAACTCCAGCCGGAACTGGTGCTGGGTACGCAGATGGAGCGTCACATCGCCAAGCGCCTCGGGATTCCGTGCGCCGTCATTTCCGCACCGGTGCACGTCCAGGACTTCCCGGCTCGCTATTCGCCGCAGATGGGATTCGAGGGCGCCAACGTCATCTTCGACACGTGGGTGCACCCGCTGATGATGGGGTTGGAGGAACATCTGCTCACGATGTTCCGCGGCGATTTCGAATTCCACGACGCAGCCCCCGCCTCGCACCTCGGGTCGAGGCAGCCGATGCCGCCCGCCGGCAGCCCCGCCGCCGCCGTCAAGACGGCCTGGGCACCCGAAGCGGAGCAGGAACTCGGAAAGATTCCCTTCTTCGTGCGCGGCAAGGCGCGCCGGAACACGGAGCGGTATGCCGCCGATCGGTCCGTTGAACTCATTACCGTGGAGACACTCTACGATGCCAAAGCGCACTACAGCCGCTGACTGCGCCAGCGTCCGTTTCGTCATCGTGACGATGGACAGCCACCTCTCGAGCGCCACCGGGCGCGCGGCGAAACGCCTGGCTCGCGACTATCCCGGGCTCACGGTCAGCATTCATGCGGCGGACGAATGGGGCAGCGATCCGACCGCGGTCGAGCGTTGCTGCAACGACATCGCGCGGGGCGACATCATCCTGGCGACGATGCTCTTCATGGAAGACCACTTCCGTCCCGTGCTCCAGGCATTGCAGGAGCGGCGCGATCGTTGCGACGCCATGGTGTGCGCGATGTCCGCCGCGGAGGTCGTGCGCCTCACCCGCCTGGGAAAGTTCAACATGGACGGCCCGCAGAGCGGCGTCATGGCATTGCTCAAACGCCTGCGTCCCAAGAAAAAGGATGGCGACAAGGGCGCCCGGACCGCCGGTGCCGACCAGATGAAGATGCTCCGCCGCATCCCGCAGCTGCTGCGCTTCATTCCGGGAACTGCTCAGGACGTCCGCGCCTACTTTCTGACCCTGCAATACTGGCTGGCCGGATCCGAAGACAACATCTGCAGCATGATCCGCTACCTCATCAGCCGTTATGCAACCGGTGAGCGGGCCGGCATGCGCTCGCCGGTCAAGGTGGAGGCGCCGATCGCCTATCCGGAAGTGGGCGCCTATCACCCGCGCATGCCCGGACGCTACAGCGAACGGGCCGAGGATGTGCCGTTCGCACCCGGCCCGAAGGGCACGGTCGGCGTGCTGATGCTTCGATCCTATCTGCTGGCCGGCAATGCGGCGCACTACGACGGCGTGATCGCCGCGTTGGAGTCGCGCGGCCTGCGGGTGGTTCCCGCCTTTGCGTCGGGACTCGATTCCAGGCCAGCGATCGACCGCTTCTTCGTCAAGGACGGTGTGGCGCAGATCGATGCGCTGGTCTCGCTCACCGGCTTTTCCCTGGTCGGCGGTCCGGCCTACAACGACTCGAAGGCGGCGGAGGACGTGCTCGCCCGGCTGGACGTGCCCTACGTGGCCGCCCATCCATTGGAATTTCAGACCCTGAGCGAATGGGGCGCGTCGGAGCGCGGACTGCTGCCGGTCGAGAGCACGATCATGGTGGCCATTCCGGAGCTCGACGGCGCCACGGGCCCCATGGTGTTCGGCGGCCGGCCCGGCGGCGCGGGAGTGACCTGCACCGGATGCGAACATGCGTGCACTTTCGGCGCCGCCCACTCGGCCGCGGACATGCAGTCCTGCCCGGAGCGCGCCCGGACACTCGCGGCACGCGTCGACAAACTCATCGCCATGCGTCGCGCGTTGCGCGCGGAGCGCAAGGTGGCGGTCGTGCTGTTCAATTTCCCGCCGAATGCCGGCAACACCGGCACCGCCGCCTATCTGTCGGTATTCGAATCCCTCTTCAACACCTTGACTGCGATGAAGGACGCCGGCTATCGGGTGGAAGTACCCGCCGGCGTCGATGAATTGCGGGACCGGGTGATCAACGGCAATGCCGGTCAATTCGGCGCACTGGCCAACGTCCACAAACGCATTCCGGTGAACGAGCATGTGCGTCGCGAGCGTCATTTGAAGGAAATCGAGGCCCAGTGGGGACCGGCTCCCGGCAAGCAGCAGAGCGACGGTTCGTCGATTCATGTCCTGGGTGCGGCCTTCGGCAACGTGTTCGTCGGCGTGCAGCCCGCCTTCGGCTTCGAGGGCGATCCCATGCGCCTGTTGTTCGAGAAGGGATTCGCCCCCACGCACGCCTTCTCGGCGTTCTACCGGTTCCTGCGTGAGGATTTCGGCGCGCACGCCGTGTTGCACTTCGGCACCCACGGCGCACTGGAATTCATGCCCGGGAAACAGTCCGGCATGTCCGCCGCCTGCTGGCCGGACCGTTTGATCGGGGACATGCCGAACCTCTATCTCTATGCGTCCAACAATCCGTCGGAGGGCACCATGGCGAAGCGCCGCATCGGCGCCACGCTCATCAGTTACCTCACCCCGCCGGTGGCGAACGCGGGGCTGTATCGCGGGTTGCTCGATTTGAAGGAGTCCCTCGAAAGCTGGCGCGGACTGGCCGCCCAGGATGAGGAGCGGCGCGACGCCCTTGCGGCGGTGATCCAGGCGCAGGCGGTGGCGCTCGACCTCGCCACGGTCGAACCTGCCTGGGCGGGCGACGCCGCCCGCGACTGCATCGCGCACCTCGACCGCCAAATTCTCGAATTGGAGTACACGCTCATACCGCACGGTCTGCACGTGGTCGGCCGACCCGCATCGACCGCCGAGCGGGTGGATTTTCTCGCGGCGATGACGGAGTGTTCGGCGCCCGAGGCAGAGTTCGATTCCGCGCGGCGGCGAGCGGCCCTGGCCGCGCTGGCCGGAGGAGCCACGGCGGAAGCCGCCCTGGCGGGCGCCGGAGTCGAAATCACGGCGGCCCGCATCGCCCTGTTAGAGGACATGCGGCATTACGATGGGCTGCTCGCGGACAACCGGGAGATCGACGCCATACTGCGCGCTCTCGACGGTCGGTTCCTGCGGCCCGCCCCCGGCGGCGACGTGGTCCGCACGCCGGCGGTGCTGCCCACGGGGCGCAACCTCCACGGCTTCGATCCGTTCCGCATCCCGAGCGCCTTCGCCGTGCGCGAAGGCGCACAGCAGGCCGCCAAGCTGCTCGAACGCCACGTGTCAGGGGGAAACGCCCTGCCGGAGTCCGTCGCGCTGGTGCTCTGGGGCACCGACAACCTCAAGACCGAAGGCGGACCCATCGCACAGGCCCTGGCGCTCATGGGCGCACGGCCGCGCTTCGACGCCTATGGACGCATCGCAGGCGCCACTCTGATTCCGCTCGATGAGCTGAACCGGCCGCGCATCGATGTGATGGTGACCCTGTCGGGGATCTTTCGAGACCTGCTCCCGCTGCAGATCAAACTGCTCGCCGAGGCCGCCTTCCTGGCCGCGTCCGCCGATGAACCGGGCGACCGCAACTTCATCCGCAAGCATGCTCTGCGCTACCAGGAGGAACACGGCTGCGACCTCGAGACCGCGGCGCTGCGCGTCTACGGAAACGCGGAGAGCACCTACGGTGCGAACGTCAATCACCTGATCGAGAACAGCCATTGGGACGCCGAGGAGGAATTGGCGGAAACCTACACCCGCCGCAAGAGCTTCGCCTATGGACGCTCCGGCCACCCGGTGCAGCATGCGCGCCTGTTGAACAGCGTGCTCGCCGACGTCGACCTGACCTATCAGAATCTGGACTCGGTGGAATTGGGGGTCACGACCGTGGACACGTACTTCGACACGCTGGGCGGGATCAACAGCGCGGTGCGCCGCGCCAAGGGCGGCCGCTCTGCGCCGGTGTACATCGCCGATCAGACCACCGGCAGCAGCGTGGTACGCACCCTGTCCGAGCAGGTGGCGCTCGAGACCCGCACGCGGACCTTGAACCCCAAGTGGTACGAAGGAATGCTGGAGCACGGCTACGAGGGCGTCAGGCAGATCGAGGTGCATGTCACCAACACCATGGGCTGGTCGGCCACCACGGGCGAAGTTCAGCCCTGGGTGTATCAACAGATCACGCAGACGTTCATCCTCGATCCGCAGATGCGCGCGCGACTGGCCAAGCTCAACCCCACGGCCTCGGCCAAGGTGGCAAACCGCCTGCTCGAAGCGTCCGAGCGTAAGTATTGGCACCCCGATGACAAGATGCTCGCGGCGCTCCGCTCCGCCGGCGAGGAATTGGAAGATCGACTCGAAGGCATTTACGAAGGGGTAGCTGCATGAACACCGCCACAGTTCCGGTATCGGCGCTGAAATTCCGGACCGCGCGGCCGACCGACGGCGAAGGCAGCGTCCAGGTTCCATTGGATCCGAATCTGAAGATCGGCAATGCGAAAGTCTTTGCGGTGTACGGAAAGGGCGGCATCGGCAAGAGCACGACGTCGTCCAATCTGTCCGTGGCGTTTTCCAAACTCGGCAAACGCGTGCTCCAAATCGGCTGCGATCCCAAGCACGATTCGACCTTCACACTCACCAAGCGGTTGATGCCCACGGTCATCGACGTGCTCGAATCGGTGAACTTCCATTCGGAGGAACTTCGCATCGAGGACTTCGTCTACCAGGGGTACAACGGCGTGATGTGCGTCGAGGCCGGTGGGCCGCCTGCCGGCACCGGCTGCGGGGGTTATGTAGTGGGGCAGACCGTGAAACTGCTGAAGGAGCATCACCTGCTGGAGGACACCGACGTCGTGATCTTCGACGTCCTGGGCGATGTGGTCTGCGGAGGGTTCGCGGCTCCCCTGCAGCATGCGGACCGGGCGTTGATCGTCACCGCCAACGATTTCGACTCGATTTTCGCCATGAACCGGATCGTCGCGGCGATTCAGGCCAAGTCTAAGAACTACGCGGTGCGACTCGGCGGCGTCATCGCGAACCGCAGCGCGGGCACCGACCAGATCGACAAGTTCAACGAGCGGGTGGGTCTGAAGACGATGGCACGTTTTCCGGATCTCGATGTCATCCGCCGCAGCCGCTTGAAGAAAGCCACGTTGTTCGAAATGGAGAGTTCTCCCGAACTTGCGGCGGTACAGACCGAATATCTGAGGCTCGCGCAGGCACTGTGGGACGGGACCGATCCCCTGGTGGCTGAATCCATGAAGGACCGAGATATTTTCGACCTGCTGGGGTTCGACTGATGGCCGCCGTCGATTATCGAGCGCGCCGCGGGGAGTTGGAGACCTATTTCGACAGGACCGCCGTCGACGCGTGGGCCCGGCTGACGTCGACGGCTCCGGTCAGCAGGATACGCGCGACGGTGCGCGCGGGCCGCGACTCCATGCGCAGCACGCTCCTCGGGTTCCTCCCCGGAAACCTCAAGGGCACGCGCATCCTCGATGCCGGATGCGGCACCGGAGCCCTCAGCGTGGAAGCGGCGCATCGCGGCGCGGGCGTCGTTGCGATCGACCTGTCCCCGACTCTGGTGAGCCTGGCCCGGCAGAGGGTACCGGATGTGTTGCGCGCCGGCAGCATCGATTTCCGGGTGGGGGACATGTTCGATCCGGGTCTCGGCTCGTTCACCCACGTGGTCGCGATGGACTCGTTGATCCATTATCGCGCCGAGGATGTCGTGCGCGTGCTGGCCAGCTTCGCATCCCGCACCGAACGTTCCATCGTATTCACGTTCGCGCCCAGGACTCCGGCACTGACGGTGATGTGGACCATGGGACGGCTGTTTCCCCGGGGCGATCGGGCTCCGGCGTTGGAACCCGTCTCCGAAGCGACGCTCAGAAAGCGTCTGTCGGCGGAGCCGGCCCTTCGCGGCTGGCGCGTCGGCCGGACGCGGCGGATCACCAGCGGCTTTTACAAATCTCAGGCAATGGAACTGGTGAGGCCATGAATCGCATCGGAGAAAGACTCACCCGTCGGTGGATGCGCATCGGAACCGAGTTCCTGCCCTTTGCCGATGCCGCCACCGCCGAACTGCCGCTCCGGCGGCTTCTGCGGTTGTCGCTGTTCCAGGTGTCCGTCGGCATCGCCATGGTCTTGCTGATCGGCACGCTGAACCGGGTTCTGATCGTCGAACTGGGCGTGCCCGCCTGGCTGGTATCGTTGATGGTCGGACTGCCGCTCGTGTTCGCGCCCTTTCGCGCCTTCATCGGCTTCCGCTCCGACAATCACCGCTCCGCGCTCGGCTGGCGACGGGTTCCCTACATCTGGATGGGCACGCTGCTCCAGTTCGGCGGCCTCGCCATCATGCCGTTCGCGCTGTTGATCCTGTCCGGCGACACCCATGGCCCGATCTGGATCGGTCAGGTGGCCTCCGCGTTCGCGTTTTTGCTCGTCGGCGCCGGGTTGCAGACCACCCAGACAGCCGGCCTGGCGCTCGCCACCGACATGGCCCCGGAGGCGGTCCGGCCCCGGGTGATTGCGTTGATGTACGTGATGTTGTTGGTGGGCATGGTCGGCGCGGGACTGACCTTTGGCCGGCTTCTGGCGAATTTCAGCGAGATCCGTCTGATCCAGGTCATCCAGGGGGCGGCGGTCATGACGATGGCCTTGAACCTCACGGCGCTTTGGAAGCAGGAGGCCCGCGGCACCGTGCGTGTCGCCGCGGAATCCACGGCGAAATTCAGGGACTCATGGCGGGCATTCACGCAGCACAGCCGGGCCATCAGGTTCCTGGTGGCCGTCGGCTTGGGGACGGCCGCCTTCAACATGCAGGACATCGTCCTCGAACCCTATGGAGGAGAGGTGCTGCACCTGCCCGTGGCCGCGACCACGGCGCTCACGGCCATGCTCGCCGGAGGCATGCTCGCGGCATTTTCCATCGCCGCCCGTTTTTTGGGTCACGGTGCGGATCCCTATCGGATTGCCGCCTATGGCGCCTTGCTCGGCCTGTTCGCATTCGCGGCGGTCATTTTCGCGGCTCCCATGGATTCACCCCAGATGTTTCGCATCGGGGTGCTCATGATCGGGTTCGGGGGCGGCTTCTTCTCCGTCGGCACGCTTGCCGGCGCCATGGCGCGCGAGCGAAACGGCGAGAGCGGCCTCGCTCTGGGTGCCTGGGGCGCCGTGCAGGCCACCAGCGCCGGTCTAGCCATCGCGTTGGGCGGTGCGGTGCGTGACGGGATTACCAGTCTCGCGGTGCACGGCGCTCTCGGTCCCACGCTGACCGGCGCATCGACCGGCTACGCCGCCGTCTACCAGATCGAAATCATCTTGTTGTTCGCAACGTTGGTGGCGATAGGACCGTTGGTGCGCTCCGGTGTGCAGGTGTCACGGGGCGATCCGACGGAATACGACCTGGCCGAATTTCCCAATTGATTTTCTTTAAGGGGATTGAGTGATGAACAAGGGCGCCATAACCGGATATATCGACGTAGCTCAGATCGTGCTCTATGCGTTTTGGATCTTCTTCGCGGGTCTCATCATCTATCTGCGCAAGGAAGACAAGCGCGAGGGCTACCCCCTCGAATCGGATCGTTCCGCGAACGTGACCGTCCAGGGCTTTCCCGCCATGCCCTCGCCGAAGACGTTTCTGCTCGCCGACGGATCCCCGGTGCATGCGCCGGGGGGCACCGGCGACCGCCGGCCGATTTTGGCGAAGCCGCTGGGCGCTTATCCGGGCGCACCTCTGCAGCCCACCGGCAATCCGATGCTCGACGCGGTCGGACCGGCGGCCTATGCCGAACGTGCCAACCATCCGGATCACACTCTCGACGGCCTGCCCCTGATCGTCCCTGCCCGGGTGGCCACCGCGTACACCGTGGCAAGCCAGGATCCCGATCCACGGGGGATGGAGGTCTATGGAGCGGACAGGGAATTGGGGGGGGTGGTGAAGGACATCTGGGTGGACAGGGCAGAACCGCAGATCAGATATCTGGAATTGGAAACGGCGCAGGCGCGCCGCGTGCTGCTGCCCATCAACTTCGTGAAGTTCGACGCCGCGCGCCGCCGCATCAACGTGAAATCCATTCTCGGCTCGCAGTTCGCCCACGTGCCGACGCTGGCCGATCCCGATCAGGTCACCCGGCGCGAAGAGGACCGGATCATGGCCTATTATGCGGGCGGCAACCTTTATGCCACCGCGGCGCGCGCGGAGCCGCTGTTATGAGCCACGACGACTTCGACTTCGAACCACATCGTGGCCTGCCGGCGGAATTGCCCGAGGGCGAGCGCCTGTTGTGGCAGGGCGCACCGGATTGGAGGACGCTCGCCGTGCGCGCCTATCATGTGCGCAAGGTGGCCGTCTATTTCTCCCTGTTGGTGCTTTGGCGGATCGCGGTGGGCGTCACGGAGGGCCAAGACGCCCGGACCATCGTCGTCTCGTGCCTGTTCCTGGCGCTGCTCGGTGCTCTGGCCTTCGCGGTGCTTTCACTGCTCGCGTTCCTGAATGCTCGCTCGACCGTGTACAGCATCACCACCAAGCGCGTACTCCTGCGTCACGGTGTCGCGGTACCGATCACCCTGAACGTGCCGTTCAAGCTCATCGACAATGTCGCGCTGAAAATCCATCGGAGCGGTGACGGAGATCTGGCGATGGCGCTGCCGGTAGGGCAGCGGGTCGGCTATCTGATTACCTGGCCGCACGTGCGGCCGGGGCGGTTCACGCGTCCGCAGCCCGGCTTTCGCGCCCTGCCGGACGCGCAGAAAGTGGCGCAGATCCTGGAAGCGGCGCTGACCGCAGAGTCGGGCGCCAATGCAGCCCGGGGCGACGTGCTGCGCCAGCGGGCTCCCGCGACGCCGCCCGGCGCGCTGCGGAGCGCCGGATCCCGCTCGGCGGCGGTGGCCTGAGTCATGAGCGGCGCATCCGCATCCGCTGCCGGGCTGCCCCGCGGCCTTTTGCTGGGCGCGGGCGGACTCGTCATCTCGACGCTGCTGATCGTCGCAGCGGCCCGCCTCACCGGCTATGCGCCGGCGCAGCCGCCGGTCAGCGCGGTCGTCGAGAGCCATGATCTGCGTTTCGAGGATCGCGCCGACGGCACCGTACTGGTATTCGACGGTGCCGACGGCCGGCTGACCTATACCCTGCAGCCCGGAACCAACGGCTTCGTGCGGGGCGTGCTGCGCGGTCTGGTGCGCGAACGCCGTGCGGACCACATCGGCTCAACGCCGCCGTTTCGGCTGACGCGCTGGGCCGACGGCCGGCTGTCGCTCGACGATCCGTCGACGGGCCGACACGTGGATTTGGAGGTGTTCGGGCCCACGAATGCAGGCGCCTTCGCGGATATTTTGCTGGCCAGCGGCCGCCACAAGGACAAGTCATGATGAACGATGCAATCGCGATCGACTCGACGGCTGCGGCGACCCGCAAGGCGGAGGCCAACACCCTCTTGAGCCCGCGCTTCTACAAGACCGACTATGCCGCTCTGGAGCGTCTGAACATGGATCCCGTGCGTGAGGAATGGGATCGCATGATGGCCGAGTTCGAGCGCGACGTGAATGCCGACCATTTCGAGCGCAACGCGCAATTCGATGCCGAGGTGCGGCGGCTTCCCCCGGACCTGCACCAGGAATTCCTCGATTTTCTCATCAGTTCCGTCACCGCCGAATTCTCCGGATGCGTCCTGTACAGCGAGATCAAGCGGCGGGTCCAGAATCCGGACGTGCGCGACCTCATGGGGTTCATGGCCCGCGATGAGGCGCGTCACGCGGGGTTCATCAACCAGGCACTGAAGGATTTCGGCGTCGGAGTCGACCTGGGGTTCCTGAGGCGGGACAAAAAGTACACCCATTTCCGTCCGAAGTTCATCTTCTATGCCACCTATCTCTCCGAGAAGATCGGCTACGCCCGCTACATCACCATCTACCGGCATCTCGAACGTCACCCGGAACATCGGTTCCACCCGATATTTCGCTGGTTCGAGCGCTGGTGCAACGACGAGTTCCGGCATGGCGAGGCCTTCGCGCTCATCATGCGCGCGAATCCCCACCTGCTGCGGGGTCACAACAAACTCTGGATCCGGTTTTTCGTGCTGGCCGTGTTTGCCACCATGTACGTCCGCGATCACCAGCGGCCCCTGATGCACAAGGCGTTCAGGATGGATCCGACGGAGTACGACTTCACGGTGTTCCGCATCACCAGCGAAATCTCCAAACAGGTGTTTCCGCTGTCACTCGACATCGAGAACCCGCGGTTTCATGCGGGACTGGAGCGGCTGCGGCGCATCTCCGTCGCCACCGCGGCGGCCAGGGCGCAGGGCGGCCTCATCGGCACGTTGAAAAGGATCGGACTGGCGGTTGCGGCAACCGTGACGTTCGCCCGCCTGTATGCCCTGCCCGTCCAGCGCCATCGGCTGCCGGCCCAGGTTTGCATGGCGCCGGCCTGGTGAATGCGCCGCCGATGACCGGGACCCGGGATTCATGACGGACTTCGCCGCTCCGGCCGTCTACGCCGTGCTGGTATGGTGGTTCACCACGGGCGTCATCCTGTTCCTGGACGGTCTGCCGCAATACACTTTCCGCTGGAGCATGGGCGCCGCCACGCTGGCTGGGTTGGGTGCGGCCTATGCGCTGCATTCGACCTTCGACGACGTCACCCCCCGGGGCGCGTACACCGCCTTCACCGGGGCGATCATCGTGTGGGGCTGGTTGGAGATGAGCTTTTTGATGGGATTCGTGACCGGGCCCCGCAAACACGCCTGTATGGAGCGTTGTTCCGGCTGGCGCCACTTCGCGCACGCCTCGGAAGCGATCATTTACAACGAGATTGCCACCCTGGCCGTGGCTGCATGCATCGTCCTCGCGAGCCGGCAGGCGGCGAACAAGGTCGGCCTGTGGACGTTCCTGATCCTCTGGGCCATGCGGCTCAGCGCCAAATTGAACCTCTTTCTTGGAGTCCCCAATGTCGGTGAGAAGCTGCTGCCGGCGCACCTGCAGTACCTCAAGGGATTCTTTCGCAAGCGCAGCATGAACTTCCTCTTTCCCTTGTCCGTCAGCGCCTCGACGATCGTGGTGTATGTCTTGCTGCAGAGGGTGCTGGCGGCCGACGACCCGTTCAAGGCCGCGGCGTACGCACTGTCGACCAGTCTGCTGGCGCTCGCCGTGCTCGAACATTGGTTCATGGTGCTCCCGTGGCCCAACGAGAGGATGTGGAAGTGGGCTCTGCGCCCGGGCCTCGACGCACGAATGCAGGAGAAGGCGGCTAGCCACGTCCCCAGTCGATGATGAGCTGCGGGATCCTCGATAGCGGCAGGACGTTCTGAGCCCCGCCGAGCCGGATCGCCTCTTTCGGCATGCCGAACACGACGCAGGAGGCTTCGTCCTGCGCCGCCGTCGGGGCGCCCGCGTCCCGCATTTCGAGCAGGCCGCGTGCACCATCGTCCCCCATGCCGGTCATGATGATGCCGCTGGCGTTCCCGCCGGCGCACTTCGCCACGGAGCGGAACAGCACGTCGACGGACGGCTTGTGCCGGTTGACCAGGGGACCGTCCACCACCTCCGCATAATAATAGGCACCGCTGCGTCGCAGCATCAGGTGTTTGCCTCCGGGAGCGATGAGCACGTGCCCGGGCAGCAATCGCTCTCCGTGGACCGCTTCACTCACGTTGACCTGGCAGAGTTTGTCGAGCCGCGCGGCAAATGCCGCGGTGAATTTTTCCGGCATGTGCTGCACGACCGCGATGCCAGGACTCCCCCGCGGCAGGCCGGTCAGTACCCGCTCGAGCGCCTGGGTGCCGCCGGTCGAGGTGCCAATGGCGACGATGCGCTCGGTCGTCTTGGTCATCGCGCCGTTGCCGGGCGGGCCGGCGACGGCGTCCGCGCCGATCTTCGCCACGACCCGGCATCCGTTGTCACCCGCCCCCGCCCCCGCGGCCGGCTTCAGGCGGGCCACATTGGCGTGACCCGCGGTCTTGACGGCGCTGATGAGATCGGCCGACGCATCCTCCATGAAGCGCTTCAGACCGACCTTCGGCTTGGTGACGATGCACACTGCCCCCGCTGCGAGGGCATCCAGCGTGGTGGCCGCGCCCTTTTCCGTCAATGTGGAACAGATCACGACGGGCGTCGGGCGCTCCTCCATGATCTTGCGCAGGAAGGTAAGTCCATCCATTCGCGGCATCTCGACGTCCAGGACGATGACATCCGGCCAATGCAGCTTCATCCTCGCCATGGCAAAGATCGGGTCCGCGACCGCCGCGAGCACGCTGATCGACGGGTCGGCGGCGAGCTGCTCCGACAGAACCTGCCTCACCACCGCCGAGTCGTCGACGATCAGCACGTTGATGGGCTTCATACCGCCACCGAGAGGCTCTCGCCCATGGTTCCGCCCTGACGCACCCACACGTCGCCGTTCCAGATGTCGAACAGGACCTGCCGGCTGCCGTGGCCGCCCACGTCCTGCGCCGTGATCGAGAAGCCGCCCTCCGCGAGCAGCCGGCGCCCTGCAAAGATGTTCTTGCATCCCACGCTGGGACACGCTTCACGGAGCGGATCGGTGCAGCCCCGGCCGGTGCATCCCAGACCGCGCATCTGGTCGGGAAACATGTTGCCTCCTCCGAAGATTTTGACGACATACTCCTTTGGCCGGGTGCGCGAGCGGCGCAGCGACTCGCCGAACAGCAGCATCACCTCATCGGCGTACACCCCCCGGGGGGCGCGCATCGATGTCGAGGAAGATCCACGTGTAGGCAGAAGGTAGTGACAGATGCCCCCCAGCCGGGATACCGGATGCCAGAGGGTGATGGCTATGCAGGTTCCCAGCACCGTGTGGACGCGGATCGGGTCGCTGCCGAAGTAGTAGTCCCCGATGGGCAGGAAACGCTGCGGCACCGTGGCACCGTTCACGGAAACGGCTTCCGATAGATCGAGGCCTTCACCGTTGTCAGACTGTGGGCCACCCCGTGCAGCGTATCGCAATGCCCGATCAGCAGGTGCCCGCCCGGCCGCAAATGCCCGATCAGCCTCGCCACGATCTGCGCCTTCGTGGCCGTGGAGAAATAGATCATCACGTTTCGCAGCAGGATGACGTCGAACTGCCCCAGTCCGGGCAGCGGTTCATTCAAATTCACCTGCTGAAACTGAACCTTGTCGCGGATGGAGCGGGCGATGAGGATCTTGCCCTCCTGGGGACCGACACCCTTCAGGCAGAATCGCCGCAGATACTCGGCTGGTATGTGCCGGGTGCGCGTCGAGTCGTACAATCCGACGCGGGCGCTGTCGAGCACCCGGGTGCTGATGTCGGTGCCCATGACCTCCCAGTTCGCATCGGCGATATGGGCCGCGAGCAGCATCGCGATGCTGTAGGGCTCCTCGCCGCTCGAACACGCCGCACTCCAGATTCGAAACGGTCGGCCTGTGTCGCGGCCCGGGATCAGATCCTGGCGCAGGAAGTCGAAATGCTGGGGCTCACGGAAGAAATAGGTTTCGTTGGTCGTGAGCAGGTCGAGGGATATCTGCAGTTCGTCCCGGGAGCGTGCGTCCTGGAGGAGATCCAGATACTGGCGGAACGTCCGCAGCCGATGGTGGGCGAGCCTTTTGCCCCAGCGGCTCACCACCAGGGCCTTCTTCGATGCGTTCAGGCTGATTCCGGCAAGGCGCAGCGCGAGCGCCCGCACCTCGGCGAACTCCGCATCGCTGATGGCGACGGGATACATCAAGTGTCGCGGATTCTGCGGACTCAGGCGAGAACGAGCTTCGACACCGCATCGATCAGGGTCTGCGGTTGGAAGGGCTTCGTGATCCAGGCCTTGGCACCCGCCGCGCGGCCCAGGGCCTTCTTGTCATCGCCGGCCTCCGTGGTCAACATGATGACGGGCGTGAACTTGTAGCCCGCATGCGCCTTGACCGTCTTCAGAAACTCGATGCCGTTCATGCGCGGCATGTTGATGTCACTGATGATGAGATGCAGCTTGCCGGTGAGCTTGCTCACCCCATCCTCCCCGTCGTTCGCCTCGACCACCTCGTAGCCGGCGCGCGTCAGCGCCATGCCGGCCACCTGACGCACCGAGGCGGAGTCATCGACGATCAAAATACGCTTCGACATAAACTGCTCCTGTCAGAAAAACTCCGGCGCCTGCGGCGCGACGGTTTTCGCGGCCGTGCCCGAATGGATGCGCCGCTGCTCCTCGGTGGTGTAGCGCCGCTCCATCTCGCGCAGGTATTCGGTCGCCGTCACCCCGCGGCCGCCGGCCGCATCGCCGCCGCCCGATCGCGCCAGCGCTCGCAGTTCATCGATGCTCTCGACCACGTGCGAGAGGATCTGCCCGACCCGGTCCTGGAATTGCAGCTGCACCATCGACTCCATCACCTCGTCCTTGATGACCGCGCCCTCGCGGCGAAACTTCTCGGCCGACCCGAGCAGGCGCTCCGTCATGCCTCCGAAGTGTTCGAGCACGCCGTTGATGCGCGCCTCGGAAGCCTTGATGGCCAAGCTCTCCTCCTCGGTCACACGTTCGTTGGCGCCGAGGATTCGTCCCAGGGAGTCGTTGATGACGCCGATCTTCTTCCCGATGACCTGGCCCGTTTCGCGCGATGCGGTCGCGAGGTGCCGCACCTCCTGCGCGACGACCGCGAACCCGCGTCCCACGTCCCCTCCCGCGTGCGCCGCCTCGATCGCCGCATTCAACGCCAGCATGTTGGTGTTGAAGGCGATCATCTCCACCCTCTTCGCCATTTCGCGCAATTCCTCGGTGTAGGCGCCGAGGGAACGAATTTCTACGATCAGGGTCGCCCGGCTGTCCTGGATGGCGGTCAAGGCATCGACGACCTTGAGAAGCTGCCGCCGGCCGTCGTCCATCGCGCTTTGCAGATCCTTGCCGCCGTCCCCGGACACCTGCTGCGAGGCCGACACGGCGTTGTCGAGACTCGCGACGATCCCGCGGAATCGCGCGCTCAGGCTGACGATCGCCTCCTCCGACTGCAGGCGCGCGTTCTCGATCTGATCGGCCAAGATCGGCAGCGCCTCCAGATACGCTCCGTCGATACGCCCGTCCAACGAATCCTCCCCCGGCCGGAACACTTCCTGGGACGAGGCGCTCATGACCCTGTCGCTCGGGCGGACATGGCTCAATGCCTCGCGCCGGGTGTGCCGGCGACCGCCATGGATTCCATCTCGTCGATCGACAGGACATGGTCCACATCGAGGAGGACGACGAATTTGCCGCCCACGCGCCCCATTCCCTCGATGAAATCCGCCCGCAGCGCCGCACCGAAGCTCGGCGGAGGTTCGATCTCCGTGTGAGGAATCCCGAGCACTTCGTTCACGGAATCGACCACCACTCCCAGCACGTGGCTCTCGCCATGCGTCCGCGCCTCGAGGATCACGATGCAGGTCCTCTTGTTCACCGCGCTGATGGGCTTGCCGAACCTCGCGCACAGGTCGATCACCGGCACCACCGCGCCGCGCAGGTTAACGACTCCACGGATGAACGCCGGCATCAGGGGCACGTCGGTGGGCGGCTCGTATTCGAGAATTTCCTTGATCCGCAGGATGCCGATTGCGAACGTCTCCTTGCCGAGCACGAAGGTCAGATATTGATCCTGGTCGTGACGGCGCTCGGTGCGCGGTATCGACGAGGTCGGTGATGTGTGCGCCATGGATCCGTTCCTAGAACCGTACGAAGTGCCGTTCGTCCGGGCGGGCCGCGGCCTCGTGGCCGTTCCCCGTGGACTGCGGTTTTCCCGTTTCGCGGGACAAAAGGTCGTCGATCTCTTGGGCGCTCGACTCCCCGCTCGAACGGGCCGGCGCCGTGCGGAAGGAGGACGCCGAAGCGCTTCTGAGCGCGGTCCTGGCGCCGCCCGGCGCGTGATGCCGGATCGCGCCTCCCGTGATCTTGAAGAACGCCATGGTCTCCTGGAGTTGCTGGGCCTGACCGCTCATCTCCTCGGAAGTCGCCGCCAATTCTTCGCTTGCCGAGGCGTTCTGCTGCGTCAACTGCGACAATTGGTTCATCGCCAAGTTGATCTGGCTCACCCCCGCCGACTGTTCCTGACTCGAGGCGGCGATTTCCTGCACGAGATCGGCCGTCTTGGAAATCGACGGCACGATGGCCTGGAGCAGAGTCCCCGCCCGTTCGGCGAGGTCGACGGACGAACCCGCCACCTCCCCGATCTCCTGAGCCGCCACCTGGGAACGCTCGGCGAGCTTGCGCACTTCGGCGGCCACGACGGCGAATCCCTTGCCATGCTCCCCGGCTCTGGCCGCCTCGATGGCGGCATTCAGCGCCAGCAGGTTCGTCTGATAGGCGATGTCGTCGATGATCGAGATCTTCTTGGCGATCTGCTTCATCGCCTCCACGGTCTTCCCCACCGCCTCACCGCCGTCGTTGGCCTCGACCGACGCCTTGGTGGCGATTTGATTCGTGACCTTGGCGCTCTCTGTGTTTTGGGCGATGGAGGCGGTCATCTGCTCCACGGACGCCGAGGTCTCCTCGACGCTCGACGCCTGCTCGGTGGAGCCCTGGGACAGGGATTGCGCGGTGGCGGACACCTGCTCGCTCGCGGATGACAGATTGTCGGTCGCCGAACGCACCTCGCCGATGACCTGGGAAAGCTTCGACACCATTTTCCCCATGGCCTCGAGCAGCAGTCCCATCTCGTCCCTGGAGTTCGCCGTGATGCTCACGGTCAGGTCGCCTTCGGCCAGCCGCTTTGCCACCTCGAGGGCTTCATGGACCGGGCGGGTGATGGTGCGGGTGATCCAGAATGCGACGCCGACGCCCAGGAGAATGGCGGCGAATGCGAGTCCGATCAGGAGCGTGCGAGCGGCCGCGTAGCGTTCGGCGGCCGTGGTGCTCGCTTCGTGCATCTGCTGAATCTCGAAATCCGTCATGTTCTTGAGGCTGGCGAAGAAGCGCGCTTGAGTCTGGTACCTCTCCCCGTACAGTATCTTCACGGCCTCCTGCTTCTTCCCGGTCATTGCCAGGGTCATGACCTCGCCCGCGTAGACCCGGTAGACGTCCAGGCTCTCGCGTATCTGCCTCAGCAGTTCCTTCTCCTTCGCCTCGTTCGCCGTGCGCTCGAGTTCCTTCAGGGACTCGTTGTCGATGGTGACGTTTTCCTGATATTTTTCCTTGTTGCTCGTCATGCCGCCGTCATCGGTGAGCAGCACGATATTGCGAAGCATTCTCGCATTGTCCATGACGCGGAAGGACACATCGTTGGCGAGCGCGACTTTCGCGTATTTGTCCTCGATCGCAAACTTCATCGCGGCGTTGAGACCGGACAATTGCGCGAGGCCCAGGCCGGTGACGACCGCCAGGATCAGCAACACCGCCCCGAAGCCGAGGCTGAGCCGCGTGCCGACCTTCATATGCTTGAACATTGGTTGACTCCGATGATTTCCACGTTAACCGTACGACTGACCCGCCGCCGCCGGGGCGGCAAAGTGCACTCCGTACGCCAGAGTCGACCGGGCCTGACCCCGCTCGATGAGGCCCGGGACATCGAGGATGAGGGCGACCCGGCCGTTGCCCAGAATCGTCGATCCACCAATTCCCTGCAGTTGCCTGAACAGCCGTGACAGCGGCTTGATGACGGCCTGTAATTCACCCAACAGCTCGTCCACCACGATGCCCACCCGCTTCCCGCCGCCGCGAACCACGACCACGCTTTGACGACTTGCCGCCGCTCCTCCGAATTCGAACATCTCGCGCAGGTGAACCAGCG
The DNA here is from genome assembly GCA_037445285.1 of Nevskiaceae bacterium. Lineage (GTDB taxonomy): Bacteria > Pseudomonadota > Gammaproteobacteria > Steroidobacterales > Steroidobacteraceae > Bog-1198. The sequence continues at coordinate 33,523 of JBBIKV010000002.1, read as the reverse complement.
GCAACACGGAGCCGTGCAGCGTGATGTGGCCGCGTGAGGCCTCTGCGCCGTCGTCGGCGGTTGACTCCAGTTCGACGCATTCCTCGACGAGATCCAGCGGAATTACGAACGACGACGATCTCACGCCCACCTGAAATCCGTCGATGATGGCGAGCGTGAGAGGCAGCCGCAGCTTGACCCGGGTTCCCCTGCCCTCCTCGCTGTCGATCTCGACGCTGCCGCGAAGCGCGGTCACATTGCTCTTGACCACGTCCATGCCGACTCCCCGGCCGGACAGGTTCGTCACCTGCTCGGCCGTCGAGAACCCCGGCTCGAAGATCAATTCGTATACCTGCGCGTCGGTGAGCGTGGCGCCCTCCGGCACGAGACCCCGCTGGATCGCTTTTTGCAGGATACGGTCGCGGTTCAGGCCGCCACCGTCATCGGCCACCTCGATGATCACCGACCCCGCATCATGGTAGGCATGCAGTCGGACGGTACCCGCGCCGGACTTGCCGAGATTGCGGCGCGCTTCGGGCTTCTCTATGCCGTGATCGATGGCATTGCGCACCAGGTGGGTGAGCGGATCGGCGATGCGCTCCACCAGGGTCTTGTCGAGTTCCGTTTCGCCACCGCTGACTTCGAGATTGATCTCCTTGCCGCTTTCGCGCGCGACGTCCCGGACCACGCGTTGGAAGCGGGAAAACGTGCTGCCGATTTGCACGATTCGCAGCTTCAATGCCTGATCCCGTACCTCCTCGACGATGCGCGCCAGATGCAGCGCGGATTCGGTGAGGCGGGGCAACCCGGCGGACCGCGCCTGGGATCCGGTCGCGGCTCCTGCGATGATGAGTTCGCCGATCAGGTCGATGAACCGATCGAGCTTGTCGCCATCCACCCTGATCGAGCGTGCGTCCACCCCCCTCGCATCGACAGTGGATCTCGCGGGGCCGCGATCGCCTTCGGCCTCCGCAGCCGGAGCCGCAGGCTGAGCCGGCTGTCGGCGACCGGCCGACGAGGATTGCGGGGGCACGATGCGCAGCCTGCAATCCTCCCGCACGAAGTCGAAGGCAGCCTCGATTTTCGTGGCGTCCGCGTCCGTCTTGAAGCCGATCTCGAACCCCAGATAGCAGGACTCGGGGTCGAACCGCTCCATATCCGGCAGGTCGCCGTCGATCACCTCGAGCTCCGTAATGACGCCGAAGGACCCCAGATAGCGGACGAACGACAGCGGGTCCATGCCGTTTCGGAGAACATCGGCGGAAAACCGCACCGAGATGTGCCAGCTGTCCGCATGCACACGCACGTCCGCGAACGCGCCGGTCGGTGCTTCATCGGCTGCCCGCGAATCGCGCACGGGTGCGACGGCCGGCGCCGATACGGCGGCGTTCGATGAGTGGCCGGACTCCCGATTCAGCCGTTGCAATATCGCGGAGCCCGCGGCCTGCCGCTCCGCCGCGCCCGAGACCTGCCCGGCCGCCGCCCCCTCGACGAGGCCGTTGATGTGATCCCGGCATTCCAGGAGAGCGGCGGCAAGGCGCGGACCGATGCCCGCATTCTCCGCGCGGATGCGATCGAGCGTGCTCTCGACCACGTGCGTGAAGGCAACGATGGCGTCCAAACCGAACAGCCCCGAGGATCCCTTGATCGTGTGGGCGGCCCGAAACAGCTCATTGACTGCTTCGGGCTCGCTTTCGCCCCGCTCGCATTTGAGGAGCACCGCCTCCATGATCGCCAGCAGTTCGTGACTCTCCGCAATGAACGTGTCGAGCGCGGGATCCCTGCTCATCGCGCATCGTCCAATGCGGCCGGCGCCGGTACGCGGTGCGCATTCGAACTCAGGCGCGTGCCGAGATGGAGCAGCTCCAGCGCCTCGGTAACGACCTCGCTGGAACCGGTCAGTGCGAATTCCCGGGCATTCGACGAGCACGCCTTCTGCAACATCAGCAGCCAC
>JBBIKV010000002.1:0-31580 GCA_037445285.1 Nevskiaceae bacterium | reverse complement strand
GTCTATTTCCGAGACCTGCGAGACATCGACCCGGCAGGCGTCATCGTTCCGGCCCAGGGCGGCGACCATGGCATCCTTGACGGAAGCGGCCGCATAGATCGTCAATTCGCCGCTGATGTGGATGACTCCGTCCCGATGTTCGACTTCACAACTCATATATTCCCGCAGTCCCCGCCTGAATTCGCGAACCCATGACAATGGTGATTCAGGTTCCCTCCCCCTGATAGCGGCGGGAACATCGTCCGCTTGACCGGCACTGCATCACAGATTCAGAGCCGTCGGAGTTCGCCTCCGGCCTGCCGCCTGGATCGGCGTTGCCCGGAGTCCGGCATTCCCTCGAAAGTGACGATCAGGTGGTCCGGCTGCCCCGATTCCGATTTCGCCAATGCGACCGACAGGAGCACGCGCCGGGGCTCCCCGCTCTTGGTTCGAAATCGCGTTTGAATCCGGTAGTCCGGGATCTGGTTGGCCAACAAGTCTTCCAGGAGGGCGGCGTGCCGCGGTGCATCCTCTGCCTGGGTGAGTCCGAGCAGCGGAATGGCGTGCAACTCGGTCCGATCGAAGCCCAGCAAATCGCATGCCCTCTGGTTGACCCGCTGCAGGCGACCAGTGCACGCCGCATGCACGATGCCGACGGCCGACTCCTCGAACGTCTCCCGGAACAGGCGCTCACGCTGCGCCGCGTAGTGCAGCACAGCCTCCGCCTGCACGGCCAGCTCGTTCGCATTGATCGTCTCCTCGAGAATGTCGGCGAAATCGTGCATCGTCCCGATTTCCTCGTCCGTGAAGTTCCGCGGCAGCACGTCGATCGCGCAGAGCGTGCCGATCGGCTGGTGATCCAGGGTGAACACCGGAATTCCCAGATACGCGCGGACATACGGCGGCCCGGTGACGAGCGGGTTGCCCGCAAATCGCGGATCCTTCGTGGCATCCGGCACGATCAGCGGACGCCGCTCGAACACCGCATGCCCGCAAAAGGAGACCTCCCGCGAGGTCTGGGTCGCATCGAGTCCGATGCAGGATTTGAACCACTGCCGGTCGGTGTCGACCAGGGAGACCAGCAGCATCGGCACTCCCATCGCCTTCGCAGCGAGCCGCGTGATCCGGTCGAAGGATTCGCAGGCGGGGGTGTCGAGCAGCGCAAGGCGATACAACGCCGCCAGTCTGGCGGCTTCATCGGTGGGGATGGGAGGCGGCTGCATGGGGGGCAACCCGTCAAGAGCGGTCGATGATTTGTATTTCATTTCCGGGGCATCGGCACTCTCGGCGGGTTCTTGATCCCGCAGCGCAGCGAGACGGAGCGCAGGCGGGTCAGATTCGACGCACCGGCGCCGTGGTCGGCCTCTCGCCCTGAGCGCTCGCGCTCCTGGCCTCGCGCGCCGTCATCGAGGCCAATCTGGCGGTATTGACCAATGCCATGTGTGTCATTGCCTGCGGAAAATTGCCGAGCATGCGCTTGCGGCGCGGATCGTATTCTTCAGCCAGCAGGCCGACGTCGTTGGAAAGAGCCAACAGACGTTCGAACAGCCTCTCCCCTTCCTCGCGCCGCCCCGTCAGGAGAAAGGCATCGGCCAGCCAGAACGAGCAGGGCAGGAAAGTGCCCTCTCCCGGCGGAAGGGAATCCACCCCCGTCTGCGTCGAGTAGCGCAGGACCAGCCCGTCGACCAACAGGTCGCGTTCGATGGCGGCAATGGTTCCGAGCACACGTGCATCGTCGGGCGGGAGAAATCCCACCTGCGGGATCAACAGCAGGCTCGCATCGAAATTCCGCGTCCCGTAGGACTGGACGAAGGCGTTGCAGCCGGGATCGAATCCCCGAGCGCACACCTCCGCATGAATTGCTTCCCGAACCGAACGCCAGCGCGCGAGCGGCGCATCCAGTCCGTCCCGCTCGGCATCCTTGATGCCCCGGTCGAAAGCGACCCAGGCCATCACCTTGGAGTGCGTGAAATGGCGCCGGGGTCCCCGGACCTCCCACAGGCCCTCATCCGGCTCCTGCCATGCCTCCTCGAGAAACGTGAGCAGGGAGGTCTGAACACTCCAGGCTTCCGGCTCCGGAGCGATGCCACTCATGCGGGCCAGGTGGAGCGTATCCATCACCTCACCATAGACGTCGAGTTGAGATTGCCGGGAGGCCGCATTGCCCAGCCGCACCGGCGATGCCCCCTCGTATCCCGGCAACCAGGGCGCCTCATGTTCGTCGAGTCGCCGGACTCCGGTCACCCCATACAGTATCTGGAGATCCTGCGGAGAACCGGAAACCGCGCGCAGCAACCACTCGCGCCAGGCGGTCGCCTCATCGACGTGCCCGGTGAGCACCAATGCGTTCAGCGTGAATGTGGCGTCACGAATCCAGCAGTACCGATAGTCCCAGTTCCGCACCCCGCCGGGATGCTCCGGGAGGGAAGTCTTCGGGGCGGCGACGATTCTGCCGGTTGGGGTGTAGATCAGCGCCTTCAAGGTGATGAGTGAACGCAGCACCGCGGCCCGCCAGCGTCCTTGGGAGGTGCCACGGCCGGACCACTCCTGCCAGAACCCCTCCGATTGCTGCAAGGTCGCATCGGTATCGGCAGGCTCGTGCATGGCGTGATGGGATGGCCGGTAGTTGAGCGCGAAGGTTTCGCGATCACCGGCCCGCACAGAAAATTCCGCCATGGTCCTCGAGTTCTCGCCCTCGACCCGGATGGAGGCGTCGAATTGAAGGGTGTCGGGTCCGGCAGTAATCAGGATCGCTCCGCCCGAACGGCGCACCCACGGCACGATTGATCCGTAATCGAAGCGGACGATGAGTTCCATGCGAAGGGCGACCGTTCCGCGCAATCCCTCCACCCGGCGAACCAGGTCCCAGCGCTGATTGGACGGCGGCAAATAGTCGATCAGGCGCACGCAGCCGTCGTCGGCTTCGAAATCCGTCTGCAGCACCAGGCTGTCGCCGCGGTAGCTTCGTGTGACCCTTCTGGCGGGGGAGATCGGCGCAATGAGCCAACGCCCGTTGTCGGGGCCGCCCAGCAGCGCGGCAAAACAGGCTCCGGAGTCGAATCGCGGCAGGCACAGCCAGTCGATCGAGCCGTCCTTGCCGACCAACGCGGCCGTGTGGCAGTCTCCGATCATCGCGTAATCTTCGATCGGCAGGGGCACTGTCATTCCTGGGATGAATCGATGAAAGGTATCGGATCAGGCGCGCTTCGCCCACACCCGGCGCCCCGCGATCTGACGTAGGCGCACTCCGACCCCGGTTCCGGAACCGGCGTCCATCGAGCGTCAAGCTGCCGAAGGTTCCCGCAGCATCTCCGAACATCGTTGAAAATCCAGGGTATCGACGGCTTCCCGCAACTGGACGAACCGCGCCGCTCCCAGCTGCTGCGCCAGGAAGGTCGACATACCTTTGAAGGTGTCCATCGCGGCCAGATTCTGGGTCTCGAACAAGGCGAGCAAATCCGCGATTTCCGTGGCGCCCACGACGGTGGTGCCGACCGGCTTCATTCCCTCATTCCGTCGGTCCCATTGGGCAATGACGGGTTCCGATTCCTCGCTTAGGGTGGTCAGCGCCGCGGCCAGTCTCTTGAGAATTCCCTCGATGCTCTCGCCGGACCGGGCCTCCACCAGCGCGCGCTCCGCGGCGCCGGCAAACCTCATCACCTGGGTCGCGCCGATCATTCCTGCACTTCCTTTGAGCTTGTGCATGCGCCGCTTGAGTTCTTCGAGGGCCAGGCCATCCTCCGATGCCGGCAGGATCGGCACCGCCAGATCGGCGTATTCCCGCAGCATGCGCTTCAGCAAGGATTTGAACAGCGACATGTCGTCACCGAACATCTGTTGGACGACGCCCGCGTCGATGGACCTCAGCAGGGGCCGGCCGTCGGCCCTTTGCGCCGAATTCCCGTCGTCGAACACCATGGGTATCGGCTCGCCGCGCGCCGCCTCGACGAGGCGGCGCACCTTGCGGATGAGGGCCTGCGGATCGAAAGGCTTGCTGATGAAATCGTTCATGCCCGACTCCAGGGACCGCTGCCTCTCGCCGACGAGGGCGCCCGCCGTCAGGGCCACGATGGGCAGTGATTCCAGGTGCAGTTCACGACGAATCCGTCGGGCCGCTTCGTTTCCGTCGAGGACGGGCATCTGCACGTCCATCAGAACCAGATCGAGAGCCCGATGATGATCCCCAATATATGCCAGCGCGGATTCGCCGTTCGAACAAGTCGACACGATCGCACCCTGCTTTTCCAGGATCCGCTGGGCCACCTCGAGATTGATGTCGCTGTCGTCGACCACCAGTACGCGCACACCGCTCAACCACTGCGCATGCAATTCGTCGAAATTGGTGGACTCGAACACCCTGTCGCGACTGTCCGGTTGGCGGGATACCGCGAAATTGATGGCATTGAACAGGGCGGAGCTGGTGACCGGACGAACCACGAGGACATCCGTCGCCCGGATCAGCCGCTTGTGCTCCAGATACGTGTCGGCCGACTCAGCAACGACGATGATCGAAGGGGCTCCACCGCCGATGCGCAGGTCATCCAACTGTCCGATCAATCCGTGGGCCCGGATGTCGCGCTGGTGGAGATCCAGAATGATCGCATCGAGCGGCGCCTCGCAGGTCACGCCCGACACGACCGCCAGCAGCTGCTCCTCGGTTTCCACCATCCGCGGGTTCCACCCGAGCGCCCGCACCATCGCGCCCGTTCCCTGCGGAGTGTCGCCGTGGGAGTCCAGGATGAGGATGTGAAGGCCGGACGTCGTCAGAGTGCCGTCGACGTCGGGAGCGGTCCTGAAGGGAATCTCCATCCAGAACGTGCTGCCGACGCCGGGAATGCTGTTCACGCCGATCTCGCCGCCCATCAGTTCCACGAAGCGGCGGGCGATCGACAGACCCAGGCCCGTGCCGCCGAACCGCCGCGTCGTCGATGCATCCGCCTGGGTGAACGGCGTGAACAGCCGGCCGCAGGCCGCGGCTTCGATGCCGATTCCGGTGTCCTTGACCTCGCATCGCAGCCGGATGCGCCCGGACCCCTGTTCCGTGCAAACCAGCCGCAGGCCCACGTGCCCGGCCTCCGTGAACTTGATGGCATTGTTCAACAGGTTGGTCAGAATTTGCCGCATCCGGGGCGCATCGCCGCGCAGCATCTGCGGCAGCGGGGGCGCGGGCTGGATGATGAGCTCGATGCCCTTTTGCAGCGCCTGCGGCTGCAGCATCTGACTCACGTCACGAACGAGTTCCGCCGGATCGAAGGGTTCGTCCTCGAGCGGCATCTCACCCGCCTCGATCTTCGACAGGTCCAGCACGTTGTTGATGACGCCGAGCAGCGATCGGCCCGCGAACTGGATTTTTGCAAGGAATTGCCTTTGATCTTCTCTCAACGACGTTTGTTCCAACAGGTATCCGAGCCCGATCACCGCATTCAGCGGAGTGCGGATTTCGTGGCTCATGTTGGCGAGAAATTCGCTCTTCGACCGGCTGGCCTTGTCGGCCACCGAAATGGCCTCCCGCAGCTGCTGCTCGAGCTTGCGCCGGTCCGTGATGTCTTGGATCGCACCGACGACACGCACCGGCACACCCTCCTCGCTCTCCACCTCGCCGACGACCCGAATCCAGATGGGGCGGTTCCCGGCCGTCAGGATCGGAACCTCGATGTCGTAGCCGATGCCGCTCTCCCTGGCGATCTGGGTTTTTTCGCGAAGAATCTCGCGAACCGCGGGCGAGAACAGCGCGTCCGTCATCTGGGCGATGGGTCCGCAGTCCTCCTCCACATCGTGAATCCGGTAGGTCTGCCGGGTCCAGCGCTGAACTCCCGAGGCCAGGTCGATCATGAATCCCCCGACGCGCGAGACCGTCTCGGCGCGCTGCAGGAACTTCTCGCTCTCGACGAGCCGTCTCTGGGCTTCCTTGTACGCGGTGATGTCGTGGCCGAGCATGTAGAAACCGAGCACCTCGCCGTCCACGACATCCGGCACGAACTGCAGCAGCACATGCCCGGATCCGGCGCCCCGCCGCCCCGGCAAAGTCCGCTCGAACGTCACCGTTTCACCGCGCAGCGCGGCTTCGATGGCGGGAAGGTCGGGCGTCAACAAGATGTCGGCCGGAAGATTGCGAAGCGGCGTACCCGGCATCCACGAGGGATCAAGATCGAACCAGCGTGAAAAAGCACGATTCGCCATCCGATTGACGAGATTCTTGTCCCAATAGCCGATCATGGACGGAAGGACGTCGAGGATGGTCGACAGGTCGCGTTTGACGGTCTCGAGTTTCCCCAGATTAACCGCGTGGTCGCGCTCCGCGGCGACGCCGGCCAACAGTTCCTGCAGTCGCAGACCCGCCCGCCTGTAGTGGACCACCATGAGGAGGAGGCACACGATGACGCCGAGGAGCAGCCCAAGGCCGGCAGTACCCAGGTTCATGGCGACGTGGCGGCTGTCAGCCCCGGCGCGCGATGCCTGCGCGCCAGTTGGGCGCTCCTCAAAGCCTGCTCCGCGTGGGCGATCAGGTCCGCCGGCACACCGCTCGCCGGGACCCCGTTCGGGCGTGCGTCTTGATGGCCCACGCCCACGGTCAAGGTCAAGGTCACCGGATGGCCGGTCAGGCGGTCGACGGCGGCGATGGCGCGTGTCGCGACCGCCAACGCCCCCTCCGACGTCGTTTCAGGCAGAAGCAGGGCAAACTGGCCGCCGGCGAAGCGCCCCAGCGAGTCGGCGGGCCGCTGAGCGACCGCTCTCAGCGCATCGGCAACTGCGTGCAGGCACGCATCGCCCGCCGCCTCTCCGAATCGGGCGTTGAACTCCGTAAAATCATCGATATCGACCAACAGGAGCGCCAATGGACTCATCGTACGGTGGGAACGCAGCCATTCCTGTGCCAGGGTCTTCTCGATTTGCCGGCGCGTGAACGTGCCGGTGAGAAAATCCATGGTCACCGCACTGCGCACGGTATCGGAGAGCTGCTTCAATTGCTGGTAGGTGCGGACCCGCGCCAGTACCAGGGGCGCATGCGGCGGCTTGCTGATGAAGTCGGCTGCGCCGAGCTGCAATCCGACCGCCTCTAGTTCCGAGCTCTCGTGGCCGGTGATGAAGATGATCGGCACGCCGGCGAGCATTGGATCGCTCTTGAATGCCCTGCAAATGTCGAATCCGGTGAAATCCGGCATCTCGACATCGAGCAGCACGAGGTCTGGAACCGATTCGCGGGCGAGCTTGAGCGCCACCCGGCCCGAGGTCGCGAAGCGCAGGGGGGCGAAATCGCAGAGAATTCGGCTGAAGATCCGGATGACCGTCGGATCGTCATCGACCAGCAGGATGCTGAATTTTTCTTTCGCTTGCATGAACTGCCCGATGCGCGGCGCGGTGAGCGTCCTAGAGACCGCTCGCCTGCGCCAACCGTCCGCCGGACTGCATCCACCCATCGCCGGGCGACAGCGCACACTCGATGGCATCGGCGAGTAGGGTCGCATCGAACGGCTTTTGCAGGAATCCGGACGCGCCCGAACGCATGGCCCGCTCACGCAACAGGGGGTTTGCGCTCGCGGTGATGAATATGATGGGGGTGGCGGCCGAACCGACCAGGTTCTGCAGCCGCTCGGCGACCAGGAAGCCATCCCCGGCCGGCAGCGACACATCGAGGACGATGACATCGGGATGATTTTTGACCACGGCCGACACCGCGCTCACGGCATCCTTGGCGGTGAAGACGATGTAACCCATGCTCTTCAATCTCACGCCGGTGCCCAGCAACACGACATTGTCGTCGTCCACCAACAAAACGGATTTCATCTAGACGCCTCCGGTGCAGTCTCTTGTGGGTCAATCCTCGTGACATAAACGGCATCCCGGCGCCAAACTTGAGGTCGCCGGGGAATCCGCCGGCCGTGACGCAATGCCGACTGCAGTGAATCCGGGGGTCTGGCGACGGCGCCATCGGCGGATAATGAGACGGCGGGCGCAGAAGCCGGCCGATCGTTGCTATTGAATTCCCAACTTATGACAAAGCCCCACCCCGAACCCGGCACCGTCGGCAGCAACGGCAGCATCCTTCTGGTGGATGACGACCCCGGGGCGATACATCTGCTGGGCGGCATTCTCGCCGGCCTGGGCAGCCTGCGATTTGCCAGGAACGGCAAGGATGCGCTGCGCATCGCGCGCGAGCGCCCGCCCGATCTGATACTGCTCGATGCCGAAATGCCGGGCATCAGCGGCTTTCAGGTATTGGAAATGCTGAAAGCCGAACCGCAGTTGCTGGACGTGCCGGTGATCTTCATCACCGGACATACGGAGGCGGGTTTCGAAGTGTCGGCGCTGGACATGGGGGCGGTCGACTTCATCGCCAAACCGTTCCGTGCCTCGTTGGTGCTGGCGCGGGTCCGGACGCACCTTCGCATGAAGCGGATGGCGGATGAGCTGCGCCGCGCGGCGACCACGGATGGCTTGACCGGGGTCGCCAACCGCCGCCGGTTCGATGAGTCTCTGGAGCGCGAATGGCAGCGCGCGAAAAGGCACGCGGATCCGATCTCGCTGTTGCTGGTCGACGTCGATCACTTCAAGCTCTACAACGACCGCTATGGACACCCTCAGGGCGACGAATGCCTGCGGCACGTCGCCAACGCGCTCCTGGCCTCCTGTCAACGTCCAGCCGACGTGGTGGCCCGTTACGGCGGCGAGGAATTCATGGTGCTCCTGCCGCAGACCCCCCGCCAGGGCGCAGTGCACGTGGGGAGGCGCGTGCTGGACGCCGTCTTCGGCCTCGCGATCCCTCACGAAGACGAAGCAGCCCACCGGATCAGCGTGAGCATGGGGATCTCCTGCCATGACGACGCCAGTCCCTGGTGGGACGAGCCGACCCGTGGCTGCAGCGCGGAGGAGCTGATTCTGGCGGCCGATCGCGCCCTGTACTGCGCCAAGCGTGCCGGGCGGGCGCGGGCGCAGTTCTTCGACATCGCGGCGGCGGCCGACCCGGTCCAGGGCTCGACGGACGACGAGCGCGCGATTGCGCCGTCGCTCCGTCCGCCACCGTGGGCGGTCGACTCAGGCGAACGCTTTCACGGCTGAACCGTCACTTCCACGCGGCGCGCATCCCTCGGGTCGCCGGACCCGGTCGATTCCATCGGCTTGTCGAGGAGCACCCTGGCCGCAGGGATGCCATCGGAGACGAGCGCCTTGCGCACGACGATCGCCCGTGCCTTGGCCAGTTGCAGGTTGCGCTGCGCATTGCCGGATGCGTCGTGATACCCCGAGATCGCCGCCTTCGCCGCGTCGTGGGACTTGAGATACTCGACCACCGCCACGAGGGAATCGTCGCCTTCGGACCACTTCTCCGACTTGTCGACCTCGAAGTACAACCGCCCCACCGGCACCACGTCGGCCGGTGCTGCAGCGGCGGCCACCGTATGCAACTCCCCGACGAGTTCCGGATAGTCCTTGGCCATGCTCTCGCCATACAGCGGCTTGAACACACCTTGGTGGCAGGTCGAACAATTGACCTTGGCCACATCGCCCAAAACGCCGAGCCGATGCGCCGGAAATGTCGTGGTCAGCGGTACCAGATAGCCATTGTTCAGATCGCGCGTCATCCGGATGCCGTACCATGCGGTGGTACGCTTCGGCGTGCTTGCGTCCCATACCGCGAACGAGCGGGAATTGTGGCAGTAGACACAATTGACCCCCAACGCCTGCGACATCGATATCATCAAGGCATACGTGTAATCGGTCTGCTTGATCGAACTGCGATCACCGCCCGGCAGCGCATCGTTCGCGATGACCCGGATGTTCTTGTCGTCCAACAGGAAAGGCGTGTACGGGTCGTATGGCAGGGCGCTGAGTCCGGCCACCGAGTTCGGCTTGTTCTTGCCGGCATTGCCGGCGATCAGGCCCGACGTGCTGGACTCCCCCGGATTTATGAACCAAACGTTCTGCGGCACTGCATTTCCGCGGTGGCAGGTGTAGCAGGTGACGCCCGTCTTTGCGACGTGAGAGGTCCAATCCGAATTGATGTGCCGCACCATCTGCAACATTCGCCGCGCCACGACCTTGGTGTACTTGTCGTCGCTCGCCATGTTGTTGCCGTGGCAATAATTGCAGCTCTGGTCCGGCGGGGCCACCCATTGCGTGATCGCCAGCATGACCCGAGTGAACTGCGCCACGTTCAGGTCCTTGAGGACTTGAATGTTCTGATACACGCTGCTCGCCGCCGGACCGTCGGCCGGTGCCGCCGGCAGGGACACCGGCACCTGGTTCTTCGCATATTTCGCGGCATCGTCGCGCGGATTGATCACCTCCGCCATGGCAATGCCCCGGTACCCGGTTTGCACGGCCTCCACCGGCGGCCGTTCGCAACCGCCGAGGAGCAGGCCGAGCCCGAATGCGGTGCATACCAGGGCCGTGCGGGTCGGCGGATTCCATATTGCGGACATGACGCTCATTTCGGGCTCTCCGGGAGAGTGGCCGGATCGATCACCGGCGCGAACACGTGGGGGTACATCGGCGCCACATGGTGCTTCACCGCCCACAGGTACCAGTTGTCGACGACCGTACCGGTGAGCAGGATGCCGATGCCGCCGACCAGCGGGCACAACACCGCAAACCACCACGCCCACCGATGGATGGACTCCATCGTGGCGTTGAATCCCATGGTCCAGCGCCAGAACAGCGCGGCCCGCTCCGAGGCCGTGCCCCTGTCGACGATCTGTTCCAATTCACGATCGCCCCCGAGCCGGCTCACCGAGAGGATCGTTCCGCCGTGCATGGCGAACAGCAGGGTCGATCCATAGAGAAAGGCGATCGACAAACAGTGGAACGGGTTGTAGAACAGGTTGCCGTAGCGGATCGAAAACGCCGCAGTCCAATCGAGATGAGGGAAAATCCCGAAGGGCACCGCCTCGCCGAAGCTGCCCATCAGCACGGGACGGATGATGCCGAGCACCAGATAGAGCCAGATCGCCGAAAGGAATGCCCAGGCCACGTGGGTCCCCATGTTGAGCGCGCGGGCGCGCCGGTACATGCGCAGCCACCAGAGGAGCAGCGAACTGGTGAGGAAGAAGCCCGCCATCAACCACCACCCGCCGTCCTGCAGGCGAGGAATGTGCAGTCCGTTCGCCGGCGACGGAGGTTCGAGGGCGAGCCAGGGCAGCTGCCGGATGAATTGCACCGGATTCCAGTGCACCGAGGCAAGCATGTTCAACCCGATGATCTCGAAGGCGATGAAGCCGCAGAGCAGCGACAACAGGCCCGTCGTTCCCAGATAAATGGGGCCGATCTGCGAGTCCCCTATGATGCCCAGCAGGTGACTGAAGCCCCCCTTGCCCTGCCGGCCCCACGGTCCCCGCGGCAAAGGCACGCCGGGGTACACAGGGGCGCTCACTTGTACGCGTGTAAATATGTTCTGATATTCAGCCATGTTGGTCCCCAGGCAGTTCGTTCAATTCCAGATCGACAGGTTCAACCACCAGCCCCACCACTCCGGCCAGCCTCGCGTCCAGAACGGTCCGCTGATGAGGATGCACACCGCGCTCCAGAAGGCCGCGCTGACCGCGAGGAACAGTCCGAGGCGGTGAATTCCGAGGGAGCCGATCGAATAACCGATGGTGTCGCGGAAGAAGGTGTTCTCGTGTTCCGCCGTCAGCACGGGTCCGTCCTTGGGATTCGCCGCCGACAGGATCACCGACCCGTGCAGCGAGAGCGCCAAGGTGGTGGTGAAGAAGAAGCTGACGGCCAGCATGTGGGCCGGGTTGTAGTGGAAATGCAGGTACTGATATCCCGTGTTCGACACCCAATCGAGGTGGCTGAAGATTCCATACGGGAACCCATGCCCCCAGGCGCCAAGCAAGAGCGGCCGGATGATCTCGAGCGACACGTACGCGAATATCGCGATGCCGAACGCGAACGGCACGTGGAAGCCGATGCCGAGCTTGCGGCAAATCTCGATTTCACGAAGCATCCAGGACAGGAAGGCCCCGGTGGCGCAGATCGTGACGAACTGCCACAGGCCCCCTTCCCTCAGGGGAGCGAGGGTCAGGCCGTATTTCAGGTCGGGTGGCGCGATGTTGATCTGCCAGATGTTCCAGGTGGGGCCGATCGCCGCGCCATAGACGAGCAATGCCGTACCGAGCAGCGCGAAGAACGCCGTGGTCACCCCGAAAAAACCGACATAGAAGGGACCCACCCAGAAATCGAACAGGTCACCGCCGAGCAGCGTCCCGCCGCGTACCCGGTATTTTCTTTCAAAATTGAGCATCGCCATGTTTGTGCTCTCTATTCAAAGTGGTGCTTCCGGCGGCGGACGGGAAGTCTGCCCGGCAGGGCAGGCTTCGACTCCGATCCGCCGCCATCGGCATACAGCGCTACGGCTTGGCGGAATCCGGCAGCGTCGACATGTGCTGCGCGGCCGCCGAGGGCGCCGCATGGCCGCCCAGCCAATTGAACCTGTCGGTGCTGAGCAATAAGAAATGGATCAGGATTGCCAACACGAACAGGAATGTGAACAGCGCGATCAGAGCTCTGCGCGGATCGAAGAGAAGCCAAATTCGCCACATTTTCTAATCTCCTATGCGAAACCGTGAATTCACCGTCGAAGGACTCGGTCGGACGGCCCGCCTAGAGCCACGGCCGCCACTGCCATACCAAGAAATGCGCGACTATCGCAATCACCGTGAAGATGATGAAGCTAGTCACGAAAATGCCATGAAATTCCTTGGCTTCGCTCTCGGTCAATCCCGAGAGAGAGCCTCTGCCTTGGTCTGCCATACGTCTCACCTCCAAAAACTGGTCTTTCGACCGTCAACCGCGCACCATGCGCGACACCCAGCGCCTGGGCGGACATCGTCCCGCCCCGACACGCCTTCCGCCCGATTGCGGACGAATTCCTCGAGATTCACCTTCGATTGCCTCCCGTCGCTCATGCCGGCTCCGCCTGTTTCGCGCCGACCCTCGACGGCAACCGTTCGACGCCCACATGGTCGGCGCCCGCATGCTGCGCCTCGCGCTCCGCCGCATCGCGCAGCCGCTTCGCGGCTGAAATCCGCACCAACACCGGCTCGGCGGCGACCAAATCGTCGAGCGCCCTGCGCGCCTCGTCGGTCCAGCGCAGATCGGTGTTCAGCCGGGATGGCGTGGCATCGACCTTGTCCAGCTCGCTGCCGAGCGGCAGGATGTTGAACAGGGCATCGAACAGCGCGTTGCAGACTTCCTGGATGATGTAGGTTGCGCCGCCGTAGCCCATGAACGGCGTGCCCGTGTGACGCCGGATGATGGCGCCCGGAAACGACGCCGGTATGTACATCGCTCGCACCGCGTTTTCCGCCATGTACATGCGCTCGTTGAAGCTGCCGAACAGGATGAGGGGCGGCGTCTCCTTGATCGCCCTGCGCACCGCCTCGTTGTCGGGCTTCACCCCCGCCCGCCGGGAAAACGCGAAAGTGCACGGCAGACCCATCTCCGTCTCCAGGAAATGGCGGATTCCGCGCGCATAGGTTTCGTTGGCGACCACCGCAAAGCTCGCGGTTCCGAAGAAATCCTGGGTCACCGAGCGCCACAAATCCCACAGGGGCTTGATGGTCGTGTGCTTCTCGCGTTCGATGAACGGTTCCGGGTCGAGACCCAGCAGTCCGCCCAGGGTGCGCAGGAACTTCGTGGTGCTGTGCAGTCCGATGGGGGCTTGCAGATAGGGCCGATCCAGCGTCTCGCAAAGCAGGCGTCCGAACTCACGGTACATGCAGACGTTCACGTCGGCATCGACCAGGCGCGGAACGTCCTCGAGGTGGCTGCCCAGGGGGAAGGTCAGGTTGATCTCGGCTCCAATGCCCTCCACCATTCGCCGGATCTCGGCGAGATCGCTGGGTGTGTTGAACGTGCCGTAAATCGGCCCTATGATGTTGACGCGGGGCTTGGCGCCTTCGCTCCGCGCCTTGCGCGGTGGTATCTTTTTCTTCCCGTATTCCGTCCAGAGCCAGGTCATGGCCCTGTTGGCGCTCTGCCACTGGTCCTCATCGATGGTCCGGGGCAGGAATCGTTGAATGTTCGTGCCCTCCGGCGTGACCCCCCCGCCGATCATCTCCGCAATTGACCCGGTCACGACGACTGCGGGCGAGCCGGGGTCCAGCGTCCTGTGGGCCCGCTTCATGGCCCCCTCGGTTCCGTGCTGGCCGAGTTCCTCTTCGGACAAGCCCGTGACGACGATCGGCAGCTCGTGCGGGGGCAGTGCGTCCGTGTAGTGCAGCACGGACGTGACGGGCAGGTTCTCACAGCCCACCGGACCGTCGATGATGACCTGGAGCCCCTTGATCGCCGTGAACACGTAGACGGATCCCCAGTAGCCGCCGGCGCGATCGTGGTCGAGCACCAACATCAGATCGCCTCCGTGGGGGCGCGCTGCGCGGCGAGCTTCGCGAGCTGACTCTTGTAGCGTTCGCGGAACTGCGGATGATCCTCGGGTGCCTGCTGCCACACGCCCGAGGTGTGGCCGGTGCCCACCCCGGCGAAAAACGCCTTCATCTCGTCAAATCGCGCTTGATTGCCGAGTGCCGCATTGACGACCTGTGCGAGCGACCCGGCGCCGGCAGGGCCCATCAGCGGCCGCGCGGAGATCAAATTGGTGAAATACAACGATGGAATGGCGAGCTCCTTCGCCTTTTGGACCACCGGTGTGGTGCCGATCGCCAGGTTCGGCGAGAACTCGTACATGGCCGCCAGGTCCTGTTCGAGCGACGCGCGAAACTGCACCCTCACGCCCTTCGACTCCAGCCACTCGCGGTCGGGGTCCGACCATGCCGTACGCGGACAGGCCGTTCCCACGTATCGGACATCGGCACCGCTGTCGATCAAGAGCCGCGCCACCAGCAGTTCCGACCCCTCGTATCCGGACAGAGTCACCCGCCCGCGAATCGGCGATTTCGACAGCGCTCCCTTGATCGCCGGCAGGATCCGGTTCTGAGCATCCGCGACCTTGTCCGCAGCCACGCCGCACGATTGCCCGATCGCCGCGAGCCATGCGGCGGTGCCGTCGTAACCCACCGGGGCCGATCCGACGACCTGCCTGCCGGCGGCGGAGAACTCACGCACCGCGGCCGTATAGAAGGGATGAATCGCCGCAACCGCCGCGCAGTCGAGCGCCGCGTAGAGTTCCCGCCATTCGCGGGTGGGCACCACCGGTCCCGCCGCCAGACCCATCGGTTCGAGCATCATGCCGATGCCCACAGGATCCGCCGGAAACACCTCGCCGAGCAGAGTGACGGTCGGCCGTGAGCTGCGACCGCCGCGCGGCGCCTGCACCGGACCCAGTCCGGCCTCCGTCCGCGCGTACCGCAGCATCGCACCGGCCAGCACGTCCTTCGCCTCGGCATGGGTGGGTACGCCGAAGCCGGGAACGTCGATGCCGATGATGCGCACCCCGTTGATCTGCTTGGGCAGCAGCTGCAGAGGGACGCCCGAGGCCGTCGGTACGCACAGATTGATGATGACCACCGCGTCGTACAGAGCCGGATCTGCGAGTTTGAACACCGCTTCGCGGATGTCCTCGAACAGCTTGCCCGTCACCAGCGATTCGGAGTTGAACGGCACGTAACCGACCGTGCGGCGGGCACCATAGAAATGCGACGTGAACGTCAGGCCGTAGACGCAGCAGGCGGATCCCGACAGTACGGTCGCGGTGCGCCGCATGCGCAGACCGACCCGCAGTGATCCGAATGCGGGACACATGCTCTGCGGCTGATCGTGCGGACCCGCGGGATAGTCCGCGGCGTATTGGGCGAGAGTGCCGCTCTTGCCGGCCGCCGCCGCCGCCCGGCGCATTTCGTCTCGCCCGCCATGACATCCCAGTCCGTCTCCCTGGGTGGCCTCGACATTGATGGCGGGGGTGGTGCTCATTCGTCAGACCGTGTCGTAGACGATCTCGAGGGAGGGTTTCTCGACCCGCGAGCTCCCGCACATGTCCTCGTGCGACGCGGGCTCGAGCACCACGTTGCGCCCCACCACCTCGCTCTTGAACAGGGCCAGCAATCCATCCTGCGTGAGAGGCTTCGGCCGCAGCGGCGGCGCCTCGGCTACGTTGGCGGCCAGTTCCTCGAATAGCGGACCCCAGGTGCTTCCCGGGCGGCCGACGATGTCGTAGTTGGCGCTCTTGCGGCGAATGTCCTCGTTCGCGGGTATCGCGGCGAGAATGGGTATTCCAGCCGCCTCGGCGAATGCCTGGGCCTCGCCGGTGCCATCGTCCTTGTTGATGACGAGGCCGGCGACCCCGACGTTCCCGCCCAATTTGCGGAAATACTCCACGGCGGAGCAGACATTGTTGGCGACGTACAGCGATTGCAGGTCGTTCGACCCGACGACGATCACTTTCTGGCACATGTCCCGCGCAATCGGCAGGCCGAACCCGTGCACACCACGTCGCCCAGGAAATCCAGCAGCACGTAGTCGAATCCCCATTCGTGAAAGCCGAGTTTCTCAAGGAGTTCGAAGCCGTGAATGATGCCCCGGCCGCCGCATCCCCGGCCGACCTCCGGACCGCCCAACTCCATGGCAAAGACACCGTCGCGCTTGAAGCACACATCACCGATCTTCACCGGCTCACCCGCCAGTTTCTTCCGGGCGGAAGTTTCGATGATGGTGGGGCACGCGCGGCCGCCGAACAGCAACGAAGTGGTGTCGCTCTTCGGATCACACCCGATCAGGAGCACCTTCTTGCCCTGTTGCGCCATCATGTAAGACAGATTGGCGAGCGCGAAGCTCTTTCCGATCCCGCCCTTGCCATAGATGGCGATGACCTGGGTCTGCTTCGTCGGCGCCGTGGTCGGCACGGCATCGGGTTCGACGGCGGCCTCGGCGCGCAAGGATTGAATCCTCGCGTGCTCCGAGCGCAGTGCCGCAGAATTGGCGAGAGAGGTGCTCATGAATGTGCTCTCCAGTCGAGGATCATTTTCAGGCACTCGGGATCGCCGAAGGCCGTTCGGTAAGCTGCAGGCGCATCAGTCGCTTCCTGCCGGTGGGTAATCAGTCCATCCAGGTGCAGGGCGTTCGCGGCCAGCAGTGCCTGCACGGCCGTCATGTCCGCGGCGCGCCACTCGGCTGCCACCCGCAGCCTGGCCTCGCGCATGAAGGCCGGAGGAAAGCTGAACGACAATGGCTCGCTGTAGAACCCGGCCAGCACGATTTCGCCGCCGGGTGCCAGACGGCCGATGAGGGAGTCGAGGATCCCGCTGTCGCCGCTCACATCGCAGATGACGCGATAGTCGCGGCGCGTGTCGGCACCGGGATCCGTCACGACATAGCCGCAGGCGCCGGCCGCACGATCGGGATTCCTCTCCCAGACCACCGGCGCAGGGCCGGACAAGGCGACGGCGACGCGCGCGATCAGGCGGCCGAGCACGCCATGACCGATGATGAGGTCGGGGGGCGTCGAGCCCGCCGCGGCCACGGCGTGATAGGCGGTCGCCGCCAGCGCCAGCAGCACGCCTTGTTCCGCCATGCCCTCGTTCAACGTGGTGACGCGCGCTCCCGGCACCACCACCTTCGCCGCGGCGCCGCCGAACAGTCCACGCACGTCCCCGTAGCACCGTGCACCCGGGACGAACACGCGTTCGCCCGCGCGATGACCGCTCCGGCTGCCCGCCTCGACGATGCGCCCGACCGATTCATACCCTGGAACCAACGGATAGCCCAAGCCGGGGAACGGCGGCATGCGGCCGGACCAGAGCAGGCGTTCGGTTCCGGTGCTGATTCCCGACCATTCCACATCGACGACCACGTCTTCATCACCTGGGGCGCTGAGATTCAAGCGGCTGAGGACGAGGTGCTCCGGTCGTTCGAGCACCACGGCGAGCGTGTCCAGAATTTGAGGTGAGGCGAGTGCGTTCATGCGCCGCGGATGCCTGCTATATGGACCGTACCGAGCATAGTGTCACAATACTCTGACTGTGAGACATGTCAATTCTTCCTAACACTTTTCATCGTCTCTGCACCCGCTCCGGAATTTCGCGCAATGATCAGCCGGCTTTGCAGGGGTTGCCGCGTCCGCGCCATGTGGGTTTCGCCGAACCCGGCCGCGTGCAGCATTTGCCGCAGCGCCTGCGGCGTGCGTGCCCGGCCGCGGCCCATCGCGAGCAGATAAAATCCGAAATAGGCGTCGCCCACCGGCTCCGCCCCGGGCGTGCCCATCATCGGCTCGGCCAGCAGCAGCACACCCTTGGGTGGCAGCGCCCGATGGACCGCCCGCAGCAGCGACATCGCGGCGACATCGTCATGGTCATGCACCACCCGCACGAGCGAGACGACATCCGAACCGGCGGGCAGCGGCTCGGCCAGAAAATCACCGCCGAAGGCCGCCGCCCGTGCCCGCAGACCGAGTCTCTCGAAGCGCTCGGTCGCACGCGCGGCAACCGGAGGGAGGTCGAAGAGCATCAAGCGCAGATGCTCGTGGCGCTTGGCTGCGGCCACCAGGAAGCTCCCATCGCCACCGCCGACGTCCAACAAGCACTGGTGCCTGCCGAGCGGATAGGCGTCCAATATTTCGTCCGCCACCAGCGACTGAGAATTCGACATCAATGAGGTGTAGTCGTTGGCGTCCGCGCCGGGCACGGCGCCGGCCGGCTTGCCGGCCGCGGCGTAGGTCCAATACTTTGCCAGTTCGGTTTGACGCTGCTGGCCGCGCAGCAATCCCACCGGATCGTGCAGATCCGCATACAGGAGACGGTGGTGTTCGATCATGGCGCCGACCGCCGGATTCCCGACCAGCGCGGCGCCCAGGTTGCCGAGTCCGAAGCGATCGCCCGCGCGCTTTTCGACCAATCGCAACGAAACGGCCGCCTCGAGCAATCGCTCGGTGGAGTCCAACGGCACATCGAGTCGCGCCGCGATTTCCGGAGCGCTCAACGGCACTTCGGCCAGCAAGTCGAACAGCTTGAGCCGCACGCAGGCGAATAGGATCTGCGAGTAGACGAAGCCCGCGCAGACATCGAACAGCGCGCGCGCGCGCTTGCGGGCGGTCGGCCGCGTGAGCGGGAACGCTGCCGCCCAGCGCTGGAACTTGGGGCTCGACAACCACCGATCCCTGACGGCGAGATAGCGGTCACTCCATGACACGGCGCGGTCAACGATCAAGCCGCCGGGCGCGCCAGCTTGCGCGGTAACAGCCTGCTCGCCTCGCCGAGTATGTGAGCGCGCAGGTCACTCGCCCCGGGACAGCGAGGAATGACGTCGATTGCGGACCGGACCAGATCCTCCAGGCGTCCGACGGCGGTGCCGATGCCGAGGGCATGCACCGCATTGGGCCGTCCCAGCGCCTGATCGCGGCCGGTGGGCTTGCCCAGATCGTCCTCGTTCGACACGACATCGCGAATGTCGTCGGCGATTTGATACGCCTCGCCGATCCGCTCACCGAGCAAATGCCAGGCACCGGGCTCGTGGCCGGCGGCGCAGGCACCCGCCGCCGTCGCGGCCGCGAACAAGGCGCCTGTCTTGGCTCGTTGATAGGCGCCGAGTGAAATGTGCGGCTCGCATTCCCAAGCCTGTCCCGCAATGATGCCATCCGGCGCACCGATGGACCGTGAGACGATGCCAACCAGGTTGACCAGGCGTGCAGGCACCTGCGCGGCCGCCTGGGCCAGGGCCTGAAACGCGAGTCCGATCAACGCGTCGCCGGTGAGCACCGCGATCCGCTCGCCGAACGCCTTGTGGACCGAGGGTCGCCCGCGGCGTGTGGCCGCATCGTCGAAGCACGGCAGGTCGTCGTGGACCAATGAGGCACAATGAAGCAGTTCGATGGACGCCGCCGCCGCTCCGGACAACGCCGCATGATCCTCCGCGCAGGCGCGGGCCACCGCGATGCAGAGCCGGGGTCGAATTCGGGCGCCTCCGGGAAAAACCGCGTAACGCATGGCGGAGGTCAGTATCGGAGGGCCATCGGCGCCTCGGGTCAGGGCGAGCGCCTGGGTCAAGGATCGTTCGATTCGGGTCATGGCATCCACAGAAGCCCCCCTTGTCCTTTGAGTGTAAATCTTGCTTGTCATATTCGAATGTAAGTTAATATAGACATGTGTCGCGCCATGGTCAACGAATTTTCCGAGATCCCTCATGACCAGCCCGCGGGTGGCCGTGATAGGCACCGGAATCGCCGGCCTGACGGCTGCCGTGGATCTCGCGCGTCAGGGGTGCGAGGTCTTGATGTTCGAACGGGCGGCGACTCCGGGCGGCAAACTTCGCGAGGTGCACATCGACGGCATCGGCATGGATGCCGGGCCCTCGGTGTTCACGCTACGGCGCGTCTTCGACGAGTTGTTCGACGATGCGGGGGATGCCTTCGACGCGCGGGTGAACCTGATCCGCGCCGGGGTGCTGGCACGTCATTCCTGGGATTCACATGAATCTCTCGACTTGTTCGCCGACGTCGCCCGCTCCACGGCCGCTATCGGCGAGTTTGCGGGACTGGCGGAAGCACAATCGTTCTCGAGGCTGGCTGCGCAGGCGCAGCGCGTCTACGCGACACTCGATCGGACATTCATGCGTGCGGCACGCCCGTCGCCCTGGCGGCTGGTGCGGCGCGTTGGATTCGGCGGACTACGCGATTTGTGGAATATCCGGCCTTTCACCACTCTGTGGCAGGCCATGGAAGGCTACTTCCGCGACCCCCGACTGCGGCAGCTGTTCGGCCGGTATGCCACGTATTGCGGGTCCTCGCCGTTTCAATCACCCGCCACGCTCATGCTCATCGCCCACGTCGAGCAGGCCGGCGTTTGGTACGTCGACGGAGGCATGCAGCGCCTCGTGGATGAGGTCGTGGCCCTGGCGCTCCGCCTGGGCGCGCGGCTGCGCTGCCGCGCCGAGGTGCGCGCGATCGTCCTCGCGCGGGGACGGGTCGCCGCGGTGGAGCTCGAGAGCGGAGAACGGGTCGAAGTCAATGCGGTCGTCTGCAATGCCGACAACAACGCGCTCGCGAGCGGTCTGTTCGGCCCCGGAGCGGCGCGGGGCATCCGCGCGACGCCCGCTGGGCGGCGCTCGCTGTCGGCGATCACCTGGAACCTGCATGCACGCACCGAGGGCTTCGCACTCGCGCACCACACCGTGTTCTTCGGCGACGACTACGGCGACGAGTTCGAGGCAATATTCGAGCGTGGACGGGTGCCGGCCTGCCCCACCATATACGTTTGCGCGCAGGACAGGCACGATGACGCCGGTCCGGCGGGGCATGGGGCGGAGCGGCTCTTCTTTCTCGTCAATGCCCCGCCGACCGGCGATGTCCACGAATTTGACGCAGCGGAGATCGAATCATGCGGGATGCGGATGTTCGGCCGGCTGGCGGCCCTTGGACTGCGGGTGGAGCGGCAGCCGGCACACGAATTGGTGACGACGCCGGGGGATTTTCACCGACTGTTTCCGGCAACCGGCGGCGCGCTGTATGGCCCGGCGTCCCATGGATGGCGAGCGTCGTTCACCCGCCCGGGTGCGCGCGGCGGGATTCCGGGCCTGTACCTGGCGGGCGGGAGCACCCATCCGGGTCCCGGGGTGCCGATGGCGGCGATCTCGGGACGGTTGGCCGCATCGTCCCTCATGACGGACTGCGTTTCGACGTCGCGGTTCCGGTCGACGGCTACGTCTGGTGGTACGTCGACGCACTGAGCGCCGACGGGGTTCACGGGCTCACCTTGATCGCCTTCGTGGGCAGCGTGTTCTCGCCCTACTACGCTTGGTCACGACGCCGGGGCAGCGCAGAACCCACGAATCACTGCGCGCTCAACGTCGCTTTGTACGGACCGAGGGCGTCGCGGTGGGCCATGACCGAGCGCGGTGCGGGCGCGCTCCGCCGGGAACGCTCGGCGTTGCAGATCGGTTCCAGCGATCTGCGGCTGACGGGTGACGGGCTGGAGATTTCGATCGAAGAGGTGTGCGCCCCCATTCCACGCCGCCTGCGCGGCTCCGTCCGACTCACGCCGACCGCCCTGGGGCGCAGCAGCTTTGCGTTGGACCCGGCCGGGCGGCACCGTTGGACCCCCTTCGCGCCCTGCGCCCGGATCGACGTGCGGTTCACGGATCCCGGACTTTGCTGGTCCGGGGTCGCCTACCTGGATTCGAACTTTGGCACCGAACCGCTGGAGAACGCGTTTCGCGAATGGACGTGGTCCCGCGCGAGCGTGCCGGGCGGCACGGTGGTGTTGTACGACGTCATGGCGCGCGACTCGCGCGCGGATGAGCCACCCGCACATCAGGCGCTTGCGCTCCGATTCGCGGAAGATGCCGTCGCCACCGCGATCGAACCGCCGCCCGTCGTGCATCTGCCGCGCACGGGTTGGCGCGTGGCCCGCCAAACCCGCGCCGACGCGGGACACGGGGTGCGCGTGGTCAGCACGCTCGAGGATGCGCCGTTCTACAGCCGCTCGCTGTTGCACACCCACCTCCTCGGTGCCGCGGCGCCATCCATCCACGAAAGCCTCGATCTGAACCGCTTCGATTCTCGCTGGGTTCAGTGCCTGCTACCGTTTCGCATGCCGCGGCGCATCTTCTGAAAGCCGGGTGCCCCCATACCGTTCGCCGGCAGTCTGCGCTTCAACTGCCGTGCGTCGCATCCGCGGCGGCCTGATCGCGCCGTTCGAGGCGCTCGAACAAATCGACTAGCCAGACGACGCGGTCCTCCACCTTGGGCCAGCGCAGCCGCTCGCGCGCCGACTCGACCGGCGCAGCGGGGGCCTCCAAACCGCCGAGCGGCAAAGCGTTCACCAGGAACTCGCCCTCCTCCAGCGTGTCGGCCATGGAACCGGGCGCACTGCGCTTCGCGGCCATCACGGCGTCCGCCAGGATTCTGGCCTTGCGCCGCCAGGACACGACCGCGCGTTGACTCACCGAGTCGAAGCCGCGTCGTTCCACCTCGCGGCCGATTTCCGCGTACAACAAGCGTGCGGCGTACATGCCGGGACGGCAGGCCACGGGCAGCCGGGCCAGACCGGACTCGCTGCGCTCGTAGAACGTATCCGCCGCGCGCAGCAGGCGCGCCACCACCGAGGCCAGCGCGGCATTGAACACCGGCCGTTCGAGCCAGGCGTGCGGATCGATCGAGGCGTCGCGCATCCATTGGAGCGGCAGATACAGCCGTCCGAGCCGCGCGTCCTCACCGACGTCGCGTGCGATGTTGGTGAGCTGCATAGCCACGCCGAGGTCGCAGGCCCGGGCGACCAGCTGGCGCTCCCGCACCCCCATGACCATGGCCATCATCGCGCCGACCGTACCAGCCACCCGCACGCCATACGCCGTGAGCTCCGAGAACCCCTCATATCGGCGGTTCGTCGCGTCCCACTCGAAGCCCTCGAGCAGGGCCAGCGGAAACGGCTTGGGAATTCCGAACCGGTGGACACAATCCGCGAACGCCCGATCGGCGGCAACCTGCCGCGGTGCGCCGGCGTAGATCAGTTCGAGACGGCAGCGCAAATCCTCGAGTGCCGCCGCCCGATCCGCGCCGTGATCGATGGCATCGTCGGCCATGCGGCAGAACGCATACAGCCCCGTGGCCGGCACGCGCACGCTCTTCGGCAGCGCCAGCGATGCGGCGAAGAACGTCCGCGACCCGCCGCGCAACGAGGCCCTGCAAGCCGCCACATCGGCCACCGAGGCGTGCGGCTCAATGGGGGAAGGATTCAGCATCGGGCACCACTGTATCAAGAACGCGGGCCGATGAAAGCACACCCGGAACGCCCGCCCCCGGATGCGTTCCGGCGCCGACCAGATAGAGTCCCTCGATCTCCTCGCTGCGATTGTGGGGCCTGAACCAGGCACTTTGCAGCAGTGAGGGCGCGAGACCGAAGGCGGCGCCGTGGGGCGAGGACAGCCGGTCCCGAAAGTCGATGGGGGTCATGACACGCGAGGTGACGACGTGCCGCTCCAGCTCCGGCAGCACCGTCGCCGACAGGTGCCTCAAGATCGCCTGCCGGTACGGCTCCGCCGCGATACGCCAGTCCGTGGCCCCCTGCAGGTGGGGAACGGGCGACAGCACGTAGAACGCATCGCATCCGGGGGGCGCGAGCGATGGATCGGTTGCCGTGGGACGATGCAGATACAGGCTGAAATCCTCGGCGAGCACCTTGCGCTCGAAAATATCCTCCAGCAACTCCCGATAGCGTGCGCCGACCAGGATGGTGTGGTGTGGAATTTCCGGATATTGCCGGTCGGTTCCGAAATACCAGACGAAAAGGCTCATCGAATATTGAGCGCGCGCGAGCTTCCGGTCGGTCCAGCGTCTACGCAGCGACGCCGGCACCAGTTCGCCGTAGGTCGCCGCCGAGTCGGCGTTGGACACCACGATATCCGCGGGCAACAGAGTTCCCGACGCCAGGCGCACGCCGGTCGCCCGCCGGCCCTCGGTGGTGATGGAAGCCACCCGGGCACCGTAGCGTATCTCGCCGCCCTGGCACCGGATCAGGTCGACGAGCCCGGCGACGATGCGTCCCGTGCCCCCGATGGCGAAGTGCACGCCCCAGCGGCGTTCCAGAAAGGCGATCAGGCCATAGATCGAGGTCGTCGTGAACGGATTGCCGCCGACGAACAGCGGATGAAAACTCAGGGCGAAGCGCAGGCGCGGATGCTTCACGAACGAGGCGACCAGGCCGTAGATGCTGCGGTAGCTGCCGAGCCGCACCAGTTCCGGCGCCAATCGCAGCATGTCGGCCCAGGAATCGAAAGGTTGGTGGGCCAACCTCTCGAAAGCCACCTCGTAAATGGCTTCGCTCGCCTTCAAAAAGCGCATGTAGCCGTCCAGATCCTCGGGCGCGAAGCGGTTGATCTGGGAGGCCATCGCCGGGTCGTCGTCGGTGCAATCGAGAACGCTGCCGTCGTCGAAACGGATCCGGTAAAACGGATGCAGGGCGCGAAGCTCGACGTCGTCCTCCAGGCGACGGCCGCACAGGCGCCACAGCTCCTCGAGGAGAAAAGGCGCGGTGATGATCGTGGGTCCGGCGTCGAAGCTGAAGCCGTCCTGCCGAAACACGTACGCGCGGCCGCCGGGTGCGTCGAGCTGTTCGAGCACAGTCACCCGGAAGCCGCGCGCGCCCAGGCGGATGGCCGCGGCGAGTCCGCCGAAGCCGCTGCCGATCACCACCGCGTGCGGCGGCCGCCCGTTGCCGAGTGAAAGTGCGCTCATGGAACGGAAGTCTAGCAGGACGGAGGGTGACACCCGTGCGACTTCAGGCTACCGTCTACGGTCATGAAGCCGGAGAAACTCACGCTGAACCGCTCCATCGTGAAGCTGCGTGCGGTCGTGCCCGACGACGCGTTCACCGCCGGAGTCCTCGGCACCGAACGCATCGGCAGCGGTGTCGTGCTCAATGCGGACGGACTGATCCTGACGGTGGGCTACCTGATCGCCGAAGCCACCGACGTCTGGTTGACGCTCGACTCCGGACAGGAGGTCGCCGGCCATGCACTGGCCTATGACCAGGTGACGGGCTTCGGGCTCGTGCTACCGCTCGAGAGACCGGACGTGATTCCGCTCGCCCTCGGCTCCTCCGCCGCGTTGCGCGCGGGCGATCGTGCCATCGTGGCGAGCTATCCGGAATTCGCCGCCCTGCACGAGGTGCAGATCCTGGCGCGGCGCGAATTCGCGGGAGCGTGGGAGTATCTGCTCGACGACGCCATCTTCACGGCGCCCGCGCATCAGCATTGGTCCGGGGCCGCGCTGCTCGACGAACGGGGCGAACTGGTCGGATTGGGGTCGCTGCTGGTGCGCGAATCGGTCGGTAAAGAGGAAGCGAATGCCAACCTGTTCGTGCCGACCGACCTGCTGAAACCCATCCTCAAGGATCTGGTCGAACGTGGCCGCGCGCGGCGTCCGCCGCGTCCCTGGCTCGGGGTCTACGTGGTGGAAGTCACGGGCCGGGTGTACGTCACTGGCGTGGCCGAGCGCAGCCCCGCGCAACTGGCCGAGGTCCGCGAAGGCGACCTGATCGCCCAGGTGGGGAACCGGGAGGTGCGTTCGCTCGCCGGCTTCTATCAGAGCCTGTGGTCGCTGGGTACGGCGGGCATCACGGTGCCATTGACGACCATTCGCGGCGGCACGAGCCTGCGGGTCAACCTGCGGTCGGTCGATCGGGCCGATCTGCTGAAGAAACCCCAGGCCCATTGAGCGCCGCCCCGCGCCGGGAATGGGCGGCGCAGAGTGTCACGATTTCGCGCACGACCCGCTCCGGCATCTCCTCGTGCGCGAGGTGGCCCACGCCGGACAATCTCAGCACCTCGACCCCCGCAAGGCGCCGCTGCACGACGAGCGCCTGGCGCGGCGGCACGATGCGGTCATTTTCCGCCACGATCAGCGCCAGGGGTGTCTTCAGCGCCGGCATCCGGCGCGAAAACGACTGCATGTCCCAATTACCCATCATCTCGAGGGCGCCGGCGACATGCCGCGGATTGCGCACCAGGCGCGCGTACAGGTCGAGCCCCTCGGCATCGAGATGCGACCCGGTCGCGGCGATCATCCGCGCGACGCCGACGCGGCTTCCCACCTGCCTGGCCAGGAGGCGCGTGAGACGGGCGTTGCTCGACAGCAGCCTGGCAAGCGGCGAGAACACCCACGCGGCGGCGCCGCCGAGAGGCAGGAAGGCGCCATTGAGGCCGACGATCAGCCGCGGTTCGATGAGGCCGTCCAGCGCCATTTGGCACGGGATCACCGCGCCGGCGGAATGGCCGACGCAGTAGCTGGGCTCGATCCGTAGCGCCCGCAGGAGCGCCGCGATGCCGCCACTCATTCCCACGATCGAGGTTTGCGCACGGGCGGCTCCGTCGGTGAACCCATGTCCGGGCAGGTCGACGGCGGTCACGGCGTAGTGCCGCGCGAGCCGCGGAATGAGCCCACGCCAGGAATGACTCGACGCCCCCGTCCCGTGGATGAGGAGCATTGCCGGTCCGCTGCCCGCCTGCTGCACGTGCCAATTGAGCCCGCCCGCTTCCACGAAAAGACTCAATTCCCGCAGCGGCCAGGTCGATATCTCGCTTTCCCACACGCTCGCAGTCTACCGCGCGACGTCGTACGCGCGCAGCAGGTCCCGGCCGTGGCTCAGCACGAACTCCTTGAACGCGACGGCGGTGGGCGACAACCGCTTCTTTGCCAGATGGGCCACATGCCACTGCCGGACCACCGGGGTGCCGCGCACGTCGAGCACGACCAACCGGCCCGTCTGAATCTCCAGATCGATCGTATGCCGCGAAATGAAGCTCACCCCCATTCCGGCCATCACGGCCTGCTTGATGGTTTCATTGCTGGCCATCTCCATGCCGACATTGCACGTCAGACCAAACTCGCCGAAGAACTGTTGCATGGCGAGGCGTGTACCGGATCCCGGTTCCCGCACGATGAAATTCTCCCGTGCCACGCTCTCGACCTGGATTTTCCGGCGGCCCGCGAGCGCGTGCTCCGGCGAGGCGATGATGACGTGAGGATTCTGTGCAAAGGGCTCCGCCACGGTGTCCAACGACTGGGGTGAGCGCCCCATGATCGCGAGATCCACCTCGTTGGCCACCAGTTGTTCGATGACCGAATCGCGGTTGTTCACCGCAAGACGAATTTCGAGCTCCGGAAAATCCCGGCCGAAGCGCGCCAGCAATTGCGGCACGAAGTATTTCGCCGTGCTGACGACCGCGAGATTGATGCGTCCCCGCCGCAGTCCCTTCAGGCCGTCCAGCGTGTCCTCCGCGTCCTTCAGCGCCCGCAGGATCTCCCGCGCCCGCGCCAGCAGTTCCTGTCCGGCCTCGGTGACATAGAGCTTGCGTCCGATCCGCTCGAACAACGGCAGCCCGGCATTCACCTCCAATTCCTTGATGTGCATGGAAACCCCGGGCTGGGTCAGATGCAGAGATTCCGCCGCCTTGGAGAACGAGCGGTTGGTCGCGGCGGCTTCGAAAACCCGCAGCTGACGCAGCGACACGTGTTGAATCGACATGGTCAAATGCCCCGTATACATCAGTCAAAACTTATGTAGTCGGCAATTATAATTGATTTTCCCTTATGCACCAGGCGGGCTAGAGTCCGACCATCGACGAGGCGGTGCCATTCTCAAAGTAAGGAGTCGTGCGATGGGGAGTCAAGCTGAACGCTATAAATCCGGGGTCATGCCTTATGCCCAGATGGGCTATTGGGATTCCGACTATGTGCCCAAGGATACGGACGTGATCGCCGTATTCCGCATCTCGCCCCAGGACGGGGTGGATCCGATCGAAGCCGCCGCCGCGGTCGCCGGGGAATCGTCCACCGCCACTTGGACGGTGGTCTGGACCGATCGCCTGACCGCCTGCGAGGCCTATCGAGCCAAGGCATATCGGGTCGATCCGGTGCCGGGCGCGGTCGGGCAGTACTTTAGCTATATAGCGTATGATCTTGCTTTATTTGAGGAAGGATCCATTGCGAACCTGACGGCGTCCATCATCGGCAACGTCTTCGGCTTCAAACCGCTCAAGGCTCTGCGATTGGAGGACATGCGCATCCCCGTGGCGTACCTCAAGACCTTTCAGGGTCCGCCCACCGGCATCGTGGTCGAGCGTGAGCGGCTCGACAAATTCGGCCGCCCACTCCTCGGCGCCACGACGAAACCCAAGCTTGGCCTGTCTTCGAAGAATTACGGGCGCGTCGTATACGAGGCGCTGAAGGGCGGCCTGGACTTCGTGAAGGACGACGAGAACATCAATTCCCAGCCGTTCATGCACTGGCGGGACCGGTTCCTCTACTGCATGGAAGCCGTGAACAAGGCGGCGGCGGCCACCGGGGAGGTCAAGGGCCATTATCTGAACGTCACCGCCGCCACCATGGAGGACATGTACGAGCGCGCCGACTTCGCCAAGCAGCTGGGGTCCGCCATCGTCATGATCGACCTCGTGATCGGCTACACGGCCATCCAGTCGATGGCCAAGTGGGCGCGGCGCAACGACATGATTTTGCATCTGCATCGGGCCGGACATGGCACCTACACCCGTCAAAAGACTCACGGGGTCTCGTTCCGCGTCATCGCAAAATGGATGCGTATGGCAGGTGTGGATCATATCCACGCCGGCACCGTGGTCGGCAAACTCGAGGGGGATCCCAATGTCATCAAAGGGATATATTCTATTTGCCGAGATGACTTCACCAAACAGAATTTTGAGCAGGGGGTTTTTTTCGACCAGGATTGGGCCGGCCTGCGCAAGCTGATGCCCGTCGCCTCCGGCGGCATCCATGCCGGCCAGATGCACCAACTCATCACGTACCTCGGCGAGGACGTGGTGCTGCAATTCGGCGGCGGCACCATCGGCCATCCGCAGGGCATTCAAGCCGGAGCCACCGCCAACCGGGTCGCCCTGGAAGTGATGATCAAGGCGCGCAACGAAGGCCGGGACATCTGGAACGAGGGACCGCAGATCCTCGCCGAGGCTGCGAAGTGGTGTTCACCGCTGCGTGCGGCGCTGGATACGTGGAAGGATGTGACATTCAATTATCAGTCGACGGATACCGCCGACTTCGTGCCGACCGCAACCACGGCTTAAGGGGGGACTCATCATGCGAATCACTCAGGGTACATTCTCGTTCCTGCCGGATCTGACCGACAAGGAAATCGGCGCCCAGATCGACTATGCGCTGAAGCAGGGTTGGGCCATCGGCGTCGAGTACACGGACGATCCGCACCCGCGCAACTTTTACTGGGAAATGTGGGGCAACCCGATGTTCGACCTGCGCGATGCCGCCGGTGCGATGGCCGAAGTATCGGCGTGCCGCAAGGCCCATCCGCAAATCTACATCCGGGTCATTGCGTTCGACGCCACCCGCGGGTTCGAAACGACGCGCCTGTCGTTCATCGTGAACCGTCCGACCGACGAGCCGGGATTCCATCTCAAGCGGCACGAAGTCGGTGGCCGCCAGATTCAATACACCATCGAGAGCTATGCCGCGCAGGCGCCCGAAGGCCGTCGCTACGAGTAGGGGGTTTGCATGAACGCCACCACGCCGGCCGCCGCGGGCGGCCCCGCGCCCGATGCCCCCGCGGACCGCGTCGATCTGAGCGCATTGCTCGCGGACTCGCGGGTGACGGAGGTGCTGGACGAACTGGATGTCGAGTTGATCGGTTTGAAACCGGTGAAGGCGAGGATCCGCGACATTGCCGCCCTCCTGTTGGTCGAGCGCGCGCGCAAACAGCTGGGGCTGGCGAACGGGTCGACGTCGCTGCACATGTCGTTCACGGGCAATCCGGGCACGGGCAAGACCACCGTGGCGATGCGCATGGCGCAGATCCTTCACCGGCTCGGGTACGTCCGCAAGGGGCATCTGGTGGCGGTCACCCGCGACGACCTGGTCGGTCAGTACATCGGGCACACGGCGCCCAAGACCAAGGAGATCCTGAAGAAGGCCATGGGCGGGGTGCTGTTCATCGATGAGGCTTATTATTTGTACCGGCCCGAAAACGAGCGTGACTACGGCCAGGAGGCCATCGAAATCCTGCTGCAGGTGATGGAGAACCAGCGGGACGACCTCGTGGTGATCCTTGCCGGTTACAAGGACCGGATGGACACGTTTTTCCGCTCCAACCCGGGCTTGTCGTCGCGCATCGCGCATCACCTGGACTTTCCCGACTACCAGCCCGAGGAACTCGAGCAAATCGCCCAGCGAATGCTCCTGTCCATGGATTACCGGCTGAGCGAATCGGGGCGCATCGCCCTTCACGAGTACATCCCGCTGCGCATGGCGCAGCCGCATTTCGCGAATGCCCGCTCGATCCGCAACGCCCTGGACCGGGCCCGGCTGCGTCAGGCCAACCGGCTGTTCGCCCAAAAGGGCCGGAAGCTCGACCGCGATGCCCTCATGACGATCGAAGGGGACGATTTGCGGGCGAGCCGGGTGTTCTCGTGAAATTGTCCGCCCTGATCTTCGACGTGGACGGAACGCTGGCCGACACGGAGGAAGCCCATCGCTGCGCCTTCAATCTGGCATTCGACCAGCTGGGACTCGATTGGAACTGGAGCCGGCCCAAATATGCCCACCTCCTGATGACCGCCGGCGGCAAGGAGCGGCTCGGCGTCCACATAGACTCCCTTTCGCTGACGGCCGCCGAGCGGCAGGCCCTGACCGATCGGATCGGAGACATTCACCGGGCAAAAACCGCCCATTTCACGCGTATGGTGCTTGCCGGCGAGGTGCCCTTGCGCGACGGAGTGGTCCGGCTGCTCGACGAGGCGGTGCACACGGGCGTCCGGGTGTGCATCGCATCGACCACCACCTATGCCAATATCGAAGCCCTGCTGCGCACCCACCTGGGCGCCGATGCCCTGGACCGCTTCGCCGTGATCGGCGCGGCCGACCAGGCGGCCCGCAAGAAGCCGGCGCCCGACATTTACGACTACGTGGTGCGACGATTGGAAGCTTCCACCGAAGAGTGCGTGGCGATCGAAGATTCGGCCAACGGCCTGCGCGCCGCCAAGGCCGCCGGGCTGTATACCATAGTGACCCCCAGCTATTGGACCCGGACGGAGGACTTCTCGGCCGCCGATCTGGTGCTGCCCTCCCTGGGATCGCCCGAACGACCCCTGCCGGCGCGGGCGGCCGCGCTGGTGGGCAACGACTTGCTCGACGTTCACCACATCGATCGGCAGCTCAATGCCGTCAGAGTTTTCGGATAAGG
>JBBIKV010000001.1:0-102849 GCA_037445285.1 Nevskiaceae bacterium | reverse complement strand
CACCCCGCGGCACGCGACGAGCAGCGCATCCGCAGCAGCCCGGTCGCCCGCAAACTCGCCGCGGAGCGCGGCGTCGCCCTCGCCGCCATCGCGGGCACCGGACCAGGCGGCCGCGTTCAACTCGAGGACGTGCGCCGCGCCATCGGGACGCCGCCGGCGGGCGACCCGCTGTCCCCCATGCGCCGCGCCCTGGCGCGCGCCATGACGCTGAGCAATGCCGCGATCCCGCAGTTCAACGTGAGCCGGTCGGTCGACTGGACGATGCTGCAATCGCTGCGCCGGGAACTCATCGAGGCCCTGCCCGCGGGGACGCCGAAGATCTCGGTGAACGATTTTCTGCTCTCGGCCGTGGCCCGCGCGCTCATGGAGTTCCCGGGTCTGAACGCGACGTTCTCCGGTGACCCGAACTCAGCGGATGCCCGCATCGTGCCGGCGGTCGGAGCGCACGTGGGACTCGTGATCGCGGTCGACGGCGGCCTGCTCGTGCCGGTCATTCACGACGTCGAGCGGCTCGGACTCGCGGATATCGCGCGCCGACGCGAAGAATGCGTCGAGCGCGCCCTCAAGGGCCGCCTGAAGCGCGACGAGATGGAAGGCGCCACCATCAGCATTTCGAATCTCGGCGCGCAGGGCCCGGACCGCTTCACGGCTCTCATCAATCCGCCGCAGGCCGCCATCCTCGCGGTGGGCCGGCAACGAGAGTGCGTCGTGGCGCGGGACGGCGCGGCCGTCATTCGCCCGCAATCCGAACTCACGCTCACGGTCGATCACCGGGTCGCGGACGGCCGCCTCGCCGCGCAGTTCCTCGCGCGCCTGGTCGTGCTGCTCGAGGACCGCGACTGGCACGCGTGATTCACCCGTCGGGGCCCCGCGATGCCCTCCGGGCGGATTGCGCGCCGGCGCGGCCTCAGCGACTCCCCTGCAGGACCTTGCGCACCGCGGCGCAGATGCGCGCCTCGTCCGGAATCACATAGGCCTCGAGCGGTTCACTGTAGGGCACCGTCGCGTCGCGCGCGGTGACCTGGACGATCGGCGCCTTCAGCGACGAGAAGCCGTGCTCGGCCACCTCGCCCGCGATGATGCCGCCCACGGTCGCGTGGCGCGGCGCCTGATCGACGAGTACGAGGCGCCCGGTCTTGGCGACCGACTTGAGGATGGTTTGCAGATCGAGGGGCGCGACCGTTCGCGGGTCGATCACCTCGGCCTGGATGCCCTCTGCCTCCAGGGCCTTCGCCGCGGCGAGCGAGCGCGGCACCATCCAGCCCGTGGCAACGATGGTCACGTCGCCGCCGGTACGGCGGGTCTCGGCCTTGCCGAACGGCACCAGGTATTCGCCGTCCGGCACTTCGCCCGGTTCTAGCGTGAGGAGGTAGTGATGCAGGAAGACCACCGGATTGTCGTCGCGGATCGCGGTGGCCATCAGTCCCTTGGCATCCGCCGCCGTCGAGGGGACGACGACCTTGAGTCCGGGGACACCCATGAACAGCGCCGTGAGTGATCCGGTGTGCTGGCCCGCCCAGCCGCAGGCGAAGCCGAACCCGGCCTTGAGCACGAGCGGTACCTTCACCTGGCCGCCCGACATGTAGCGGAAGCGGGGGGCTTCGTTGACGACCTGGTCCATGGCGACGAGCATGAATTCCGCCATGTAGAGTTCGACCACCGGACGCATGCCCGCCATGGCCGCACCGATGGCCATGCCGATCTCGGCGGTCTCCGAGATGGGCGTGACGCGCACGCGGTCGTGGCCGTAGGCGGCGACGAACCCATGGTTCTCGGTGGTCGCCATGTTCTGGCCGAAGTACAGGACGCTCGGATCGCGCCGCATCTCCTGGTGGATGCCGGCGTCGATGGCGGCGATGAAGGGAAGCTGTGCCATGGTTGTCGCTCCGCTCAGGCGTAGACGTAGTCGAGTGCGGACTCGAGCGTGGGGAAGGGGCTGTTGACGCCGAAGGTGACCGCTGCGGCCATTTCCTGCGCCACCTGTGCGCCCAGGGCGTCGGCCTTGGCGCCGCTCAGCAGGCCGCCGCTGACCAGGGTCGCGCGAAAGCGCGGCACGGGATCGCCGCGCAGCGCCGCCTCGTACTCTTCCCGTCTGCCGAACACGGTGATCGCCTCGTGCTCCGGGTAATGCAGCGGCACGCCGGGCGGGGCGATGATGTTGCCGTGCGCCGACAGCCGGTACACCTTCGATTCGACCAGGGTCGGTCCGGCCCCGGCGCGCGCGCGCTCGACCGCTGTGCCGACCGCGGCATGCACCGCCAGCGGATCGCAGCCGTCGACCGTCACGCCCGGCATCGAATATGCCTTCGCCTTGACGGCGAGCGGTTCGCCGTTCGCGGCGTTCGCATCCTCCTGCTCGGAGGTGGTCTCCACGTTGTAGCCGTTGTTCTCCATCATGAAGATCACCGGCAGCTTCCACAGCGAGGCGATGTTGAGCGTCTCGTGAAAAGCGCCCTGCTTCGAGGCGCCGTCCCCGAAGAAGCAGAACACGACCTCGCCCTTCCTGCGGATCTGCGCCGCCCAGGCCGCGCCCGCCGCGTGGGGAATGCCGGCGCCGACGATGCCGGAAGTGCCGAGGAAACCGCGCGCGACGTCGGTGAGGTGCATGGAGCCGCCGAGGCCCTTGCAGAGGCCGTCCACGCGGCCGAATATTTCGGCCATCATCGCCTTCGGATCGCTGCCGAGAGTCAGCGGATAGCCGTGGCAGCGATAGGTCGCCAGCGCCGCATCACCGCTGCGGAAATGCGTCAACGAGCCGACGATCGACGCCTCGGCGCCGTCGGCGAGATGCGTGTGGCCGCGGATCACGCCGGGATGCTCGGTGAACGCGCGTTTCACGCTGAGTTCGAATTCGCGGATGCGCAGCATCTGCGTGTACATCCAGATCTGCCGATCGGCTTCGAGTGCCTGCACGCTCATGCTCCTCTTGATTTGGGTGACGACCGTTCCGGCGGTCGTTTTTTTCACACTAACACAAAGCGTTGCGCCGCTCGGCCGTCCGAGGGGACCCAAAGTGAACTGTAGATCGACCATGGGAGCAATGGTTGCCGGCGAGCGGCGCTGCCTTGAATTTAGGATCCCGAGTGGGCAGAATCGGATCCCATTGTACGGGGCGTCGTCCGGCGCCTCCTGCGTTCCGTGAACCACCGGCTGCCCGTCGAACCCATTCCAAAGGCCGGGATTCGCAAGAAGGGGGCTGTATGGCTGATCTCGAACGGAATTGGTCGACCGCACACCTGCAGCCCGGCAAGGCATTCGCGTACTGGCGGGACGTGATCTGTGAAAACCTGCTGCAGATGCATCTGCAAACCTCCCACGAACAGGCGTTTTTCGGACACATCGAGAAGCACGCGTTCGGCCCGATCCAGGCGAATTTCATCTCGGTCAGCCAACAGAAAGTCTGGCGCGAACGCACCGCGGCGTGCAACGCGAAGGATCACCTGTTCCATTTGATTCATGTGCGCAAGGGCGTGCAGCTGGTCGAGCATTATGGCCGCAGTCTCACGGTTCAGGCGGGCGATTGCCTCTTGGTCGACTGCCTCGCCGGCTTCGAGTTCGACTTTCCCGGGGGCGTGGAGGCCTTGGTGCTCGAGATCCCGAGGGATTGGCTCCGGGGCTGGCTGCCGGTGCCCGAGGATGCCGCGGCGCGCCTCATCGACGGACGGAGCGGGTGGGGAGGGACGCTGGCATCGGCACTCGGCAACGTGACGACGTCGACGGTCGGCTCATCGGGTCTGCCGCCGACGGTGGTGGCGGAACAGATCGTATCCTTGCTGGCGCTTGCGGCCGCCGGCGACGAGACCTCGCGTGCGACGAGCCACAAGCGGGCGCTGCTGCGCCGGGTCACCGAGACGATTCGCGAGCGCTGCCACGAACCCGACCTCGATCCGGCGACGGTCGCTGCGGCGCTTGGCGTGTCGCGCCGTTACGTCCACCTGCTGTTCGCGTCGGCGGGCACGACCTTCAGCCAGGCGCTGTATGACTGCCGGCTGCACCGGGCACGACGGCTCCTGGGCGACAAGCGCTTCGACAATCTCGGCATCGCCGAGATCGCGTGGAATTGCGGCTTCAGCGAACCCAGCCACTTCACCCGCCGTTTTCGCGAACGTTACGGCGCGGCGCCGAGCGCCTACCGGCTGAACCCGGTGCACTGACCGCCCGCCTGGCGCCTCCGGCGGGCCCGGCAGGGGCGGCGCACCCCGCGTCAGCGCCCCTTCAGGCCTCTGCGTTGCTGCTTGTAGCTCTCGCGCCGCGTCTTCTCGAAACCGGTTCGCTCCGTGAAGCCCGGGTCGGGCGGATAGTCCCTGAAGTCCTCCAGCACCTCGTCGAACAATTCGCGCAATTCGTCCTTGAATTCCGGATGCGTGAATATGTGAAATCGGTTCTCTCGCATGGCATCGAGGACGCGGGCGGCGATCACGTCCGGCTCCATCCCTATTTTGTGCACCGAGGCGAGCCGCTGGACGAGTTCGTGATTCACCGGCTTGGCTCCGGACTTGAGCTCGTCGGGCCGGATGTCGTCGCTCGCGTAAATATAGGACTTCACGAGTCCGGGACAGAGCACGGAGACGCCGATGCCGTGGGGCGCGAGGCTCGCCCTCAGCGATTCCGACATGCCGCGCACGGCGAATTTCGTGGTGTTGTAGATGCCGGGCGTTCCGGCGGCGAGAAATGCCGCCATCGACGCCGTGTTGACGATGTAACCGCCCTTGCCCGCGGCCACCATGCGCGGCGCGAAGGTCATCACGCCGTTGACCGGCCCGTGGAGATTCGCGCCCATGACCCAGTCCCAGTCGTCGAAGCTCGACTCCTCGATCGA
This sequence comes from Nevskiaceae bacterium, assembly GCA_037445285.1. Taxonomy (GTDB): domain Bacteria; phylum Pseudomonadota; class Gammaproteobacteria; order Steroidobacterales; family Steroidobacteraceae; genus Bog-1198. Next base: position 98,030 of record JBBIKV010000001.1, on the reverse strand, counting down.
TTGGAACAGGTTGATGCCCGCATTGTTGAACAGCAGGCTCACGGGGCCGAATTTCGCCTCGACCTCGTCGGCCGCCCGCGCCATCGCCTCGCGTGAAGCGACGTCGACTTGCACCCCCATCACCTTTTGGTGGGGCAGCGAATTCAGCGCCTGTTCGATCGATTCGGGACGGATATCCGCGATCGCGACGTTGCAGCCCTCCGCGAGCAGCGCACGCACGAGGCCGATGCCGATGCCGTTGGCGCCGCCGGTGATGAACACGGTGCGGTTGGCGAAGTCCTTCATGACGTCGTTCCTCTGGATTTGAGTGCGGTCTGGCGGGCGATTTCCGCGGCGTGGATCGGATTGCGGAACAGCACGCCGAAGGTCGCCTTGTACTCGGCGTTCTCGGGCAGGTCGGGGACGGCCGCGCGCATCGCCTGGGTGCGGTCCTCGATGCCCTGGCGGAATTCGCTGTGGGTCATGATGTAGAGTTCGTCGTCGAGAATCCCCCGCAGCACGCGCTCGCCGACCTCCTCCTTGGTCTGGTAGAGGTGGAAGAAATTGCCGCCCTGCTGGCGCCGCTTGTCCGCCTCGGCATAGCCGGATTGCGCCAATTCGGGGGGGCGCGTCTTGGCCGCCTCGGCGATGTTCGACTGTACGGCGCCCGGACAGAACGCCGAACAGATGATGCCCTGGGGCTCGAGTTCCGCCCGCATGCATTCCATCATGTGGACCGCCGCCCCCTTGGAGGTGCCGTAGATGGTCGCGCCGGGATGCGGCACGAGACCCGACATCGACGCGGTGTTCACGATGTGCCCCCCTTCGCGGTGTTTCTGGATGCGGGGCAGGATGGTGACGATCCCATTGATCGTGCCCCCGAGATTCACTCCCATGACCCAGTCCCAATCGGCGTAGGTGGCGAGATCCGTCGGGCCGACGACGGCGACACCCGCATTGTTGCAGAGCACGTGGATTTTCCCGAACCGGGCCTCGGCCGCGTCCGCGGCACGCGCGTAGTCGGCGCGGTTGGTCACGTCCAGCTTGAGCGCGAGCACGCGTTCGGCGGTTCCGAGCTCCGCGGCCGCCGCCGACAGGTGATCGTCGCGGACGTCGGCGATGACCACGTTCATCCGGGCCCCGAGCAGCGCCTTGGCGATGCCGAGGCCGATGCCGCTGGCGCCCCCCGTCACGAACGCCGTTTTTCCAGGCAGATTTTGCATGCGGATTCTCTCCCCCTGTATGACAAGCCACCGGGCGGCGTGCACCGGAAAAGAACTGGACAAGTCACGCCGGATCCTATTGTATCCAACATATACAGATTACCGCCAACAGTGGCGAATGAAACGAGAGCGACGATGCTCACCGGGGAGCTGCCATTGATCAACGAGAATACGCCGGACTCCGGTCCGGGCGGCCGCGCGCTCGACAATGACCCCGTCGAGGGCCAGGCGTGGCCCTCGCGCTCCGCCGCGTATTTCGCGCTCGCGGTGATCATCCTGGCGACGATGCTGAATTTTCTCGATGCGCAGGTGTTCGGCATGATGGCCCAGCGCATCAAGATGGATTTCGGCCTCACCGACGAGCAATTGGGGTTCCTGATCGGTCCGGCCAACGTCGTGTTCTACGTGCTGGTCGGCATTCCGATGGCGCGGCTCGTGGATTTGTACCCGCGCAAGATCGTACTGGCCTGCGGCATAGCGGCGATCGGCGGCGTCACGATGCTCGGCGGCCTGGCGCAGACCTTCCGCCAGCTGTTCTCGAGCCGCATGCTGGTCGGCGCGGGCGGTTCCGCGCATGCACCGGGCGCGTATTCGATGCTCGCGGACCTGTTTCCGCCGGCGCGCCTGCCGCGCGCGATCGGTTTTCTGCAACTCGGGTTCATCGGCGGCAACTCCCTGGGCATCCTCTTGGGGGGGCAGCTCATCGGCATGGCGGCGGCCTGGCCGGTCACGCAGTGGATGGGCCTGACGGTGCATGGCTGGCAACGGATCCTGATGCTGGTGGGCGCGCCCGGACTCCTGATCTCCCTGCTGATGCTGGCGATCAAGGAGCCGGCGCGGCGGGGCGCCGCGGTCGCCGGGACCTCGATTCCCGTCGGCGAGGTGCTGCGCGAAATCGCGGCGCGCAGGGCGATCTATCTTCCGATGTTCATCGGCCTGGCGTGCAGCGCCGCGCAGTCGATGGGGCTCGCGGCCTGGCGTGCACCGTTTCTGATCCGGACCTATGGCTGGACCGAGGTGCGCATCGGCCGGTGGATGGGTCTGATGTTCCTGGTGTCGTCGCTGCTGGGCGCCGCGTTCGGCACGGTGTTCGTCGAGTGGCTGTCGAAGCGCCACAAGGACGCCAACGTGAGGGCGGCGGCGATCCTGTTCGCGGTCGCGGCGCCCTTCGAGATCATCGCGCCGTTGATGCCCAACGGCGAGCTGTCGCTCGTGTGCATCGGCGTTGCCGCGGGCTGCGGTCTGGCGAGTGCGGTTCCGCAAAACGCCGCCATCCAGCGCATCACGCCGAATGCGATGCGCGGACAGGTGACCGCCGTGTACCTGTTCATGTTCATCGTGTTTGGGGCGCTAGGGGGCCAGTTGATCGGCAGCGTGACGCAGCGCGTGTTCCACTCGGACGCCGACCTGTGGAAGACGATGGTGCTCACGGCGGCGGTGTTGATGCCGCTTGCCGCGTTCAGCATCTCGCGCGGCATCAAGCCGTATGGCCGCGAGGTCCGGCGCATCGAAGCGCTCGAGGCCGCCGAAGCACGCGGCGCGTAACCGCCGCCGCGGGCGCGCCGTCACCGGCCCGCTTGCCAAACCGCGTCCGCCGAGAGCATGATAAAGCTAACAATTGTTAATGTAAGTTGGGGTCATGCCGCGCTTTCCAGACGCACCCGAATATACGGGCCTGAACACGCCCTTGGGCGAGGAGTATGAAATCCCCAGCCTGCCCGTCGACGGCGCCATCCCGGACGACGTCGCGGGCGTCTTCTTCCGCGCCGTGCCGGATCCGGCCTTCCCGCCGTTCATGGAGGACGGCGGTGCGGTGCTCTCCGGCGACGGCATGGTCTCGGCGATCCGCCTGTCCGCCGGCAAGGCGGCGTTCGCCATCCGCTACGTGCAGACGCAGCGCCATCGGGCCGAGGCCGCGGCCGGCCGGGCATTGTTCGGCAAGTACCGGAATGCCTATACCGACCGGCCGGAGGCGGCGGGCCTGGACCGCACGGTGGCGAACACCACCCCCGTGTGGCATGCCGGCCGCCTCTTGATGGCGAAGGAGGATGGCCGGCCCTATCGCGTGGATCCCCGCACTCTCGAGACCCTGGGGCGCCACGACTTCGGCGGGAAACTCCGGTCGGAAACCATGACCGCGCACGTGCGCATCGATCCGCAGACGCGCGAGATGTTCTTCTATGGCTACGAGGCCGACGGGCTGGCCTCGACCAAGGTGGCCTATTGCATCGCCGACGAGCACGGCGACCTGACGAGCGAACAGTGGTTCGACGCGCCTTACTGCGCCATGATGCACGACTTCGCGATCACCCGTAATCATGTGCTGTTCCCGATCTACCCGACGACCTGCGATGCCGCGCGCGTGAGGGCCGGCGGCGATCACTGGGTGCACGAAATGGACCGTGACAGCTGGGTCGGCGTGATGCCCCGGTACGGCAAGATCGCCGAGATGCGCTGGTTTCGCGGACCGAAGGGGGTGTCCAGCTACCACATGATGAATGCGTTCGAGGATGGCGACGGGCGCCTGCAGTTCGATCAATGCCTCTCCAGCGTCAACGCCTTTCCCTTCATTCAACGGGCGTCGGGCATCGACGTGGCGCCCGGCGATACCGGGGGGCGTCTGGCGCGGTGGACCCTCGACCTGCGCGGCGCCGCGGACCGCGTGACGGAGACCGTGATCGGCCCCCCCGGGGACTTCCCGGTCATTCCCGCCGCCCGCCAGGGGCGGCCCTATCCGCATGGCTGGATGTTGACGATGAATCCGCAGATGCAGGGGCCGCCGGTCGCCGGCGGCCCCGTCGGAGCCATGTTCAACACGTTGCTGCGGCTCGATTTCACGGGCAAGCCGGTGCAGGCCTGTGCGCTGCCGCCCGGGCACTGTTTCAACGAACCGGTGCACGTCCCGTCCGCGCATCCCGGCCACGAGGGCTGGCTGCTCACCGTGGTCGATGAACAGTCCGGTCCCCGCGATTTCAAGCATGCGCTGTGGATACTCGACGGCGGCAACGTGGCGGCCGGGCCGGTCGCGCGGATGCCGATCGCGCACCGGCTGCGTCCCCAGGTCCATGGCTGGTGGGTGAGCGCCGCCGACCTCGCGGCCGCCGCGTAGGGCCCAGCGCATGTCCCGGATTGCCATCACCGGCGCGTCGGGACACTACGGTCGTCTGGCCACCGACAAGTTGATCGCGTTGGGGCGCGCCCGGGATCTGATCCTCATCACACGCACGCCCGCCAAGCTGTCGCACCGCGCCGAGGCGGGTTGCGAGGTCCGCTACGGCGATTTCGACGATCCGGCCACCCTCGAACCGGCGGTGCGCGGCGCCCGGCGGTTGTTGCTGATTTCCGGCACGCGGGTCGGCGCCCGGGTCCGCCAGCATCGCGCGGCGGTGGCCGCGGCGGCGGCCGCGGGCGTCGCGCACGTGGTGTATACGAGCTTCGTCAACGTGGCGCCGGAGAATCCGGCCATCGTCACGCGCGATCATCGGGAGACCGAGGGCCTCATCCGGGCGAGCGGGATGGCCTGGACGCTCCTCAGGGACGCACACTACGCCGATGCGATGATCCTGAACGCAGGGCCGATGTTCCTCGCTTCCGGGACGTGGCTGACCAGCACCCGGGGAGGGCGCGAGGCGATGGTATGGCGTGAGGATTGCGTCGATTGTGCGGTGGCCGTGCTGACCCAGGACGGGCACGACAACAAGGCCTACCCGATCACGGGACCGAATCGCGAAAGCTTCGCCGAGGTCGCGGCGATGCTGAGCGAGGCGTGCGGCCGCCCGATCGGGTTGGTGGAGACCGACGATGCCGGAATGTATGCGCATTTCGACGCGCTCGGCATACCGCGCGAACCCGTCGACGATCAGAGCGTCGCGGGGATTCCCTGGAACAGCGACGACATGGTCAGCTTCGAGCGCTCGATCCGCGAGGGATTCCTCGACATCTGCACGAACGACGTCGAGCGCCTGACGGGCCGCAAGGCGCGCTCGGTCCGGGAGATGATTCTCGCCAACGCGCAGGCTCTGCGGCGCGCGGCCGCGCCGGCGGGTCAGGTGAGCGCGAAGTAGCGCACGAAATTGCCGTCGGGCTTGCGCTCGCCCACGCCGACGAACACATGCCGGGTGAGCCAATCATGCCTGCCCCGCGGCGTTTCGAAGGTCGGTTGAGCCCGCAGATAATAATCCTCGTGCGGCACCGGTGGACCGCCCTCGAACGCCCACGCTCTGAGGCGCTGCATGGCATCCGGGGTCCTGCCCCACAAATATCCCCTGTTCTGCATGTAGATGACGGTGCCGTCGTCGACCTCGAGCAGATAGCGGGCGTCGAACACCGCCGTGTCGTCGGCCCGGAAATGGGCGTAGTCGCCGCCGGAGTTGGGAATCGCCCGTCCGCGCAGGCGCGGACCCTCGAAGCTGCCCTCGTCGACGAGCACCGCGGAGCGGAAGCCGCCGTTGTGGATGTTGGGCACGGCGAGCACCCGCGTGAATTTGAGCCGGCATTCGAACGCGAATTCCAAATGCGGATGTTCGAGGGTCGAGTACATCGTCTTCAGGGGTTCGAAAAATAGGCGATGGCCCGGAACTCGATCGAGCGCCGTCCGCGCGCCTCGGGCCGGCTCGTGTCGCGGAATGCGGTGTGGGGGCAGCGCCAGGCGGTGCGGTGATCGGAATCGTAGAATTTGATGAAAATCACCTCGTCCGGCGTCATGTCCGGGTAGTACCACCAGCGATGGTCGGGCGAATGGTGGAAGATCGTCGCCGCCGCCATGTTCTCCTCGCCTTCGATCGGCGCGAACAGCGCGTCACCCTGCGGGATTTCGGCCACGTCCACCTTGGTGTTGTGCGTGCCCTCGTCGTCCCGCACCGAACGGCCTTCGCACAGCGCGAGCGGCATGTCCTGGGGCGGCGCGGACAGGGCGCGCCACAGGCTGAACGCAATGAAGCGCCGGTAGCCGTCGCCCCCGGGTCGGGCCTTGCGGTAGAGCGCGGCGGCGATGCGTTCGGCGCAGCGTTGCGTGAAGTCGACGTGCGCCTCGGCGGCCGGCGGCTGCACCGTGGCACCGGTGGCCACCGAGGAGCGGACCATGCCGCCCATCGGGACGATCAGGTCCGCGCCGCTGAGCCGCTTTGCGGCTTCACACACCTCGGCCGCATACGGCGAGTCCGGGGCATAGTTGCTCTCCCAGTCGGTGATCCCCGTGCGATGGGTCCCCAGGCAGAAGCCGTGCTCGTCGAGGGTGAAGGGTGCGGCCAGGCGGGCGTTGCGGATGACCACGTCCCGGGGTGCGTACCGGCCGGTGTTGTATTCCCTGCCCGGCGCCCAGAAGCGGCGGTTGATGAGCGACGTGGGCACCAGATAATCGATGCGGGAGCGGACTTCCGCGAGCGCCTCAGCCATGTTCGCATTCCCCTGCCCGTCGGACTGGATCTCATCATCGTTCATCACGGTCTCCCTGTCGGCCGCGCGGAAAATCAGGGATACTTCCGCAACGCTGACGAGGATCCGACGAGTATTGCACACCGAGTGCGCGAGGCCAACGATGAACACCATTCCGACGACGCATGTAGGCAGCCTTCCCCGGGGCGATGAGCTGGTTCCGCTGCTCCTGGCGCGCGACCATGGCGAACCCTACGACCGGACCGAATTCGACCGGAAGGTCCAGGCCGCCGTCGACGACGCCGTGGAACGCCAGGTCGAGGCGGGCGTTTCGGTGGTCAGCGACGGTGAACTCGGCAAGGTCGGCTACTCGACGTACATCACCGAGCGGCTGTCCGGATTCGGCGGCAGCGTGACGCGCAAGCCCGCGCTCGATCTGGCGCCGCTGCCGCAGTTGCGCAAGAAGCTCGCGGCGATCATGGGCGACCAGGAATTCGTGCGTGCGAGCTGCGTCGCGCCCGTGAAACTCGTGAACCTCGAACCCTGTCACGAGGATATCCGCCGCTTCCAGAGGGCCATGCGCGGCCGCAGCGTACAGGGGTTCATGAACGCCGCATCCCCCGGTCTCATCACGGCCTTCCAGCCGAACGCGTACTACCCGACCCACGAGGCGTACCTCGCGGACCTGGTCGCGGCGATGAAGCCCGAATACGACGCCATCGCCGCGACCGGCTTCCAGCTGCAGCTCGACTGCCCGGATCTCGCCATGTCCCGGCACACGGGCTACCAGGATCTGAGCGAGGCGGAATTCCTCAAGATCGCGCACGCCAACGTCGAGGCGCTCAACGCCGCGACGGCGGCCATCGCCCCGGAGCGGCTGCGCATGCACGTCTGCTGGGGAAACTACGAAGGTCCGCACGACCACGACATTCCGCTGGAGCGGGTGATCGGGATCGTCCTCCAGGCGCGGCCGTCGACGATCCTGTTCGAAGCGGCGAACCCCCGTCATGAACACGAGTGGAAGGTGTGGGCGGCGACGAAGATTCCGCAGGACAAGGTGCTCGCACCGGGGTTGATCGACACCTGCTCCAATTACGTCGAGCATCCGGAACTCATCGCGCAGCGCATCGAGCGGTTCGCCGCCATCGTCGGCAGGGAGCGGGTCGTCGCCAGCACGGACTGCGGCTTCGGCACCTTCGCAGGCTACGGCAAGATCGATCCCGCGGTGACCTGGAAGAAGCTGCGCGCGCTGCGCGAGGGTGCCGACATCGCGGCCGCGCGCCTGGCATGATGGGCACTACCATGCACCCATATCCGATCGCATTCGCCGCCGGACTGATCTTCGCGGCCACGCAGGCAGGCGCCGCGACGCCGGCTGGCGCGGCCGCCTGTTCATTGACCCCGAAACAGGTCGCCACGCGGTTCATGACCGAATTCTACGTCGAGAAAAGGGTCCGCGAGGCCTTCGAGACCTGGGTGGATCCGGGCTACATCCAGCACAATCCCATGGCCGCGACGGGCCGCGAGGCGGCAATCCGCTTTCTCGAGCCGTTCTTCGCACAGCACCCGGGCATCCACTATTCCATCGCGCGGATCATCGCCGACGGGAATCTGGTGGCCATCCACTCGCACGGTGCCTTCGCGGCGGACGACCGCGGCGTTGCGGTGGTCGACATCCTGCGCATCGAAGGCTGCAGGGTGATGGAGCATTGGGATGTCGTGCAGCCGGTCCCGGAAAAATCGGTCAATTCGAACGGGATGTTTTGACCGTGCGCTAGGCGCGCGGCACGTGGGGGAGTCGCTCGCTGGGCTGCCACGCGAGGACCTGCCGGTCGAGTTTCGCCAGGATCTTGCCCAGGGAACGCTGTTCCGCGGGACTGAGCGGGCCGAACAGGAAGCGGGCGATGCCTGAGAGCCGGGGCTCCAATGCGAGGTGCGCCGCGGCGCCGCGGGCGCTGATCCGATAGGGCTTGCGGCGCCGGTTCTTGGGGTTCTTCACGGCCTCGATGAGACCCATGGCGTGCAGCGAGGACAGGGAGCGGCTGACGTTCATCGCATGCATGCCCATCAGTTCGGCGAGGTCGTGGCCGGCCGATTCCCCCTCGCCCGACAGGGCGATCAAGAGGCGCAGCTCATTGGGGCTGAATCCCGCGGGATCGGCCACCCCGTCGCGCATGGGACGGCTCACGAGCGACGCGAAGCGCAGCATTGCCACCAGCAGATCGATCTGCGCGTTGTGCCGGGCTCTCCTTTCACGGGCTTTCATCATGCCGGATTCGGGGTCGCTCGGGCCGCGATCGCGGCGGAGGAGGTTTCCTCGATGGCCCGCTTCCTCAGTTCGATCTTCTGCAGCTTGCCGGAGGCGGTGCGCGGCAGCGCATCGGTGATGACCGCCGACTTCGGCACCTTGAATTTGGCCAGCCTCGCGGCGCAGTGGGCGATCACCGCCCCGGCGGTGATCGCATGCCCGGGGACCGGCACCACGTAGGCACGTCCGACCTCGCCCCATTGCTCGTCGGGGATGCCCACGACCGCGCACTCGGCCACGGCCGTCAGTTCGGTGATGGCAGCTTCGACTTCGGCCGGGTAGACATTTTCGCCCCCCGAAATGTACATGTCCTTCTTGCGGTCGACGATGTAGTAGAACCCGTGTTCATCCTTGACGGCGGCGTCGCCGGTCAGGAACCATCCGTCGCGAAAGGCCCTGGCGGTCGTCTCCGGCTGATTCCAGTAGCCGCTCGCGATGCAGGGGCCGCGCAGCCAGAGTTCGCCGACCTGCCCGGTGGGGACCTCGCGGCCCTCGTCGTCGACGATTTTCGGTTCGATGGTCATGAAGGGCAGGCCGCAGCTGCCGGCCTTGCGGCACAGCAGCTCGATGTCGTGCGTCGGCATGCCGAAGTTCGAGCCGGTCTCGGACATGCCGAAACCCTCGGTGATCTTGATGCCGGCGCGGACGAACCGCTCGGTCAGCGCCTTGGGGTTGGGCGCGCCGCCGATCGCCCAGCCGACCAGTTTTTTGAGCTGCTGCGGATCGAATCCCGGCTCGTTCCAGAGGCGCGCCGCCATTTGCGGCACCGAGAAATAATGCGTGACGCCCAACGCAGGATCCGCGAGCCGGCTCAGGGTGCGCTGCGCATCGAAGCCCTTGGAAATCAGGACACGGCCCCCGGCTTGAAGGGGCACCCGCGTCGCCGCGAACAGGCCCGCGGTGTGGAACAACGGCATGTCGCACAGAAAGACGCTTTGCATCGTCACGTGGTTGCCGTAGATGAAGTTGGCGCAGCCCCAGAATACGTTCGCCTCCGAGAGCATGACCCCCTTCGGCCGTCCGCTGGTTCCCGAGGTGTACAGCAGGGTGCCGACGGCGTCGAAGGGGCGGCGTGCGCCGGCGGCGGGGCGGGCTCCCTCGGTCCCGAGCGAGAGCAGGTCCGCGATCGGCAGCGCGCGGTGCGTTCCCGAGGGGGCGGAAAATTCGGCGTCGATGAACAGCGCGGCGGGCCCCGCGTCCGCCAGCAGCGCCGCGATTTCGGCGTTCGCCAGCCGCCAGTTCAAGGGCACGAAGACGGTGCCGGCGCGCGCGCCGGCGAGATGCAGGACCAGCATTTCCGCGCAATTCCTGGCGAGCGTGGCCACGCGCACGCCGCTGCCTTCGCCGAACTCATCCACCAGCCAGGCGGCGAGCCGGTCGACGGCGCGGTGCAGTCCGGCATAGGACCATTGCCTGCCGGATTCGAGATCGACGACGGCGATGCCGTCGGGATTGGAGCCCGCGTACGTCGCGATCGGATCGAACTGAATCATGGGGTTCCCCGAAAATCCAGGCTGCCCCTGCGCTCGAGGAAGCGCCAGCCCGCATCGGTGAGCACGAGGGCGTCCCGGTACGTGCCGATCAACGGCGCGGCCGTCGACAGGACCGGCAGGCCGCCGGCCGAGGCGGTGCCGGTAAACAGCAGGATCTGGCTCGTGGCGCTCGCCCGCGCCGTGCCCTCGAGCCGCACCAGCACGTTGGCAACCACGTGCCGGGTCACGCGCGGCGGTCGTGCCTTGAAGCCCGCCAGGATCGCGGCGCGCCCCGAGGTGAACTCATCCGGCGCGGTCGGCCGGCTCATGCGGCCATCATCGGTGTAGAGCGCCGCCACGGCATCCCAATCGCCGGCGTCGTTCAGCGCGGCGTAGCGCGTGATGAGTTCGGAAACGGACGCCTTGATGATCCATGCGTCCGTGTCAGTCATTCTTGAAGCCTTCGCGGGCGCGGCTGTTGTCGGGGATGATCGGTCTGCCCGTCACCGGATGCGGATAGTGGAAGCCGATCGTGTCGGTCGCGGGCCAGAGGCGCGGCGTCGGCTGCACGAGGGCGTCGGGTCCGAGGGGGTCCTCGGGGAACAGGGTCCTGGCCATCGGGATGAAGTCGATCGGCGTCTTCTGCCAGCCATCGGCAAAGCTGCCGTGCCAGAACGGGAAATAGCGCAGCACCTTGATCTTCCATGTCCCGTTCTCGCGCACGTAGTCGTTTTCGTAGATTCCGCCCTCCCACCAAGCGCGCGGCGTGCCCGCCGCGGTTTCATGCAAACCCGCCTGCATCATCGAACGGCCGCGCACGTTGGCGGTCTTCCGGTCCGGCGCCACGTCGATCACCATCTGCAGCTGCGGATGATCGAGCAGCCAGCCGTACCGCGGGCCGTTGTGACCCTGGGTGAACTGCGTCTGAAATCGCTCGATGTACAGGCGCCGAACGCCGGCCCTTCCCCGGTAGATGCCGCCGAGGAACCAGACGTCGCCATCCGCCGAGAACAGATCGACGACCTCGTTGTACTGCGATTTGTCGATGAAGTAACCGTAGGTGTACTGCAGCCGGCGGATCTGGTGGATGTCCTGTTGAATGCCGAGTTCATGTTCCAGCTTGTCGATCCGGGCGGTCAGGGCGGCGATGTCGGTCATGGCGGTCTCGATGGTGGTGGCTAGTGGAGGTCGTCGATCAGGCGAGCCATGCGCTGCAGGGCGAACTCGTATCCCTGCGTGCCGAATCCCGCGATGACCCCGGTGGCCGCGAGCGACACGTAGGAATGGTGGCGGAACGCTTCGCGCCGGTGCACGTTGGAGATATGCACCTCGAGGATCGGACACTCGCAGGTGTTCAGCGCGTCGAGGATCGCAATCGACGTGTGGGTGAATGCCGCGGGATTGATCACGATGCCGCCGGCACGCTCACGCGCTTCGTGGATCCAGTCGATGAGCTGGTGCTCGGCGTTGCTTTGGCGGAGTTCCAGTTCCAGTCGCAGATCGGAGGCGACCTTCCTGCAGGCGGCCTCCACGTCGGCGAGCGTCTCATCTCCGTAGATCGCAGGCTGGCGCCGGCCCAACAGATTCAGATTGGGACCGTTAAGCAGATAGACGATGCGGCTCATCGGCGGTGATTCTCCGGATTGCAAGACTGGGGGTGATTATGCGGCATGCAGGGCGTTCGAGCCATCGGGGCGGGTCGGGCTGGTGCATCGGACGTTGTGCGTTACACTCCCCGGCATGCCTGCGCTTCAAGCCACGCGCGCAACGCCCTACCGTCAAATCGCCGAACAGACGTTCAGCAGGACCGCCGGAGCACCGCTGCTCGACGGCAACGCCGTGCAGCTGTTGATCGACGGTGCGGCGCATTTCGATGCCTGGCTGGCGGCGATCCGCGCGGCGCGGCGGCGCGTATTCCTGGAAAACTACATCGTCCGGGATGACGAGGTCGGCCGTGCGTTCCGCGATGCGCTGGTGGCCCGGGCGCAGGCCGGGGTCACCGTCGCCGTGGTGGTCGACTGGCTCGGGTGTCTCGGGCAGTCCCGACACTCCTTCTGGGCCCCGCTGCGGGCCGCCGGCGGCCGCGTGCGGATATTCAATCCGCCACGATGGGGCGAGCCGTTCGGCTGGCTCAGCCGCGACCATCGCAAACTCCTCGTGGTCGATGGCCTGTACGGTTCGTTGTCGGGTGTCTGCGTGAGCGCGAAATGGTTGGGCGATCCGGCGCGCAGGGTGCCGCCCTGGCGCGATACCGGGGTTGCGCTGCGCGGCCCGGCGGTCGCCGAATTGGAGGCGGCGTTCGTGCAGAGCTGGAATTCGTCGGGTAGGGCGCTGGACGCGTTCGCTCCGGCGGCGGAGCCGGAGGCGAGCAGCCCGCCGGGCCGCGTCGCCTTGCGCGTGATCGCCACGCAGCCGCCGAGTGCCGGCGTGTATCGGTTGGATCAACTGGTCGCATCGCTGGCCTGCAGGACGCTCTGGCTCACCGATGCTTATTTCGTGGGCATCACGCCGTATGTCCAGGCACTGGTGGCGGCCGCGCGCGACGGCGTCGATGTGCGGATGCTGGTGCCCGGCAGCAGCGACATCCGCTTCGTCGCCAATTTGTCGCGCATGGGCTACCGGCCGCTGTTGCGGGCCGGCATCCGCGTGTTCGAGTGGAATGGCTCGATGCTGCATGCCAAAACGGCCGTGGCGGACGGTCAATGGGCGCGGGTGGGATCGTCGAACTTGAACGTCGCCAGTTGGATGGGAAACCGCGAGATCGACGTGGCGGTCGAGGACACGGGCTTCGCCGGACAGCTCGCCGCGCAATTCGAGCGAGACCTGGACGGGGCCACGGAGATCGTGCTCGCGCCGCGCCGGAATCACCGCCAGGAGCGGGTGCGAAGCACGCTCGCACGGCCGCCGCGGACGGGCCGCGTCGGCGGCAGCACCGGTCGTGCGGCGGCGGGGGTATTGCGCATCGCCAACAGCGTCGGCGCGGCCCTCTCCAATCCCCGGGTGCTCGGTGACGCTTCGAGCGCACCGCTGCTCGCGGGCGCGCTCGTCCTGGCCGCCCTCGCCGCGATCGGGGTCCTGTGGCCGGCATGGATCGGATGGCCGTTCGCCGCGCTGGCCGCGTGGTTCTCCGTCAATCTCACGGTGCGGTTTCTCCGGCAACGCCGGCAGCGGCGGCGCGAATCGGATCGGGAGAGACGCGGCGATTAGCGTGCGCGCATCGGGCGTACCCTCAGGTGCCGGGATCGTATTCGAAATTAGGCGTCTTGTCCGATTTCGAGGTGCCGAAGGTATGGACCAGGCCGACATAGATGATCCGGCCCAGCACGGTCCGCCGGTAGACCTCGGTGAACGAGGGTGTGGTGGTGATGCGTTGGAAGCGCTGGCCGTCGAACACGTCCGTCACCGTCGCGACCACGGTCAGGTCCGGTTTCAACTGGCGCTTGTAGCCGAGGTTCACGAGGTTCATCGCGCTCACGTAACCCTGCGGGGTCAGCCGCTTGTCGGTGCGCGTCGCCGAGATCTGCGCGGAGTCGGCCGCCGTCGGCCGGTAATCGAGCTTGACCTTCGCGTTGAGGCCGGTGGTGGACTGCAGTCCCGTGATGCCCAGCGCCGTCGCATCGATCTGATCGTGGAACAGGTTGGCGCTGACGGCGTAGGTGAGCCGTGGTCCGATGCGGCCGTTCGCGGTGAACTCGATTCCCGTCGAATCGTTCCGCGGAAGGTTGGTCTTGGTCGTGAGCGACAGGCCGTTTCCGAGGTATTGGGTCAGGTCGGTCACGCTGTCGCGGTTGAGACGGTAATAGGCGGTCACGTCGTAGCTCCGTCCCCGGCCTTCGGAGCCATACGCCACCTCGTAGGACTGGGTGTATTGCGGCCTCAGGTTCGGATTGCCGGCGCGCAGATTCGGCGTGTACTCGTAATCGACGTAGGGGTTCAGCGTGGCCGGATCGGGCCGGGTCACGCGGCGGCTTGCGCCGAACGACAGCGTCGCCTCGTCGGACACGCTGCGATCGACGTGCAGGCTGGGGTAGATCTGGAAATAGCTGCCGGTTTGCGCGATGTCGTTGGTCAGCTGCCGTGCATCTGTGCGGGTCAGTTCGGCGCGCAGGCCGCCGAGCGCGGTCCAGGCGCCGCTGCTCGTCTGATAGCTCGCGTAGGCCGAGTTGATCTGCTGCCGGAACTTGAAATCGTTGGTGAGGGCGGGGTTCGGCACCTGCGCACCGGTCAGGGGATCGACGTTGTTGCCGGCGTTGTCGAACGAGTAGTCGTCCTGTTCGAAGGCATAACCGAGCTTCAACGGGTGCGTCTTCGCCACCGGCAGTGCATAGTCGGCGCTGAATTCGGTGGTCGCGTTGTTCTCGTCGAAACCCAGGTTGTCATAGAACGTCGCGGCGGGTGGGATGAACGAGTCGTTGGTGTAATCGTAATGCTCGTGCTGACGCGAGGTGGACCGGTGGAGCGAAAAATCCAGGGTCTCGCCGGGCCGGGCCAGCCGCTGGGTGAATCCGAGTTTCCCATCGTAATCCGTCTCCGGATCGTGCCCGTAGCTCAGACGCCGCGTGGAACTCGTCAACGCACCGAGGGGGGCGCCGGCCCCGTTGAGCTGCGTGTAGGTGCGCAGTCCTCCGCGATCGGTCCAGTTCACCGAAGCGTTGAGGGACTGCCGCTCGTTCAACGTGTAGTCCGCGGAGAGGCCGACGGCCGGGGTTTCGCGATGAATGTTCTCGCTGAGCAGACTTGTGTTGTCGACCGGCAGCGTGGTCGCCGGGTCCGGTGCCTTCAGGTCCGATTGCATGGTCCGCTGCTTGTAGTCCTGCCGGTATCCCGCAGTGACGGAAGCGGCGAGGGACTTCGAACCATAGCCGCCCTCCGCCCCGACGTAGGAGCGGCCGCTGTTGCCGAGGCTGCCCTGGACCGAGCCGGAGGTGCCCTGCGTCCGTGACTTGCGGGTGATGATGTTGATGACGCCGGCGGCGCCATCGGCCTTGAACTGCGCGGGAGGCGTGGTCAGGACCTCGATGCGTTCGATGTCCTTCGCCGAGAGGGATTGCAGGTTGTCCCCGGCGGAGGAGCCGGAGAACTGGGTCGCCGGCTTGCCGTCGATCAGGATCAACACGTGGGTGTCGCCGCGCAGCGAGACGATGCCGTCCGGATCGACGTCGACGGAAGGGATGTCGGCGAGGACGTCGCTCAGCGTGCCGAAGGTGCTCTGCACATCGGAAGGCACACTGTAGACCGTGCGGTCGATGAGCTTTTCGACGGACAGTTTGCGGGCGGTGACGACGATGTCCTCCACGGATTCCGCGGGGGCCGGGGGCGGACCGTCGGCCGCCTGCGCCGCCATGCCCGCACCGCCGCGGGCAAGCATGCACAGGAGAATCCAGCCGCGCAGCGGAGGCGTCGAATGTGAGGGGCTGATACGCCCGCGTCGCGGATGGAGGGTCACCGAGGTCACTGATACCCTGAAGTCTTCGGGAGGGTGCCAATCTTAGCCTGACATTCTGGCGCTTGTCCGATGGCCATTGGGTGACGGCGGGTCGAAATGCGGCATAATCGCCGCTACGAGGCCGGCCCGTGGCGATGAGCGGCCGATCGTTCCCATGCGGGACTTCCACCCGTGAACCGACTGCGAGCATCCATGACATCAGGCACCCTCGAGTTCGACGGCATCGGCTATCCCGACGGGGCGGCGTCCGATCCCAATGCACTGGAATGGATGCGGGGCTCGCCGCCGCCGGCGGCGCGGCGCATCCGATTCGAAGATGACCGGTATCTGGAGTTTCCGCAGATTCGTTGGAGTCTTTCGCACCTGCGCGAGCTCGTGCCCACCGTCGCGGTATGGCGTGGCGGCGGTCCGGCGCGGGATCTCGGCATACCGAGCCGCGAGGGCGAGGCGCAGATCGACGGCCTGGCGTTCGATGACCTCGACGGCCGGCGCCGTCATTGGAGCGGCTCGCTGCACGACACCTACACCGACGGCATTCTGGTGTTGCACCGTGGCCGACGGGTCTACGAGCGCTATTTCGGGGCGCTTCTTCCGCATATGCCGCACGCCGGCTTCTCGATCACCAAATCCTACGCGGCCACCCTCGCGGCGACGCTGATCCACGAGGGCACATTGGACGCGGGCAGGCCGGTTGCCCACTACCTGCCCGAAATGGCGGCGACCGCCTATGAGGATGCGACGCTGCGCCAGGTGCTCGACATGCAGGTCGCCGTGGAGTACTCGGAGGATTACGCGGATCCGCACGCCGGGATCTGGGATTATGCGCGGGCCGGCGGACTGCGGCCTCGCGGACCTCACTACTCGGGGCCCGGCAATTACTACGACTTCCTGGTCAGGCTGCGCAAATCGGGTGGACACGGCGTCGCGTTCGACTACAAGACCGTCAATACCGAGGTGCTGTGCTGGATCATGGCGCGCGTCACCGGCATCGGGCTGGCCGAGATGCTGAGCGAGCGGATTTGGTCGCGCATCGGCTGCGAGGAGGACGGCTATCTGGCGGTCGATTCCATCGGTGTCGCCATGGGCGGTGGAGGGCTGAACGCCTGCCTGCGCGATCTCGGCCGGTTTGGGGACCTCATGCGCTGCGAGGGGGCCGCGGGCGGGGAACAGGTCATTCCGGCCGCGGTGGTCGCCGATATCCGGCGCGGCGCCGATCCCGCCCGCTTCGCCACGGCCGGATACTCGCTGCTGCCCGGGTATTCCTACCGCAACATGTGGTGGGTGTCGCACAACGCGCTGGGCGTGTTCGAGGCCCGGGGCATTCACGGTCAGCGGCTCTACGTGGCGCCCGCGGCGGAATTGGTCATTGCGCGCTTCGCCTCGCATCCCATCGCGACCAGCGCGGCCAACGATCCGATCACCCTGCCGGCATTCGAGGCGCTCAGCCGGATGTTGATGCGCGCTTGACGCGATGGAATATGATGCGGGTGTGACGGTTGACGGAGGTGCAACGATGAAGAACGAACGGGCGGTGCTCGCCGGGGGGTGCTTTTGGGGCATGCAGGATTTGCTGCGCCGGTACGCGGGGGTCGTCGCCACCCGGGTGGGATATACCGGGGGTGACGTGCCGCACGCGACCTACCGCAATCATGGCACCCACGCGGAGGCGATCGAAATTCTCTTCGATCCCGCACAGGTGAGCTACCGCCAGATCCTGGAGTTCTTTTTTCAGATCCACGATCCCTGCACCCGCAATCGCCAGGGCAACGATGCCGGGACGAGCTACCGGTCGGCCATCTTCCATACGAGCGACGAACAGCGGCGCGTGGCGCAGCAGACGATTGCCGAGGTCGAGGCGTCGGGGCTGTGGCCCGGCCCGGTGGTCACGGAGGTGGCGCCTGCCGGAGATTTTTGGGAGGCGGAGCCCGAGCATCAGGATTACCTCGAACGGTACCCCGCGGGCTACACCTGTCATTTCGTCCGTCCGCAGTGGGCGCTGCGCAAGCGCGCGACGCCGCCTGAGGAGGTGGCCGGCGTTTGAAGGGTCACGGTGCGGCGTCATGAAGGGCCTTCATGACGCCGCGTATCGAGCCTACTTCGTCAGCGTGATCTCGCGCATCTGATATTCGCCCGTGATGTCGCGCATTGCCGGGTACACGTGCTGCGCGGTGTCGGTGGTCTGCTTTTCGCGCTCGGCGCCCCACTCTTTCATGAACGCCTCGTAGCGCTGCTTATTCGGCGCCAGCATCTCGTTGTTCTTGAATTTGACGACGAGCATCAGGTTGAAGCTGCCGCTCTCCGGAAGGGCGCTTCGATAGATGTGGTATTCCTCGATCTGACCGAGTTTCTTCGCCAGGTCGTTCGTCGTGACCCAGGTCTTTTTCAGGCCTTCGAGATACGCATCCTCCATGTTGGAGTGAACCTTGATCGTGGTGACCGACCAGACCGCGTCGCTGATCGCATAGTCCTTGTACGGTTCGAGATCGGCGAATGCCGCCGTGGATCCGAAGACCATGGCCATCGACAATAGAGCGAGTGTGATACGCATGAGATCCCCTTGGGTTTCGTTGTGACATCGACGAGGCTGCTGAACCGCGTCCGGGGCATGGTAACAAGAGAGCCGATGAGCCGTCACGGCGTGCCCCAAAGATGCACCGCGGATGCACCAAATTGCGGCGCCCGCGCAGGCGTTCGTGCCGGCGGCGTCCGCGTCCGCCGTTCGATCCGAATCGAGGTGCAAAATATCGAGGTAAAAATTATCCCTGAAGCCGCCTCGCCGTTCGGGTCCGATCGATTGTAGAATCGCGCATCGACCGGGAGCGCTTCATGACGACGACTTTCACCTTGAATGGCAGCAGTGTCACCCTCGACGCGGATCCGGACATGCCGTTGCTCTGGGCCGTGCGGGAATTGGCGGGTTTGCATGGCACCAAATTCGGCTGCGGCATGGCGCTTTGCGGGGCGTGCACCGTGCACCTGGACGGACAGGGCGTGCGTTCCTGCGTGTTGCCGCTGGCGGCGGTGGCGGGGCGCAGCGTGACCACGATCGAGGGGGTCCAAAGCCCGCAGGCCCGGGCGGTGCAGGCGGCGTGGGTCGAGCTTCAGGTGCCGCAGTGCGGCTACTGCCAATCGGGTCAGATCATGTCCGCGACGGCGCTGTTGGAGAAGACTGCGGCCCCCACCGATGCCGACATAGACCGGGCGATGAGCGGCAACATTTGCCGGTGTGCAACCTATACCCGGATCCGCGCCGCCATCCACCGCGCCGCGGATTCCATCAAGGCGTGAACTCATGAGCGTACACAGGCAGGACATGGAACCGGTCGACCGGCGTCGTTTTCTGAAGGGCGCGGGCGCCGTCGCGACCGCATTGACCGTCGGCTTCGATTGGGCGTCCTCGATGCCGGGGGCCCTGGCCGCCGGCGCGGCGCCGGGCGCGGTGCCGTTTGCCCCGAACGCCTTCGTGCGCATCGCTTCCGACAACACCATCACCGTCATCGCCAAGCACGTCGAGATGGGGCAGGGCGCCTATACCGGCCTCGCCACCGTGCTGGCGGAAGAACTGGACGCGGATTGGACGCAGATACGGGTCGAAAGCGCGCCGGCCGACGCCACCCGTTACTACAATTCCGCCTTCGGCAAGCTGCAGGGTACCGGCGGCAGTTCCGCCATGGCCAATTCCTGGACCCAATTGCGGGAGGCGGGCGGCAAGGCCCGCGCCATGCTCGTGAGCGCCGCGGGCCGGGAATGGCATGTGCCGGTCGCTGAGTTGACGGTGGACAAGAGCGTGGTGCACCACGCGAAGAGCGGACGTCAGTTGCCGTTCGCGGCGCTGGTCAAGGCGGCGGCGGCCCTGCCGGTGCCCGAGACCGTGCAGCTGAAGGACCCGAAGGACTTCAAGTTGATCGGGCATGCCGCACCCCGCGTGGATGTTCCGGCGAAGTGCGACGGAACGGCGCAGTTCGCGCTGGACGTGGCGCTGCCCGGCATGTTGGTCGCGTTGCTGCAACGTCCGCCGCGGTTCGGCGCCACCGTCAAGTCCTTCGACGCCGGCAAGGCGGCCGCGGTGCCCGGGGTGGTCAAGGTGGTTCAGGTGGAGCGCGGCATTGCCGTGATCGCCAAGGGTTTTTGGGCCGCCAAACAGGGACGCGCGGCGCTTCAGGTCGAATGGGACGACTCGAAGGCCGAGACCCGCAGCTCGTCGGCCATGATGGACGACTATCGGCGGCTTGCCGACCAACCGGCCGCGTCGGCGCGCAAGGTGGGTGATGTCGCCTCCGCCCTCGACAAGGCGGCTCACAGGGTTTCCGCCAGCTATGAATTTCCGTTTCTGGCGCATGCGCCCATGGAACCCCTCGACGCGGTCGTCAAGCTCGGTCCCAACGGCTGCGAGATCTGGGCCGGGGATCAGTTCCAGACCATCGATCAGGCGAACGCCGCGAAGGCCGCGGGTCTCGACCCGCAGCAGGTCACCATCCATACGCTGTACGCCGGCGGCAGCTTCGGGCGCCGCGCCAATCCCGTCTCCGATTACATCGTGGAGGCGGTCTCGATCGCAAAGGCGTACGGCGCCGATGGCACGCCGATCAAACTGCAATGGACCCGCGAGGACGACATACACGGCGGCCGCTACCGCCCCATGTACTTCCACAAGCTCGAGGCCGGACTGTCCGCCGACGGCCGGTTGACGGGCTGGAAACACGTCATCGTCGGCCAGTCGATCATGGCCGGCTCGTTGTTTGCCATGATGATCAAGGACGGCATCGATCCCACGTCGGTCGAGGGAGCCGCGAACCTCGCGTACGACATCCCGAACATCGCCGTCGACCTCGCCACCACGGAGTCCGCGGTCCCGGTGCTGTGGTGGCGCGTGGTCGGCAGTTCGCACACCACCTTTGCCGTCGAATCCTTCATCGACGAGGTGGCGCATGCGGCGGGACAGGATGGCCTGGCGTTCCGCCGCGCGCTCCTCGAGCACCACCCGCGCATGAAGGCGGTGCTGGAACTCGCGGCGGAAAAGGCCGGTTGGGGCCCGGAACCGCTGCCCAAGGGCCGGGGACGCGGCATCGCCGTCGCCGAGGCGTTCAAGTCCCTGGTCGCGCAGGTGGCTGAAGTCACCGTCGGCGACGACGGACAGGTGCGGGTCGATCGCGTCGTCTGTGCGGTGGATTGCGGCACACCCATCAACCCGGACGTCGTCGCGGCGCAGATGGAGGGCGGCATCGGCTTCGGGCTGAGCGCCGCCCTGTTCGGTGCGATCACCCTGAAGGAGGGCCGCGTCGAACAGGACAATTTCAACAATTATCGGGTGTTGCGCATGAACGAGATGCCGAAGGTCGAGGTGCACATCGTGCCGTCGACCGAAGCGCCGACCGGGGTCGGAGAGCCGGGCGTCGCGCCCATCGGTCCGGCGGTCGCCAATGCCATTTTCGCCGCCACGGGAAAGCGCATGCACGTGATCCCGTTCCCCCGGTCCGTTTCCACGTGAAGCCGTCAGCGAGGAGTCCGTCGCCATGAAATCCATTGCCGAACGCGGGAGCGTCGGCCAGGGCCTGCTGTGGACCCTGGTCGCCGTCGCCGGCATCGTGCTCGTCATCGCCGGCTACCAGGTGTTCGGTCCCGGTCCTACCCAGTTCGCGGGCGGCAGGCGCGTCGCGTTGTCCGATTACCATGCCGGCGATCCCACCGGCGTGCCGGCGCAGCTCAAATCCGCGAGTCTCGTCGAACGCGGAGAGTACCTGGCGCGCGCGGCCGATTGCATGGTGTGCCACACGGCGAAGGGCGGAGTGCCCTTCGCCGGCGGCCGCGCGTTCGTGCTGCCGTTCGGCACGCTCTATTCATCCAACATCACGCCCGACGCCGACACGGGCATCGGCGGCTATACGGATGCCAATTTCCTCGACGCCATTCACCGGGGCGTCGGGCGTGGGAACGCCAAACTCTACCCGGCGATGCCCTACGCCAGTTACACCTACATGTCCGATGCCGATGCCCTGGCGATCAAGGCATACCTGTTTTCACTGCAACCGGTGCACGCGCCCGCGCCGGCGAACACCCTGTCGTTTCCCTTCAATCAGCGTGCTCTCATGGGCGTGTGGGCGCTCATGTTCAATCCCGACAAGCGCTATGAGCCGGACCCCGAGCGGGACGCCGCCTGGAACCGGGGCGCCTACCTGGTCGAGGCCATGGGCCATTGCGGCGAGTGTCATACGCCGCGCAACCTGTTCTTCGCCCTGAACAACCGCGAGAAATTCGCGGGGGCTGTGCAGGACGGCTGGAATGCCTACAACATCACCTCCGATCGGCGCAGCGGCGTCGGGACGTGGAGTGATGCGGATCTGGCGCACTATTTGTCGATCGGTCATGCCGATGGGCGCGGAACGGCATCGGGTCCCATGGGCGAAGCGGTCGATGCCAGCCTCGCGTATCTGCAACCCGACGACATCAAGGCAATGGTGGCGTATCTGCGGACGATACCGGGGCTCTCGAGCCCCGGCCTGCCCGAACGGCGGGAAAAGCCGGCCGACCCGGCGGCGGAGACCGCCGCGAACGACGATGCGCGCGGCAAGGCGGTCTACGAGGGCGCCTGTGCAGGGTGCCACGGCTGGACCGGCGTGAGCCCGGTCCTGCCGTACGCCACCCTCACGGGGACGCGAGCCGTCAACGATCCGGCCGCCACCAACGCGGCGCAGATCATTCTCGGGGGCGGCATGCGGCACTATGCCCTCGACGCGAGCAACATGCCGGCCTTCGGCACGACCTATTCGAACGCGGAGATCGCCAGTGTGGCGAACTACGTGACGGCGCGTTTCGGCGCCGCCGGCTCGCGATTGACGGCGGAACAGGTGGCGCAGATGCGCGCGGCAGAGTAGTTCCAAGCGCCCCAGCGTAGTTCCGCGCCTCAGTGCGGATCACCGGGGAGGTCGAACACCAAGACCTCCGCGGCGCGCCCCTGATCGAGCGTCAGCCGCCCGTCCTCCGTGATCGCGAGCGCATCGCCGGCCTCGAGGCCGATCCCGTTCGCCGTCAGCGCGCCCCGCGCCACGTGGACGTAGATGCGCCGCCCGGGGTTCACCCGCAGTTCGGTCCTCTCCGCGCCGTCGAACAGGCCCGCGTAGACCTTCGCATCCTGATGGATCAGCACCGACCCCTCGGCGCGGTCGGGCGATACGATGAGCCGCAGACGGCCGCGTTTCTCCATCGTGGCAAAGCGCTTCTCCTCGTAGCTCGGCGCGACGTTACGGGCATTCGGCTGTATCCAGATCTGCAGGAAGTGGGTGGCCGACTCCGCCGACGGGTTGAACTCGCTGTGCCGCACGCCGGTGCCGGCGCTCATGCGCTGTACGTCGCCCGGCCGGATGGTGGAACCGTTCCCCATCGAGTCCTTGTGGGCGAGTTCTCCCGACAACACGTAGCTGATGATTTCCATGTCCCGATGCGGATGGGTGCCGAACCCGGCGCCCGCCTGAACACGGTCCTCGTTGATGACCCGCAACGGCCCGAACTCGACATGGTTCGGATCGAAATAATCGGCAAAGGAAAACGTGTGATAGGACTTGAGCCAGCCGTGATCGGCAAAGCCCCGCTCGGCACTGCGTCTGATCGTATTCATGGTGACCTCCGTGAGGATCAGGATGCACTCGATTAAATGAATAAAAAAGCGCAAAATTCGGGTCATATCAATCGAAAAATCGGATAAATTCATGCTCGCAAAAACCTCCCTGGAGCAGTGGGCCGTACTGGCGGCGGTGGTTGAGCAGGGCGGGTTCGCCCAAGCGGCAACCCACCTGCATCGCAGCCAATCGGCCGTGAGCTATGCGGTGTCGCGACTGCAGGCGGCCATCGGGATGCCGTTGCTGGAGATCCAGGGGAGGAAAGCCGCCTTGACCCCCCATGGCCGCACGCTGCTGGCGCGGGCGCGCGGACTCCTGAGTGACTGGGGCACCCTGGAATCCATGGCGCGGAGCCTCGCACGGGGATGGGAGCCGGAACTGAAACTCGTGGTCGATGTGGCGTACCCCCGGGCCCGGCTGCTCGCGATCGTGGCTGAGTTACAGCGCAGCTGTCCGAACACCCAAATCCAGCTCTCCGACGTCGTGCTATCCGGGGCGGAGGAGGCCGTGTCGCAGGGCTTGGGTGACCTCGTCATCACGAGCCGCGTGCCGCCCGGCTTCCTCGGCGACCACCTGCTCGACGTCGACTTCATCGCGGTGGCGAGCCCGGGGCATGCCCTGTTCGGCGTCGATCACGAGTTGACCGCCGCCGACCTGCTCACCCATGTGCAGGCGGTGGTGCGGGATTCGGGCACGGTTCAGCCGCGCGACGACGGCTGGCTGGGCGCCGAGCGCCGCTTCACCGTGAGCAGCCTGGAGGCCTCTCTCGCCACCGTGCTCGCGGGACTCACCTATGCGTGGTTGCCGGAGCATCTGATCCTCGATCCGCTGCAGGGAGGACGCCTGCGCCGGTTGCCGCTCGCCCAGGGCGGCAGCCGCACGGTGGCGCTGTACCTCGTGCTCGCGCATCCCACGCTGTCCGGCCCGGCGGCGCGCGCCGCGCTCGAGGCGTTCCAACGACATGCGCCGACGGTCCCACTGGCCGGCAACCGGGTACCCGACCTCAGTTCGCGAAATGACGCGCGAGAAAGGCCTCGCCGCTCTCCAGGATGAAATAGCGAAACGCTTCGGCCGCGGGCGACAGCGATTTCGCCAGGTTGTTGACCACATGCCAGCGCCGCATGACGGGCAGCCCCTCGGTTCGGGGGGTGGCGATCAGCCGGTGGTTGAGTTCGAGCGACAGCGTGTGCAGCGACAGAATGGCGACCCCCATGCCGGCCATCACCGCCTGCTTGATCGCCTCGTTGCTGGACATCTGCATCACGACGCGCGGCGCCATGTGGTGCGCCTGCATGTACTCGTCGAGCGCGGCGCGGGTGCCGGATCCCGGTTCGCGAACGATGAACCCCTCCTCGGCGAGCGCCGCCGCGGGAACGAGGTCCATGCGCGTGAACGGATGCTCGATCGAGGTGACCAGCACCTGGGGGTGCATGGCGAACGGCTCGGCCCGGGTCGGCCAGCCGGCGGGCGGGCGGCCCATGACCGCGAGTTCGATGTCGCCCTGTTGCATCAGCGACACGATCTCGACCCGGTTGTTGGCAACCTGCAGGCGGATCTCGATGCCGGGGTGTTCCTGGCGGAACTGCGCCAGCAGCCGCGGCAGGAAATACTTGGCGGTGCTCACCATCCCGACGTCGAGCGGGCCGGTCTTCAGGTCGCGGAAGCGGGCCACGAAGTCCCCGGCATCGCGCATCGTGGCCAATATGCGCCGCGTATACGACAGCATGTATTCCCCGATCATCGTGAGGGAGACCTGGCGGCTGGTGCGGTCGAACAACGGCAGCCCGATCTCCTTCTCGAGTTCCTTGATCTGCATCGAGACCGCCGGCGCCGTGAGCTTGAGCTCTTCGGCGGCCCGTACGAAGCTCAAGTGCCGGGCCACCGAGGCGAAGACGCGAAGCTGCCGCAGGCTGACGTTTTTCATTCAGTAATTCTTATCAATGGGGTAACCAATATTGACTATACGCAATGGTTGAAGGTTCTTACAGTCCGTCAACGGAATGACGTGCATCCCCCACCCACCTCGCATCGGGAGAACGCAATGGCCTTGATATCGCTTCGACAGTTGCTCGATCACGCGGCCGAGCAGGGCTACGGGGTGCCGGCGTTCAACGTCAACAATCTCGAGCAAATTCAGGCGATCATGGAAGCCGCCGAGGAAACTCAGAGCCCCGTGATCCTGCAGGCCTCGGCCGGCGCGCGTAAATACGCGGGCGAGCCCTACCTGCGGCACATGGTGCTGGCGGCGGTCGAATCTAGCCCCGCCATTCCGATCGTGCTGCACCAGGACCACGGCGTGAGTCCCGCCGTGTGCACCCAATCCATCCGCTCGGGTTTCACGAGCGTGATGATGGACGGTTCCTTGAACGAGGACGGGAAATCCCCCGCGAGTTATGACTACAACGTCGACGTGACGCAGAGGGTGTGCCGGATGGCGCACAGCATCGGCGTGTCCGTCGAGGGAGAGTTGGGCTGTCTGGGCTCGCTCGAAACGGGTCAGGCGGGTGAAGAGGACGGCGTGGGGGCCGAGGGGACGCTGACCCACGACATGATGCTCACCGATCCGGAGGAGGCCAGGGACTTCGTCGCCCGCACCGGCGTCGACGCGCTGGCGATCGCCATCGGCACGAGTCACGGCGCCTACAAGTTCACGCGTCAGCCGACCGGCGAGATCCTCGCGATCGATCGCATCGCCGAGATTCACGCCGCCGTGCCGAATACCCACCTGGTCATGCACGGCTCGTCGAGCGTGCCCCAGGAGTGGCTCGCCATCATTCGCGAGCATGGCGGTAACATCAAGGAAACCTATGGCGTGCCGGTCGAAGAGATCCGGCGCGGCATCGAAAGCGGTGTACGCAAGGTCAACATCGACACCGACATCCGTCTGGCGATGACCGGCGCGATGCGTCAGGCCTTCTCCAAGGATCCCGGCGAATTCGATCCGCGCAAGGCGCTGATCGCCGCGAAGAAGGCGGCGAGAGCGCTGTGCAAGGCCCGCTTCGAGGCGTTCGGCAGCGCCGGTCAGGCGCCCAAGATCAGGCCCGTGGCGCTCGAGGCGATGGCCGCCCGCTATCACTGACATCCCCCGATCTGTGTACCGGCGGGTGGCTGCGCCGATCTCCTTGTACACTGGGGGGATGACTAACCGTGTTCGACGCTCGATGCTGAAGGGGGTTCTCGCGGCCGTCGCGCCGCTGTTTGCGCACAGGGTGGCTGCCGCGGCGGACCGCGACGGTCAACCGGGCAGCGTCTCCTTGATCGCCCGAGCCCATTGCCTGTTGGTCGGACTGCATTCTCCGCCGGTGGATGGATTCCTCGGCGATTGGCCGACCGCGTCCGAACCGCGCAGCATCCCGCCGTCCGCGGTGCCCGCCGTGTGCTGGTTGCCGCAGGTCGACGCGTCGGCGCCGCCGTTCAGTGCCTCCTTCGTTCATGCCCTGACCGCCGCCGGGGCGTCGCTCGCGTGGCGGCGCAGTTACTCGGCGGACGCGGTCGGAGAGACGTTCTTCGACAACTACGGGTGGACCGAATTGGCCGGACTGACCGGTCCGACCCCGAGCGAGCACCTCGCCTGCGGAGTGCTGCTGCTGGGTCCTCACCTGACCTACCCGGCGCACCGTCACGAAGCCGAGGAAATATACGTCCCTCTCTCGGGCACGGCGCAGTGGAGGCACGGCGCCGACGACTGGCACGAACGGGCGCCCGGCAGCGTGATCCATCATGCCCGAAACGAACCCCACGCCATGCGCACGGGACGCGATCCGCTGCTCGCGCTGTACCTGTGGCGCAGCGCCGATCTCGCCCAGAAGTCCCATCTGGATTGAGCGGCGCCGCTACTCTTCCCAATCGTGCGCGAGATGGCGGGCCGCAAAGAGGTGGAACAGCGCCGCCAGCACGTAAAACCCGGTCCCCGCCAGGATGGCGTAACGCAGGGAGTCGGCGCCGAAGTGGATGCGAAGCGCATCCGACAACGCGCCGATCAGCGTCGTCCCCAGGCCGATGCCGACGAGATTGTTGATGAACAGAAACAGGGCGGATGCGGTCGCCCGCATGTCCGGCGGCACGAGGTGCTGCACGGCGCAGAGAACGGGGCCCAGCCAGGCAAGTCCCAGGGCGGTGGGAATGAGGAGGATCAGCATGCATGACTCTATGGTGTTCGACAGCACACCGGCCACATAGAACGGAATGGTGGCGAGGAAGGCGAGCGCCGGGATCAGCGCGTGGATGGATTTTTGCCGTCCGCCCCGGCGGTCCGCGAGCATCCCGCCGAGCCAGATGCCGGTGAGGCCGCCCACCAGGATGAGGCCGCCGTAGGCGAGCGAGGCGTGAAGCAGGGTCAGCGAGAAGCTGCGCACCAGAAACGACGGCATCCAGAAGAACAGCCCGTATCCCATCATCGACCCCGAGGCGGCGCCCAACGACAATCCCCAGAAGCTCGGCCGTTTCGCGAGCACCGCCATGACCTGAACCAGCGAGGGACGGGTGCGCACGGTGCGCCGGGTGTCGTGACCGCCGCGCAACGGTTCACGCACCGTCATCTGCAGAAGCGGTGCAAGGACGACGCCCGCGAGGCCGACGATGAAAAAGGCGATGCGCCAGCTCATCCAATGCGTGATGAAACCGCCCAGCACGATGCCCAGCGCACTGCCCACGGGGATGCCGAAGGAATACACGCTCAGGGCCCGCGCCCGCTGTTCGCGGGGGAAGTAATCGCAGATCAAGGAATAGGCGGGCGCCACCCCGCCGGCCTCACCGACCCCCACGCCGAGCCGGGCGCAGAACAACTGGACGAACCCCGTCGCCAATCCGCATGCGGCGGTCATCAAGCTCCACGCCGCGAGTGCGACGGTCATGATTCGCACCCGATGCCCGCGGTCGGCGAGCCGCGCGATCGGAATGCCGAGAAAGGTGTAGAACAGGGCGAACGCGAGGCCGCCCATCAGCCCGAGCTGCGAGTCGCTCAATGCCAGGTCGTGCTTGATCGGCACCGCGAGAATGCCGATGATCTGGCGGTCGATGAAGTTGAATGCATACACGCCGACGAGCACGGCGAGCACGTACGATCGATAAGCGAGCGACGGTGGGGCTGCGGCGTTCACCGCCGGCCGCCGAACAGGCGGTGGCCCAACCGATACAGCGGCCAGCCCGTGATCAGGATCGCGATGCCGGTCAGCGCCAGGTCGGGCTCCAGGGAAAACACCCGGGCCGCGACGCCCAGCAGGCACACGAGGTAGAGCGCGGGCAGGATGGGGTAGCCCCACATCGCGAAGCCATCGCCGCCCGAGCTCCGGCGCCGCAGCACGAAGATCGTCGACGCCACGACGGCGAGCGTCAGGGTGTCGGTGAATATCACGTAATTCAGCAGCCTCTCGAATGAGCCGAGCAGAAACGCCGGCAGCAGCATCGTGGCGCCGAAGAACACCAGGCCGACCTGCTGTACCTGGGTTTGCGGATTCACGCGCAGAAATGCCCTGGGCAGCACGCCGTCCTGTGCCATCGCATAGAAGCTGCGCGGCATTTGGATGATCGTCGCATTCACGAAGCCGGCCGCCGACAGGAACACGGCGATCGAGACGAGCACTTCGCCGGTGGGTCCGAAGGTCGCCCGCGACAGGGCTGCCGCCACCAGCTTCGAGTCGGCGATGCCGGCGATGCCGAGCACGCGCTGGTAGGCGAAATTCAACAGGAGGTAGAGACCGACGACGGTACACATGCCGGCCGTGATGGCGATCGGGAAGCGCCGCCGGGCGTCCTTGAGGTCCGCGCCAAGATTCATGGTCAAGTGGTAGCCGCCGTAGGCGTAGAAGCAGGGCACGAGCGCGGAGGCCAGTCGCAGATCTGGCCTTCCGGTCGGGATGGGATCCAGGGCGTGGGTGCGCGCGGCGAGCAGCAGGGCGACCACCGCCAACCCGATGATCATGACGATCTTGAGAATCGAGAGGAGATTCTGTGTGCGCGCGCCGGGTTTGACGCCGCGATAATTCAAGACCAACAGGATCAGCATCGTCCCGCAGGCCAGTGCGAGCGATGCATGCGGCGTGCGCCATTCGTGGGGCAGAAGCACGGGCATGAGATAGTCGGCGCCGATGAACGCGACTCCCGCGGCTCCGGCTCCCTCCATCAGCGTCTGCGACCAGTTCAACATGAAGGCCAGCGACGGGTGGTAACAATCCGCGACGACGCGGTAATAGCCTCCGGCGCGCGGGTACCGCGATCCGATCTCGGCGAAGGTCAGCGCGCCGAACAGGCTGATGACGCCGCCCGCGACCCAGGCGGCGTAGAAGAGCGAGGTGCTCCCGGCGGCGCCCGCGACGATGGACGGCGTGCGAAAGATGCCGATTCCCACCACCAGGCTGAACACCACCATCGTGATGTCGAAGGTGGAGAGGCGCGCCCGTATGTGGGTCTGGAATCCGTCAGGGGCCACGCAGGGCTCCGGCGAGCAGCGTCGCCAGTTCTTCGAACTGGTCCAGGTGATTGTATAGCTGCGCGGAGAGGCGCAGCAGCGGCACGGGATGCGGATACAGCCAGGTCTCGACCTGCCGCGCGCGGAACCAGTCGTGCAAGCCCTGACTGTCGAGTGCGAATGCGGGGCTGCCCGCCGCCGCCGGCGGCAGCGGCACCGCCGCCATCGACCCGATCATCGAATCCGGGCAGGGCGACTCGATGGCGAGCGTCTGGAACAGCACGGTGCGGGCCCGGAGCGCCAGGCTGCGGTTCGCGGCCATGACCTGCGGCCAGCCGCCCGGCAGCAAACCGCCGACGTGGCGCAGCGCCTCCGGAATGCAGAGCCAGGGCGTCGGATCGCACGTGCCGGTCCAGTCGAACTCGGCCTGGAATCCCCCCGGATAGCCGTGACTGATGACGTTCGGATGCAGCCCCGCCTGTCGGTCCCGGCGCACGTGCAGGAAGGCCGCGCCCTTGGGCGCACACAGCCATTTGTGCGCATTGCCGGTGTAGTACGCCGCATCGAGGTGCGTCAACTCCAGCGGCACCATGCCCGGGGCATGCGCGCCGTCCACCAGCGTGTCGACTCCGCGGGTCCGCAGTTCGCGGACGAGGCGTGCGATGGGGAGGATGAGTGCGGTCGGACTCGTGACGTGGTCCAAGAGCGCCAGCCGAGTCCGCGGGGACACGCCGCGCAGCACGGCGTCGACGATCTCCTCCTCGTTGCCGCACGGGAATGGCAGGTTCGCCACCACCACCCGGGCGCCGGTCCGCTCGACCACGAACTCCGCGGTCTTCCGGCAGGCGGCATAGGTATGGTTCGTGATCAGCAGTTCGTCTCCGGATTCGAAGGGCAACGAGCGCAACACCGCATTCACGCCCGCCGTAGCGTTGGACACGAACGCAAGATCGGCCGGGTCGGCGCCGAGAAAGGCCGCGAGCGCCTGCCTCGCCGCATCGAGGCGCGCCGGCAAGTGCTTGCTCAGGAAGTCCACGGGCTCGCGTTCCATCTCGGACCGCAGCGCCGACTGGACCTCGAGAACGGCCGACGGGCAGGCGCCGAACGATCCGTGATTCAGGTAGGTGACGGCCGGATCGAGGCGCCAATGCGAGGTAAGATGCACGTTCGAGTCCCCTCAAAAGGATGCGATGCTTACCATGCTTGAATTCGGCCGATAACACCAGACGGAACCGCCCGCTCAGGCGGAACCCCTTCACCCCACACCCGCAGAGGATTTCCGATGATGCCCACGCACCCGAACTTCCGGCTTACCGCGTTGGTCACCGGCGCATCGCGCGGCATCGGTCGGGACATCGCCGTCCAATTGGCGGACCGCGGCGTGCGCGTGGCGCTGCATTTCCGGGATAACCGGGACGCTGCGCTACGGACCCTCTCGGCGCTGGCGGGTGAGGGTCACGGGATGTTCGCGGCGGATTTGGGCGACGCGGGCGCCGCCGCGGGCCTGTGGCAGGACGTGTTCGACCGCTTCGGCACCGTCGACATCCTCGTCAACAATGCCGGGGTCTTTCTCGACCACGCGCCCTTGAGCACGGACTACCCCGCGTGGCAGGCCCGATGGCGGGAGACGCTGTCGACCAATCTCGTGGGTCCCGCGAACCTGTCGTTCCTGGCGGCGCACGGCATGGCCGCGCGCATCGAGCCGGTGACGGCGTCGTTCGGACGCGGCCGGATCGTCAACATCTCATCACGCGGCGCGTTCCGCGGGGAACCCGACGCGCCGGCCTATGGCGCCAGCAAGGCGGGGCTTAATGCCCTCTCGCAGTCGCTTGCCAAGGCGCTCGCGCCCAATGCCATTTATGTCTACAGCGTGGCACCGGGCTGGGTGGAGACCGACATGGCGGGCCAACATCTCGCGGGGACCGAGGGCGCGGCGATTCTGGCGCAGCACCCTCTGGGGCGCGTCAATCGCAGCGGGGAAGTCGCGGCGACGGCCGTGTATTGCGCGCTGGATGCGCCGGCCGCCATGACCGGCGGTGTCCTCGACGTCAACGGCGCGAGCTACCTTCGAACCTGA
Organism: Nevskiaceae bacterium; assembly: GCA_037445285.1. Classification (GTDB taxonomy): domain Bacteria; phylum Pseudomonadota; class Gammaproteobacteria; order Steroidobacterales; family Steroidobacteraceae; genus Bog-1198. The sequence continues at coordinate 66,133 of JBBIKV010000001.1, read as the reverse complement.
GCGGTATGCGGCTCGAGGAGTTTGAGCGCCTGGCCGGTCACCGCGAAGCCGTCCTCGCTCAACCATCCAGGCGTGCAGTTCGTCCGGTAGCCCAGACGGCGGAGATGCAAGTTCTTGGTCAGGAGATCCTTCAGGGCTTCGACCAGTTCGCAGTCGCCCTGTCCCATGAAACCGGGCTTTCCGGGAGCGAGCGTCACGTCGACCCAGTGAGCCTGAAGCGATGTGCCCGCGCCGGTGTCCGCCGCCGGCACCGGCACATCGAATTGCGCAACGATCCGTGCGTGTCGACCCGGCGCCGCGTCGGCCATCGGGCACCCCATCGCCGACACCTTCGGGTCGCCCCGCGCGCCCAGGTACACCAGAATCCGGCGCACCTGCGCCTCCAAGCCATCGCAGGAGTAGAGCACTGTGTATCCAAAGTAGGTCAGTTTGACTTGTTGATGCTGCCAGACGACCGGCACGCCGGCGGGTTCCCGGGTCTCCGACGGGGCGGTCGTGCCCGACACGGCGTCCGGCGCCGAGGCGCCCCAGAGGATCGCCGCCAAGGCGAACGGGTGGGTCAGAATCCGGGAATCGATGCGCATGAGGGGGCACTCCTGTCATGGGCCAAGAGTGACGCGAGCGCAAAAAGTTCCTGCGCCGCCTCATGGGGCGCACGGAGTCCGCCGCTGCGGCAGCGCTACCCGGCGGACACCGGATGTGCGGCCGCGATCAACTTGCGCAGCCGGCCCATCGACTTGTCCACCGCCGCCCGGGCGCAGGCATTGCCCTCGGGCTGCGACACCGGGAACATGCCCTTGATCTCGCCGCACGCGGAGCGTGCCGCGGCCAGGATCCGGCGGTCGAGTTCCGCGCTGCCCGCGGCGGACGTGAGATCGAGATCCGCCACGCTCACGGTCGCGCTCAAGGAGACATCCTTGATCGGGATTCCGGTGTAATTGATGCCCACCGGCGTTTCTTGAAACCGCGATCCGGTGACCGTCACCTCGTCCGCCGTCGCGCCGCCCGCCAAACCACCGACCGCGACGCTTGCAATCAAGCCAGCCACAACTCTCAGCGATGACATCGTCATTTTTATGCTCCTGTTCTTATACGACCCACCAGCGCTCGAACGCGCTGCGCCGACGGGCCTGGAGATCGGATACCGTGCGAGCCCCACCGCCGCAGTCCCAGCCGGCCGCGTGCCGTGAAGCAGGAGTCGCACAGGGCGATTATACTCGCTGGCGCGGCCTCATGATCTCGACCCATGTCCGGTATTTGCCGGATGCCGCGGGCGCCTCGTATTCCGTCAAATCGGGTGTTGCCGGCGTCAGGGACGCGTCGGGAAAGGAGCGAAGGCGATGGAGAGGGGCATCATCACGACGACGGCGCGCCTGGACGATCCAGCGGAAATGGCGGCGTTCCTGGCGCCGATACCGAACGGGGACCTGCTCGCCAAGGTGCTCGATGACAGGGCGCCGGTATCCACGCGCGCCTACGAGGACGAGACGTCGACCGCCCGGTTCGTCGAGAGCGACGGCAGGACCGTGATGTGCTTCAAGGTCCCCGACATCACGATAGACCAGGCTGAAATGATCACTTCCGAATGGGAGAGCATCTGTTCATTGAGCGAAACGGCCTTCAAGGAGGCCGTCGAGCGGGCCTTGCACGAAAAATTGGCCTGAGCGGCGGCTCCCGTGAGCGCGCCGCCGGCTCAAGGGTCGCCGAGCGGTTTCAAATCCGGCTCCACCCAACCCAGCCGCGCATCGACTGCCATGAGGCGCTCCCGGGAGTAGTGGGAAAAAGGGAGTTCTCTGTCGCCCCAACGGGCCGTCAACTCCGCGGCCAACTCTTCGATGGGCCGCCGCGCATCGACGGAATCCAGGAACCGCCGAATGATCGTCACGTAGAACTTCGTGATCGTCTCATGATAGCCGCCGGTCGCCGTGTTCGATCCTCCGACGGACTCGTTGTAGGCCCGAATCCGCAGCCGCAGCAGGTCGAGGGCGACGGCGGTGGGGTACCGCAGCACATGCCACAGGCCCACGCATAGATGCGCCTCATGAGTCCACCGTGCCTTCGGCAAAGTTCGTCCAACGAACTCTCGCGCGAGCCGTTCGACGGGGAAATCCGGGAGCGTCATCCGACGGCCCCGTGCAGAATCCGGCTCAAGAACGCCTTCAGACGGTCGCTGCGGGCATGATCGAACAGTTGGGCGGGCGGACCCTGTTCGATCACCTCCCCGTGATCCATGAAGACGATGCGATCCGCCACGCGGCGCGCGAAGCCCATCTCATGGGTCACACAGATCATGGTCATGCCGGAGTCGGCAAGTCCCATGATGATGTCCAGCACCTCCTGGATCATCTCGGGGTCGAGAGCGGAGGTGGGCTCGTCGAACAACATGACCTTGGGCGACAGGCACAGGGCACGGGCGATGGCGACCCGTTGCTGCTCGCCGCCGGACAGCTGGCCCGGATACTTGTGAGCCTGATCGGCGACGCGCACCTGCCCTAGGATCTGCATCGCGTTCGCCACCGCCTCGTCGGCCGGCCGCTTGCGCACCCAGATCGGCGCCAGGGTGCAGTTCTCCAGGATCGTCATGTGCGGGAACAGGTTGAAGGATTGAAAGACCATGCCGACCTCGCGGCGGATGAAATCCAAGGTCGCGGCTCGGTCATCGAGCTCCGTCCCATCGACGACGATGCGTCCGGATTGATGAGAATCCAATCCGTTGATGCAGCGCAGTAGCGTCGATTTTCCCGAGCCGGATGGACCGCAGATCACCACCCGCTCATGGTGGGCGACGTCGAGCGATACGTCCCGCAACGCGTGCAGCGCACCGTGCCACTTGTTCACCCGGGTGAGGGTCACCAGCGCCGATGTCGAGGTCATGGGTGGTGTCCGCCCACGGGAGCGACGCCCTTGCCGAAGCGGCGCTCCAGCCGAAATTGCACCAGCTCGAACAGGATCGACAGCGCCCAATAGATCAGGGCGGCAATGATCAGCATCTCCATGTAGTGGTAGCTCGCCCGCGCATAGGACTGGGCCAGAAAATTCAGCTCCCACAAACCCATGATCGAGACCAGGGAGGAGTCCTTCAGCATCGACACGAACAACGCGCCCGCCGGGGGAATGATGAGTCGGGCGGCTTGCGGCGCAACGACCTTCCAGGTGATCACCCAGCGGGGCAGGCCCAGCGCCAAGGCGGCCTCGCGCTGTCCCGCCGGCACGGCCATCATGCCGCTGCGAATGGTTTCGGCGAGATAGGCGCCGTAGTTGAGGGAGAGGGCGATCAGACCGGAACTCAGGCCGCCCAGTACGAGCCCGACCTGGGGCAATGCGAGATAGATGATGAGCACCTGGACCAGCAGGGGCGTGCCGCGGAACAGCGACGCGTAGAAGGTCGCCAGGGCGAAGGCGACGGGATTGCGCGACAGCCGGCCGACGGCCGTCACCATCGCCACGAGCAACGCGCAAACCATGGAACAGGCGGTCACGAAAATCGTCAGCGCGGCGCCCTGGATGAATCCGTCCGGCGCCAGGCGCAGGCCGAGCAGAAACGGGAGTTTCTGCGCGACGTAGCCGAGATCCAGGTGCAACCCGCGGCAGCCGGCACCGAGCAGGATCAACAGGCACAGCCACGTCAGCGCCACTTTCAGGCGGAAGGGGTCGAATGCCGCGCCGACGACCGGCCCGGGGGCGCCGTCGCTCCGCCGTGACCGATCAGCGGGCATCGGCGGTGATGTCCATCCCGAACCATTTCTGGGATATGGCGGCGAGCGTGCCGGCGGCGCGAAGCTCGCCGAAAATTCGGGCGACCGTGCGGTCCCAGTCGGCGTCGCCCTTCTCGGTGGCCACGACGTTCGGTTCCGCGAACAGAACCGGACCGATGATCTTCAGCGCACGGGTGGCTTCACTGGTCGCCCTGGCCGTGGCGAGGTCCGAGATGATCGCATCCAGGCGCACGCCCGGCCCCAGCGCGAGATTCCGAAAATTCACGGTCTCGTCGCCCGGAATGACGATCACGTCGTGGAATGGGTAGACGAGCGGCGGGGCGCCGGGGATGGTCAGCGCCCTGTTCACGTAGTTCTCGTAGCTCGAGCCGATACCCACCCCCACCCGCTTTCCCGAGAGGTCCGCGACCGAATGGATGTGCCGCTCGTTCTTGTGGACCGTCAATACCGCGGGCGAACTGTAATAGAGCGCGGGGAAGTCGAGCACTTTGGCGCGTTCGTCGGTGGGACTCAGCGAGCAGATGCAGATGTCCCAGCGGCCCTGCCAGTGCCCGGAGACGATGGTGTCCCAGCTCGGTGTCTGCAGATTCAGTTTGACGCCGAGCCGCGCGGCGAACGCCCGGGCGACATCGACGTCGAACCCCGCCAGCTCATTGTGGGCGTCGATGTAGCCGAACGGCGGATAAGTATTCAGCAGGACGTTGGTCACGATGCCGGTGCGCTTGACGCGGTCGAGGGTGGCCCCGGCCCGGGCGCTCGACGGACACAGGCCCAGGCACAGACCCAGGCCCAGGCACAGACCCAGCAGAACCGGCATGCCTGGCAGGCCCAGCAGGCCCGACTGTCCCGGACCCCGCGCCGATCCCCGCGATGACCGTCGCGCGGAGGCCGGGGGGTGGCGCGGCGCGGCGGGATTCATCGACGGCCCTCGAGCATGGCGAGGACGGCGGTGCGCGCGTCGGCCGAGTGCAGCGTCAGGACGAGGACGTCTCCCGGGCGCGCCCAGGCGAGCGCGATTCGGGCGGCATCGAGTTCGCTGCCGCCCGAGGGACAGGCCGCCTCCGGCAGCCCGAGGCGAAGCAGTTCGGCGCGCAGGATGCGGGGGATCTCGCCGGGTGCGCGCCCGCGCAACTGGCTCTCGTTCTCCTTCACGACCACGAGATCCGGTCGGAATTCCGCGGCCACGCGCGCGACCTGCTGGATGTCGGCATCCTTGCGGTTGCCCGCGTGGCCGAGCAGCATTCCCAGGCGGCCGGCACCGCGGCCCAAGTGGCGGGCCACGGTCAGCAATCCGCGCAGTCCCTCGGGATTGTGCGCGTAGTCGACGAGCACCTGGGCGCCGGCCATCTCATAGCGCATCAAGCGGCCGGGATTGTCCCGGGGACTGCCGCCGAAGCGTGCGAAGACTCCGGCGATGGTCGACGCCGGAATTCGGAGGGTCATCGCGGCGAGCGCCGCGCCGGCCAGATTGGCCGTGTTGTAGGCGGCGACTCCGCCGGCCGTCAAAGGCATCGCCGCGACCGGGCCGAGGTCGTGATCGATTCCGCGAAGGCTGAGGATCAGCCTTCCGGCACGTACGCCGCAGGTGGGTGCGCCGCGTGCGCGGGCGTCCTGCAGCGTCGCGCAGTCGGCATCCCCGGCAAACCACCCGAGCGGCGGGACTCGGCCGAACCGCCGCCCGAGGCCGTCGGCCTGCGCTCGAAGCGCCGCATCGTCCGCATTCAGCACCAGCAGTCCGTGCGGCGCCACGACCGCGGCGACGGTGAGTTTGGTCCGCGCGAGTCCCTCCAGGTCGTCGATGCCATACTCCCCGAAATGATCCGGACTCACGTTGGTGATCACGGCGGCGTCGGCGCGCGATACGGCGATGCCGCGGCGCAGGATGCCGCCGCGCGCCGTTTCGAGCATCGCGGCCTGGACGCGCGGCTCGCGCAGCACCCACCGCGCTCCGGCGGGCCCGGAATAGTCGCCGGCCTCCAGCAATTCGTGGTCGATGTACACGCCGTCGGTGCAATTGAAGCCGGCATGCCAGCCATGCGCACGCGCGCAGGCGGCGAGCAGCCGGACGGTCGTCGTCTTGCCGTTGGATCCGGTGACCAGCGCCGTCGGCACGTCGCGCAGGCCGTCCCAGCGGACCGCGGCGATGGATGGCAGCGAACCCATGGGGTAGCTGCGTGCGCCGGCGCCGGAGCCGAGCGTGAGTTCCTCGTCGTCGAGGAGATGCGACAGGTGTCGGGAGTCGGCCGCGTCCAGCAGCGCGCACAGTGCGGGGTTCCCTTCCAGGGCGGCGAGTTGCGCGAAGCGCTCGAGGGCCGCGGACTCGTCGATGACCGGCGGGATCGCGGCGGCCGGATTCGCCGCATTCTTCGCGGCATCCAGCGCCGCCGCGGCCAGGGCGCTACCGAGGAACTCCCAGCGCCCCGCATCGCCATCGATCAGCGACGCGCACAGCGCCCACTCGTTGATTTCGGTGGCGAGATACAGCTGGTCGACTGGTGCGCGGAGCGCAAGCGACGCGCCGGCGGCATGCCGCCGAACGGCCGTCTCCCGCGAGGTCCAGGCGAGGTGAGTGCCCGCGCGTTCGACGCGTTCACGCCACGCTCCGACCAACGCCGGGTCGACGGCGAGCGCGAGTCCGATGTCGAGCACGGCGCCGGTCCCGGCAAAAAACAGATTCGCCCCCAGCAGGCGCCGGGAATCATCGAAGGGCAGGATCGGAGTGACGATCAGTCTTCTCCATCCGCGATTTTGCCGGGCATCGAGCGGAGCCTCCTGGGCGGTCGGGACATGGGCGTCCGCCGCAATCCTACCGAGATCGCGGGGACCTGTCATCGCTCCCGGAAGCCGCTTCAGCGGTGCGTCGAGCGCGAGTACCATTCCAGGACGCGAAATTCCATCAGGCGGGAGAATGACATGTTGACTTTGTACAGCTTCGGACCGGGCGCCAACTCGATGAAGCCGCTGCTCACCCTCTACGAAAAGGGGCTTGACTTCACGAGCCGTTTCTTGAACCCCGCGACGTTCGAGCATCATTCGGACTGGTTCAAGAAGATCAATCCCAACGGTCAGGTGCCCGTGCTCGATCACGACGGCAGAGTCATCACCGAATCGACGGTGATCTGTGAATATCTGGAGGACGAGTTTCCCGGCGAACCGTCCCTGCGCCCCGCCGACTCCTACGGACGCGCGCAAATGCGCGTATGGACGAAGTGGGTGGATGAGTACTTCTGCTGGTGCGTTTCGACGATCGGCTGGCATCGCATGGTCGGCGGCATGGTGCGCCACCTCGGCGACGAGGAATTCGACAAGATGGTCGAACGCATCCCGCTGAAGGAGCAGCAGGTGAAATGGCGACGGGCGCGCGCCGGTTTCCCGCAGGAGATTCTCGACGAGGAAATGCGCAAGATCGCCTATTCGGTCCAGAAACTGGAGGCGCGTCTCGCGGTCAGCCCGTGGCTCGCGGGAGGGCAATACACGCTCGCCGACGTCTGCAACTTCGCGATCGCCAACGGCATGCAGAATGGCTTCGCCGAACTCGTGAACGAGAAGGAGACGCCGCACCTCGTGGCCTGGATCCAGCGGATCAACGAGCGGCCGGCATGCCGGCTGATGTTCGCCAGGCAGCCCTCGGAGTGGGCCGACCGCCGGCGGGCGTAGCGGCGAGGGTCGCTCAGTCCTCACCCTCCGGCGCCAGGCGTACGCCGCGCTCGTCGCGAATCAGCCCTTCGAGGCTGAAGTCCGGCGCCGAGGCCTCGGCGATCGCATCGACAGCCGGGGCCGCGGTGGGTGTGCGCCGCGGCGGCGGGACGGCACTCGCGGCCGCCGCGCCGGCGGGCTTGAACTTGGTGATCTGCTTCCAGGAACGCACCAGGGCGTCGGCGAAGATCAGCAGCAGATCGCCGGCCTCGCCCATGCGCAACGCCGCATCGACCGCCTCCTCCTCGTCGGGGATCACGGAAATCGCCCGGTCCTCGACCCCGGCGGCGCGCAGCGCCTGCGCCTGCAGGCGCGGCACTTCGTCCGATGCCCGATCCCGCAGATTGTCGTCACGCCGGCAAATGTAATGGTCGAAGCGCCCGGCGACCGCGTGGGCGATCGCCACGAGGTCCTCGTCGCGCCGGTCTCCCGGTCCGGCGAGCACCACGATGCGCCGGCCGGTCACATCGAGACGTTGCGCCAGGTCCGCCATCACGCCCACCGCATGGGCATTGTGTCCATAGTCGAAGAGCACTTTGAACGGGTGCTCGTTGAACACGTTCATGCGGCCGGGCGCCTGGAAGAACGTCGAATCGAAGGTGCGCAACCCCTGGCGGATGGCGTCGAGCTTCAGCCCCAGTGAAAACGCCATCGACGCGGCGAACATCGCGTTCTGCACATTGTGCGTCGCGCGGCCCTCGAGCGTTGCCGGAATCAGATGGGTCCACAGCAGCGGAATGTGGCCGCCGCGGTCGTACAGCGTCATCATCTGGCCGTTGACGCCGGCCTCGAGGGCGCAGGCCCGTCCGCCCGCGCGCACGTGCTCGCGCACCAGCGCGTGATTCGGGTTCATCGTCACGTAGCAGATGTTTTTCGCCGCCGTGTGCCCCGCCATCTTCAGCACCAGCGGATCGTCGGCGTTGAGCACGGCGCAATCCGTGGCGATTTCCACGACGATGCGCTTCAATTCACCCAGCTGTTCCAGCGTGTCGATGCCCTTCAGCCCGAGGTGATCGGATTGGACGTTGAGCACGGCACCGACGTTGATCTCGGTGACGCCCATCCCGGCGCGCAGCAGGCCGCCGCGCGCGGTTTCGAGCACCGCGATGTCGATCTGCGGATCGGCCAGCACCATGCGCGCCGAGACCGGGCCGGTCATGTCCCCTTGAACCGTCCTCTGTCCGTCGATGTAGACGCCATCCGTGGTCGTCAATCCCGGGGTGTGGCCGGCCATCTTGGTGACGTGCGCGAGCATGCGCGCCGTCGTGGTCTTGCCGTTCGTGCCGGTGACTGCGGCGATCGGCACGCGCACGGAGGAGCCGGTCGGGAACAACATGTCGATGACCGGCGCGGCGACATCGCGGGGCGTGCCCTCGCTCGGCGCGACGTGCATGCGAAAGCCCGGCGCCGCGTTCACCTCGCAGATCCCGCCGCCGATCGTGCGGTAGCTCTCGGTGATGTTCTTGGAGAGAAAGTCCACGCCGCCCACGTCGAGGCCGATGGCGCGCACGGCGCGCTCCGCCATCTCCCGATTGTCGGGATGGATGACGTCGGTGACGTCGGTGGCCGTGCCGCCGGTGGAGAGATTGGCGGTGGAGCGCAGAAAGACGACCCGGCCCGGCTCCGGGATCGAATCCGGCCGAAGATTCGCGAGCGCGAGCATCTTCTGCGCTTGCGCGTCGAATTCCAGGCGGGTGAGGACCTTTTCATGGCCCACGCCGCGGCGCGGATCCTGATTGACGATCTCGATCAGCTGCAGAATCGTATGCTCGCCGTCGCCGACGACGTGTCCCGGCGTGCGCCGCGTGGCGGCCACCAATTCACCGTTCACGACCAGCAGGCGATGATCGTCGCCCTCCAGGAACGTCTCGACGATGACCGACCTCGAATGTTCCCGCGCCACCGCGAAGCCCTGTATGACCTCCTCGTCCGTGGTGAGCCTGATCGAGATGCCGCGGCCATGATTGCCGTTGTAGGGTTTGGTCACGACCGGAAAGCCGATGCGCCGCGCGGCGCGCACCGCCTGGCCCTCGCTTTGCACCAGTTCCTGCTTCGGCACCGGCAGTCCGAGGGTGGCCAGGATCTTGTTGGTCTCCTCCTTGTCGCCGGCGAGTTCCACCGCGATGTGCGACGTGCGGCTGGTGACCGTGGCCTGGATGCGCTGTTGGAACTTGCCGTGACCCAGCTGGACCAGCGATTGATCGTTCAGGCGCAGCCAGGGAATGCCGCGCTGCTCGGCGGCACGCACCAGGGACGCGGTGGAGGGGCCGAGCGCACGGCGCTGCGCGAAGCGGATGAATTCGTCGCGTGCCTCCTCCCAGCTCCATCCCACGGGCACCGATCCCGGGGGGCGGATGGTCTCCGGGAGCAGGGAGCAGAGCAGGTTCAGTCCGAGTTCGCCGGCCGCGATGCCCTCGTCGCGCTGCGCGTACTCGTAGACGACGGTGTACACCCCGGTGCGCCCGGCACTGCGCGTCTTGCCGAAGGTGACCGCCTCGCCGGCGATGTTCTGCAGTTCGATGGCCACATGTTCCAGCACATGGCCGAGCCAGGTGCCCTCGTCCTCGCGCATGCGCCGGTACAACCCCCCCGGTACCTGGTACGAGCAGCCGTGTTCGGCGAGGCCGGGCAGGGCGGCGGCGAGGGCGTCCACGAACCCGGCTCCGAGGCGGCCGGTGGGCCAGGCCTCGAGGGGACCCAGGTCGAGTTCCAGGCGGATGACGGGGAAATGCGCATGCAGGGACGGACCGACGTAGACGGATCGATCGAGAATGCGCATGAGGCCCTGCTCCGTGGCGATGGTTGGTGGTCGACTATTGCTTCGCCTGGATCAGCGCACCGGCGGCGGCCAGACGTGTGTGCAGGTTGAATGTCGCACCGGCCACCAGAATGTGCAACCGCAGTCCCAGCACACAGACGGGCTGACCTTCGCTGATTTCGCCGATCGACGAATAGCCGACCTCGGAGGCGTCCACGATGGTCACTCCGCCGCTGCCTTCGACCTCGATGGTCTCGTCCGGGCCGATGAACGCGGCGGTGTCCTCATCGAGACCGATGCCGACCGCGAAGGGGTTGTAGGCCAGCGCCGTGATGAGGCGCCCGAGCCGATCACGCTGGCGGAAGTGCTGGTCGATGATGAAGCGGTTCGTGAGTCCGAGGCCCGGCGCCAGGCGCACGCTGCCGGAGACCACCGCGGAACCCTCGTCGCCGAAGGCGATCATGTGTTCGCTCAAGATGCTGGCGCCCGCACTGGTGCCCCCCACGGTCACGCCGTGAGCATTGCGTACCCGGATCAGCTTGGCGACGGGCGTTCCGCCGAGCAGGGTGGTGAGCCGCAACTGATTGCCGCCGGTGAAAAAGATCCCGGTGGCCTCCCCGAGGCGCCGCAGTCGGCCGGACTCCTGGCAGTCGCGGCGCGTGTCGAAGTCCATCACGGTCACCCGGGCGGCGCCGATGTCGTTGAACAACGCCTCGTAACGGGGGCCCGTTTCGTGCAGGCGGCTGGCGGTCGGGATCACGACGATGTCGGCGTCGGCACCGCCGGAGACGCGGACGAAGCGCTCCAGGATGTGGCGATCGTTCTCCTTGTTCTCGGCGCCGCCGATCGGCACGATCCAGCCGCGGTTTTCTCCCTCGGGAATTTTGCTGGGCATTGAGTGGCGCCTCCTCGAGCGCTCAAGGCCCGAATAATGACGGTTTATGCGCCGTCTGTCGCGTCGGAATGAGCGGGCGCCCGACGCGATGACCGGCCGGTCCCAGGGGCATACCGCCGCGCGCGGCACCCGTGGTTCAGGAGGCTGCCGCGGCCGGCCGCCATGCGTATTTTTTCAGCCAGGGGTATATTCCGCTGGTCACGCCGATCGTCGGCGAACCCGCCCTGGAGGTCGGAATGGTGGGCAGCGAGGGCCTGCTTGGAACGCAACTGGTGCTGGGTGCGGCGCCGACGCCGTTGTGCGCGTTCGTGCAGGGGGCGGGCCTGGCATGGCGCATCAGCGCCGCCGTTTTCCGCAGGGAACTCTGCCCGGGCAAACGGCTCACCGCCGGTCTGGATCGCGTCGTCCAGATCACCATGGTCCAGCCGGCCTCCTCGGCGGCGTGCCCGCGGTTCAATCCAATCGGCCCGCGTCTCGCCCGCGGGCTGCTCATGACCCAGGGTCGTATGCACGCGGACTCCTTGGTCGACGTGATGCACTAGCGGTGTTCGGCTGGGTCGAATGGAGCCTGTTGACGCTCGCGGCGGCCTTCCTCGTCTGCGCGGCGATTCCGAAGCTGCGCGCCTACCGCCCGCTCTTCTTGGGCGGGTTCGTGCTCTTGCTGAGCACCACCCTGTTTCGACGGCGGAGTGACCTGTTCGGCAAAGCCCTGGCCTCGGGCGGCGCCGGGACGGTGGAGTTGCCGGTCGAATTGTTCGGCATCGCCTGGTGGATCCTAGGCGCCTGGTTGGTCAGGAGCCTGCTGACCCTGGTGCTGAGCAGAACCCTGTTTCCCGACGACAATCAGCCGCATGCCCGCCGCCTGTTCGCCGATCTCGGCTCCGGGCTGATCTATGTGATCGCCTTGGCGGGCATCATGGAAACCGTGATCAAGCAGCCCATCTCCGCGGTGCTTGCGACGTCCGGGGTCCTGGCTATCGTGCTGGGCTTCGCCCTGCAAAGCACGCTGGGCGACGTGCTGTCCGGCCTGTCCATCAACATCGAAAAATCCTTCGGCGCGGGCGATTGGATCTCGCTGAAGGACCATGTCGATGGGCAGGTGATCGAGATCAACTGGCGCGCCACGCGCATCAAAACGTACGCGAACGACCTCGTCATCGTTCCCAACAGCGTCATCGCGAAGGCCGTCGTCACCAATCATCGCAGCCTCTACGACCCGTTTCTCTGCGCGCTCAGGGTGACGGTCGACAACACGGTACCGCCGGCCGCCGTGATCGAACTGCTCCGGGCCGCCGCCGCGGAGGCTCCCGGAATCGCCCCCACCTACGCCCCGGTCGCCCTCGCGCACGAATTTGTCGGTTCGCTGATCGCCTATGACGTGTTCTTCGGAGTCGTGGAGTTTGCGCGCGCGGACGCGGTCAAATCGGACGTGATTCTGCGGATCGTCGAGGCGTGTACGCAGCGGCGAATTCGCATCGGGGCCGAGACGATGGACGTGCGGATGGTACCCGAGGCCGCGCGGGAGGCGCACTAGGCCCGCGGAGCGGCCAGCAGCTGCACCCAGTACAGGCCGCGCCGGGACGCGCGTCCCGGCGCATAGGCGATGCCCATCTCGGCGAAGCGCGGATCCATGATGTTTTCACAATGACCCGGGCTGTCGAGCCAGCCCCGCACGACTTCCTGGGCGGATTTCGGGCCGTAGGCGATGTTCTCTCCGACCACGGATTCCCTATAGCCGACCGCGCGGACGCGCTCGGCCGGCGAGCGGCCGGAGCGATCCCGGTGTTCGAAGTAGTCGTGTGCGGCCATGTCGACGGCATGACCGAACGCCACCCGGACCAAGGTCCCCGACAACCGGACGGGCGGTGCGCTGCCGAACAGGCGTGAGCCGCAGCGAGCGCCGCGGGCGCGCGCCTGGTTGACCAGTTCCAGGGTCTGCCTGGCGAGCACCGGTGCCTGTGCCGAATCCGGGACGTCATAGGCGGTCGCCAGCACGAACCACGTGTCCAGCCCCCGTTGGTAGACCCCGATGTCGCGCAGGTCCCCGTCCATCAGCGTGCGGCAGCCCGACGCCCGCAGCGTTTGCACGAGGGCGGACGGCGCGCCGCTCACGTGCAGACCGGCGGTGACTTCCGCGCGATAGCCGCTCCCCACCGCCGCCGTGGCGGGAGTGCGTCCGCCCGCCCACAGCGCGGCGGCCCGATCCAGCGAGGCGTCGTGATGCAGGCGCGGGACGGCCGCGAGGATTCCGCCGCAGCCTCCCTGGCGCAGGGCTTGCACGGCGGCCAGGGGATCGGCCTGCGCGGCGGCGGCTGCGAGAGCCGACCCGAGAAGCGCGAGACGTGTCAGAGAGTTGAGCGATGAGCATTGCATGCGTGTTCCCCGGCCGAGCCGTGTTGCACCCGCGGTGCAACCCTCAAGGGAAACGCGCGACGGCGCCATTGGATGACGGGGTGCGGGGGCGGCGCCTCGAGACCACTGCCGCGCGCGGCGCTGGCCGGGCGGCCGGCCGGGATCAGGCGGCGGCGGAGCGTCCGGCGTATTTCGCGTCGATGTTGCAGATATGCGCTTTGAGCCACAGCTTGAGGAACGAGAAGAAGTCCGCGCCCAGCTTTCCCGTCGCCTCGAAACTCGTCGCATAGTCGCCGACCCGCCGCAGGAGTTCCGCGTGGATCGCCTTGTGCTTCTCGAGTCCGGCATAGTGTGTGCGGGTCATGTATGCCTCCTCATCGGCGAAATGCTTGACCGTGTACTTGGCGAGATCCTGCAGCGCGCGGCCCACCTCGGCCTTCGGTGCGCCGGCGCCGGACAGGGCGTGCAGTTTGTTCATCAATCCGATCAAGGTTTGATGCTCGCGGTCCATGTCGGCGACGCCCAAGGCGTACTTGGTGGGATCCCATTCGAAGAAATTCGACACGGCCGGTTCCTGCTCCGGGGACTCCGATGTCCCGATGCCCCTCTAACGGCCGCGGATCGCGGGAACTGAAGGTCGGGATCGAAAAAAACCGGTCGGCCCTGCTGCGTCGCACCAGGTCGACGTCGGGTCCCGGCGTCAGGGCGGCTCCGGCGCCAGCGCGGCGCGGCGATAGTCGCGCGGCGTCGTTCCGAATTTCGCGCGGAAAATCCGACCGAAATGGGTCTGACTGTTGAACCCATGATCGAACGCGATCGAGGTAACGGACTGGTGCTGCCGCGCCGGTGACGCCAGGGCCTGGGCGCACAGTTCCAGCCGCCGGCGCATGATGAAGCTGCCCGGCGTTTCATCGCGGGCGGCGAACAGGTGATGAATGTATCGAGGCGTGATCCTGCACGCGCGTGCGACGCCTTCCAGGGTCAGATCATGGTCCCTCACGTGCGCTTCGATGAAGTTCAACACCCGCATCAAATTGGCCTCCGCGAGTCCCCGCGACGCGGCGGCGGCGGGGACGATCTCGTCGTAGGCGGCGCCGAGCAGTTCGAGGCCCGTCAATACGCATCGTTCCGCGGCGCCCTCATCCATCCCGCGCTGGTACTCACCCCAAAAATTGATCAAAAAGCTCGCCAACAGGCCGCCGACGGCGCCCCTCGCCCGTACCGGCACCGCCGTCATCCGCTCCGGGTCCGGAACATATCGCCGCAGCCGGTCGCGATGCACGCCCAGCATCAGCATCCGGTTGGGACCGTAGAAGCAGGTCTCGTAGCCGCGCGCGGTGTCGCAGAGAGTCAGATCGCCGGCCCGCAGTCGAGTCTCGCGGCCGATTTGCCGCTCGGTGCATTCCCCGAGGACCTGCAGTTGGACGATGAACAGGGGTGTCCGGGTGCGGGAGGCATGCTCCCGGGTATGGCGCACGACCTGCGCTTCCGAGGAGACGTCGATGAAGGCCAAACCGCCGACCTCGCTGCGGCGGATCGAGCCGCGAAATCGATCGCGGTCGGCCGGATCGCTCACCAGCGGCACGATGCACTCGCTCGCGCGGTCGTTCCAGTAGGCCGCGCGGCGGCTGGACTCGATGCCGTCCGTGGAATATGACTCGACTCTCGCCATCAAGAACTCCGCGATTGCGATCCGCCCGTTCGTCGAGGGGGGGTGGCGCATTATGCGCCAGAATGGCGGCGGTCGCCCGCGTCCAAGGGATGCATTCCATCGATTCCGTGTTCTAAGATGGGGTGCTGATCGAGCGGCGTCGTCAACTCTTGCGGGTTCATCCGGAGCAATCATCATGCGTAATCGTCCCCTGGGCCGCACCGGCCTGTATGTCTCGGAATTGTGTCTGGGCACCATGACCTTCGGCGGGGGCGAGGGCATGTGGCGCGCCATCGGTGCGCTGACGCAAGGCGAGGCCGAGCGCCTGATCGGGCAATCCCTCGACGCCGGCATCAATTTCATCGACTCGGCGGACGTGTATTCCGGCGGCGAGTCGGAAAAAATGACGGGGCAGGCGCTGAAGAACCTGAAGATTCCCCGCGAGGACGTCATCGTCGCGACCAAGGTCTTCGGCGAGATGGGCAAGGGGCCGAATTCGCGCGGTGCGACGCGCCATCACATCCTGGACGGCGTGAAGGCCAGCCTGAGGCGTCTGCAATTCGAACACATCGACCTGTACCAAATCCACGGCTTCGATCCGGCGACGCCCATCGAGGAGACGGTGCGGGCCCTGGATCAACTGGTGCGCGACGGGCACGTGCGCTACATCGGTGTCTCGAATTGGGCGGCCTGGCAGATCGCGATGGCGCTCGGCGTGGCGGAGCGCCTGGGCATGTCGCGGTTCGAATCCCTGCAGGCGTATTACAGCGTCGCGGGGCGCGACCTGGAACGCGAGCTGGTGCCCATGTTGCGAAGCACGGGCCTGGGCCTGCTGGTGTGGAGTCCGCTGGCCGGCGGCCTGTTGAGCGGCAAATACACGGATCCGCAGCAGACCGAACCGGGGCGGCGCAGCGCCTTCGATTTCCCACCGGTGGACAAGGCCCGGGCCGCCGGGTGCATCGAGGTCATGCGCGAGGTCGCCAGGGCGCACGACGTGTCGATCGCCCGCGTGGCGCTCGCATGGCTGCTCCATCAACCGCAGGTCACCAGCGTCATCATCGGCGCGAAGCGCGCCGAACAACTGGCGGACAACATCGCCGCGACCCAGGTCAGGCTGAGTGAGGAAGACCTCGGGAAGATCGACGCCGTCAGCGGGTTGCCGCCGGAATACCCCGGCTGGATGTTCGACATGCAGGGAAAATTCCGGCGCCAGCAGATCGAAGACTCGCTAGAACTGCGCGTGCAGCCGAAATGAGATGACCGACACGGGTCCGCGGTCGGTGTTGTACGCCGGGTTCTTGATCCACTGATAGTCGACGGCGGCGGACACCTGCGCGAACACGCCGAGACTGTAGTAGGTCTCGACGATTTGTTCGGCTCCCGGGCGCGGCAGGCGGCCGTCTCCCACCAGAATGCCGAGGCCGCCGGCGGCGAGGTAGCGCTGGCGTTCCGCGGAGATGCCGTTGACGATGGCGGCCATGCCCCAGGTGTCCGCGGCGCGGCGCCAGCGCGCCCCCCCGAGCGACACGCCCAGCGAGATGGAATGGTCGATGTCGGTGAATTCGTACGACTCGACGTTGCCGGCGGCCTTGCCGATGCGGGCGAACGCGCCGAGGTCGGCGCCTAGACGTTGTTCGAGGTCGAGGCTGGCGCCCAATCGGCTCCGGTACTGGCGCACGCGTGCGACGTCCACGGGAGTGCCCGTGGCCGCGGCCAGTTGCACGGCCGAGTCCAGCAGGCCCATCCGGCCGCGGCTGTCGAACACCGTCACGACCGCGCGGCCCGGCAGCGCAAGCAGCTCGTAGCGCTTCTCCACTTCCGCATCGATCTGGAACTCATGGGCTCCCGGGTCCAGGTGAGGGCTGTTCGGCACGTCCGAGAGGTCGAATGCGCCGGCCCGAAAGGTCCACGAGCCCTGATAGCGTTCGGCGACGGCGCCGACGGTGAAGCCCCACGCGTCGGCGGCGTAGTCGAAGGAGCCGGCATCGATGGCCGACCAATTGAGGAAGTCGGCGCGTGGATCATGCGCGTACTGGTTCGTGTCGAAGATGTCGGTGACCCCCAACTTGCCCACCGTGAACACCCACCGGTCGGCGCTGCGCGAGCCGCCGAGTTGCAGCGCGGCGCCCGGCGCGCCCTCCCGCTCATCGCCCGTCTCGATGGTCTGGCGGATGAAGGCGCGAGGCAGGCGCAGATACGGCCGGTTCTTCCCCACCTTGTACGCCTCGCCGCTGGTGAATCCGGCGACGCCGAGCGTGTCGTCGAGGCCGAATCCCTGGTCGATTTCCGGCACCAGCCAGGCCTCGGCGCCGCTCCACAGGCGGGACCCCAAGTACAGCGTGACGTCCGTGGTTTCCCGCCCCTGTGCCGGGGAGAGGCTGTTGGGACCGGCGTAGGGAGCATGGAAGGAATTGGCATTCTGCTCGACGTAGGTGGCCTGGCCGTGGATGGCAAAGGGCTCCTCGGGCGGCAGGGAATCGGCTCCGGGCGCGTCCCCGGCATTCGCCCGGATCGGCTGCACTCCGAGCCACCCGGCCGCCAGCAGCGGCAGGGCGCAGGCCAGCCACTGACGGCCGGCCGGCCGGCCGTCAGGCGGCCGCGACAACGGGGTGAAGTCGAAGGTCATGGGCGTCGCTCGAAAATCCTGGTTGGCGGCGTCGTGAAACACGGCGCCGGACGGAGTGGCGAACGATACCCTACGGGGGTATAGTAATACAAGTACAGGAGATCCCCATGGGCCATGTTTCCACCGAGAAGGTCAAGCTGCTGAACCGCGTCAAGCGGTTGCGCGGGCAGATCGAGGCGATACAACGTGCGATCGAGGCGGATGACGAATGCGCCGAGGTCCTGCAACAGGCGACCGCCTGCCGCGGCGCGCTGGACGGATTCATCGCGGAAGTGATCGAGGATCATATACGCGAACACATGGTGGACCCGCAGGCCGGACGCGATGCCCCGTCGAGCGTCGCCGCCGAAGCCCTGATCGAAATCGTTCACCAATATCTGAAACGCTGAGTTCCGAGCTTCGCCGGAGCGGAAGACGATCGTGTGACGGGTGCGTGACCCCGTTCACGGCAGGGGCACGGGCCTGCGCCGATAATCCACGGATGTCGGACACCGTCAAAATTCCCCGTCCCAAGTTCGTCCGCAGCAAGCGCGGTCCCAACGGTCGCGCCGTGCATGACGACCGCGGCAACGCCATCTGGGTGCGCACCCGCGCCACCGATGCCGTCGCGCCTCCCGAGGGGGCGGAATTGTCCCTGGTCGAGGATTCGCCCTCGCTGCCGGCGCGCCGCGCCCCCAGGGCCCGCAAGCCGCGCTGATCGGTGGATGGTCACCGGCGGCGTCCGCATGCCGGTGCAAAAATTACGAGCCTTCCTCGGCCCGCTCCCTGGATACTATGCTCGCGGTGGATGAAGCCATGCGACAACCCGCCGTCCTCCGTCGCCCCCTCGCAGGCCTCCGTGCGCGCGAAATTGATGAAGGTCGCCCTGCTGACGACGGCCGTCGCCCTGACGTTGAGCGGGCTCGCGATGTTCGCGCACGAATGGTACGAGTACCGCACGACCTGGGCTGCCGATTTGTCGACCGAGGCGGCAATCCTCGCGGAGTCGACGGCTCCGGCGCTCGCGGGCAACGACCGGGCGGCGGCCGAGCGCAACCTGGCGGCGCTGCAGGCGCGGCGCCGCGTGACGGTGGCGGCGCTCTACACAGCGGACGGCAGGCTCTACAGTTCCTTCGTGAACGATGCCGAGACGCCGCCGCCGCGCGTGCCCCCTCCCGAAGGCGTGAGGTCCTCCGGCGAGCGCATCGAGCTCGTGCAGCCGGTGCGGCGCCATGCCGAATTATTGGGCACGATCTACCTGCGTGCGCGCTACGACGTCGCGCGGCGGGTCGAGACCTACGCGGTGATCTTCTTCGTGGCCACCATGCTCAGCATGGCGGTCGCCTACTTCCTCTCCCGGCGGATGCAAAAGAGCATCACGGAGCCGCTTGCTGCGATCGCCGCAGTCGCCGGTTCGATCATCGACGGCAGCGACTACACGCTGCGGGCCAGCAAGATTTCCGACGACGAATTCGGCGTGGTGGTGGATGCGTTCAACAAGATGCTCGATGAAGTGCAGGCGCGCACGCGCGCATTGAGCGAGGCGGACCGCAGGAAGGACGAGTTCCTCGCGACGCTCGCCCATGAGTTGCGCAATCCGCTCGCCCCCATACGCCATGCGGCCAAGGTTCTCGAGTCGGCTGGCGTGGATGGCCCGCAACGCCAGTGGGCGCGCGACGTCATATCACGCCAGGTGCAGCGCATGGCGCTGCTGCTCGACGACCTGCTCGACGTCTCGCGAATCACGCGGGGCCGCCTCGATCTCAAGGTGGAACCGGTCGATCTGCAATCCCTGGTGCACGCCGCGGTCGAGACCGCGCGGCCGCTCCTCGATTCGAAGCAGCATCGGCTGCACGTCGTGCTGCCCCCGCGGCCCGTGTTCCTCCTGGTCGATCCGTTGCGCCTGTCGCAGTCGCTGTCGAATCTGTTGACGAACGCCGCGAAATACACCGACGTGCAGGGGCGGATCACCCTCGAAGCGGACATCACTCCGTCCGAATTGACGCTGTGCGTGACCGACACCGGCATCGGTTTCGAGAAGGAGTCCCTGCCGGAGATCTTCCAGATGTTCTCGCAGGTCGATTCGGCCGTGGACCGCTCGGAGGGCGGTCTGGGCATCGGCCTGGCGCTGGTGCGGGGCTTGGTGACCCTGCACGGCGGCACGATCGAGGCGGTCAGTGCCGGCAGCGGCCGGGGCAGCAGCTTCACGATCCGGCTGCCGCGCTCGCGGGTGCTGGAAGCCGCCGATATCCGGGGAAGGGAACCGGCGGGGACCCCGGCGGCGCCGGAGTCGAGATGCAAGGTCTTGGTGGCGGACGATAATCGCGATGCGGCCGACAGCCTGGGACTGCTCCTGGAAATGAACGGACATGAAGTGACCGTCGTGCACGGCGGGGAAGAGGCCGTCCGTGCGGCGGGCCGGTCGGTCCCGGATGCGGCGATACTCGACATCGGCATGCCGGACCTCACCGGCTACGATGTGGCCCGGCGGATTCGGGCGCAGCCCCGGGGGCGGCGCATTTGCCTGATTGCGGTGACCGGTTGGGGTCAGGAGGAGGACAAGGCGCGCGCGCGCGAGGCGGGGTTCGACCATCACCTCACGAAACCGGTGGACCTGGATCGCATCGAGAAGCTGCTGCAGGACGCCTGCCGCCCGCAGGACCGCAACGCATCGGCTTCGTGAAGCGGGTCACGTGCGCAGGGCGGTGCTGTCGCGGACGATCAGTCGGGTCGGCAACACCTGGGACTGCGGATGGCCGCCCTCGATCAGCCGCAGCAGTGCATCGACGAGGGCCTCTGCGCCGTTCACCAGCGGTTGGCAAATCGTCGTGAGGGACGGGTGGATGTGCTGGGCGAGTTCGATGTCGTCGTAGCCCACCACCGCGACGTCGTCAGGCACCAGCAGTCCGTTGCCACGCAAGGTTCCGATGCTGCGCATTGCCAACAGGTCGCTGCTCGCGAAGATGGCATCGAACCGGGTCCTTTGCGCGAGCAGCGTCTCGACCGCCGTTCGCGCGGCGCTGCCCTCGGCAAAGGCGGTGGGGAGCACGAGCCTCGGGTCCGGAGCAATGCCGTGGCGGCTGAGGGCGCGCCGGTAGCCTTCGTAACGCTGGCCGGCCTCCGGCAATTGGGTGTCGCCGAAGAAGGCGATGTGACGCCGGCCGATCTGGATCAGGTGTTCGGTCGCGAGCAGGCCGCCCATCACATTGTCGCTGCCGACGGTGCAATAGATCTGCTGCGGCAGCTGCGCGCCCCAGACGACGATGGGAACCTGGCGGCTGGCGAGTTCGTTCAGCTGGTCGTGGTGGCGCCACTGGCCGATCAGGATCACACCGATGGCGCGCCCCGAGGCCTGCAGGTCGGCCGCCAGATCCAGCCGTTCCGAATCGACCCGAGACAGCAACATGTCGTATCCCCGGTCGGTCAATGCATCCGCCAGGCTGCCGAGCATGCTGACGAAGAAGGGGTCTGAGACATGCTGGCGGGTGGCGGTGTCGTAGGGCACGACCACTGCGACGGTGCGGTTGCGTTGCAGCCGCAGATTGCGGGCGCCGACGTTGATCTGGTATTTGAGCGAGCGGGCGAGTTCCTCGATGCGCAGCCGGGTGGCGTCCTTGACGAGCGAACTCTGATTGAGCGCGCGCGACACGGTCGCCGTCGACACCCCTGCGAGGCGCGCGATGTCCTGCATCTGCAGTTTTCTGTCGTTGGCGCGAGCCTCCTTGAGGCGGGAGGGCTTGCCGGGTTTGCGGCGGGTGCGGGAGGGAGGTGGCATTTAGCAGCCTGGATTCGGTGTTGTGGTGGAAAGCATAGCCAATCCCCTGCGGCGCGGGCGGTCAATCTGTCGCAATTTCGTCAAATAGCAATCGTTTGCATATACTATCGGTTGCGGCCATCGGGGGGAACTCGGCATCGACAGCAAAAAGAATCAGGTGCAGCTCATCACCTACGTGGATCGGTTCGGCGGCGGCGGCATTCACGATCTCGGCGACTGGTTGGCGGGCCCCTTGAAGGGCGCGTTCGGCGGCGTGCATCTGCTGCCGTTCTATCATCCCATCGACGGTGCGGATGCGGGTTTCGATCCGATCGACCATGCCCGGGTCGATCCGCGCCTGGGGGATTGGCGCGACGTCGCGGCGCTCGCCCGCCAGGTGCTCGTCATGGCCGATGTCATCGTCAATCACATCTCGGACCGGTCGCCGCAATTCCTCGACTTCTTCGCGCACGGTGCGGCGTCGGCCTACGATGGTCTGTTCCTGACGCGCGAAGCCGTGTTTCCGCACGGCGCCTCGGAGCAGGATCTGCGGCGCATCTACCGGCCGAGGCCCGGCCTGCCATTCCGGGACGTGACCCTCACGACGGGCGAGCACCGCACGCTGTGGGTGACCTTCACGCCGCAACAGCTCGACATCGATGTGGGACACGCCCGCGGCCGTGAGTATCTGGAGCGCATCCTCGCCACACTGGCCGCGAACGGCGTCGGCATGATCCGGCTCGACGCCATCGGCTATGCGATCAAGAAGGCCGGGACGAGTTGCTTCATGTTGCCCGAGACCTTCGAGTTCATCGGCGGGTTTGCGAACCGGGGCCGGGCGATCGGGATCGAAGTGCTGGTGGAGGTGCATTCCCATTATCAACGGCAGATCGAAATCGCCGCGCGCGTCGACCGGGTCTACGATTTCGCGCTGCCGCCGCTGGTGCTGCACGCCTTCCACTTCGGCACCGCCGTGCCGCTGAAGCACTGGATCCGCGTGCGTCCGAGGAATGCCGTCACCGTTCTCGACACGCATGATGGCATTGGAATCATCGACATCGGCGCCGACCCCGCGGAACGCGAGGCGCGCCCCGGTCTGGTGCCGCCGAGCGACATCGACCGTCTGGTCGAGTCCATCCACGAGCGCAGCAAGGGCGGCAGCCGCCGGGCGACGGGCGCGGCGGCGTCGAACCTCGACCTGTACCAGGTGAATTGCACCTTCCTCGACGCCATGGGCGGCGACGAGCGGCGCTATCTGCTGGCGCGTGCGATTCAATTCTTCCTGCCCGGAATTCCGCAGGTCTATTACGTCGGATTGCTCGCGGGCCACAACGATCTGACCCTTCTGGCCGCGACCGGCGTCGGCCGCGACATCAACCGGCATCACTACTCGTCGGCCGAGATCGATGCGGCACTGCGGCAGCCGGTGGTGCAGGACCTGCTGGCGTTGCAGCGGCTGCGGAACACCCACCCGGCGTTCGATGGCACGTTTCAACTGCTGGACTCGGATGCGGCGACGCTTGCCATGCGCTGGGAGCGGGAGGCGGGGTTCGCCGCTCTGCGGGTGAACTTGCAATCGGCGGAATTCGAATTAACTTATACCTCGGAGCGGGGTGTGCAGCGCATCGCCTTCGCTTCGCAGCCTCCCCAGGCGGAATATTCGAAGCCGCGTGAATGAAATCGAACGATAATCGGCTGGTCCGGTCGCCCAATGGTTGAGCTTGGCGCACCCGGATCCTTGACGCTGCCGTCCATCGACGAGCGGTTCGCCCGCTGGCGGGCGTCGCTCGCGGCGATGGATTCGAACGATGTACCGGCGGCGTTGGCGACCGCGGGCATGCGGCTCGCCCGGGATGGACTCAAGGCCGGCCGGGCGGATTCCGCGATCGAGACGCTGCGCCTCCTCGTCCAGCATGCACCCGACGCCGATCAGGCCTGGCAGCTCCTGGGCTACGCGTACCGAGAGGAGCAGCATGTGGAGGAGGCAACCGCGGCCTTCGCGCGTGCGTGCCGGCTGCGCCCCGACGACATTCAGAGTGCGCTGGGGCACGCGCAAGTGTCGGCCGAAGCGGGCATTCCCGCGGCGCCCCTGTTCCGCCGCGCGCTGGCCCTCGCGCCGGAGAGTCTCCCGGCACTGCGCGGCCTCGGGCTCACGCTCGCCGGCGACGGTCGGACTCGGGAGGCGGAGCAACTGTTCGACGATGCGCTGGCGCGCCACCCGGGGTGGCTCGAGGGGCACCGTTGCCTCGCCTCGCTGCGCTGGACGCTCGCGGGCGAACGCGCCTTCGCCCGCAGTTATGCCGCCGCCTGCCGGCTGCAGCCGAACAATCCGGCGTTGCGTCTCGCCTGGTTCCGGGCCGTGGCGCAAACCCGCGATTGGGAGGCGGCGCGGGCGATCGTTGCGGACGCGGAGCGCGTGCTGGGGTCGTCACCCGCCCTCACCGTCGCGCGGCTCTTCGTCGCGAGCGAGTCCGGTGACGACGCACTGGCGGACCAGCTGTTCCAGCAGACCGAGGCGCTGCGCGACGATGTGCGCGACATCGCGTATGTGCGCTTTTGCCTGCGCGCGGGACGGGCCGAAACGGCCGAGCAGGCTGCCGTCCGCCTGCTCGGCACCCCGTCGGGGTACATGATGTGGCCCTATCTGTCGCTGATTTGGCGCCTGCTCGGCGATTCGCGGGCGCAGTGGCTCGAAGGAGCGCCGCCGTTCATCCGCGCCATCGACCTCGATTTTTCGGCGCATGACCTGTCCCTGTTGGCGGCGGCGCTGCGCCGACTGCACACGGCCCAGGCACCCTATCTCGAACAATCCGTGCGTGGCGGCACCCAGACCGACGGGCAGCTGTTCTTTCGTCCCGAGCCGGTCATCCAGGCGGCCAAGATCCAGATCGAGGCCGGCGTGCAACAGTATGTGGCGGGGCTCCCCGAACGCGTGCCGGCACATCCGCTGCTGGGTCCGCCGCGCGGCGGTCGCCTGCTGTATTCGGGCAGCTGGTCGGTGCGGTTGCAGGCCGGCGGTCATCATGTCGCTCACACCCACCCGATGGGCTGGATCAGCTCGGCGTTCTATGTCGAGCTGCCCCCGGCGGCGCAGCTCGGGCGGCCGCCGTCGGGCTGGATCACGTTCGGCGAACCGCCGCCGGAACTCGGCCTGCAACTGGGCGCCCATGCGCAGGTGGAACCCAAACCCGGACGGCTGGTGCTGTTTCCCTCGTTCATGTGGCATCGTACGCTGCCGTTCGACGCGGGCGAACGACTGGTCGTCGCCTTCGATGTGCGCAGGCCCAGGAGCTGAAATGCGGATCCGGCAACCGACGAAGATCCGGTGGACATGGGTGCGGGGCCGTACCGCTCGATGTTCGCTCATCGCGTTCGCGACCCTCGGTCCGGCGGCCATGCACGCCGCGTGCGCCGGCGCGCCATCCTCCGTGGAGCGCTATCGCGCCGACGCCGGCGGCATGACGATGGAGGTCAGCGCCCTGCGGGACGATGTGCTGCGCGTTCGTGCCGGCCCGGGGGCCCTGCCGGAGGATGGGTCCTGGGCGGTGCCGTCGGCCGTGCGGCAGAAATTGCTGCCGATGCAGGTGACGGAGGACGCCTCGGGCGTCGTGCTGCGCACCAAGGCGCTGGTGGTGCGGCTCGATCGGGCCAGCCTGCGCCTGAGGGTCGAGGACAGCGAGGGCTACGTCGTGCTCGACGACGCCCCCGGCAGGGCCCTCGTCTTCGACGCTCTTGCCAGCCCCGGCCCCGCCGCCACCGGCGTTCACCTGCGCAAAGTCATGCCCGTCGATGCCCACTATTTTGGCTTGGGCGACAAGGCCGGGCCGCTCGACCGGCGCGGGGAGGCTTTCACCTTGTGGAACACCGATGCCGGTGGCTTCGGCGAGTCCACCGATCCGCTCTACAAGGCGATCCCCTTCGTGATGGGCGTGACCGAATCCGGGCGCAGCGTCGGTCTGTTCTTCGACAACACCTGGCGCAGCTATTTCGATTTCGGCCGGACGGAGCGCGATACGGTCAATTTCGGGGCCGAAAGCGGCCCCGTCGATTATTACGTGATGTCATCCCCGGAGCCGAAGGGCGTGGTGCGGGCCTACGCCTTCCTCACCGGCGTCGCGCCATTGACGCCGATGTGGGCGCTGGGATTTCAACAGTCGCGCTATTCCTATGCGAGCGAGGCCGAAGCGCGCGGGATCGCGAATCGACTGCGCGCGGACCGCATTCCGGCGGATGCGCTGTATCTGGACATCGATTATCAGGATCGCAACCGACCGTTCACCGTCTCGCCCGAGGCCTTTCCCGATCTGCCGCGGTTCATCGCGGATCTGCGGGCGATGGATCTGCGCGTGGTGCTCATCACCGATCTGCACATCGCGCAGGCGCCGGACCAGCATTACCGACCGTATGATTCCGGCACGGCCGCGGACGCGTTTCTCAAGCGTCCCGACGGCACGCCCTACGTGGCCGATGTCTGGCCCGGGAAATCCGAATTCCCCGACTTCAGCCGCGCGCCGGTGCGCGCCTGGTGGGGCGGCTTGTATGCGGATTTCGTTCGGACCGGGGCCGCCGGGTTCTGGAACGACATGAACGAGCCCGCGATTTTCAACGTGCGCGAAAAGACGATGCCGCTCGACATCGTGCACCGGATCGAGGAGCCGGGATTTGCGCCGCGCACGGCACCGCATGCGGAAATGCACAATGTCTACGGCATGCTCAATTCGCGCGCGACCCATGACGGGTTGTTGCGGCTGAGATCGGACACGCGGCCATTCGTGCTGACGCGGGCGACCTATGCCGGCGGTCAACGCTACGCCGCGACCTGGACGGGCGACAACACCTCGAGCTGGAACCACCTGCGCCTGTCCATCGCCATGCTCAACAATCTCGGTCTGAGCGGCTTCGGTTATGCGGGTGACGACATCGGCGGATTCGAGGGTGCGGGTCCGTCGCCGGAGCTGCTGACGCGCTGGATCGAGGTCGGCGCGTTCAATCCGCTCTTCCGCGATCATGCGGCGAAGGGCAAGCCGGCGCAGGAGCCCTGGACGGGCGGGGCGGACCAGGAGGCCATTCGGCGCCGATACATCGAGGAGCGCTATCGCCTGATGCCCTATCTCTACGGGCTGGCGGAGGAGAACAGCCGCACCGGCATGCCGCTGATGCGCCCCGTATTTCTCGAGTTCCCGGCGCAACTCGCCAAGGCCGGGCCGCTCGGCGGCACGGCCGATGAGTTCATGCTGGGCGGGGACTTGTTGATCGCGCCCGCACCCACGGGAGAGTCCCCCTTCGCGTATTCCATCAGCCTGCCCGGGCCGGGGTGGTACGACTATTGGTCCGGTGCGCGCCTGGCGTCGGCCGATCAGACCGAGACGCCCCGCTTGGAACGCCTGCCGGTGTTCGTGCGGCCCGGAGCGATCCTGCCGCGCCAACCTCTGGTGCAGAGCACGTTGCAATCGCCGACGGGAGCCCTGCAGCTGTCCGTGTATCCCGGACCTCCGGGAGGCGTCGATCTGTACTTTGACGATGGCGTGAGCTTTGCTTACAGGAGCGGCCGCTACCTGCGTCAACACGTGGCCTGCCAAACCAACCCCCGGGAAATCACGATCGATTTCGCTCCGCGGCAGGGTCACTTCGCGCCCTGGTGGCATACGATCGACCTCGACGTGCACGGCATCGCGACGCGGCCCGTGCGGGTCATGCTGGGCAGGTCGGCGGTGGCGACGGAGTACGACGCCGCCGGTCAGACGCTGCGCCTCAAATTGCCGGACATCGTCACCGGCGCGCGGCTGGGCATCGAACTTTAGTCACGGTTCGAACAATTATGAAATCGACTGAAATTATGTATCATTTTTGCAACAAATCCACGAATTAAGCAGAAAAAGCATCAAAACCTCCATTTTTATGTCTGTTCGTCGCAGCAAATTCTTTTTTTCATCATTTGTTGCAATCGATTCCATTCTTTGCTGTAATTCGGCCGGGCTGGCTTCCGGGTACCGGAAGTGTTTTTTCGAAAATCTAAGGGGGGATGACAATGCATTCGACCACGCGCAATCCTATTCTTCGACAGGCGGTGCTCCGCGTGTTGGCGGCGTCCTTGGCGAGCGCGGCTCCGGCCTACGCCATGGCGGCCGACGCAACGACCGCGGCCACCACGGCGACGACCACGCCCGCCGCGGCGGACGACACGCTCGAAACCATCGTCATCACCGCATCGGCCGGCGACCGCTCGAAGCTGAACACGTCGACCTCGATCAGTTCGGTTAACGCCGAACAGATCAAGGATTTCGACGCGACGAGCACCGCGGAGCTCTACCGCATGATTCCCGGCATCCAGGTCGCGGGCACGCAGGGCGACGGCGGCAACTCGAACATCGGTGTCCGCGGGTTGCGCACCCCGACGGGCGGCTCGCCCTTCGTCCAGATCCAGGAAGACGGCCTTCCCGTGGTGCTCTTCGGCGACATCCAGTTCGGCAACAACGACTACTGGACGCATGCGATGCCCACCGACGAGCGCATCGAGGCGATCCGCGGCGGCACCGCCTCGACGCTGGCCTCGCAGGCCATCGGCGCCGTGCTGAACCACATCAGCTTCACGGGCCGCAACGACGGCGGCTACACCGAGATCGAGAAGGGGGTGAACTACGATTTCACCAAGGTCAACGTCCTCTACGGCAGCAGCCTCAACGACACGACCTATTACAACATCGGCGGCTATTACGACGTCGGCCGCGGAATCGAGCATGCGGCGTACAACGTCAGCAACTCCTACGCCTTCAAGGGCAACATCACGAAGGAACTGGCCGACGACAAGGGCTATATCCGCCTGCTGTTCAAGGTCGCGGACACTCAGGAGCCGAGCTACAATGGCTGCCTCAGCTCGGCGACCCTGAGCGGCAAGACCGTGAGCAACCTCGGGCCCTCCCCGTATTGCGACGCCCGCAACCAGGCGCCGGGCTATTCCACGCTCAACTCGAGCGCATTGTTCTCCAATGTCAGCGGCCAGCTCGCCCGGCAGCCGCTCAACGGCATCCTCACCAACGAAAAATGGCTGCAACTGCAGACGCATTACAATTATGGCGGCGGGCTCGTGATCGACGACAATGCCCGCGTGGCGCGCATGAGCGGCGCGTTCGACGTGCAGTTCTACAATGCGGTGCCGACCGCCGGTGCGCTGGGTGCCGGGCAGTCGCTCATCTATGCTAACGGAGCGAACGCCGGCCAGCCGTTCAACGGTGCGTACGTGAACAGCAATTCATCCGTGCACACGAACATGAACCACATGGATCATATTGCGAACGATCTCTCGGCGACCTACACCGGGGACCTCAGCGCGGCGCATTTCGACCTGAAAGTGGGCTATTTGTACTACTCGCAACGAATCGCGGAAGACTGGCATTCCAACAACGCGTTCAACGACGTCACCGGCGTCAACCCCGCCGAACTCGATCTGGTGAGCGGCCCCAACGGTTCCGGCAACCTGCTGGCCGCCGGCGGCCAGTCTGGATTCAACCAGGGTTGGAACCAGCAGTTCGACCTGACGTTCACCGACAATGCGCCGTATGCCGACCTCAACGTCGATCTGGGCAACCTGAACCTCGACGGCAGCGTGCGTGAGGAGTTCTTCCAGGGGTCCGGGTGGGCCCAGGGCAGCTCGGGCGCGGCCATGAGTCAGACACCGGTCGTGCAGACGGATCCGCGCACCGGCAAACGGGTGACGACGCTCATTCCGCTCCTCGGCTACGATGGCCCCGTCAATGCCGTGGATTTCCAGGAACACGCGACCAACTGGTCGTTCGGCGCCCTGTACAAGCTGACGCCGGACCTGTCGACCTTCGCGCGCGTCTCGCACGGTACGCGCTTCAACGCCGACCGCACGACCAACGCGGGTTATTTCAATCCGAACGGTTCGCTCAATGCGGCCGGCCAGGCGAACGCGGCGTTTCCGGTGGATCAATATGAGTTGGGCCTCAAGAACCGGGGCGACCTGTTCACCGGTCACTACACGGTGGAACTGACCACCTTCTATTCGACGTATTCCATCTCATCCCAGGAAATTTCGGCCACCAATTGCCTGGCCATCCTCAACATCAATTCGCAGACCTGCATCATCTCCGGCAGGTATCAGGACGCGGGCGTCGAGCTGTTCTCGACCTACAAGGTGAATGGATTCAACATCCTGTTCAGCGGCACCTACGACGATTCGAAGGTGTCGACGCACCAGGGTGCCTCGTACATGAGGTCGCCCAACATTCCGAACTTTACCTATACGGGCCTGTTCAGCTACGACATCCTGAGCAACGCCGAGGTGGGCATCAGCCTGGACGGCCAGTCGACCGTGACGGGAGGCGACGGCAACACGTATCCGAGTTCGCTCCTCGTCGGCGCCTTCGCCAAGGTCGAGCCGGTGAAGAATCTGCAGCTCGGGCTCAATGTGTACAACCTGACCAACAGTTTCACGTCCATGGGCGCCGCGAGTTTCGTCTCCGGGAGCACGTCGCTGGTCAACGTCCAGCCGGCCCAGGGGCTCGCCGTGACGGTCTCCGCCCGGCTCAAGTTCTAGTTCCGACGGGTTGGATGGCCGGCCGCGTGTCCCGCCTCACGCGCCCCGGGCCGGGTTGGCAGGGTGGATGCAGTTGCCTATGATGCTGCATCCGCCCGGGCCCGGCGATTCGCCACGCTGGCGCGGGCCGGAGTCGGTTCCTGACCAGGGCAGACGTACATGACTGCGATCACGTCTCAGCAAACGGACCGAAAAATCCGCTCCATCGTGATCGTCGGCGGCGGGTCAGCCGGGTGGATGACGGCGGCCGCCTTGAGTCAGACGCTGACCAAGGGGTGCGCGATCACGCTGATCGAGTCGGAGGAGATCGGCACGATCGGCGTCGGCGAGGCGACGATCCCCACCATCAAGCTGTTCAATCAGACCCTCGGGCTCGACGAAAACGACTTCGTCAAGGCGACCCAGGGCTCGTTCAAGCTCGGCATCCAGTTCGTCGATTGGGCGAGGCCTGGAAGCCGGTATTTCCATCCGTTCGGAACCCATGGCCGCCCATTCGACACGGTGTCGGTGCATCAGCACTGGCTGGCCGCGCGCGGGTCCGGCGACATCGGCCTGGACGACCTCAGCATGGCGTGGGCGGCGGCGCGGGAGGACAGGTTTGCACAGCCGTCCACCGACCCGCGCAGCGTGCTCTCGACCTTCGACTATGCCTATCAATTCGACGCCGGACTGTATGCCGCGTACCTGCGGAAGTATTCGCACGCGCGCGGCGTGGTGCGGCAGGAGGGCAGGATCGGCTCGGTGCAGCAGAACGGCGAGAGCGGCTTCGTCGAGAGCGTGACGCTGGAGGATGGCCGCCGCTTCGCCGCCGATCTCTACATCGATTGTTCGGGCTTTCGCGGGCTGCTGATCGAGGGCGCGCTCGCGACAGGCTACGAGGATTGGACGCACTGGCTGCCGTGCGATCGCGCGATGGCCGTCCCGTGCGCCGGGACAGCCGGTTTCACCCCCTATACGCGCTCGACGGCGCGTTCGGCGGGCTGGCAATGGCGCATTCCGCTCCAGCACCGCACCGGGAACGGCTATGTGTATTCGTCGGCGCACATCAGCGACGATGAGGCGGCCGCCACGCTGCTGGCCGGCCTCGACGGCGAGGCCTTGGGAGATCCGCGCCCCCTGCGCTTCGTCACCGGACGGCGGAAGAAGGCGTGGCACAAGAACGTCATCGCCGTCGGGCTGTCGAGCGGCTTCATGGAGCCGTTGGAGTCGACGAGCCTCCACCTGATTCAGGCGAATATCTCGAAAATCCTGGCGTTCTTCCCCGACCGCGATTTCGATCCGCTGGTGACCGACGAGTTCAACCGCGTCGCGATCAACGAGACCGAGCGCATCCGCGATTTTATCATCCTGCATTATCACCTCACGATGCGCGATGAGCCCCTGTGGAGGCGGTGCGCGCACATGAGCATCCCCGACACGCTCAAATTCAAGATCGACCATTTCCGCACGAACGGCCGCTTGATCGCGCGCGAGATGGACCTGTTCGGCCCGGCATCGTGGGCGGCGGTGCACATCGGCCAGTTCAACTTTCCCGAACGTCCCGATCCGTTGATCGAGTATCGGGAGGTCGATGGCGCCGGATACCTGGCGAAGCTGCGTGCCGCCATGCGCGCGGCGGCGCAAACCCTGCCCACGCACCGGGCCTACATCGATCGGAACTGCAAGGCGATCTGATGCCGACAACGACCCACAGGAGTGCGTGCCTCTTTTCGGCGGCCCTCCTGGGTTGCGCCAGCCTGGCGGCCGCGGCGGACGCGGGCAGGGTGCAGGATCCGTTGCAGCCGGCCGGTGTCTGGTCCGAAGCGGCGTTCGGCGGCGCCCCGCTGCCGCCGATGGGCTGGAACAGTTGGAACGCCTTTCACACGCGGATCGACGAGGCGAAGCTGATGGGTTCTGCGCAGGCCATCGTCGACTCCGGACTGCGCGATCTGGGCTACCGCTACATCAACATCGACGATGGCTGGTGGCAGAAGCGGCGGCAACCCGATGGCCGGATGGTGATACGCACCCGCATCTTCCCGAGCGCCGCGGGAGCGGCTCCCGGGGAGACGAGCTTTCGTCCGCTGGTCGATCGATTGCACGCGATGCGGCTGAAAGCGGGCATCTACACCGACATCGGCCGCAACGCCTGTTCCCAGGGCTACCCGCAGCCGGACTCCCTGCTGCCCACCGGGAGCGTGGCGGAACGGGAGGTGGGCAGCTTCGATCACGTCGATCAGGACATGTCCCTCTATTTCCAGGAGTGGGGCTTCGACTACGTCAAGGTGGATGGCTGCGGTTTGAACGCCTTCGGCGAGGACAAGCCCGCGGTGAAGAGCGGGCAGTTCCGCGCCTTTCCCGTGTACGTCGATTCCGACGCCATCAATCGAACCCGGGTCGCGGACATTCGGGACCTGTACGGGCGGGTCAGGGACGCCTTGAGGCGCCTCAGGCCCGACGGTGATTTCGTTCTTTCGATCTGCAACTGGGGCACCGCCAATGTGCGCGCCTGGGGCAGGGACTACGGCAATCTGTGGCGCACGAGCGACGACATCGAACCGCGCTGGAGCCGGATGCTCTACAACTTCGATTCGGTGTCGACGCGCGAACTTTATTCCGGGCCCGGGCATTGGAACGACCCGGACATGCTGTTCGTCGGCCACGGCGACTTCGACGCCCGGCACCTGCGGGAGGCGAGGACGCATTTCGCCCTGTGGGCCATCGAGGATGCGCCGCTCATCATCGGCTACGATCTGCGGCGGGCGCCCAAGTCGCTGCTGGACATCTGGGGCGCGGCCGAGATCGTGGCGGTGAACCAGGACAAGGCGGGAAACCAGGGCGTTCTCGCCTTCACCAGCGACGACCTGCAGATCATCGTGAAACAGCTGGCCAAGCGCGACGAAAAGGCGGTCGTGATCTTCAACCGCGGCACCGAGCCGCAGACTGCCACGCTGACCGCCAGCCACCTGAAATTCTCGGCCGACGAGCCCATCCGGGTGCGGGATCTATGGAGCCGCCGGGAGCTCGCGCCGTTCACGAAGGAGAAATCCTTCGTGCTCGCGCCGCGCGAGTCGCTCATCCTGAAGGTGCGGGGCCGGCCGGAGCGGGGGGACGGGCTGTACCTGTCGGAGATGCCCGCCCGCATCTACGTCGCAGCCGACGGGATCCGGGCGCTCGAGGCGGATCCCCAAATTCACCGGCCGGTGCCGGAAGATCGCGGGACGCGCGGCACCGGCCCGCGGCCGGCGCTGGCCGGGTGGGGTGGGCCGCGGGCGGACTCGACGCCCTACAACAATGAACTCAAGATCCGCGGGACCGCGTTTTCGAGCGGGATCGGCGCGTTGGCCGACTCGCGCCTCCAGCTCAAGGCGGATGGCGAGTTCAGGCGCTTCTCCGCCCGGGTGGGATTCGATGACAGCAGTCTCGAGCGTGCGACCAAGATCCGCTTCGAGATCTACGGGGATGGCCGTCTGCTGGCGCAATCCCCGTACTTAAGCTTCGCCGACGCGGCATTCCCGTTGGTCACGGACGTCTCGGGAGTCAAGACCCTCGAACTCGTCGCTCGGGAGCAGGGTGTGCCGCATGCACCGTCGGTGATCACTTGGGGCGGGGCGGCCTTGGCGAAATGACGACGATGCATCTCGGCGCCGTCGATTGGGCGATCATGTCCGTCTACTTCGGCTTCGTGCTGGGCATCGGCATCGTTCTCAAGCGCAGCATCAAGACCAGCGGCGATTTCTTCCTCTCGGGGCGCGCGATGCCTGCCTGGGTGGCGGGACTCGCCTTCATGTCCGCGAATCTCGGCGCCCAGGAGGTCATCGGCATGGCGGCCTCCGGCGCCAAGTACGGAATGGCGACCAGTCACTTCTACTGGGTGGGCGCCGTCCCGGCGATGGTGTTCCTGGCCGTCTACATGATGCCGTTCTACTACGGTTCGCATGCGAGGTCCGTCCCCGAATACCTGCGCCTGCGGTTCGACGAGAAGACGCGCGGCTTCAATGCCATCTCGTTCTCCGTCATGACGGTCATGTCGTCCGGGATCTCGATGTACGCGATGGGCCTGCTGCTCCACATGCTGCTCGGCTGGAACTTCAGCCTCAGCATGTGGATGTGCGCGCTCATCGTGCTGGCCTACGTCTGCCTGGGGGGGCTCACCTCGGCGATATACAACGAGGTCCTGCAATTCTTTCTCATCGTGTTCGGCTTCCTGCCGTTGGTGCTGCTGGGGCTGCATGACGTCGGCGGCTGGTCGGGATTGCAGGCGGGTCTCGCACGGGTGGCCGCGTCCCAGGGCTTTGCCCCGGGCGCCTGGAGCGAGTCGTGGCGCTTCATGGACTCGACGTCCCACAACCCGATGGGCGTCGAATGGTTCGGCATGGTCATGGGGCTGGGGTTCGTGCTGTCGTTCGGCTATTGGTGCACCGATTTCCTGATCGTGCAGCGCGCGATGGCCGCCGAATCCATGTCGGCGGCACGCCGTGCGCCGCTGATCGCGGCGCTGCCGAAGATGCTGTTTCCGTTTCTCGTCATCGTGCCCGGCATGATCGCCATCGCGCTGACGCACGAGGCGGGGAGCGGCTTCTCCCTGCCGGCCAAACCCGACGGCACGCCGAACTTCGACCTGGTGATTCCGGTCATGTTGGGCCGCTACTTTCCGAACGGCCTGCTCGGTCTCGGGCTGACGGCGTTGATCGCGAGCTTCATGTCGGGGATGGCGGGCAACGTGACGGCCTTCAACACCGTCTGGACCAACGACATCTACCAACCGTACATCAGGCCCACGGCCAGCGACGCGCATTATCTGTGGATGGGCCGTCTCGCCACCGTCGCCGGCGTCGTGTTGTCGCTGGGCGCCGGCTACCTCGTCGCACAGTTCAACAACATCATGGACGTGTTGCAGCTGGTGTTCGCATTCATCAACGCGCCGCTGTTCGCCACGTTTCTGCTGGGCATGTTCTGGACGCGCGCCAACGGCCATGGCGCCTTCACCGGTCTCGTGACGGGAACCCTGGCGGCCGGCCTGCATCACGGCATGACGTTGCCGGCGCATGCGTCGACGGGGGTCAAGGGGGGATGGCTCGCGGTCTTGCACGTCTACCCCAGCGAAATGGCGCAGAATTTCTGGACGGCGATCTTTGCCTGGTCGGCCTGTTTCCTGGTCACGATCGTGGTGAGCCTGACCACGGGACGCGGCGCGGCGCGCCGGGACCTTTCGGGACTCGTGTACTCGCAGACGCCGCGTGTCGCCGGCGATGCCGACCCGTGGTATCTGCGGCCCGGCGCACTCGGGCTGCTGGCATTGTCGGCGGTGGTGGCGTTGAATATTCTTTTCTGGTGAGCGATGCCGGAGCGCACATGACACTCGATATCAGACTCCCGATCGGCTTGTTGTTCGGCCTGCTCGGCGCGCTGCTGGTGGTGCAGGGATGCCTCGGCGGGCCATCGCCCGTCCGGGACGCGGCCCGGCCCGGGGCCGGCGCCGGTTTCAACGTCGATCTGGTGTGGGGCTCGGTGATGCTGGTATTCGCCGGCGGCATGCTGCTTTTCGCGCGCCGCCAGGCGATCCGCCGCCGGCAGGGGCCGGGCTGAGGGCCCGACCGCGAACACCCATGGCAGACCTCGACGCCTTGCGCCGCGAATTCGTGGAACGCTTCGATGCCGTTCCGCGGTTCTATCACGCCCCGGGCCGCGTCAACCTGATCGGCGAGCATACCGACTACAATGCCGGCTGGGTGATGCCGGTGGCGATCCAGTTCTTTACGACGGTGGGCATTGCGCTGCGCCCGGACGGGATGCTGCGGATCCGGTCGACCAATTTTGCCGAGACCGTGGAGGTGTCCGTACCCGCCGGCGATTCAGCGCCTACGCGGCCGGGCCATGCCGCGCATTGGGCCGATTACGTGGTCGGGGTCGCACGCGCCCTGCGGCAGCGCGGCTTCCTGCTCTGCGGCGCCGACCTGCTGATTCATGGCGAAGTTCCGCTGGGCTCCGGATTGAGTTCCTCGGCGGCCTTGGAAGTGGCCGTGGCCCTCGCTTTGTCGGCAACGGCTGGAGGCCCGATGCCCGGCAGGCTCGAGTTGGCAACCCTGTGTCAGAGCGCCGAAAACGAGTACGTCGGCATGCGCTGCGGGATCATGGACCAATTTGCGTCGGTCTTCGGCCGTGCGGGTCACGCGCTGCTGCTCGATTGCCGTTCGCTTGACCATCGACTCGTGCCGCTGGGTGCCGCGGCGGGGTTCCGCGAACCCGTCCCCCAACTGGTGATCTGCAACACCATGGTCCGGCATCGTCTGGCGGGCGGCGAATTCAACCGCCGCCGGGCGGAATGCGAGGAGGGCGTGCGGGCGCTTTCCCGGATGCTCCCCGGCATCCGGACGCTGCGCGACGTGTCGCCGGTCATGCTGGCCGCGCATGAGGCCGTTCTGGATCCGACCGTCCGCCGGCGCTGCCGGCACGTGGTGACGGAGAATGAACGGGTCGGTGCGGCCGCGGCGGCGCTGCGCGCCGCAGACCTCTCGAGATTCGGAGCATTGATGGCGGAGTCGCACCGGAGCCTGCGCGATGACTATGAGGTGAGCTGCGATGAACTCGATCTGATGGTGCGCCTCGCGGCGGAACTCGACGGGGTTTACGGCGCCCGCATGACGGGCGGAGGATTCGGCGGCTGCACCGTCAATCTGGTGCGCGCCGATGCGGTGCACGCCTTCGAAGCGGCCATCGCCGAGCGCTATGCGCAGGCTACGGGACATCGGCCCGAGATCTATGTGGGTACGGCCACGGACGGCGCCGCGGCGCTCGACGGGCCCGCGGCGGTGAATGACGCCTGCGCGGCGGAGCAAGGACCATGACCTCGTCCCATTTGGATTTGCAGGGCGACGTTCACCGGCGCTTCGATCCGCTGTCCGGCCAATGGGTGCTGGTATCGCCCCATCGCACCGCCCGCCCGTGGCAGGGTCAGGTCGAGCCGCGGGCCACGGTGCCGGGGCCGGTCTACGACCCTACGTGCTACCTCTGTCCGGGCAACGCCAGGGCCGGGGGGCACACCAACCCGCAGTACGAGTCCACGTTCGTCTTCGATAACGATTTTGCCGCCCTGCTGCCGCGGGGGAAGGGTGCGGAATTCAGCGCCGGCGGACTGCTCAAGGCGCGCGCGGAATCGGGGCGCTGCCGCGTGCTGTGCTATTCGCCGATGCACAACGTCACGCTGGGTCAGCTGCCGCTCGTGGCCATCCGCAAGGTCATCGATGCCTGGGCGGCGGAATACCGGAGTCTCGGGTCGGATCCGCGCATCGGGTCGGTCACCATCTTCGAGAATCGCGGAGCCATGATGGGGGCGAGCAACCCGCACCCGCACGGTCAGATCTGGGGCAACGAAACGCTGCCGGACGTCGTGGCCGCGGAGGAACTGCGTCAGCGGCAGTACCTCGAGGCACGCGGCACCTGCCTGCTGTGCGACTACGCGGCCCTGGAGATCCGGGGCGCGGAGCGCGTGGTGTGCATGAACGAGCACTTCGTCGCGGTCGTGCCGTTCTGGGCCGTCTGGCCGTTCGAGACCCTGGTGCTGCCGAGAGCGCATGTCGAGGCCGTCGATGCCCTCGATCCTGCGGGCCGCGACCGCTTCGCGCAGCTCTTGAAGGAGCTGACCTCGCACTACGATGCGCTGTTCGACGTCCCGTTCCCCTACACCATGGGCCTGCACCAGGCTCCCACCGACGGGCATCGCCATCCCCATTGGCATCTGCATGCGCACTTCTACCCACCGCTGCTGCGCTCGGCATCGGTGCGGAAATTCATGGTCGGCTACGAGATGCTCGCCGGCCCGCAGCGCGACATCACGCCCGAAGCGGCGGCACGGCGTCTGCGCGACGCGGCGTCGCCATGAATCCGCAGATCATTCTCTGGTCCGTCACCTCGGCGCTCGCCGGATTCCTGTTCGGCTTCGACACCGTGGTGATCTCGGGCGCGGAGCAGACGATCCAGCGGCTCTGGGACCTTTCCCCCGCATGGCATGGCATGGCGATTGCGTCGGCATTGTATGGCACCGTGATCGGTTCTCTGCTCGGCGGCTGGCCCACCGACCGGCTCGGGCGCAAGCCGACGCTGCTGCTCATCGGCGTGCTCTACTGCGTCGGGGCCGCGGGTTCGGCATTCGCCACCGGCGTGGTTTCCTTCAGCGCGGCGCGGGTGATCGGCGGCCTCGGCATCGGCATCTCCACGGTGGCGGCGCCCTTGTACATCGCGGAAATCGCGCCGCCGGCCTTCCGCGGGCGTCTCGCCGGAATGTTCCAGTTCAACATCGTCTTCGGCATCGTGATCGCCTATCTGTCCAATGCGCTGTTGTCGGGCATGGGCGGCGGCGCCTGGCGCTGGATGCTCGGCGTGGCGATGGGGCCCTCCTTGCTCTACACCGTGCTTTGCATGGGGCTGCCGGAGAGCCCGCGCTGGCTCATCGCGAAGCGCGGCGCGCCGGTGGCGGGGATGAAGGTGCTGCGGCGCATCCGCCCGGGGGCGTCGGAGGCCGCACTGGCGGACGAGGCGGATGCGATTCGCGCCGCCGCGGTGGCGGAACCGGCGGGCATCGTCCCGGCTTCCCGCGGCTTCTGGACCAGGCGCCTGCGCGTGCCGATCCTGCTCGCGATGGCGATCGCCTTTTTCAATCAGATGTCCGGCATCAACGCCATCCTGTATTTCGCGCCCCGCATATTTTCGATGACGGGACTCGCGGCCGAGGCGGCGGCATTGCAGTCGATCGGCATCGGGGTCATGAACCTGGTGTTCACGTTCGTTGGCCTGTGGCTCATCGACCGGCTGGGCCGGCGCACGCTCCTGTACATCGGTTCATGCGGCTACATCCTCTCGCTCGGACTGACGTCGGCGGCGTTCTTCAGCGGCCACTACGCCTTCGTGCCGTTCTGCATCTTCGCGTTCATCGCAGCGCATGCCATCGGGCAGGGTGCGGTCATCTGGGTGTACATCTCCGAGATTTTCCCTGACCGCCACCGCGCGGAAGGTCAGGCGCTGGGAAGCTTCACGCACTGGATGTTCGCCGCGCTCCTGACCACGATCTTCCCGACGCTGGTGAGCACCTTTCCGGCCGGCGGCGTATTCGCGTTCTTCACGTTCATGATGGTGCTGCAGCTCGTGTGGGTCCGGCGGCGGATGATCGAAACCAAGGGCCTGACACTGGAAGTGGTGCAACGGCGTCTCGAGCCGGCGGCGGTCCGCGCATGAGCGGTGCGCTGCGGTCGACGACGGCACTCGCTGCAGCCATCGCGCTCGGAATGCTCGCGGCCGCGGCCGCGGCCGCGGCGGCCGGGCCGGCGCCCGTGCAAGCGCGGGGCGGGCGGGTCCACGACGAACCCCTGCGCCCGCAGTTCCATTTCACGCCTGCCAGGAACTGGATGAACGATCCCAACGGCCTCGTCCACGTCGACGGCGAATATCACCTGTTCTACCAGTACAATCCGCAGGGCGAGACCTGGGGGCACATGAGCTGGGGGCACGCCGTCAGCCGGGATCTCGTGCATTGGCGGGAACTGCCCGTGGCAATCCCCGAAGACCCGCAGTACATGATCTTCTCGGGCAGCATCGTCGTCGACGAAGGCAACACCAGCGGCTTCGGCGCACCCGGGTCCACTCCGCTCGTCGCCATCTTTACCGGCGCGGAACCCCGGACGGGCGGCCGGCAGAATCAACAGCTCGCCTTCAGCACGGACCGGGGTCGTACCTGGACGAAATATGCGGGCAATCCCGTGCTCGATCTCGGGATCGGCAACTTTCGCGACCCGAAGGTTTTCTGGTACGGACCCGGGAAGCGGTGGGTGATGGCGGCCGTGCTCGCCGCGCGCCATCAGGTGGCGCTGTTCGGATCGCCCGACCTGAAGCACTGGACCCACCTCAGTGATTTCGGTCCGGCCGGCGCCGCCGATGGCGCGTGGGAGTGCCCGGATCTCTTCCCCCTGCCGGTCAACGGCGACCCGGCGACGGTGCGCTGGGTGCTCAAGGTCGACGTCTTCGAAAGCTCGGTGGTTCCAGGCTCCGGCGCGCAATTCTTCGTCGGCCGCTTCGACGGCACCACCTTCGCCGCCGAACCCTCCGCCGGGGAAGCGGCGGCGGGGAGCGCCGCCACCGCGGTGAATCCGATCGATTACGGCCGCGACTTCTACGCCGCCGCGTCCTGGGCTCATCTGCCGGATGCGCAGCGCCATGTGTGGATCGCCTGGATGAGCAATCATGAGTACGCGCGCCTGACCCCGACCTCACCGTGGCGTGGCGCCATGACGCTGCCGCGCGACGTGTCGCTGCGGTCCGAGGACGGCGGGTGGCGCCTGGTGCAGTCGCCGGTGAGGGAACTCGCGTCCCTGCGCGGGAGGCGGGTTCGCATTCCGGCCGGGCGGCTGGACGGGGCGGTGCGGCGGTTGGCATTGCGGCGGGGCGCAGGCAACACCGTGGAGCTGCAGGCGCAATTCAGCGCGGCCGAGGCAGGGGACTTCGGCATCCGGGTTCATGTGGGGGCCGGGCAATCGACGCAGATCGGCTACGATCGGGCGCGCGGCGAGCTGTATGTCGACCGGTCGCGCTCTGGGAGCCTCCCCACCGCGGAATTCGCCGCGCGCAGCGCCGCGCCGCTCGTCCTGCACGGGGGGCGGCTCAAGCTCGACATTTGGGTCGATCGTTCGTCGGTGGAGGTCTTTGCGGACGACGGCGAGCGGGTGCTGACCGAACAGGTGTTTCCCGCGCCCGGCAGCGACGGCATCGAATTGTTCGCGCGGGACGGGTCGGTGCGCATCGAATCGCTCGACGTGTGGGAGATCGACGAGAATGCCAGGAGAGCAGCGGATGCAAGGTGAAAGGTCCTCGAACGTGACCCTGATCAAATGGGTGACGTACCTGATGTTCATGATGTTCGCCATGACCACCGACTCGGTGGGGGTGATCATCCCGCAGATCATCCGCCAGTTCGGCCTGACCATGGCGCAGGCGGCATCCTTCCAATACGCCACGATGGTGGGCATCGCGCTGGCCGGCTTGTTCCTCGGGTATCTGGCGGACAAGCTCGGACGCAAGCGTGCGATCGTGCTGGGACTGGTGCTGTTCACGTTGAACTCCTATCTGTTCGCGATCGGTCACGCCATCGGGTTCTTCATCCTGCTGCTGCTCGTGTCGGGCGCCGCCATCGGCATCTTCAAGACGGGTGCGCTCGCGCTGATCGGGGACATCTCGCATTCCACGACCGAGCACACCTCGACCATGAATATGGTGGAGGGCTTCTTCGGCGTCGGCGCCATCGTCGGCCCGGCGATCGTCACCCGGTTGTCCGACTCCGGCGTGTCCTGGCAATGGCTGTACGTGGTGGTCGGCTCCGTGTGCGCGTCGCTGGTCGTGATCGCGTTGATCCTCAAATACCCGGCCGTGGAATCCGTGTCGGCGGAGCCCGTGGACCTGCGGCGCACCCTCGTCATGATGAAGAATCCCTTCGCCCTGGGATTCAGCATGGCGGCCTTTCTCTACGTGGCGACCGAATGCGCCATCTACGTGTGGATGCCGACGTTGCTCCAGGACTACAAGGGGCCGGCGGTGTTCATGGCCGCCTACGCCCTGTCGATATTCTTCGTGCTGCGGGCATCCGGACGATTCGTCGGCGCCTGGCTGCTCGCGCGATTCAGCTGGTCCGCGGTGCTGACGGTGCTGAGCCTGTGCATCCTGGTGTGTTTCGCCGGCAGCGCCGTGGGCGGCGTCGCGGCGGCGGTGTACCTGCTGCCCCTCACGGGTTTGTTCATGTCGGTGATGTATCCGACCATCAATTCCAAGGGGATCAGCTGCTTCCACAAATCCGAACATGGCGCGGTGTCGGGAGTCATCCTGTTCTTCACCTGTGCGGGAGCGGCGATCGGACCTCTCGCCATGGGGTCGGTCAGCGACGCGATGGGGCATGCGCGCTACGGGTTCCTGCTGGCGACCGGGTATGCGGCGCTGTTGTTCATCGGGCTGGCATTGAACTGGGTGTTCGATCCGGCGCGCATGCAGTTGTCGCGGCGTGATGCGAGCGAGCATGCCGATGTGCAGTGGTCGGGCGATTGAGGGCGGGGTTCCCATGAAGCACGCGGCGGTGATCTGTGTGGGAGAGTTGTTGTGGGACGTGTTGCCCGACCGGCGGACTCTCGGCGGCGCGCCCGCCAACGTCGCCTATCACCTGCACCGGCTCGGCGTCGCCGTGCGGGTGGTGACCCGCATCGGCCGGGACGGGTTGGGCGTGGCGGCGCGCGCGGAATTCGAACGGCAGTCGCTCGATCTGGACGGCCTGCAATGGGACGACGCGCTGCCGACCGGAGCGGCGCACGTGCACCTCGACGAGCGGGGTAATGCGGGCTACCGGTTCGTCACGCCGGCCGCGTGGGATGCGATCGAGTATCGC
This sequence comes from Nevskiaceae bacterium, assembly GCA_037445285.1. Classification (GTDB taxonomy): domain Bacteria; phylum Pseudomonadota; class Gammaproteobacteria; order Steroidobacterales; family Steroidobacteraceae; genus Bog-1198. Next base: position 23,755 of record JBBIKV010000001.1, on the reverse strand, counting down.
GAATCGGACCGGCGGTCGGTGGTGGTGTTCGGTACGCTGGGCCAGCGGGATCCTCGTTCCAGGGCCACCATCACCCGGCTCGCCGAAGGCGCCGACGGCATATTGGATTTGAACCTGAGACCGCCTTACGTCGACCTGTCGATCATCGGCGATGCGCTCGCACGGGCCTCGCTGGTCAAGCTCAACGATGAGGAGTTGCTGACCGTGGCGGGCGGGTTCGATCTGCCGACCGAACCCCTGGCGTTCGCCTCCTCACTCGCAAAGCGCTACGGGGTGCGTACCGTCTGCATCACCCGGGGCGGGCGCGGCGCCGTGGTGGCCGAGGCCGGAGTGCTGCACGAGGCGCTGCCGGTGCCGGTCGACGTCGTGGACACGATCGGCGCCGGGGATGCGTTTCTGGCGGCGCTGTTGGTGGGCCGACTGCGAGCTGCGCCCTGGGGCGCAACGCTCGCCATGGCGACGCAGCTCGGTGCGTTGGTGGCGGGCGCCGCCGGCGCGCGGCCGCCGTACGACGCCTCGGTCATCCTCAGGGCTCTCGACGGGCGTTAGACGGGCGATGGAGCGGGCGTTTATCCGGAGTCATTTCCCGCCGATCACCGCCAGCCCCCAGGGCTTGTTGCCCGCCTTGAGCGTGGCGATGACGCGCAATTCGACCGTGTCGACCACCGAGACGTCGTTCGAGGGACCGTTGGCGGTGTAGAGGTAACGCCCGTCGGGACTCAATCCGATGCCCCAGGGCCGGGCACCCACGGCGATCGAGGCGATGACCTTCAGGCTCCCGGTATCCAGCACCTCCACATGACCGCCGCGACCGGTGGTCACGTACACGCGTTTGCCGTCCGGCGAAACCGCGATTCCCTTGGGGCGCACGCCCTCCCCTGGCAAATGCAGAGTCTGTCGCACCCGGCGCGCGGCCACATCCACCACCGTCAGCGAGGCGTCGTTCTCTCCGGAGACGAACAGCGACCGGCCGTCCGGCGAGAACCCCAGGTCGCGGGGCCGTTGACCCACGGGCACGGTCGCGACGATCTTGGCGTCACGCAGCGTCAGCAGGGCGACCGAATTCGCCTCCTCCGAGGTCACGCCGAGCAGGCCGCCGACGGCGCTCACCGCGAGTCCTTCCGGTTCACCGCCGACATCGACGCTGTGCAATATCCTGCCCTCCCGGATCGCCATGACGACCGCCACCCCGGTGTCCTCGCTGGCAATGTAAAGGTCCTTGCCGTCGGGGCTCAGAGCGACTTGTTCCGGATCGGACACGCCGGTCAAGGTGCGTTCGATATGGCCGTTCGTCAGGTTGACGACGCCGATGCCGTCGGCGGCCTTGTCGGCCGGCGGCAGCGTCTTCTCGTCGACGCCCGGACCCGCCAGCGGCGAGCCGCTCAAGGCCACATACAGCCTCTCGCCGCCGGGCGCGCCGACCAGCCCGCGCGGACGCTTTCCCAGGGTCCAGGTGGCGGTGACCTGGTGGGTTCGACCGTCGATCACCGTCAGGTCGCCCGATCCCTCGTTGGTGACGAAGACCCGATAGTCCGCTTCGGCGCACAGGATGGGCACCGGCATCAACAACGCACAACACGCAAGCAAACGAGGGGCGCTCAGCATCATCTTCATGAAGTGTCCTTTGGCCGTGGAGAGGCGCGGGTTCGTGACCCGGCGGTGTATTGTCGCCGATCGACGCGGCAAAAGCCGCAGCTTGCGATGCATCGCGCGGCGGCGATGACGGGGTGGCGATGGCGCTGTACCGCGAGTGTGTCACTCTCCCTGCAACATGTGTCAGTCGCATGACACGCGGGCTGCGCGCCAGGGTGGCCGAATCGGCCGACGCGGCGCTTTGCGGCCGTCTTTGTTGCGCGCGGACCACGGCGGCGGCCGATGCATGCCGCCTGAGCCGTGCGTCGGCGCCTGCGGGCTGCGAAAACTCAATTTGCGGCGTTTGAGGAGCGATGGCACGTTGTTTGCTGCTCCGGGGAAGAACCCATGTTTTGGGGAAAGCCCACATGGATTTCGGACTAATCAACAGCAAAATCATTGGCATAAGGGGGCGAGATGCAAAGCAGCAACAAGGCGGCAGCGAGGCTGGGTATGGCGATTGCCAGCATATTGGCCGCGTCGGCGGCAGGCGCCGTGGACATCGAGTCGGGTGACTGGAAATTCTCGGTCGACGGCAACATCAACGTTCATTACATTTATTCCAGCTGTCAGTCGGCGTCATCGGCGGAAGCGATCACGACCGTCGGCGGCGCGTGCACCGGGACGGCCAACGGCAGCAGCGTATCGAACGTCGGCAACGGCCTTCTGCCGGCGGCGATCACCTTCGGTCTCAGCACGACGCAGAATGGCTACGACATCGCGGCGCATTTCGGTCTGTATCCGGGCATCGCGACCAACGATGGCGGCAGCCCCAATCTGCAGTCGACCCCGGGCAACACGAACGTGGGTCTCGGCACCACCGGCCTCGATGTCCGTCAGGTGTACATGACCTTCGGCAACAAGGACATGGGCACGTTCACCTTGGGCCGTAATTTCGGCCTGTTCGGGTTCGACGCCATCATCAACGACATGACGCTGCCCGGCGTCGGTGTGGCGGGGTCCGCCTCGACGGCCAATCCGGCGAACACCACGCTGGGTTCCATCGGCTTCGGCTACATCTACACCGACACCCTGGCGCAGATGGACTACACGACGCCGGATTACGCGGGATTCAATGCCACCATCGGCATCTTCGATCCGGTCAACTCGCTGACCGACCCCGTGAATACGCCGAAGAAGGCGCCGGGATTCCATGCCAAGGCGACGTATACGCTCAAGATTTCGGACGACATGAAGTTCTATGCGTCGATCACCGGCATTTCACAAAAGCAGAACGGTTCGGTCACATCGGTCCCGGTGATCGTCGGCGGCGTGACGGTCACGCCCTCGGTGACGACACCCGACCAGTACACCAGCAACGGCGGGGATATTTTCGCCAAGTTCGACGTGGGCGGTTTCGAGGTGGATGCCTCGTACTACTACGGCAAGGGCATGGGTACCACCGGGCTGTACATCCTGTCGAGCGACGGCCACGGCAATGCGCGCAAGTCCGACGGCTATCTGGTGCAGGGTACCTATACGCTCGGTGCCGTGAAGCTCGGCGTGAACTACGGCGTGAGCAAGCTCGACTTCGCCAATGCGGTGGATGCCGCGTCCACTCCGAACCTGCTGGAGAAGAACAGCAAGGTCACCGGCGGCGTGTACTACTCGCTGACGAAGAACCTCACGTTGCTCGGCGAAATCAGCGACGTGAAGACGCAGGCCCACAACGGCAACGAGAACAAGAGCACGAACGCCAACGTCGGCGCCTTCATGTCCTTCTGAAGTCTCGAGTCCCCTGGGTTGGGGCCGCGGCGGCACGCTGCGGCCCCATTTTTTTGGCCGGAGCAGGCCGCATGCCGGCGGCCCGGACCGGTCAAAAGAAAAGGGCGGACATTCCCGGGAATGTCCGCCCTTGGTTCTGCATCGGCCGGCGGCGCTCCCGCCGGCCGGCCGGCGCCGCTACGCGGCGAGGACGCCCTTGGCCTTGGCCGTGTGCGTCGCGATCAGGTCCATCAACGGCGGCGACAGGCAGTCATACGGCTCGAGGTGCAGCTCCTTCAGCCGCGCGCGAATGCCGGCCATCTCGGCCGGCTTGGTGCCGCCCTCGATGACCGACGATACGAACGCCGCGAAGCCCGGCGCCTCCCAGCCATTGGCATCCAGCAGCTCGGGATGCACGAAATCGAACCCATACAGCGGGTGATTCTTGTTCTCGATGCGGCCGTACATGTGCACGCCGCACCCGGTGCAGGCATGGCGTTGGATCGCCGCGGACGCATCGACGATCTTGAGCTTGGCGGCGTTCGCGGTCACCTGCAGCTTGTCGCGCGGAACCACGGCGACCAGGGAGAACACGGCCCCGGCGGGTTTCCAGCACTTGGTGCAGCCGCACGCGTGGTTGAACGCCACGTTGCTCGAAATCTTCACGGTGACGGGATCGGTCGCGCACTTGCACTTGAGCGTACCGCCGGAGTAGGAGGGGTTGCCGGCCTTGACGCCGTTGTCCACGGACGGATGAATCTTTACAGTCATATTTCTAATCCTCTGTTTGGTTGATGCTTGTTCGACTAGTAAATGGCGACGCTTCGGATCGACTCGCCGGAATGCATGAGTTCGAACGCGTCGTTGATCTTCTCGATCGGCATCGTGTGCGTGATGAGGTCGTCGATGTTGATCTTGCCCTCCATGTACCAGTCCACGATCTTGGGCACGCCGGTGCGCCCGCGCACGCCCCCGAATGCCGAGCCCTTCCAGACGCGGCCGGTGACGAGTTGGAACGGCCGGGTGGAAATCTCCTTGCCGGCGGCGGCGACGCCGATGACCACCGACACGCCCCAGCCGCGATGGCAGCATTCGAGCGCCTGCCGCATGAGATCGACGTTGCCGATGCATTCGAAGCTGTAATCCGCGCCGCCGCCGGTCAGATCGACCAGATAGGGCACGAGGTCCCCTTTGATCTCCTTCGGGTTGACGAAATGCGTCATGCCGAATTTTTCGGCAAGCGCCTTGCGCTTCGGATTGATGTCGACGCCGATGATCTTGTCGGCGCCGACCATCCTGGCACCCTGGACGACGTTCAAGCCGATGCCGCCCAGACCGAACACCACGACGTTGGCGCCGGGTTCGACCTTGGCGGTGTTGATGACCGCACCGATGCCCGTGGTGACGCCGCAGCCGATGTAGCACACCTTGTCGAAGGGCGCGTCCTCACGGATCTTGGCGACTGCGATCTCGGGCAGCACGGTGAAATTGGAGAAGGTCGAGCAGCCCATGTAGTGGTGGATCATCTGCTTGCCGATCGAAAAGCGGCTGGTTCCGTCAGGCATGAGGCCCTTGCCCTGGGTGGCGCGGATGGCGGTGCAGAGATTGGTCTTCTGGGAGGTGCAGGATTTGCATTGGCGGCATTCCGGCGTATAGAGCGGGATGACGTGGTCGCCCTTCTTCACGGAAGTGACCCCGGCGCCGACGTCGACGACGATGCCGGCGCCCTCGTGGCCGAAGATCGCGGGGAACAGTCCCTCGGGGTCGGCCCCTGAGCGGGTGAATTCGTCGGTGTGGCAGATGCCCGTGGCCTTGATCTCCACCAATACTTCACCGGCACGGGGACCTTCGAGATCCACCATCGCGATTTCGAGCGGTTTGCCGGCGGCATAGGCGATTGCAGCTTTGGTTTTCATAAATTCCCATCTTTGGCATTGGTGTTGACGTGGCCGGTCGAATCGACCAGCGGAACCTGGTAACTCAACAGTATCGAATCGATTTGCGGGCGATGCGCGCTGATCCAGGCATCGAGGGTGTCCTTCCACTGTTTCTCGCCCTGGCGCATGCCCATGGAAATCTCGTAATCGAAGCGGATGGCGGGGTCCGGTTCGAACGGCACGGCGCGCCACTTCGGCTCCTGGTGGCGCTGTTCGACCAGCATGCCCGCGATCGGTCCCCACATGATCGCCGCGTCGATCCGGCCGCCGGCCAGGTCGCGCTCGATGGTGCGGGCCGGGGATTCCTCGACGTCGCCGCTTTGGTGGCTGTAGCTGACCGCATGATCCACCAGGCCGTTCTTCAGCAGCCAATCGGAGCCCGGCGATTTGGTGAACACGCCGATGCGCAGGGCATCCAGTTTCTGACGCGGCAGCTTCAGCAGGTCCTCGGCCGATCGCAAGCCGTTCAAATCGGCGCGTGAGGCGAAGATCAGCGCGTAGGTGGAATGCATGTAGGGTTCGCTGGTCGCCGTGAGGTCGTATCCCTTGGGAACCCCGATGATGAGGTCGCACTTGTATTTCTGCGTCCGTTCATCCTTCAGCCGCAGGGTGTTGCGTACGAAGCCGATGCGCTGCGGAAAAAAAGTGTACTCGACGCGCAGCTTCAGATCATGCGCCAGCGCCTCGGCGATCTTGTTTTCATAGCCCTCACCCTTGTCGTTCGACAGGGGCAGGTTCGAGGGGTCGGCGCACACCCGGAGCACGCCGTCGGTCTGGTCGGCGGCGGCGACCCCGGTGCCGCAGGCCAGGCATGATCCCAGCAACAGGGCGCGGGAGCCGCTTCCCCGCGCGCGCCCACTCATTGCGCGGCCCCGATGGGGTACAGGTGCCCGGGCGGAATGGCGCCGTCCGAGCGGCCCTTGAGATAATCGTACAGGCCTTCCCAGTTCTTCTGCATCAACGGCACCCCGCCCCAGGGCGGCATGCCTTTGTCGGGACGACCGTTCATGACGGTCGTGTGAAAATCCTCCTTGGACAGGACCTTGAGGGAATTGACCAGGGAGGGACCCACGAGTCCTTCCTGTTCGGCCCCGTGGCAGCGCTCGCACGCGAGCGCCCGCCAGGTCTTCCAGCCTTCCAGCGTCGTCGGATCGACCTTGTTGCCGTCTTGGACGGTATACGGGGGCGGCGACGCGGCCGCCGTCGCGGGAGGGGCGTCCTGCGCCCGGCTCGCGAGCAGCGCGGCCGAGGACAGCGCCGCAATCGACAGCATCGAAACCAGCAATCGGGTCATTGGCAATCGTCTCATTAATGTCTCCAGGTCGGGGCCGTGCGACCGTGAGCGCATGTCTGCGTCACGGTCCCACGGCCCCGATTTCTCTCCAGATTACCCGCGGATCAGTGGGTGCTTGCGGTCCGGCCGCCCATCGAATCGGGCAGGGCGAACACGAACAGCGATCCACCCAGGGTGGTGTACTTGGCCAGGTCCTTGTAGCCGCCGACCGCACCCAGGCCCTCGTGGCCTTCCGTCAGGCCCGCCGCCATGCCGATGCCGGCCCAGCCGCCGATGCCCGAATACACGCCGACATACTGCTTGCCGTTGTACGTGTAGGTGAACACGTTGCCGATGATTCCCGACGGGGTCTTGAATTTCCACAACTCCTTGCCGTCCTTCAGGCTCACGGCCTTCAGGTACCCCTCGAGGGTGCCATAGAACGCCACGCCGCCCGCGGTGGTGAGCGCACCGGACCACACCGAGAACTTCTCCGGCTTCGACCAGACGATCTTGCCGGCGACCGGATCCCACGCGATGAAGTTGCCCATGCCGCCATGGCTGTTCGGCGTCGGAAACATCGTCAGGGTCGCGCCGACGTAGGGCTGCCCGGCGGTGTACTCGATCTGGAACGGCTCATACGTCATGCAGACGTGGTTGGTCGGAACGAACATCAGACCCGAGGCCGGATCGTAGCTCGAGGGTTGCTCGTCCTTGGAACCGAGCGCCGCCGGGCAGATGTCCTTCACGTCCACATCGGGACCCGTCGTGCCGGGCGAGTAGCGCTTGTCCACTTCCGGACGGCCGGTCTTCATGTCGACCTTGGTGGCCCAGTTGACGTTCGGATCGAACTTTTGGGCAACGAGCAGCGCCCCCGTTTCACGGTTCATGGTGTAGCCGAAGCCGTTGCGGTCGAAGTGCACCAGCGCCGGCACGTCCTTGCCGCCCATCTGGAGGTCCGCAATCACCATCTCGTTGACGCCGTCGAAGTCCCATTCGTCGTGCGGCGTCATCTGATAGACCCACTTCGCCATGCCCGTGTTGAGGTCACGCGCCATGATGGTCATGGACCACTTGTTGTCGCCCGGCCGCTGATTGGGGTTCCAGGTGCTGGGATTGCCGGTGCCGTAATACACCAGGTTCAGCTTCGGATCATACGCATACCAGCCCCAGGTGGTGCCGCCGCCGGTCTTCCACTGGTCGCCCTTCCAGGTCTTCAGCGAGGAGTCCTTGCCGATGGGCGCCATCTTGCCGTTGGTCCACGTCATGGTCTTTGCCGGATCCATCAGCATCTCGGCATCCGGACCCGTGCTGTAGGCCTTCCACAGCAGCTTGCCGGTCTTGATGTCGTACGCCTGCATGCGCCCGCGGACACCGAATTCACCGCCCGAAATGCCGGACAACACCACATCCTTGAAGACGTGGGGGGCGTTGGTGTTGGTCTCGCCGATCTTCGGGTTGCCGTTTTTGACGGACCATACGACCTTGCCGGTATTGGCATCGAGCGCCACGAGCGTGGTGTCGGCCTGTTGCAGCAGGATCTTTCCGTCGCCGTAGGCCAGACCACGGTTCACCGTGTCGCAGCACATCACGGGAACGACGGTGCCGTCCTGTTTGGGCTCGTACTTCCACTTGTACGTCTGGTCCGCGAGATTGATCGCATAGACGTTGTTGGGGAACGGCGTGTGGATGTACATGGTGTTGCCGATGACCAGCGGCGATCCCTCATGGCCGCGCAGGACGCCCGTCGACATGGTCCAGGCCACCTGGAGGTTGCCGACGTTGCTGGCAGTGATCTGATTCAGGTCGCTGTGGCGGTGATTGGAATAATCCCCGGCCTGAGACGCCCAATTGGACGGATTGCCCATGTCTGTCTCGAGATCCGTCGCCGCAGCGATTCCGCTGAAGGCTAACGACGTTGATACGGCTACAGCGCCCAGAATCGGTAGGGCGTAAGACATTTTCATATTGAGTCCCTCATCGTGAGTGTCGAATTTAACCAACCAATTTTTCAATCCCCTTAAACTTCCAGTCCCTGTCATCATCATCAAACCTACGGGAACGCGAAACCATGAAACTGCAATACTTATGCCACCTCACCACTCTCGGCATTTTGATGGCCTGCGTCGCGCCCTGCGGTGCCGACGAGTCCGCCGCCCCTCCGGCCCCCGCGCACGCGTATCCGACGATCGCGCGCGTCGAGTACGTCAATGAGTGCATCGGCAAGAACCGTGACAAGCTGGCGGCGCTGTATCAGTGTGCCTGTGCGATCGACAAGATCGCGGACGTGCTGTCCTATGACGATTTCGTCGAGGCGTCGACCTTTGCGAAATACGCCACTTTGCCGGGTCAGGCGGGCGCCATCTTCCGGGATTCGCAGCGCGGCCGGGAGCTGGCCAAGAGTTTTCGCGCCCTGGAAGCGGATTCGTGGAGAGGATGCGGCATCGCGTCGTGACGGATGGTCGCGCTGCGGGACGCGTGTGCGCAACAAATCCGGCGCGAACGTGTCGCGCCTGCGGAAGTCGAAGCTGCCAGCCGGTGAAATGTGCATGTCCCCTGGGTGACCAGTATGCGCGCAGGCATTCCCCGGCGTAAACCGTCGATCCGGAGTCGCCGAGCGGTGTGCCAGGAATGCGACATGTCGCGCTACGGTTGGCAGCGGTGCTTCATTTGACTTTTCCCGGGGGGATGGTGATGCTCCTGTCGGCCGCAAAAAGATGCATCTGGGCGCAATGGATCGGCCGCCGGCAGGTGGAGGGGGGTTCCCGATGTCCAATCAGATAGAAGCGCAGCACGCGGCCACGGTGGCGGGCTTCGTGCGCGGGGCCGGCAGCGTGTCGCCTCATTCGACCGTCACTTCGGCGATCGGCGCCTCGTGGCGCCGGTGCATGAATGATTACGCGCTCGACCCGGTGCGCGATCAACAGCCTTACGTCCTCGATGGGTATTCGCTCAAGGAACATCGCAACCGGCACGAGCACCTCATCCAGGTGGCGTCGGCCGAAATCGACTGGCTGTACGACCACATCGCGATGTCGGGCTGCGCGCTGCTGCTGACCGACGCGGGCGGGATCGTGCTGTACGAGAAGGCGGACCCGACCATTTTGGACACTTTTCGCGTCGCCGGATTGCGGCTGGGCGCCGACTGGAGCGAGTCGCGCCAGGGCACCAACGGCATGGGCACGTGCATCGCGGAGAATCGACCGATCATCGTGCACCGCGACGAGCATTTTCGAGCCTGCCACATCGCCCTGTCCTGCACGGCGGCGCCGATCCACGATCCCGACGGTTCGCTGGTGGCGGTGCTCGACGCGTCGACCCTGAATGCGCAGGGCACCCGTGAATCCCAGACCCACGTCATGGCCCTGGTCCACCTGTCGGCCAAACTCATCGAAAAATGTCTGTTCCTGAGGCATTTCCAGCGCGGCAGCGTTCTGCGATTCCATGCGCGGCCGGAATTCGTGAATCTGCAGCACGACGGCGCCCTGGCGCTGGCGAGCGATGCGACCGTGATCGCCGCCGACGACATGGCGATGCGGCTGCTCGGCGTGGGACAGCGCGGCGAACTCATCGGCCGGCGGATCGACGAGATCTTCGACATGCGCGCCGAGGAGATGATCGACCCGGCGGCGCGCAACGCCGCGGGCCTGTGGCCCGTGCGGGATGCGGTGCTGGGCCGGCGCTACTTCGCCAGCCTGAGCCATGAGGCGACGGACATGGGATTCGCCCGCTATCGGGTCCGCGGCACGCGCAGCACCGACGTCATGCAGTTGCAGCCGCCGCAGCCGGCGAAGGATGCGCTCGCGCTGGAGGACCTGGCCGGGGATGATCCGCAGATGCTGCGCATTGTGCGCAGCGCCCGGCGCGTCGCGGCGTCGCCGGTTTCCGTGATGATTCAAGGCGCCACCGGAACAGGCAAGGAGTTGTTCGCGCGCGCGCTGCACGCCGCGAGCGGCCGGTCGCCGTTCGTCGCCCTCAATTGTGCCGCGATTCCGGAGTCGCTGATCGAAAGCGAACTCTTCGGCTACAAGTCGGGCGCGTTCACCGGAGCGCGCCGCGAGGGCATGAAGGGCACGATTTTGCAGGCCTCGGGCGGCACGCTCTTCCTGGACGAGATCGGTGACATGCCGCTGGCGTTGCAGACCCGTCTGCTGCGGGTGTTGGAGGAGCACGAGGTCGTGCCGCTCGGCGCCGAAAAGCCGATGAAGGTGGATCTGCGCGTTGTCTGCGCCTCGCACCAGAATCTGCGCTCGATGATCGCGCGGGGGCAGTTCCGGGAGGATCTGTACTACCGGCTGAACGGCATCACGCTCGAGCTGCCGCGCCTGGTGGAACGCACGGACAAGGAGGAGTTGATCCGCAGGTTGTTGAGCGTCGAGACCAGCGACGGACGGCCGGTGGCGATCGAGACCGACGCGTTTCAGTGCCTGCTGGACTACGACTGGCCGGGAAACATCCGCGAACTTCGCAATGTCATACGCACGGCGCTTGCCATCTGCGACGGCGGTGTCGTACGGCTGCGGGATCTGCCGAGCGAGGTGCGCAACGAGTCCGCGTGCGCCGCGGTGCGGCAACCGCATGCGTCGCCGTCCGCGCGGGTGGATGTCGTCCTGGCCGACGACGGGCAGCCCTTGTCGCCGATCGAGGCGGCGGAACGGCAGGCGCTGGTCAAGGCGATCCGCGACACCGAGGGCAACATGGCGCGCGCCGCCGCGCTGCTGCAGGTCAGCCGCAGCACCCTGTACCGGCGTTGCCGGCGGCTGCGCATCACCCATCGGGGCATTTGACGCGGCGATGGCATGCAACCTGCTAGCTCCGGCAGGTTATGGTTCAAGTTCATCGCCTCATCAAACTTGCACCGGGCATCCAGCTCAGCCGCGATAGCGAGGATTCGGCCGTCATGCTGCTGGTCTTGACCGCCGGGAGGGTGCATTTGAACGGTCATGCGCTCGTCATCCTGGAGTTGTGCGACGGAACGCGCAGCCGCGACCGGGTGGTCGTGGACGCGATGCTGAGGTCGCCGGGCGGCATGCGGGCCGAGGACGTGGTGGAATTTCTCGACGCGGCGCAGTCGCGCGGCTGGCTCGTAGAGGACGAATGACGGCCTTGCGATCGTTTCATCCCGCAGTGGCCGCATGGTTCGCCCGCACGTTCGCCGCACCGACGCAGGCCCAGTCGCTGGCCTGGCCCGCGATTCAGGCGGGACTCGACGTGCTGGTCGCGGCACCCACCGGGTCGGGCAAGACCCTCGCGGCATTTCTGGCGGCCATCGACCAGCTCGTCAAGGAGGGCGCCGCCGCGCCGCTGCCCGATGAAACCCGGGTGCTCTACGTGTCGCCCTTGAAGGCGTTGTCGAACGATGTGCACCGCAATCTGGAGGCCCCGCTTGCGGGCATCCGCGAGGCCCTGGCCGCTCTCGAGCTGGCCGACGTGGACATCCGCACCGTGGTGCGAACCGGGGATACCTCCCCGACCGACCGGGCGCGCATGCGGCGCAAGCCGCCTCACATCGTGGTCACGACGCCCGAGTCCCTGTATGTGCTGTTGGGATCGGCGTCCGGCCGCGACATGCTGTCCACCTGCCGCACGGTCATCGTCGATGAGATTCACGCGCTCGCGGGCAACAAGCGCGGCTTGCACCTGGCCCTGTCGTTGGAACGTCTGCAGGCCCTCGCGGCGCACCGCTGTGTGCGGATTGGGTTGTCCGCGACCCAGACTCCCATCGAGGAAGTGGGGCGCTTCCTCACCGGTTCGAACGCCCGTTGGGCCGACTGCCGCATCGTCGACTGCGGCCACGGACGCCTCCGCGACCTGGCGCTCGAGCTGCCATCCAGTCCACTCGAGCCGGTCATGTCGGGCGATGGTTGGAACGAAATCTATGACCGGCTGGCCGCACTCGTCCGCGAGCACCGCACCACCCTGGTGTTCGTCAACACGCGGCGGCTCGCCGAGCGGGTGGCGCGCCACCTGTCGGAGCGCATCGGCGCCGCGCACGTGGCGGCGCACCACGGGAGCCTCGCCAAGGAGCGCCGCCTCCAGGCCGAACAACGACTGAAACGCGGTGAATTGAAGGTGCTGGTGGCAACCGCCTCGCTCGAACTCGGCCTCGACATCGGCGATGTCGATCTCGTGTGCCAGATCGGATCGACGCGCTCCATCAACGCGTTCCTGCAGCGTGTCGGCCGGGCCGGCCACGCGGTGGGCGGCACGTCGAAGGGCCGCCTGTTTCCGCTGTCCAGGGACGAACTCGTCGAATGCACGGCGCTCATCGATGCGGTGCGGCGCGGGGAGCTGGACCGGCTCAGAGTGCCCCGCGATGCCCTCGACGTCTTGAGCCAGCAGATCGTTGCGGAAGTCGCGGCGCGGGAGTGGCCGGAGGATGCGCTGTTCGATCTGCTGCGGGGCGCCCATCCCTACCGCCACCTGCAGCGGACCGACTTCGACGCCTGTATCGGCATGCTGGCGCACGGATTCAGCACGCGCCGCGGCCGGCGGGGTGGGCTGCTGCATCATGATGCGGTCAACCGCCTGCTGCGCGCGCGCAGGGGCGCGCGGCTCACCGCGATCACCTCCGGCGGTGCGATCCCGGACAATGCCGACTACGAGGTGATGCTCGAGCCGGAGGGCTTCGCGGTGGGCACGGTCAACGAGGACTTTGCGGTCGAGAGTCTTCAGGGCGACGTTTTCCAGCTGGGCAACACGTCGTACCGCATCCTGCGGGTCGAGCGCGGCATCGTCCGGGTCGAGGATGCCCACGGGCAGCCACCCTCGATTCCTTTCTGGCTCGGCGAGGCCCCCGGCCGCACCGACGCGTTGTCGGCCGCGGTCGCGCGCCTGCGGGCCGAGATCGGCTGCCGGCTCGATGCCCAGGCCGGCGCCGCGTTGCGCTGGCTGGTCGGGGAACTCGGAATCGGCACGGGGGCCGCGATGCAGCTCGTGGAGTATCTCGCGGCCGGCCGCGCGGCGCTGCAGGGCCTGCCGACCCTGGACACCGTCATCTTCGAGCGGTTCTTCGACGAGTCGGGGGGCATGCAGCTCGTCATCCATTCCTCTTTCGGCAGCCGGGTCAATCGCGCGTGGGGGTTGTCGCTGCGCAAGCGATTCTGCCGCACCTTCAATTTCGAACTGCAGGCGGCGGCCACCGAGGACCATGTCGTCCTGTCGTTGACGCAGGCGCATAGTTTCGACCTGGCCGATGCGTCGCGGTACCTGAACTCCAAGACCGTCCGCCCGCTGCTGATCCAGGCACTGTGCGCGGCGCCGATGTTCGGCGTTCGCTGGCGCTGGGACGCGGGGATCGCGCTCGCGCTGCCGCGTTTTCGCGGCGGCAGGAAGGTGCCCGCGCAGATCGCGCGGATGAATGCCGAGGATCTGCTCGCGGCGGTGTTCCCCGACCAGGTGGCGTGCGCCGAGAACCTGCCCGGCGACATCGAGATCCCCGACCACCCGTTGGTGCGCCAGACGATCCGCGACTGTCTCGAGGATGCGATGGACGTCGATTCCTTCGAGGAGGTCCTGCGCGGCATCGAAAGCGGCCGGATCCGCGTCATCGCCCGCGACCTCACTGAACCCTCGCCGCTGGCGCTGGAGGCGCTCAACGTGCGGCCCTATGCGTATCTCGACGATGCGCCCCTCGAGGAGCGCCGCACGCAGGCCGTGATCGGTCGCCGCTGGATCGATGCGGCCGCCGCTGCGGACCTGGGCCGGTTGGACGAGCAGGCAATCGCGCGGGTGCGCGAGGAGGCCTGGCCGGATGCCGCCACGGCCGACGAGCTGTGCGATGCGCTGTCATGGCTGACGTTCCTCACCGATCCCGAGGTGCGGGCAAACGATGCCTGGCCGCGCCTGATCGACGAACTCGTGGCCCAGCGCCGCGTGATGAACATCGAGGTGGCCGGGCATCCGGCGGTGTGGGTGGCGGTCGAGCGACGCGGATGGTTCGAGCCCGCGCTGCCGTCCTCGGATCCCGCGCTGGTGGAAATCGTGCGGGGGCGCCTGGAGGGGCTGGGGCCGGTGACCGTGGCCGCACTGGCGCAACCGCTGGGGTTGGCGACGGGCAGGGTGGCGGGTGCATTGGCCGCGCTCGAGGCCGAAGGTTTCGCGATGCGCGGCCGCTTCACCGCCGCGAACGGCGGGGAGGAATGGTGCGAGCGCCGCCTGCTCGCACGCATTCATCGCCATACCGTCAAGCGCCTGCGGGCCGAGATCGAGCCGGTTCAAGCCCGGGATCTGCTGCGATTCCTGTTCGAGTGGCAGCGGGTGCTGCCCGACAGGCGCATGCGGGGCGCGGATTCCGTCGCCGCGGTGCTCGCCCAGCTCGAGGGCTTCGAGGCGCCGGCGGCCGCCTGGGAGAGCGACATCCTGCCGGCCCGCATCGCCGAATACGACCCTCACTGGCTGGACGAGCATTGCCGCGCCGGCCGCTTCGTGTGGGCGCGCCTTGCGGGCCGCAAGGCCGGCCCGCATCAGGGCGCCGGGCCCATCCGTTCGACGCCCATCACGATGCTCGCGCGCCGCAACGTCGGTGCCTGGTCCGCCTTCAGTCTCGGTCCCGATCCGACGCATCTCGGCTACAGGCCCCGGGTGGTGCTCGAGTACCTGCGCGAGCGGGGCGCTTCCTTCCTCGACGACGTGGCGGACGGCGTCCGCTTGATGCCGGCCGAATTGGAGCAGGCGATGGCCGAACTCGTGTCCCTCGGGCTGGTCAACTCCGACAGTTTCGGGGGTCTGCGGGCGCTGTTGCTGCCGTCCGACAAGCGCGGCCGGCGGCGGCTCGGCTCGTTCGGCATGGCGGATGCCGGCCGCTGGGCCGTCGTGCGCGGGCAGGGCGGCGCGGCGCACGCCCCGCCGACGGATGAGGCCGTGGAATGGGCGGTGCGCGCGCTGTTGCGCCGCTACGGCGTGGTCTTCTGGCGGCTGCTCGCGCGGGAGGCGGATTGGCTGCCGGGCTGGCGCGACCTACTGGCGTGCTGCCGCCGTCTGGAGGCGAGGGGCGAGATTCGAGGCGGGCGCTTCGTCGCGGGCTTTTCCGGCGAACAATTCGCGACCTTGGATGCGGTGGGGCTGCTGCGCGAGGTGCGCCGCCGGCCGCACACGGAGCAATACCTGTCGTTGTCGGGCGCGGATCCTCTCAATTTGATCGGCATCGTGACTCCGGGGGCCCGCCTCCCGTCGTTGACCGGCAATCGGGTGCTGTTCCGGGATGGCCTGCCGCTCGCCACACTCGCCGCCGGCGAGGTGGTGTTTCTCGCCGCGTTGGATGCCAAACAGCAATGGTTCGTGCGCAACGCCATCCTGCGGGGCACGGCCGCGGGCGACCCGGCCGCAAGTGCATCGGCGGCGGAGGCCGCCCGGCCATAGAGTCAGAGGTCCGCGGCGGTCCAGCCACCGCCCAGGGCTTCGATCAGCGCGACGCTCGCCTGCAGCCGGTTGGCCAGCACGGTCAGGGAGGCCTCCTCGCTCGCGAGCCGCGTGGTCTGGGCGGTGATCACGCTGCTGTAGGGCACGGCGCCGGCCTTGTACTGGTTCAGCGTGAGCTTTTCCGCCTCGACGGAGGCGGCCACGGCGGCCTCCTCGACGACCGCCTGCTTTTCCAGGACCCGCAGGGTGACCAGCTGGTCCTCGACTTGTTCGAAACCGGACAGGACGGTCTGCCGATAGTTGTCGACGGTCACATCGTACGCGGCGTGCGCCTGCGCCAACTGCGCGCGGCGCAGTCCGCCGTCGATGAGCGTTTCGGCCAGCTGCGGACCGATCGCCCACACCCGATTCGAGGTATTGAGCAGCCGGTCGAAGGTGCCTGCCGAGTACTGGTCCGAGCCTGACAGCGTCAAATTCGGGAAGAATGCCGCCTTGGCGATACCGATCTGCGCATTGGCGGCCGCCACCCGGCGTTCGGCCTCCGCAACGTCCGGCCGCCGCTCCAGAAGTGCCGACGGCACGCCCGCCGGCACGGTGGGCACGTCGGTGCGCATCGCCGCCCGGGCCAGGGAGAACGCCGACGGCTGCCGGCCCGTCAACACCGCGATCGCATGTTCGAGGATGCCCCGCTGAATTCCTGCGTTGATCTGCTGCGCCTGGCTGTTGAGCAGCTGCGCCCGTGCGCTGACGACGTCCGCCTTGGCGGCCACGCCGAAGCGATAGCGGCTCTCGGTGATCTTGAGCGAGAGCTGCTCGGCCTCGACGATGTCGTCCAGGAGTCGCTGCAGCTCGTCCTGGGCACGCAGCGCGAAGTAGTCGGTCGCCAGGGCGCCCTGCGCCGACAGCGTCGCTGACGCGAGGGCTGCGGCACTCGCCTGGGCGGAGGCGCGGTTGCTTTCGACGCTGCGGCGGATCTGGCCCCAGATGTCCAGGGTCCAATTGGCGGAGGCCCCGGCCGTGACGGTGGTGCGTTGCGGGGTGCCGCCGACCGCCCCGCGCTGTGCTCCGACGCTCGCCGCCACCGTCGGCCAGAAGCCGGCACCCGCCTGCGCGACCAGCGTCTGCGCCTGGGCGAAGGCGTCCGCCGCCGCCTTGACGTTTTGGTTCGATATCTCGATGTGGGACTCGAGTTGCGACAGTTCATCGTCGTTGAAGAGTTTCCACCAAGGCCCCCGGCGCAGCGCGTCGGCCGGTTCGCTCGGCTTCCAGCCGGCCGCTTCCTTGAAGGCGCCGTCCGCCGCGACCGCGGGCCGCCTATAGTCCGGTCCGACGGCACAGCCGCACAGCCACGCGATGCCGCATGCGATGCACAGACCGCGGGACAGGCGCCTCACAGGGCGGGCTCCGCCGGGCCCGCGCCCGATGCGAACGTGCCGCCGCCCGAGGCGGGCGTGCGCAGCTGCCGCTTTCCCCTCTTCCAGTAGCGATGCACGTACAGGTAAACCACCGGCGTGGTGTACACGGTGAGCAGCTGGCTGACGATCAAGCCGCCGACGATGGCGATTCCCAGCGGGCGCCGCATCTCGGTTCCGTCGCCGCTCGCGACGGCCAGCGGCAGCGCGCCGGCAATGGCGGCGCAGGTGGTCATCATGATCGGTCTGAAGCGCAGCGAGCAGGCGTGCGCGATGGCGCTCATCGGATCCATTGCGAGTGTCCGCTCGGCGTCGAGCGCGAAGTCCACCATCATGATGGCGTTCTTCTTGACGATGCCGATCAGCAGCAGGATGCCGAGGAAGGCGATGAGGCTGAATTCGGTGCCGGTCGCCATCAGGGCGAGCAGCGCTCCCACGCCGGCGGAGGGCAGGGTCGACAGGATGGTCAGCGGCTGGCTGTAGCTCTCGTAGAGGATGCCGAGCACCACGTAGATCGCCAGGAGTGCGGCGATCAACAGCAGGGGGGCGTTGCTGCTGCTCTGCTGGAAGAGCTTCGCCGTGCCGTAGGTGCCTCCCTGGATGCCGATGGGCACGTGAATCTGGCTCATCTTGTGTTCGATCGCGGTGAGTGCCGTGCCCAGCGACTCGCCGTCGGGCAGGTTGAAGGAGATGGAGGTCGATACCGACGTGCCCGTGTGATTGACGCTCACCGGCGTGGTGTTCGTCAGGAAACGGCTGAACGCGGCGAACGGCACCACGGTCTCCTGCGCGATGCTGACGGCGGAACCCGTGGACGTGTTGCCCCGGCCCGCGTTGGCCAGCGAGTTCTGCGCGAGATTGCGGGCCGTGTCCGCCGCGACGGCGGCGGCGCCCGCGGCGGCGGCCGTCCGCGCGGCCCCGATCTGGGTGGTGCCGGCCACGGCCTGAGTGCCTTGCGTGCCGCTGACGGCCGCACCGGCCGTGCTGATGTAGAGTTCCCGGAGGATGTCCGGGTTCTGCCAGAACTCCGGCGCCACCTCCATCACCACGTGGTATTGCTGCGGGCTGAAGGGATTGTAGATGTTCGACACCTGTGCCTGCGCGAACGCGTCGCCGAGTGCATTGTCGATCTGGATCTCCGAGAGCCCGAGTCGCGATGCGGTGTCGCGGTCCACGATCAGGTCGGCCTCGAGTCCGCCGGGCTGCAGATCCGTGTCGACGTCGGTGACCTCGGGCATGTCCTGCAGCGCCGTGCGCAGCTTCTGGGACCATGTGCGCAGCTCGGTCAGATCGTCCCCGAGCAGCGTGTACTGGTACTGCGAATTCGCCGAACGGCCGCCGCCGCCGATGTCCTGCACCGCCTGCAGGAACGCGCGCACGCCCTCTACGCGGGCGAGCTGCGGCCGCAGGCGGGCGATGATCTGATCCGCCGAGATGCGCCGTTCCGCCAGGGGCTTGAGCGCAATCGTCATGTTGGCACTCGCGCCGCTGCCGCCCGGACCGAAGCCGCCGGCACCGACCGAGCCGGTCACCGTCTTGACCGCCGGATCGTGCTGCACGATGGCGGCGACCTCCTGCAGCTTGCGCTTCATGAACTGGAACGAGCTCGATGCATCCCCGCGGATGCCGCCCTGCAATTGACCCGTGTCCTGCTGCGGGAAGAACCCCTTGGGGATGACGACGTACAAATAGACGTTCACGCCGATCGTCGCGAACAGCACCAGCATCATGGTGCGCGGATGATGCAGCGCCCAGCCGAGCGAGCGCTCGTAGCCGCGTCGCAGCCGCTCGAATGCACGGTCGAAGGCGCGCGCAAAACGCGACGGCCGGCGGTCGCCCGCGCGTTCGAGCAGCAGCGAGCACATCATTGGCGTGGTGGTCAGCGACAGCACCAGCGAGATCAGGATCGCCACCGACAGGGTCACGGTGAATTCGCGGAAGATCAGCCCGACGATGCCGCCGGCGAACATGAAGGGGATGAACACGGCGACCAGCGACAGGCTCATGGAGACCACGGTGAAGCCCACTTCGCGCGCGCCCTGCAGGGCCGCGGCCATCCGTCCCATCCCCGCCTCGATGTGCCGGGTGGTGTTCTCCATGACGACGATGGCGTCGTCGACGACGAAGCCGGTCGCCACCGTCAGCGCCATCAACGAGAAATTGTCGAGCGTGTAGCCGAGCAGATACATGGCGCCGAAGGTGCCGATCAGGGAGACCGGCACCACCAGCGCGGGGACCAGCGCCGCGCGGTGGCTGTTGAGGAACACGTAGACGACGAGGATGACCATTGCGACCGCCAGCATGAGTGTCTCCTCGACCTGGCGCAGCGAGGCGCGGATGGTGACCGAGCGGTCGAAGGTCACGACCAGGTCGATCTTCGGGTCGATGGAACTCTTGAGTCCGGGCAGCTCCGCCTTGACCGAGTCGATCATCTCGATGACGTTCGCGCCCGGCTGCTGGTAGATGGTCACGAACACGGCGGGTTTGCCGTTGTACAAACCATAGGTGCGCACGTTCTCCGTGGCTCCATCCTGCATGTCCAGGACCTGGGCGACGTCGCCGAGCCGGACCGCCGCGCCGTTGCGGTTGGCGATGATGAGATTGCGGTAGGGGGCCGCGTCGCGTGCGTTGTCGTTGGTGTAGATCTGCCAGCGCAGCTGCCCGGACTCGATCGAACCCTTCGGTGCATTGGCGTTGGCGTTGGAGATCGCCGCCCGCACGTCCTGCAGACCGATGCCGTACTTCGACAGGGCCTGGGGGTCGATCTCCACGCGCACCGCCGGCAGGGCGCTGCCGTTGACGTTGACGCCGCCGACCCCCTGGATCTGCGACAGCCGCTGCGATATCACCGCATCGGCGGCGTCGTAGATCTGTCCCTGGGTGAGCACGTCGGACGTCATGGCGATGGCCATGACCGGGAACAGGGCGCTGTTGATCTTCCGGTAGGATGGATTGTGCACGAGGGACGTCGGCAGATCCGCGTGCGCCGCCACGATCGCCGCCTGCACGTCGCGCGCGGCGCCGTCGATGTCCCGGTCGGTGCCGAAGGTGAGCTGGATGTTCGACGTGCCGACCCCGCTGCTCGAGGTCATGTCGTCGACATCCGCGATCGAACCCAGGTGCCGCTCCAACGGGGTGGCGACCGTGCCGGCCATCACCTCGGGACTCGCGCCGGGCAGCTGGGCGGAGACGAAGATGGCGGGCACTTCGATGCGCGGCAGCGGCGCCACCGGCAGCAGCATGAAGGCGACGCCGCCGCTCAGCGCCACGCCCACGGTCAACAGCGTCGTGGCCACGGGCCGGCGGATGAACGGTGCCGAGATGTTCATGCGGGGGAGTCCGCCAGACCATCGGCATCGCGCGACGCATCGCCGCGGATCCGGGCGGCGAGCCGGTCGAACGCCAGATAGATCACGGGCGTCGTGAACAGCGTCAGCACCTGGCTCACCAACAGACCGCCGACTATGCTGATCCCCAGCGGGTGGCGCAGCTCCGAGCCGGTGCCGGTGCCGAACATCAGGGGCAGCGCGCCGAAGATCGCCGCCACCGTCGTCATCAAGATCGGCCGGAAGCGCAGCAGGCAGGCCTGATGGATCGCCTCGCGGGGTGAAAGCCCCTGTTCGCGCTCGGCCACCACGGCGAAGTCGATCATCAGGATGGCGTTCTTCTTCACGATGCCGATCAGCAGAATGATGCCGATGAGCGCGATGATCGTCAGGTCGTCCCCGGCCAGCATGAGCGCGAGCAGCGCGCCGATCCCGGCGGACGGCAGGGTCGACAGGATGGTGACGGGATGTATGAAGCTCTCGTACAGCACACCGAGCACGATGTACATCACCAGCACGGCGGCCACCAGCAGCAGCAGTTCGTTGTCCAGGTTGCTGCGGAAGGCGAGTGCCGCGCCCTGGAACGTGGTGCGGATGCCGAGGGGCAGTGAGATGCCGCGCTCGACGTCCTCGATGGCGGTCACCGCGGCCCCGAGCGATGAATCCGGCGCCAGATTGAACGAGACCGTCGCCGCCGGAAACTGCGCCAGATGATTGATGAGCAGCGGCCGCGTCTGCACGTCGACCCTGGCGATGGCCGACAGCGGCAGCTGGCCCCCGCCCGCGGACGGCACGTAGATCGAGGCGAGGGAGTCGACGGACCTGTAGTATTCCGGATCGGCCTCGAGGATCACCCGATATTGGTTCGACTGGGTGAAAATCGTCGAGACGATGCGCTGTCCGAAGGCGTCATAGAGCGCGTTGTCGACCGTGCCGACGCTGATGCCGAGGCGTGCCGCGCTGTCGCGGTCGATCGTGACGTAGGCGGCCAGTCCGTTGTCCTCCTGGTTGCTGGCCACATCGGCGAGTTCCGGCCGCCGCTTGAGCGCCGCCAGCAGCTTCGGCGTCCATTCGGCCAAGGCGGCGGCATCGGCGCTCTCCAGCGTGAACTGGTACTGGGTGCGGCTGATGGTGTTGTCTAGCGTGAGGTCCTGCACCGGCTGCATGTACAGTTTGATGCCGGTGACGTCCGCGGTCTCCGTCCTCAGACGCCGGATCACATCCGCGACGTTCGCGCTGCGCTGGTCGCGCGGTTTCAAATCGATGAGGAAGCGGCCGCTGTTGAGCGTCACGTTGTTGCCGTCCACGCCGATGAACGATGACAGGCTCCGGACATCGGGGTCGGTGAGGATGGCCGCGGCCAGGGCTTGCTGGCGGCCGGCCATCGCGGCGTAGGAAATGGACTGGCTGGCCTCGGAGACCCCCTGGATGAGGCCCGTGTCCTGATCGGGAAAGAAGCCCTTGGGTATCAAAATGTACAGCAGCGCGGTGACGGCCACGGTACCGGTGGCCACCCAGAGCGTGAGCCGCTGATGGTCCAGCACCCAGGTGAGCCGGCGGCCGTACCACGCGACCAGTGCATCGAACCAACCCTCCGATTCGCCGGGCTCGCGTTCCGGCTTGTGCTTCAGCAGCTTCGCGCACATCATCGGCACGAGCGTGAGCGACACCACCGCCGAGATGAGGATGGTCACCGCGAGGGTGATCGCGAACTCCCGGAACAACCGCCCGACCACGTCCTGCATGAAGAGCAGCGGTATCAGCACCGCGATCAGCGAGACCGTCAGCGAGATGATGGTGAATCCGATCTGCCCCGCGCCCTCCAGGGCGGCCTCCAGGGGCGGCATCCCGCGTTCGATGTACCGCGAGATGTTCTCGATCATGACGATGGCGTCGTCGACGACGAACCCGGTGGCGATGGTGAGCGCCATCAGCGACAGATTGTTCAGGCTGAAATTGGCGAGATACATGACGGCAAAGGTGCCGATGAGCGACAAGGGCACCGAGAGGCTGGGGATCAGGGTCGCCGGGACGTTGCGCAGGAACACGTAGATGACCAGCACCACGAGTCCGACGGACAGCGCCAGTTCGATCTCGACGTCGGTCACCGACGCCCGGATGGTCGTCGTGCGGTCGGTCAGGATCGCCACGTCGACCCCGGAAGGCATCGCGGCCTGCAGCGTGGGCAGGAGCTGGTGGATCCGGTCGACCACGTCGACCACGTTGGCGCCCGGCTGGCGTTGGACGTTCATGATGAGCGCGGGAGTGGAATTCATCCAGCCGCCGAGTTTGGCGTTTTCCGCGCCGGCGACCAGGGTTGCCACGTCCTTGAGCCGCACCGGTGCGCCGTACTTGTAGGCGATCACGATGGTGCCGTAGTCCCCGGCATCGCGGATCTGATCGTTGGTGTTCACGGTATAGGCGTTGCTGGGGCCGTCGAGCGTGCCCTTGGGGCCGTTTTGGTTGGCGTTGTTGATCGTGGTGCGCAGGTCGTCGAGGTTCAGGCCGTACGCCGCCAGCGCGCGCGGATTCACCACGACGCGCACCGCGGGCCGCTGTCCGCCGCTGATGCTGACGACGCCGACCCCCTTGAGCTGGGAGATTTTCTGGGCGATGCGCGTGTCCGCGAGGTCCTCGACCTCGGTGAGCGGCATGACCTTGGAGGTGATGCCGAGGATCAGCACCGGTGCGTCGGCGGGGTTCACCTTGGCATAGATCGGCGGTGCGGGCAGATCCTGCGGGAGCAGATTCTGGGCGGCGCTGATGGCGGCCTGGACCTCCTGTTCCGCGACGTCGATGGCGAGCGCCAGATTGAACTGCAGCGTGATGACCGAGGCGCCGCCCGAACTCGTGGAGGACATCTGGTTCAGGCCCGGCATCTGGCCGAACTGCTTCTCCAGCGGCGCCGTGATGGCCGACGTGACGACCTCCGGGCTCGCGCCGGGATAAAAGGTCTGGACCTGGATGGTGGGATAGGCCACCTCGGGCAGCGCCGACAACGGCAGCTGTTTGTAGGCGATCGCACCCACGATCAGGATGGCCACCATCAACAGCGTGGTGGCCACCGGCCGGAGGACGAATATCCGCGACGGATTCACTGCGGCGGGGCGG